>CAZQTB010000055.1:0-1727 GCA_964596295.1 uncultured Rhodocyclaceae bacterium | reverse complement strand
CGACTTGGTAGCCTTGACCTGCCCCCAGGCCTGAACGACTGACTGGCGAGCCTGATCGCGTATCTGTTCCAGATTGAGCCGCTGCTGCGTGAGCGACTCCTTCGACTGGCGGATCAACGAGTATTCGCTGCCGCCCTGATAAATCGGCATCGTGACCGAGGCAATGGCGGAAAGAGTGTTTTGTTGGAGATTGCTCAGCGATGAATTCCAGGTTTTTTCCGCCGTTCCGGTCAGCGTCACAGTCGGATACAGCGCACCCTCATTGATCTTGATCTGGATGTTGGCGACGTCGATGCCGTACATGGCGGCCGTAACACTGGGATTTTGTTGCAGGCCGAGTTCGATCGCGGCCGCAAGCGTCGGCGGCGCGAGGCGGTCCACGGGCGCGCCGGGGGTGAGTTTGCCCGGATCAATACCGATGATGCGCCGGAAATTGGACTGCGTCGTGGTCAAGTTTGACTCGGCCGTGAGAAGCTGAAATTGCCCTGCCGCGAGTTGCGCCTCCGATTGCGCGACATCGGTGCGCGTCACCTCGCCGACACTGAAGCGGTCACGGACTTGCTTGAGCGTTTCGCCGAGCACACGAACGTTGCTGCGTTGGACCTCGGCAATGGCGGAATCCCGCAATAGATCCATGTAGACGGTGGCGGCATTGAGCAGAACGGTTTGCTCCAACACACGAAGAGCCTCACGCGCCGCGGAAATCTGACCTTTTGCAAGGCGTGTCTTGTTGTCAGTTTGAAATCCGTTGAATACCGTCTGCGACGCTGTGGCACTGAGGGTATAAGGTGTGAACTGGCCCGAGGTCGTGGATATGTTGCGTCCGCTGTTGGTGGGGCTATCAGTGCGGGTGAATTTATCCCCGCCGCTGGCCGTTACGCTCAATTTGGGCCGGTAACCCGAAAGCGCCTGGGGCACCCCTTCGTCAGTAGCGCGCACGGAAGCGCGCTGCGCGTTGAGCTGCGGGTTGTTCTGGTAAGCCTCGACCAAGGCCGATTGCAGGCTTTGCGCCGAGGCCTCGCCCGCGCAAAATAACCCCAGGACTCCTGCAAGCAATGCGGCCGCGCTTGCGCAAACGCGCGCGCTGGACCCCCGCGGCTTAGATCCCGACATCCGCACTACCCCACCCGCCCGGCGCTGCCAGCGCAGCCCAGGCCTACAAGACTATGGCACAATAGGGGGAATGGGGGTTCGGGTGGAACCCCGCTGCTTCGTCACACAGCCAAAAAGATAGGCATTGCCGCATCCGGGCCACACACGCCCGCCCCAAGAAAAGCCATCAGAAAACGAAGGCCGGGGTCGCGGTGAATCCGGGCAATACGGCAGCTGTCGCGTCAAAAATCGGCCTTCCGCTTACGTCGGCCCCCACCCGGCGGTAGATCATGGCCTTCCCGGCCGCTGAGCCGCCACGCACGCAAACAAGCCGTCCACCATCGCGCAATTGCGGGAAAAGCGGGCGCGGTTCGATTTCGGTGGTGCCTTGCAGCAGGATGACATCGTAGGGCGCAGCCGCCGGCCAGCCGTCGACCAGAGGACCGATGGCCACCGATGCATTGCCCACGCCGAAAGCGGCCAAATTTTCCTTCGCCCGGGCGGCAAGCGAAGGCTCTTCGTCCAGCGCGATCACCGAATGGCCGAGACGCGCGAGTATCGCGGATGAATAGCCAGTGGTGCAGCCGACATCGAGCACCACGTCTTTCTCCTGGACCGCGGCAGTCTGGATCAGC
>CAZQTB010000054.1:0-1752 GCA_964596295.1 uncultured Rhodocyclaceae bacterium | reverse complement strand
ACCAGGGTCCGCTGGCGATCATCTGCTGCGGCGGCAGCCTGCCTTTCGCGGTGGCCGACGCCGTTCGTCAGCGCGGCCGGCGTGTTGTCCTGTTTCCCGTGCGAGGTTGGGCTGACCCTGAACGCGTCGCTGCTTATCCGCATCATTGGAACGCGCTTGGCCAATTCGGCCGCATATGCGCGAATGCCCGGGCCGAAGGCTGCCGCGACGTGGTCTTCATCGGCACGCTCATCCGTCCTCCGCTGTGGCGGCTGCGCTTCGATTTCGGCACGTTGCGCCTGTTGCCCCGTCTGCTCGGGGCCTACCGGGGTGGCGATAACCGGCTGCTGTCCGGGGTTGCCGTGGCGTTCGAACGCGAAGGTTTCCGTGTGACCGGCGCGCATGAGGTCGCACCGGAAATCCTGGTTCCTGAGGGGTCTCTCAGCCGCCGCCATCCGGGTGAGGCGGAGCGACGGGATATTTTGCTCGCATTCGGCCTGCTCGACGCTATCGGCAAGTTCGATATTGGGCAGGCTGCCGTGGTCGCCGGCAATCGCGTGCTGGCGGTGGAAGCCGCGGAAGGCACAGACGCCATGCTGGCGCGGGTAGCCGAATTGCGCGCCCGCCACGGCAAGGGGGAAGCGGGCGGTGTTCTGGTCAAGGCGCCGAAGCCGGGCCAGGACTGGCGCTTCGACCTGCCTTCCATCGGTCCGCAAACGATCGAAGGCGCCGCCCGTGCGGGTCTTGCCGGGATCGCCGTGCTTGCAGGCGGCGCCATTATCGCGGAGCCGCAGCAGGTCACAGCGCTGGCGGACAAGCACAACATCTTTGTGGCTGGCGTGCGCGCCGACGGAACATCGGGATGATCGCCCGGGATACCGCCCGTCCGCTGCATGTCTTCCTCGTCGCCGGAGAGGAGTCGGGCGACCGCCTGGGAGCGCCGCTCATGCGCGCGCTGAGAGCACGCCACGGCGGGGCGGTGACTTTCTCCGGCGTTGGCGGCCATGAAATGGAAAAGGAAGGGCTGCAAAGCCTATTTCCCATCGGCGATCTCGCCGTCATGGCCTTTTTTGCCGTCGCGCGGCGCCTGCCGCTGATTTTCCGGCGCATCCGCGAAACAGCCGCCGCCGCGATCGCCGCAAAGCCGGATGTGCTGGTCATTATCGATAGTCCGGACTTTAGCCACCGCGTCGCAAGGCGTGTGCGGGCGGCGGCGCCGGCGATTCCGATCGTGGATTATGTCTCGCCCTCGGTCTGGGCCTGGCGGCCTTGGCGCGCACGGGCGATGCGGGCTTATGTGGATCACGTTCTGGCCTTGCTGCCGTTCGAACCTGCGGTGCATGCGCGGCTGGGCGGCCCGCCGTGCAGCTATGTGGGACATCCCCTGGTCGAGCGCGCGCAAATGCTGCGGCCCAATGCGGCGGAGACAGCGCGCCGGTTAGCCGATCCGCCCGTCGTGCTGGTGCTGCCCGGCAGCCGCAGCGGCGAGATACGGCGACTTCTCAAGATATTCGAGCAAACCATTGATTTTATTAAAGATAGAATAGGCGATCTCGACGTTATAATCCCCGCCGTGCCGCGTCTTTACGCCGGTGTGAAAGAGGCCACGGCTGGCTGGGCTTCGCGCCCGCGCGTGATTGTCGAAGAGCAGGAAAAACACGCCGCGTTCCGCATGGCGCGCGCGGCGCTGACGAAATCAGGCACGGTGACGCTCGAACTCGCGGTCGCCGGCGTGCCGATGGTCGCCGCCTACAAGGTGATGGCCGTGGAGGC
>CAZQTB010000053.1:0-1993 GCA_964596295.1 uncultured Rhodocyclaceae bacterium | reverse complement strand
AGGGCAGGCTGTTTCAGAATTTTCTTGCGTTGCGGCCGCGCTGCGATGTGTGCGGTCTTGATTATTCCTTCGCGGATGCCGGCGACGGCCCGGCAATTTTCGTCATCTTGCTGGCGGGTTTCATTGTTGTCGGCGCGGCGCTGGCGGTCGAGACTCTGTATCAGCCGCCGTACTGGGTCCACGCTTTGCTCTGGACGCCGTTGATCCTGGTGGTGACGCTGGGGCCGCTGCGGCCGATCAAAGGGCTGCTCATCACGCTGCAATACCATCACAAGGCCGCGGAAGGGCGGCTTGAGCGGCGAGGCGATTCATGACGCATGCCCTGCGCCGCGGATTACTTTTGCCGGCGCTGGCGGTGCTCGTGGCCTTCGCGGCCTTGATCGCACTCGGTACCTGGCAGCTCGAACGCAAAGCCTGGAAGGAAAATCTCATCGACACGCTGAACCGGCGCCTGAACGCTGCGCCGGGGGCGTTGCTACCGCCGGAGCGCTGGGTTTCGCTCAGTCAGGAGCAGGACGAATTCCGCCGCGTGAAGTTTCGCGCGCAGTATTCGCCCGGCAAGGAAGCCCTGGTTTGGGCCAACGCATCAGGCCTGCGCGATGATGTGAAATCACCCGGCGTTTTTGTCTTTACGCTCGCGCGCCTTGCTTCCGGAAACATGGTGGCCATCAACCGCGGCTTCGTCGCCGACCAGAAGCCGACCGGCGCCACGGCGCGTCCCGTACCGGCAGCGGGGACGGTGGAGATCACCGGCATCCTGCGCTGGCCGGAGCCGAAAGGCTGGGAGTTGACAGTCGCCTATGACAAAGGCGCCCAGCTCTGGTTCACCCGCGACCACGTGGCGATGGCGAGCGAAAACGGCTGGGGTGCGGTCGCGCCGTTCTATATCGAGCGCGAAGCACAGGAGCCGCCTGACGGCTTGCCGGCGCCTGGCCCTTTCAAAGCCAGCCTGCCAAACAACCATCTGCAATATGCGCTCACTTGGTACGGACTGGCCCTGGTCCTGATTGTGGTTTTCGGCTTTTGGGCGCGCAGCACTTTCCTTGTGAAAGCCCGGGCTTCCGATTAGTCTCGGCCGCCTCCGACCCGGTTTGCCGGACGGAAATACATGCGATTTTAATAAGTTACGAAGCCTATCCAGCCGGCATTCGTTTCCGCTTTAAGGACTGTCTCGTGCGCTACATCTCCACCCGGGGCGAAGCCCCGCCGCTCGGCTTCGCCGACGTCATGTTGGCTGGCTTGGCCCGCGACGGCGGCCTCTATGTGCCGGAAGCCTGGCCGCGGCTGGATGAGCGCACCATCGCGGGCTTTGCCGGCCGCCCCTATGCGGAAGTCGCCGTCGAGGTCATTCGCCCGTTTGTCGGCAACGATATTCCCGAGGCCGACCTCGCCCGCATGGCGCGGGAGGCCTACGACACTTTCCGCCATCCGGCGACCGTCCCGCTCGTCCAGACCGGCCCCAATCAATTCGTGCTGGAGCTGTTTCACGGCCCGACGCTGGCCTTCAAAGACCTCGCCATGCAGTTGCTTGCGCGCATGATGGATCATGCGCTGCGGCTGCGCGGGGAGCGCACCACCATCGCGGTGGCGACCTCGGGCGACACCGGCGGCGCGGCGGTGGAAGCCTTCCGCGGCTGCGCGCAGGCTGACGTTGTGGTGCTGTTCCCGCATGGCCGGATTTCCGACGTGCAGCGGCGCATGATGACCAGCGTGCCGGACGCCAACGTGCATGTGCTGGCTATCGAGGGCACGTTCGACGATTGCCAGGCCATCGTGAAGGGTATGTTCAATCACCATGCCTTCCGCGACCGGGTACGGCTCTCCGGCGTCAACTCGATCAATTGGGCGCGCATCGTGGCGCAGGCGGTCTATTACTTCACCGCTGCGGTGGCGCTCGGCGGCCCGCGCCGCAAGATCGCCTTTACCGTGCCGACCGGGAATTTCGGCGACGTCTATGCGGGCTATGTCGCGCAATGCATGGGCCTGCCGATCG
>CAZQTB010000052.1:0-2007 GCA_964596295.1 uncultured Rhodocyclaceae bacterium | reverse complement strand
CGTATTTGCGGCTGGATCGCGGAACACATGGTGCTCCACCCCAGCCTCTACAGCACCCTGAGCGTGCTGATCGTCGGCGGCCTGGCGCTGCTCTATGCCAATCTTGAACCGCGCTACCGGCTGGCCGATCAGGTGCCGGACAAGCAGCAAGCCGTGGCGGCGAGTAGCCGCCTCGATGCCAAGCTCACCGGCGCCAACCCGGTTGATGTATTGGTCGAATTTCCCCAAGGCGCATCGCTCTATGCCCCGGAGACGCTTGCGATCATCGGCAGCGTGCACGCGGCGCTGGAGAAGCAGGCCGGAGTCGGAAACGTCTGGTCGCTGGAAACGCTGCGGCGATGGCTTGCCGAGAAGGCGGGCAAGTCGGACACGGCAAGCCTCAAGCAATATGTTGACCTCTTGCCCGAGCATCTGAAGCGCCGCTTCGTCTCGGCGGAAGAAAACGCCGTGGTGGTATCAGGCCGCATTCCCGACATCGATGCGAGCCGCCTGCTGCCCGTGATCGGGAACCTCGATACGGCGTTTAACGAAATACGGGCGAAGAGCCCCGGCTACAAAATATCCGTAACCGGGCTTTCCGCGGTCGCGGCGCGCAACAGCGCCAGCATGATCGGGAAATTGAACAAGGCGCTTACGATCGAGATTATCTTCGTGGCGGCTTTCATCGGCATCTGCTTCCGCTCGCTGTTCGTGATGGCCGCGAGCATTCTGCCCGGCATCTTTCCGATCGTGGTTTCCGGCGCCGTCTTGTGGGCGATGGGCGAGGGCTTGCAGTTCGCGAGCATCGTGGCGCTGACGGTGTCCTTCGGGCTCGGCCTCAGCGCGACCATCCACTATCTGAACCGGCTGCGGCTGGAATACCGGCCGGGCGAGGATCCGAAACTGGGCGTCATCCGTCCCACCGTGCTTGTCGGTCCCGCGCTCATCCTCACGTCCATGGTGTTGGCCTGCGGCCTGGCCGTGACGGTATTTTCCGATCTGCCTTCGCTGCGCCTTTTCGGCTGGCTCAGCGCATTCGCAATGATTGCCGCGCTCGTCGGCGATCTGTTGATCCTTCCGGCAACCGTGATGGTGCTGCGTGAAATTATCCGCTGGACCAGGAAACGCTTCGCAATGCTCAAACCCGCGGATTGAATTCTAAGTTCCGCGATTGAGGATAATCGAGGCCTGCGACATTTCGCTCCCTGCCGGGGCCTGAATGGAAATCGATTGCTTGTCGCCGCTGGTCGTCAAGGAAAGAAGCGCTGAAAAGGATGCACTTTGAACGCTGACGTCAATCTGGTTGGCGTGAACGGTACCCTCTACCTTGCCCGAGACTTTACGCGTCGTCTCGATCCAGTCGCCCTGCACCTGACCTCCTTTATAGATAACGTCGCTTTGCAATTCGAACTTATAGCTGTCGCTGGCGCAGCGCAGTTCCAGCTTTGCCTTTAAGCCGCTACCTTCGACGTCGTATTTCGCGCGGCAGCGGATGCGCTCATTGGCACCAGCGGACAGAGCTAGCCTGCCAGCGCCCGTCCAGGCACCGGCCCAGGCGGTAAAAGGACCTGATTGTTGGGCATGCACTGCTGCGGCAAAGTATAGCGTGGCTGCGAATACAGCAGCACCCTTGGTTGCTAAAGTACGAGTGCCAAACGGTCCTGGGAACATAAATTTGGCCCTGATTCGCGGCGCGCACTTCTATCTTAATAGGTATAGTAATACTAGTTCCGCACTGCGGAAGTTGCCGCCGGTACTCCCTCTGACGCCCGGCAGCCGTCTTGCTAAATGCTGTCTAGTCCATTGAGTTCCTATGTATTTTGGCGGCACCCTCCTTCCCGCTGCTGCGCCGGGGGGCATTCGCGCTATAAACGGTTTCCTGAATGCAGCTTCCATTTGAACACGGCGCCGCTATGTCCAAAGAGAGCCGAAACCGATGACTAACCGTGGCAATAGTTGTCGGTGCTGGCTCCGGCGGCGGATCGGCGCGTTCGCCGTATGGCTGCTTGCCGCTGGCTTGCCTTGGGC
>CAZQTB010000051.1:0-2049 GCA_964596295.1 uncultured Rhodocyclaceae bacterium | reverse complement strand
AAGTGCTGGGCGAAAAGACCGGAGTCACCGGCATGCGCATCTAATACGTGAAGAGCGGCACGACGGAAGACCTTGACCTGCAAGGCGTGTTCATCGCCATCGGCCATAAGCCCAATACCGACATCTTCGCCGGCCAGCTCGACATGGAGAACGGCTACATCGTCACGCAGTGCGGGCGCAAAGGCAACGCCACGGCGACCTCGCTGCCCGGCGTTTTCGCCGCCGGCGACGTGCAGGACCACATCTATCGCCAGGCCGTCACCAGCGCCGGCAGCGGCTGCATGGCGGCGCTGGATGCAGAGCGCTATCTGGACGGCCTGGAATAAAAACATGAGCCACGGCGGCGAGGGAGGCGGGGGCGGCAAAAATCTCCCCCTCCCCGCCGCGCGCAAAAAGCGCCCTGCGCTCACTGCCGAAGAACAGGCGCTGTTCCGCGCCGCCGTTGCCGATGCCGAGCCCCTGGTCTCGGATCGCATGCACCACGAACCGCCCCCGCCGCCTGCGATTCCACGCCAGCGCACGCAGGACGAAGCCGCAGCGCTCGACGAAACGCTGCACGGCCCGCTGCTGTCCGATCTGTTTCTCGAAGGCGGCAACGAAGCCGTCTGGCGGCGCAACGGCGTTTCGCTCGGCCAGTTGCGCGATCTGCGGCGCGGCCGCTGGGCAGTGCAAGCTTCGCTGGACCTGCACGGCCACACCCGCGACGAAGCGCGCGCCGCCCTGGCCGTTTTTCTCGCCGAATGCCGGGCCGGCGCACAGCGCTGCGTCCGCATCGTGCATGGCAAGGGACAGCACTCGCCCGGCCGCGAGCCGGTGCTGAAACACCTGGTGCTGGGCTGGCTCAGCCGGCGACGCGAAGTCCTCGCCTTTTGCCAGGCGCGCCCGACCGATGGCGGCGCCGGTGCGGTGATCGTGTTGCTGCAAGCGGCGCGAGGATAGCGCGAAAGATCAGAAAATTATGCGAAGCGATATCCAGAAAATCGGCGCTGGTGATACGGCGAAGAAAGGCGTCAGATCGTCAAACCCGCTGCGATGGGTAGAAGACCGCGCATAACCGAAACATCGGCCGGATGGCGGGAAATTTTCAAAACATATTGTCTGATCCAATCACCCTAAGCGCGTTCTGTGCGAATGCTGTAATGTTTCCCCCGCAGCCTGTCACGTACGTGATCAAATAATTTTGGAAAAACAGGCAGGGTGTATTTGTCGATAATTTTAGGGTGTCACTGAATATAGCTACCCAAAGATTTCAATGAATTGCAAACATCAGCCAATTTTATACACCTCGGCGGCGCTTTTTCTGGCTCGTTTTCGGGTGTCTACTTTACGTTGGGCCGCATTGACTACTACCATCGCATACCAAGAATGAACACAGAGAATCCCTCATGGGCCGTCGAAGCGTGGAATTGGCTCCGTGCGAACGATTTGCCGAACTGGCTCGCCCTGGCCTTCACGGCAATCCTTTAGCCACTAGCGTTGTTCTTCTGGCAGCGTCGCCGAGTTCAGTCCGTGCCTGGCTTGGAAGTTCATTTCGTGCCCGGAGCTATAGCTATTGGGGCCGTATCGCATAGTGCCGTAGATATTCGCTTCACAAACCATACGGGCTCGGTTGCATACATCAGCGGAGTCCGAATCAAGGACTGTTCGTCCGCATTTACAGTGCCAATCGATGCTGCGCGTGACGTGGCAGCAAATTCCTATCATCTGAAGTTCATTTCTCCTTCAGGCTCGTTCGAGTTGCGCGAGGTAACGCTTCAAACAAGCACCTCTGCTCAAACGTGTATGCCCATCGCATCTGAACTATCTACCGAGTTCTATACGCACAAGACCTCATGGCTTGCTCGTCGTTTGCGTCACCGCAAGTACTTCATCCTTGAGTACACAGCAATGGTCGGCACCACGCGTTACGCTGTCGCAACCTACTACTAATGCGGCCCAACCCATCATTCCACCGGACGCTGCGCGATAAAGCTGCGCAGCGCCGGTGAATTCAAACGTTGAGGCTGTAGAAAAAGTCCTTTTGAAAAATTCGCGTCATCATGACCCAAA
>CAZQTB010000050.1:0-2103 GCA_964596295.1 uncultured Rhodocyclaceae bacterium | reverse complement strand
CCGGCCATTCGCGCTTGGCGCTGACTTCATGCACGCCGGCCCAGGTGAAACCCGGACGGCCGACGCCGATGCCGTAGCGCATAGCCTTGCCGTCTTCTTCGACGAGATAGAGCATGCGCTCGGGCGTGTTGATGATCACCGTGCCGGGTTTCTCGCCGCCATCATAGGCAACCTCCTGCTTGAGGTAGCGCGGATCCACCATCCCGTCCGGCGGCGGCAGCGAGGCCTGCACGACGGGCGGAGCGTACATGTAGTCGGGCTGAATGGGTGGCATCATCGCCTGCGCGGCCATCGGCGGCCCGGGCTGCGGCTGATAGGCCGGCCGGCCGTGCCGCGTCTGTCCCCCGCTGAAAATGAATTCGATGAAGCCGCCGCCAAGATCCGGGCCTTGCGGCTCTGCGGACGGCGCGTAAGACGGTTGAGACGGCGGCGGGCCATACTGCACTTGCGGGGGGCCCGCGTAGTAATATGGATTGAGCGGCATCGGCTGGGCGAGAGCCGAAGACATTCCCCATACGCTGACAAGCGTGGTGATCGCGAGGCGTTGCATCGACGTACTCTGAACCAATCGTCGTTACGCAGCGGACAAAACGGCCCGCACTAACCGCCCAAGTATAGTTTCAAATTGGACCGTTCGGTTAAAACGCCCATTCACCTTGTTCTTGAACGCGGCGTTCATCACCTTACGGTTTATGCCGTATTAAGGGGAAGCACTTATGGTTAAGCGCCCGTTGCATACGGCGCGTGCACTCCCTGTTAAGCCGTTGCCGCGTAGAAAAAGCCAAGCTTTCAGGGAGCGGCAATCAGTCGATGCCCGTGCAACGCAGCATCTATCGCATTGAAGAGCTCGGCGGGATTCAGCCAAAGCCGGGCGTTCCCGCGCCCTCCGCGGACGCGGCGCTTCTGCATGAAGCGGCGCTCCATCACCGCGAGGTCATGGCCGAAATCAAAGAGCTGCGCGCCGCGCTCGAGAAAGGCCGTTCCGGCGCGCCCTCCGCTTCAAGCCTCACGGCAGAAACCAACGCTTTCAAGATGGAGCTGAGTGCGATCCATGACGCCGTTTCGCGCACGAAGCAGGAGATTGCCACGCTGATGGTGACGAGCTTCGGCAATCCGGAAATGGGGCGCGTCACGCAGGAACTAAACGCGGTGGTCGGCGGCACGGAAAATGCGACGCACAGCATTCTCGAAGCCGGCGAGGAAATCGAGGAAAACGCCAAGACCCTTGTCGCGGCGATCAAGAACATCCAGGACCAGAACCTCGCGCGCGACATCATGGATCAAGTAACGCGCATCTTCGAAGCCTGTAACTTCCAGGATCTCGCCGGCCAGCGCATCGGCAAGGTCAACAATACGCTTAAGTTCATCGAGGAACATATCCTGCGCCTGATGGCGATTTGGGGCGGCATCGAGCAATTTGCGGAAGAAGTGCCGAAGGCGGAGGCCGAGCGCGACAAGCACCGCAAGCTGACGAACGGGCCGAAGCTCGAAGGCGAGCGCGGTTATGTCTCGCAAAAAGAAATCGACGAGATGTTCGCGCGCCGATAGCGCGCTTGAAAATAACAGTCATTCCGGGGCGCACGCACGGGCGTGCGAACCCGGAAACCAGAAACACGGAATGAATATGCATCTGGATTCCGGGCCCGGCGCTTCGCGCCGTCCCGGAATGACAGTGTTTTTATCAATCCAGCCGCGAGTAGCCCTCGCTCACAAGATTTCCTTCAGCCGCTCCACCGGGCGGCACAGCCGCGTACCCTTCCGCGTGCTTACCACCGGGCGCTCGATCAGCAACGGATGTTTCGTCATCAATGCGATCAGTTTGGCGTCGCTGTGTTTTGAATCTTCCAAACCGAGTTCGTCATAAGGCGTGTTCTTGCGGCGCAGCAACTCGCGCGGACGCATGCCCATCGCTTTCAGCGCCGTCTTGATCTCGGCCGCGCTCGGCGGATCTTCCACATAGTTGATAATGGCGGGTTCGATGCCGCGGGCGCGGATCATCTCCAGCACTTTGCGCGAGGTGCTGCATTTCGGGTTGTGCCAGATGACGACGCTCATGGGATGGCTCACGCGTGCGGCGCGCAGCGGACATAAACGCCATTGCCG
>CAZQTB010000049.1:0-2401 GCA_964596295.1 uncultured Rhodocyclaceae bacterium | reverse complement strand
GCTTGCCCCAGGTGATTTCCTTGTCGCCGAACATCGTGCGGCCTTCGCCTTGCACGGCGAAAGCGATCGAGCTTGCCGTGCTGCGATGCAGCCGCCCGGTGAAGCCGGCCGGCAAAACCTGGATCTGACACTTGATGGTGGGAAGGGCAGGGCCGCCGGTCAGCGGGTTCACATATTCCAGCAGCCGCCCGTGATGCGGATCGGCCGGTTCATTCTCCAGCGCCTTAAGCGCCTTCAGCGTTTCCTTCCAGGGATAACGGTAGGGCTGCGTGCCGCGCGTCTCTTTCTGATGAGCGGGCCGGTACAACAAAGACGGCAGCGACTCCTGCTTGTTCTGTTCTTGCGCGATATCGCCCGGCTCCTCGTAGAAATTCAAATTCATGCCGACGGTGAACGGCACGTCGAGCGCATCCATCCAGATGGCTTCGCGGTCGCTCTCGTTGTGATGGTCGTGCCATGACCATCCCGGCGTCAGGATCAGGTCATACGGCTCCATCGGGAGCGGGCGGCCATCGACCACGGTGAAAACCTTCTCGCCGCCCTGGATCGAAAAACGCAGCGCATTGATGGTGTGGCGGTGCGCCCAGCAGATTTCGCCGGCCTTCACCGCCTGCATGCCCGCGACGAGGTTTTGCGTGGTGCCGCGCTGCAGCTTGGGATTGGTGAACATCAGCGCGCGGCGCGCCGTGTAGCTGTCGGTCATTGCCTCCAAGGCGTTTTGCAGGATTTTCTGCATGTCCTGCCATCGCCATACATGCGGAATGCCCGCGGGCGACGGCTCGATGAAAACCTGGCCATTGGCGCTCTTGCGCACATTCTGCGGCCGGTTGGCGTCGATCTGCCATTGGCCGCGCAGATTGGCGGCAGCCATGCGCGCTTCCAGATCGCGCATACGCGGATCGGCTTCAACCGTTGCCATGGCGCTCTCCCTTATCGTGCCGGCCTATTGCAAGCCGTTGCCCGCGGGGCGGGACTAAAACGGTATGGCTACCATACTAACTTGTCAACGGCCGCCATCTGTGGTCGGATCAGCCCATTCTAACCCAGTGCCGGGATACGGCCAATCAAGGCTTGTTGACAGATGGCGAGCAGAAAGGCCGCGCAGCCGGGAATGCAGGGTGCCCCAACGGTTCCCGCCACGGCGGGGCTGGGCTTCTACCTGCGCGAGGCCTACCGCGCCTTTCTTCGGGAGTTTCAGGCCCGCCTCGCGCGCCACGACATCACCCACGCGCAATGGGTGATGCTGTGGTTCCTCTCGCAGGCCGGCAGTTTGACCCCGCTTGAACTGTCGCGTCGCGCCGGAATCCAGAAAGCATCCGCCACCTCGGTCATCGACGCGCTGAAGAAGCGCCGTCTCATCCGCGGCGATCAGGACAGCGTGGACCGCCGCAAGATCAATCTTCATCTCACGCCGGCCGGCGTTGCGTTGATGCAGGAATTGATAGCCAGGGCCGGCGAGACGAATGCTCAGGCGCGTGGAAAATTTTCCGACAAGGAACTGGAAACGCTGCTGAGGCTGTTGCGCGGCGTGACCGCCAATCTCGGCAACGGCTCAGGCTAATCTAGAATTTGCTCTCGTCGATATAATCGCCCATGCCCGACGTCACGCCGTTCTTCGCTAGCTCTTGCAAATAGAGTTTGTGAATGCGCGGGTCCTGATCCTCGTATTCGATCTGCGCGCCGCCTGTCTTCACATCCTTATCGACGCCGAGATAAATCTGCCGCTTCTGTAATGTGAAGGGATAGCGCAGGCTGCCCATCGCCAGCGCAAGATAGCGGGCGGGGTAGGGGCTGGTGTTGAAGTGCTGGTGGAAGATCTGGTCCACCGGCGCGAATACCACGCCCGGCTTCCATTCGATTCGAATGAAGTCCTTGTCGCCCTCGCGCCAGAACAGCGAATAACCCTCGCCCTTAAGCGTGAGAACATGGAAATCCGCCCCGTGCCGGTGTCCTTTCTTGTAGGTGCCGACCGGCATTTCCGAGGTATGGGCATGCATGATGCCCTCCGCCAGTGCGAAACGCATGTTTGAGCTTTTCGCGCCGCGCCGGTCCCAGGCCTCGAGCTTGAAGCTCGCGACGTCGGAAACGAAATTCGTCTCCCACATGAAACGCCCGCGCTGCGTCTCGCACATCTCGCCTTCGCCGCGGAAATAATTCTCCTTGCCGATGCGTTTATGAAAGACCGCCGGGTTGTTGAAGATGAAATCGTTGTCGTAAAACTGGTTCATCATGGCGGTGAGGTTGTTTGCCGAAATGAGACGCGCCTTTTCCGTGCCCGAGCCGTTGAAATGCTGGTACGGCACATTGAGCGGCAGCGCGAACAAGCTGTTCGGCCCCCACTCAAAGCTGTGCGTCTTGCCGTCGATCTCGATCTTGGTGCTGCCGTGGCCGGACAGCACGT
>CAZQTB010000048.1:0-3718 GCA_964596295.1 uncultured Rhodocyclaceae bacterium | reverse complement strand
ATGGTGAAGCCGCCGAGCACGTCGACAAAGGCAATCAGCATCAGCAGGAAAAAGGTCGACGTCGCGGCCCGCTGCACCAAGAGAAATTCGAGCAGCATCGCGACAAAAATCAGCATCGACAGCATGTGATCGATAATGCTTCGCACGCCGATCCGCGTCGCCTTCAGCATCTCGGCGAACAGCACGAAGATGCCGAAACCGATCAGCATATCGCCCCACCCTATGGACCACTGCGCGCCGGAAACGATGTGAACCGATACGACCGGCCCGGTCCAGTCGGTCACCCCGAAGAGAAATGCGAAGATGTTGTAGATCGCGAAGGGGATGATCAGCAGCGGAAACCCGATCAGAAACATGGGCGCAGTCTCCTCCTCCGCCGTGCCGATGTCCGCTGTTAACTCTCGGCCTTCTTCGGCTTGAGGACTTGGCGGCCTTTGTACATGCCGGTCTTCAGATCGATGTGATGCGGGCGGCGCAATTCACCGGAATCCTTATCCTCGACATAGGCGGGCTTTTTCAGGGCGTCGGCGGAGCGGCGCATTCCGCGTCTGGAGGGCGAGGTTTTTCTTTTTGGAACGGCCACGGGAAGTCTCCTGCAACAGACGCCGCGCGCAAGCGTCGGGCGTCAGAAATGGGGTCAAGAAGGGGCGCTTATAGAGGAAGGGCCCCGCGAAAACTAGGGGGTGCGCCGCCTCAAGCAGTCCGCCATCTCGGGTGCGCTGGCGGCGCGCGCCGCATAGGTACCGGCAAGCCGGCGCACGCCCGGGCCGCCCGGATTGCGGCGGGCGGGATCGGGCAGCATGGCGGCGAGTATGGCCGCGTCACCTGCCGAAAGTTGGCCAGCCGATTTGCGAAAGGCCTGCCGCGCGGCGGCTTCGACGCCGAATTGGCCATTGGGACCCCACTCGGCGATATTGAGATAGATTTCCAGCACACGCCGTTTCGGCAGCACGAGGTCCATCCACAGTGCCAGCGGAAATTCCAGTACTTTGCGCACGTAACTGCGCCCCTGCCAGAGGAAGAGGTTCTTCACCGTCTGCTGGGTGATGCTGGAGCCGCCGCGCAGATTGTCGAGGTTGTCTGCGTCCTGGACGATTTCGCGCAGTTCCTGAAAATCGATGCCGGCATGGCTGCAATAACGGGAATCCTCGGCAGCGATCACCGTCAGCGGCAAATACGACGACATGCGTTCAAGTGGAACGTAAATCTGTTCGACGCGCTGTCCGGTGAGCCAGCGCCCAATCATCAAGGTTGAGACCGGATTGACGACGCTATAGAGCAATACAAGCAGGTAAGGCGCCGCCAGCACAGCGACGACGAACGAAACCACTCTGCGCAACGCGCGCGAACGGCGATACTGCTTAAAGCCTTGTCGCAGCAATCCCATGAATTTCCAGATTACCCTATTCTGTTCAGGGCCGGTCTACGGGGAGTGCCGCGACCTTGACGGGGGAGCCGGGCCTCGGGCATTCCCATAACATGGCGCCATCTGCCACGGTCAAACCGCGCGTGCGCAAGGCTTTCGAAACCCGGCTTGCCGCCGTCGCCACCCACATCGAGAAGCTGCTCGATCAATTGCTCACGCGTGAGGCGCAGGAAGGCGAGGTGCGGCGCCCTGTCCGGCTGCTTGAAGCCATGCGCTATGCCTGCCTTTCGGACGGCAAACGGTTGCGGCCATTCTTCGTGGTCGAGACCGCGCGCCTGTTCGGCCTGGCGGACAAGCAAGCCCTGATGGCCGCCGCGGCGGTGGAATGCGTGCATGCCTATTCGCTGGTGCACGACGATCTACCCTCCATGGACAACGATGCGATGCGGCGCGGTCGGCCTTCGACGCACAAGGCGTTCGGCGAAGCCACCGCGATCCTGACCGGCGATGCCTTACTCACATTTGGTTTCGATCTGCTCGCGCGGCCGGAAACTCATGCCGATCCCGCCGTGCGGATTGAGCTTGTGAAGGAATTGGCGCGCGCGGCGGGCATCGGCGGCATGGCGGGCGGCCAGATTCTCGATCTCGCCGCCGAAGGCCGCTTCGGCAAATTGCCGCCGGGCAGCGTGGGCGAGGATGACGTCATTGCTCTTGAGGCCATGAAAACGGGCGCGCTGCTGCGGGCCGCTTGCCGCATGGGCGGCATACTTGGTCAGGCTTCCGCCGGTGCGCAGGCGGCGCTGGATTTTTATGGCTATGCGCTGGGGCAAGCTTTCCAGATCGCCGACGACCTTTTAGACGCCGAAGGCGACGCTAAAAAAGTCGGCAAGGCGACACGCAAAGATGCCGCCGCCGGCAAGGCGACACTCGTTGCCGTTCTCGGTCCGGATGGTGCGAAGCAGAGACTCGCAGTGCTGGTGGACACGGCGGAGTCCGCGTTGACTGAATTTGGCGACAAGGCCGCGGTGTTGCGGGCGGCAGCGCATTTCGTCGCCAACCGGCAGGCATGAAGATGACGGCGCAAAAAAAGATCCGCTCGCGCCTGCCGAAAATCATTCGGATTTTTCAGGCACGGCCAAAGCTCATCGTTTCGGTCCTACTTGGCATCGCGACCGCCGCCGTGTTGCCCCCCGAGTGGCGTTTGACCACCAGAGCTTTGATCGGCTGGGATGCCGGCATCACCTTTTATTTGACATTTGTTTATTGGACCCTCGCCCGTTCGCACGTCAGTCACATCATGCAGCATGCCGTGAAGGAGGACGAAGGCCGGGGCGTCATCCTGGTGCTCACGGTTGCGGCAGCAATGGCCAGCATCGCCGCGATCCTCGCCTTGCTCGGCCGTCCCGAGGGCAAGGCCAATTCTGATTCGTTGCAGCTCATGTTGGCTGTCGTCACCATTTTCCTTTCCTGGGCGCTCATTCAATCCATTTTCGCCGTGCACTATGCTTATGAATTCTACACCGAGGGCCGGCCGGCGGCCGGTCTCGATTTCCCCGGGCAGGAGAAGCCGGACTATTGGGACTTCGTCTATTTCTCCTTCGTGGTCGGCATGACGTTTCAGGTTTCCGACGTCGCCGTGACGTCTCGCCGAATTCGCAGAACGGTGACCGCGCATGGCATTGTTTCGTTCCTCTTCAACGTAGCGCTGGTCGCTCTCATGGTGAACATCGCAGCCGGCGCGCTCTAGCAAGAAGCGATCCATGACAGCGACCATCCAAACGCTTCTGTTATTGCTGGCGGTTCTGGTCGTCGTTTCTGTTTTGGCGCGGCGGCTGAACATCGCGCCTTCCATTCTGCTTGTTGTGGCGGGGATTGCGCTCGCACTGGCGCCCGGCCTGCCCTCCTTCGAGCTCGCGCCCGAACTCGTGCTGCTGGTGATCCTGCCGCCGCTGATCTATGCGGCTGGCGTCGCCATGAGCTGGCGCGAATTCTGCTTCAACCTGCGGCCGATCGCGCTGCTGGCTTTCGGCTGCGTGGTTTTTACCACCTGCGCCGTCGCTGCCGCTGTGCATTGGGTGCTCGGATTCAACTGGGCCATCGGCTTCCTGCTCGGCGCCATCGTAGCGCCACCCGATGTGGTCGCGCCGCTGGCGGTGGCGCGCAAATTGGGCTTGCCGCGACGGTTGCTGCTGGTGCTTGAAGGCGAAGGCCTGGCCAACGATGCCACGGCCTTGATCCTCTATCGCTTCGCCGTGCTCGCTATCAGCACCGGCGCCTTTTCCCTCGGCCCGGCGGCAGCGACTTTCGGCGTCATCGTCGTGGGAGAAATTGCCTGGGGCATCGTGGCCGGCT
>CAZQTB010000047.1:0-5531 GCA_964596295.1 uncultured Rhodocyclaceae bacterium | reverse complement strand
CGCTGCATCTCCGGATTGCCGCGCTGCACCGAGGCGAAATCGAGGTCGGCCGTATTGCTCCCCGTCGCCATCGACGAGGCCGCGCCGCCGCCCAGGCCGATCAGCATGCCGGGGCCGCCCAGCTGGATGAGCAAGGTGCCGGCCGGAAACTTGATCTTCAACGCATCCCGCGCGGCAATGTTGCCGATGCCCCCCGCCAGCATGATCGGCTTGTGATAACCGCGCACCTCGCCGTTGAACGCCTGTTCGAACGTGCGAAAATAGCCGGCCAGGTTGGGGCGCCCGAATTCGTTGTTGAACGCCGCGGCGCCGAGCGGCCCTTCGATCATGATGTCCAGCGCCGAGGCAATGCGCCCGGGCTTGCCGTAGCTCGATTCCCACGGTTGGCCAAAACCGGGAATGCGCAGATCGGATACCGAAAAACCGGCCAGCCCTGCCTTGGGTTTGGCGCCGCGGCCCGTCGCGCCCTCGTCGCGAATCTCGCCGCCGGAACCGGTCGCCGCGCCGGGGAACGGCGAGATCGCCGTCGGATGGTTATGCGTCTCGACCTTGGCCAGCAGATGCGTCATTTCCTCGCGCCATGCATAGCCGCCGTCGGCCAACGGCATGAAGCGGCGGATCTGCGCACCTTCGAGCACCGCCGCGTTATCGGAATACGCCACCACCGTGCCTGCGGGGTGCGCCTTGTGCGTCTCGCGAATCATGCCGAAAAGCGACAGCGGCTGCGCCTCGCCATCTACCGTCCACGTCGCGTTGAAAATCTTGTGCCGGCAGTGTTCGGAATTCGCCTGCGCAAACATCATGAGCTCGACATCCGTCGGATTGCGGCCGAGCTTGCTGAAATTCTCGATCAGGTAATCAATTTCTTCGTCCGACAGCGCCAGGCCAAGCTCTGTGTTGGCCGCAACCAGTGCGGCACGGCCGCCGGCAAGCATATCGATCGTGGTCAGCGGCTGCGGCGCGACATGATGGAACAGGGCCCGCGCCTGATCCATCGCGTCCAGTCCGGGGATGGATGCAAACACGGATTCGGTCATGCGGTCGTGAAGGCGTATTGCCAGCGCCGTCCGACTGGATACCGCTTCGCATAACTTTTCGCCCTTGAACCCGGCGACATGAAACGCCGTGCCGCGCTCGATGCGCGCAATCTGGGAAAAACCGCAGTTATGGGCGATATCGGTCGCCTTTGAACTCCACGGCGAAATCGTGCCTAGGCGCGGCGTCACCAGCAGCAGCCCGCCTGGCGGCGGGGCGCACGGCGCGCCCGCAATGCCCAGCAGATCCTTCAGCCGCAAGGTTTCGGCGGCAGTCAACGGCGCCAGCAGGTCAATGAAATACCAGTGTTCGGCATGAATGTCGACGGTCGGGCTGACCGCGCGCAGAGTCTGTTGCAAACCGGCAAGGCGGGACGCCGAAAACGCGGCCGAGCCGCGCAGCGCAAGGAATTCAGCCATAACGAAAGTGGAACTTGAACGAAAAGCAGGAATGCGCCAATTATACTCTGCGCCTATGCCCAGACCGGCTCACCCTGCGGGGTGAGAACAAGGTCAGCGCAATAAATGAAGATAGCGCGTACAGGTCGGCCGACGACAGTTTTAGCTTTGTCTAGCTATGGGAACTTCCTGCACAAACACGGTCTGCCAGTCCTCAATGAAGGACTGGCAGCCGTTCCAGTTACATTCTTACCAGGGGTACGCCTTTAATACAAGCGCTACGCAAAGCACCGTGCCAAACACATAAGTGCCCAGTGAGCCGAGAAAGCGCAGCGGGTGCACTTTTTCCAGCGTTGGCGACGCTAAAAGTCCAATAACAACCAGATACCGGGACAATGTAACAAGCGCCATGCTCCATATAATCCATGACGCCGGATTCATCGTTCCAAGCACATAGATCAGGACAGCCAGCATCGCCGCGTATTCTGCCGCGTTACCGTGCGTGCGCACCATTTTGTGCAGACTGTCCGCCGGATTCATGGCGTAGCCATATGAGGTTTTAGTCTTGCTTCTGGTCATGGATACGGCAAAACCAAGACCAACCACCAGAAAACCCAAAAGGGCGATGCATAGTAATGAAACTGACATTGCTCAATCCTCCTTTATGATTTGAATGAATAGCATTAAAAACCAGCAAAGCCGACGGGCATCAAAACAAACTGCCGATTCCAAAGCCGATCAAGGCGCCTACTACGCCGCCCACCACTGCGCCAATCAGGACTCCCCCCGGGCCTGCCAAAACCCCAATGACCGCGCCTGCTTCCGCGCCCGCCTTTGCTGCAACAAGGGCGGCGGCTGTGCCCAATGCCGCACCAGCTACCGCTCCACCCGCAGTTCCTGCTTTTTGTGCCGTATCCATGATGACTCCTCCATTGATGAAACATCTAATGTAGAAACGGCGCTGCCCGGTTTTTTTATTGTGCAGCGTCACAGTGACCTGTCATCAGGCTAGATCAGCAAAACTCTGCGCTAACCGCTCAAAGCCAGGCAATGCCCGCTAAGTTGACTGTGCCGGACGATACGATTGGCAATACGGGGCGGACAGGTCAATATGCATGGTAGCAGAACGCGCGCGGGCGAGTAGCCGGAAGGGTATTCAACATGGATCGGACATCCGCACTCCCGCCACGCAGCCATCGGGGCAATTTTGTCTGGGCTGGCGCTATGCACTGTTGATCGGCAACCAGCCTGAAATTCTTTAACCGGTTTATCTACCCGCCTGGTTGCCAGTAGCGCTGCCGCATGGCACGGGCATGTTCAATCGTGACGCCGCCCGGTCCGAGATGCATGCTTACGGCGCCATCGGCATCCGTGCGGTGCATGTGCGCGCCGCTTTGCGCATAGCGCGCCACGACGTCCGGCTTGGGGTGGCCAAAGCGGTTGCGGTAGCCGACGGGAAAGATGACTTCTTTCGCCCCGACCGCGGCAATGAATTCCGCGCTCGATGAGGTGCGGCTGCCATGATGCGGCACGGTCAGCACGTCAGACGCAAGACTGGCGGCCATGCTGTCCGTGGGCTGCACCCCAGGCGGTCTTCCTGCATCACGAGCCACCAGCGCCGACTCCTGCGGAGCTTCGATATCCGAGGTGACGAGCAGACGCCGTCCGCCGGCATTGACAGCCAATACGCAGGAGACGGCATTGCTTTTCTTCGACTGGATGATTGCCGGCGGATGCAGGATCGTGAAGCGCACGCCATCCCACTCCCAGGCGTCGCCCGCCCGGCAAGGCGCTTGCGGTACGGGCTGCGCCAGGAGCGGGTGGGCGGCAGGCAGCGAGGCTCTCAGCATGCTCACGGGAACGTTTGCCAGCACGGATTCCGCGCCGCCGGCGTGATCATTGTCGGCATGGCTGACAATCAGCGCATCCAGCCGCCGCACGCCCATCGCACGCAAATACGGCACGATGATGCGGTTGCCGCTGTCGGCCTCGGCGGAAAATGCCGGGCCGGCGTCAAACAGCAGGTCATGCGTGGCCGTCTGCGCATGGATCGCCAAGCCCTGGCCGACATCCAGCACGACAATCTCTGCTTCGCCAATGGGCGGGCGCGGCGGCGTTACGGTGAGCAGGGGCAGAAAGGCCAGCAGGCCCAGCCAGCGCGCCGGGAAGCCGCGCGGCAACAGCAGCCAGACACCGCCGCCCAGCGCCAGCAGCACCGCCCACAAGGGCGGCGCGGCCTGCTGCCAGGTCGCCAGCGGCAAGGCTGCCAGCCATTCGATGCAGTTCATCAATCCGGCCATGATGAAATTTGCCAGCCACAACAGCGGATCGAGAAACGGCAGCACGCCGGCCAACGTCAGCGGCGTGATGACAAAACTGACCAGTGGAATCGCCACCGCGTTGGCCAGCGGCGAAACCAGGGAAAACTGCTGAAACAGGGCCAGCAGCGCCGGCAGCATGCCCAGCGTCACCGCCCATTGCGCGCGGCCCCACTCGACAACCCAATGCGCCGCGCCCAGCCGTCCGCTGCCGATATAAAACAGCAATGCCACGGCGCCGAACGACAGCCAGAAACCGGCCGCCAGCACCGCCCACGGGTCGAGGATCAGGACGACCAGCAGGGCCAGCGCGAGGACGCGCGAAGCGGCCATCTCGCGATTCAGCAGATGCGCCAGCGCCACCACGCCGAGCATGTAAAGCGTGCGCTGCGCGGGTACGGCAAACCCGGCCAGCAGGCTGTAGGCAAAGGCCGCCAGAAAACCGCCGATGGCTGCCGCCTTTTGCGCAGGCAGATGCAGGGGCAAGACCGCCGAACGCCGCCACAGCCAGCCGACCAGAAAATAAAACAGCCCGGCAAACATCGTCACATGCAGGCCGGAAATGCTCATTAGATGCGTGATGCCCGTTTTCGCAAAACTCTGCCACAACCTCGGTGCAATGGCCTGCTGGTCGCCAATCGCCAGGGCGACGAGAATGCCGGCCGCATTGCGTGCATTGGGCGCATCGGGCAGCGCGGCCTGCAAGCGTTCGCGTATCCGCTCGCGCAGCATCTCGACGGCATATCCGGGCCGCCACACAACCGGGGTAATCAGCGTCGCGCTGTGCGGCCGCACGTAGCCCGTGGCGCGAATGCCGCGTTCGAAAAGCCAGGCTTCGTAATCGAATCCATGCGGATTCGCGTTGCCGTGCGGACGCTTCAAGCGCACCGTGAAGCGCCAGCGCTCGCCGGCATGCAGCGGCACAGCACGGGGCGCCTCTTCATCCTCCTCATCCATACGCCCGCGATACCAGGCCAGCGCAATGTGCCGCGGTACGGTATCAGCGGCGCCCTCCACGTCAAATTCGAAACGCACGCCGCGTTCGATAGGCTGCGGCAAGGCGCTGACAACGCCAATCACTTCGATGTCCCGCCCTTCGCTGGCTGGCGGCAATTCCTCTGCCAGGCGCCAGTGGGCAAAAACGGAGGCCCAGATGAAGCCCAGCGCGCAGCCCGAGGCCAGCAGCGGGATAATCGCCACAAACCGCCGTGTCGCCAGCGCCGATTTGTTCAGCACCTGCAGCGTCAGCATCGCCGCCAGCGCCACTCCGCCGCATGCCGCCAGCCATGGCCATGCGGCAAGCTCCGCCTGCTGCTGCACAAGCCAGACGCCACAGGCAAAAGCCAGCACGAATGCGCGCATTAAAAATCCCGCCGCTGCTCAAAGCGTTTCTGCATAATCATGTGCATTCAGTTTTCAGGCAAATCCCATGAGCTACGTTATCACTCCTGCGCCGCATCCCGCTGTAGCGGTTGCCGGCAGCAACGATCAATTCCCCGTGCATCGCATCTACTGCGTGGGCCGCAACTACGCCGCGCACGCGCGGGAGATGGGCCACAATCCCGAGCGCGAACCGCCCTTCTTTTTCTGCAAGCCGGCGGATGCCATTGTCCCCGTTCCTGCGGGCGAAAACATCGCGCTCGGCTACCCGTCCGAAACCGCCGATTACCACCACGAGATCGAACTGGTCGTCGCCATCGGCCGGGGCGGCAGAAATATTGCGGAAAAGCGCGCCTTCGATCATATATGTGGCTATGCCGTCGGCCTGGTCATGACGCGC
>CAZQTB010000046.1:0-6087 GCA_964596295.1 uncultured Rhodocyclaceae bacterium | reverse complement strand
CCCTTCGACCTTAATCATGTGATGTGGGCGTTATCCACCCGCACCCGCGCCAATGACATCATCGTCATTCCGAATATGCCGATGGTGCCGATTGATCCGGCCGCCGAGGTGCCGGGCAAGGGGCATCGCCTGATTATCGACGCGACCAGCTTCATGGCGCCGGATAACCTGGGTGCGGACCCGCACCTGGTGGATCGTCCGATGGGGCCGGCAATTGATGCCCTGATGCAACGGTTGCGTGAACTCCAGGAAGGAAGTGCACAATGAAAGCGATTTGTCCAAGATGCGAGTCGTCCGGGGCGGCACAGATGCATGCCGGCATGGAGGACGGGAAAGCGCTCTGGCGCGTCTGGCACTGCCGGGACTGCGCCTACACGTGGCGTGACAGCGAACCGGCCGAATCCGTGGATCCGCAACTGCGTCCGGCATGGGCGCAATTGAAAGGCGTTGATTTTGATAACCTGCGGCAGGTGATTCCACCCGCCCGCAAACCGGTCTGAGAGGCGAGGAACATCATGGCGATTGCCACGTTTGAAGCGAAACTGAAAAAACTCGGCGTCAGTGCCGAAGCGCTGACGGACAAGAGCGTACTGCGCGGGGCTGCGGGCTTGTCCTTGCCGAAAAAAGTGGTTCGTCCGCTCACGGTGCAGCAGGTTCAGGCCGTGCAGAAAACCGCGCATGCCGAAAGGGTGCCGCTGTGGGTGACGCCGAATGCCAGCGGGAACGGCCTGCTGGCGCCGGAGGTCGATAGCGAGCCGGTGCTGGTCGACCTGTCCCGCATGCGTTCGATCATCTCGATAGACAAGGACTCGGCTTATGCGCTGGTCGAGCCGGGCGTCAGCTACCGCGAGCTCAGCGCGGCATTACGGGCCAAGGGCCACGACTTCTGGATAGACAGCGGACGCAATGATGCCGATTCGATTCTTGGCGGCATCTGGGATCGCTCGTTTGGCTACACCGCGTATAGCGATAATCTGATGATGCAATGTGGCCTGGAAGTGGTGACAGCCGATGGCGCGCAAGTGCGCACCGGCATGGGCGCCTTCCCCAAGGGCGATTGCTGGCAATTGTTCAAGCTCGGCTTCGGGCCGTATGTTGATGGCAGCTTCACGCAATCCGGGCTGGGCATTCCAACCAAGGTCGGGTTGTGGATATCTCCCGCGCCCCCGGCTTACCGGCCGTTTGCCTTGCGCATTGATGACGAGGAAACGCTGGTTGCCGCCGTTGAGATCATGCGCGATCTGCGCATCAACATGGTGGTGCCCAATGCCGTTGTGGTGATTGACGGCGACAGCGAGCGCACATTACTGGGCGGCAATCCTGCGCCGTGGAACGTCTATGGCGCGCTGTATGGTTTGCCCAAGAACGTGGACATGCTGTGGGGCATGCTGAATGGCGTGGCGGGAAAACTGGCCAAGGTTCGCCTCGAAGATTTGGCGACCGCAACGGACAGTGCGGCAGCGGCGCGTGCCGCGCTGATGCAAGGCAAGCCGGTGGCTGAATGGCCGCGTTACGAGAAGTCGGTCGGTTCGCGTTATCTGCGCCTGGTGTTTGCCTCGCCTATCGAGGGTAACAAGGCGCTGCATTTTGCCAAGCGCACTCGGGAAATTGCCCAAGCCGCCGGCTGCGGCGTGGTGATCGAGCAGGGAACCTCCTGGCGTGCGCTCCTCGGAGAGGTGCTCCTGTCGTATGAGGAAGGCGGCGTGCAACGTGCGTTCGAATGCGGCAATGCGCTGATTCGCGAGTGGGCGGCGCAGGGGATTGGCGTTGTGCGCGCTGATCCGGTATTCCGCAAAACCGCCATGGCAACCTATAGCGATCCGGGCTTTAACAAACTGCAGGCTCTGGTGACCGGGGCCATAAACTCAACCGGCCCGGCCCGGCGCGCAGCGTGAGTGAACCGGCCCGGCGTCTGGTAGTCGCTGTCAGCGGGGCATCCGGCGCGCTGCTGGGCTTGCGCCTGCTGCAACTGCTTCGCCAGGTGGCAGGCTGGGAGACGCATCTTGTGCTGTCCGCGGCGGCGGTACTCACCGCCAAGCTGGAACTGAACGAAAGCCGCGAAACGTTCGAGGCGCTGGCGACCCATGTTCACGGCAACAAGGAAATTGGCGCATCGATCGCCAGCGGCTCATTCCGCACCGCTGGCATGGTCGTCATCCCGTGTTCCATGAACACCCTGTCTGCCATCGCCAATGGCGCAAGCAGCAATCTGATTACGCGCGCGGCCGATGTGACATTGAAGGAAAGGCGCAAGCTGGTGCTGGTGACGCGCGAGGCGCCGCTGAATCTGATCCACCTGCGCAACATGACGCTCGCCACCGAGGCCGGGGCGGTGATTGTGCCGCCCGTGCCGTCGTTCTATCTGGGGGCGTGCTCGCTGGATGAGGTTGTCACGCAAATTGCCGGGCGCGTGCTGGACCAGTTCAACATCGAAGTCCCCGGCATCAAGCGCTGGGATGGTCCGGCGCAGGCGTGAGGACTGATGCGCCTGCCTCCGTTGAGGCGTTCATCCTATTTGGCAAAAGATATTTTTGAGGAGATTACATGAGCAAGAAATACCAGCGGTTGATTCTTGAACGCAAAGGCGGAATTCTCACCATCAAGCTGAGTTCCCCGACCAAGCGCAACGCGGTCGATGCCGCCATGCACGAGGAACTGCCGCAAGCGCTGCGCGAAGCGGCGCTTGACCGCACGATTGGCGCGATTGTACTGACCGGCGACCCCGCCGGCCGGGCTTTTTGCGCGGGCGGCGATCTGGAATGGATCAAGATTCTGAGCGACGGGACGGGCGATGACTACAGCAAGGTGATGCGTGAGGGGGTTGATGTTTTGCGCGCGCTGGTTGATGCGCCGCAGCCGGTTATTGCCATGGTCAATGGCGCGGCAATGGGCCTGGGCGCCACGCTCGCCCTGTTTGCCGATGTGAGCTTCATGGACGAAGCGGCAAAAATAGCCGATTCGCATGTCTCTATCGGCGTGGCGGCGGGTGACGGCGGCGCAGTGATCTGGCCCTTGCTGATCGGGCCGAACCGCGCCAAGGAGTTCCTGATGACGGGCGACCCCCTGACCGGCGCGCAAGCCGCCGCGCTCGGGCTGGTTAACCATGCCGTGCCGGCCGCCGAACTGGAAGCCCGCACCTACGCCTTTGCCGAACGCCTGGCGAATGGCCCGCGCCTGGGCATCGAGATGACCAAGCGCTCCGTCAATCTTTATCTGCGCATGATTTTGAATCAGGTGATCGATGCCTCCCTGGGCATGGAGGGCCTTACTTTCCGCACCGCGAATCATGAAGAAGCGGTGCGTGCGTTCAAGGCCAAAGAAAAACCCAACTTCAAGAATCCCTGAACCGGAAGCTGAAAAAATGAGTAATGAACAGACTGTAGCGGTATCCCGTCGCGGTGCCGTGATGGAACTTCGGATCACGCGCCCCCAGGTGCGCAACGCGCTGGATGCGGCCTGCCTCCGGGCGCTGTCTGCCGGGCTTGACGAGGCGGCGCGCGATCGTTCGGTGCGCGCGGTGACGCTGACCGGAGACGGGCCGGTTTTTTGCGCGGGCGGCGATCTCAAGTCGATTTTTAAAACTCACGAGCCGCAGGAAGTCCTGCACTTTCTGGATAGTGAAATGCGCCCGCTCATCCGCGCCATGCTGACGCTCGACAAGCCCGTTCTGGCCGTGCTGAATGGCCCGGCGGCGGGGGCGGGGATCAGCCTCGTCATGGCGGCAGACCTGGTTTTGGCCTGCGAGGAAGCCTCTTTCGTGCCCGCCTTCGGCAAGATTGGCGCAATGCCGGATTCCGGTGCGCTGTACTTCCTTGCCCACCGCCTGGGCATGGCCCGCGCCAAGGAAATTGTCCTGCTGAATAAAACCCTGACGGCGCATGAGGCCGGAGACATCGGCTTGTACAACTGGGTTGTGCCGGGTACCGCGCTTGAGGCCGAGGGCCGCAAGATTGCCGATCAGCTCGCGGCGGGGCCGACCGTTGCGCATGGCCTGGCGAAAAAAGCCCTGCGTGACGCAATACGTTTGCCTTTTGACGCTTTCATGGATGCCGAGGCGCTGTCGATGGCGTTCTTGATTTCCACGGAAGACCAAAAAGAGGGTTTGGCGGCTTTTGCGGAAAAGCGTCCGCCGGTATTTAAAGGGCGCTGACCTGCCGTAGAAAAGCCGGCGCTGGTTTGAATCCGTGTCCGGACGACACGGCGAATGAGCGTGCCGCAATCAACAGACAATCAGCAGAATACGTAAACAGTCCACATTCGCAGATACTCTAAAGGAGAATTAACCATGGCCCATTCTTATACCAAGGAACAGGTAACCGAGCTTGAAGGAAAGCAGGGCGATACGCTGTACGGCGACGGCGCGCTGGTCGTGCTCAAGGCCCTGCTCGAGTCCGGCATCAGCTATATCGGCGGTTATCCGGGGTCGCCCGTGGCGAACGTGATGGACGCGGCAGCCGATGCCTACGATCCGGTGCTCAAAAAGCATGGCATTTTCTTCGAGAGCTCGAGCAACGAAATGGCGGCGGCGGCGCTGCTGACGACATCGGTCTTTGGCCCGGTGCGCGGCGCGGTGACCTGGAAGGTGCTGGGCAACGGCGTCGGCCAGGACGTAGTGGATCATGTGTCGCAGCAAGGCGTGCAGGAAGGCGCGATGATTATCGTGGGCGAGGATTACGGCGGCTCGAGCACTTCCGTGCTGCAGCGCACGCTTTCCTGGGGTGTCAAATCCGGCCTCATAGTGATTGATTCGCGGGGCGATGCGCAGGTGCTGCACCGCATGGTCAAGGAAGGCATGGACCTGTCGCGCGACAGCCAGTCCGTCGTCGCCTTGCTGGTGCGGCCGCAGCTTTCGCACTGCAACTCGCGGGTGACGGTCGGCGATAATGTCATCGCCAAGATCAATACCAACAACAAGGTGGAGGATTTCAAGCGCGACTTCTCCAAGTTCCCCTTTCCGCCCAATTCCTATTCACAGGAATCGGCGCGGTTCGAAAGCCGCTTGCCGGCTGCCGCACGGCTGGTGGTCGAACGCAAACTCAACGAATATTTCGGCGATGCCGGCGCCAAGGTGGGCATCATCACGCATGGCACCACCTTCAATACCACGATGCGCCTGCTCAGCCTCATGGGGCTGGCGGATGAATTCGGCGAGCTTGACCCGCGCCTGCAACTCCTGCAACTGAATGTCATCCATCCGTTGAATGACGAGCAGATTGCCGGCTTTGTCGACGGCAAGAGCCATGTCCTGATTGTTGAAGAAGGCCAACCGGACCTCCTGGAAATGCAAATCAGGATGCTGATCCAAAAGCGCGGTATCAACGTCAAGTTTTACGGCCACGACATGATTCCAAAATATGGCGAGTTGTTGCCTGAGCGTTTGGCGCAGCCGCTGGCCCGATTTGTTGCTGAAGCGCTGCCGGATATGGAGGCGAACCCGGTAGCAACGCTTGCTGCCGTGCTGTCGCGCAAGAGCGAGGCGGTCGGCCTGTTCCCCGCCCCCGTGCCGCCGCGTATTCCGACCTTCTGCACCGGCTGCCCGGAGCGCCCGATTTTCGCGCAGATGAAGATTGAGGAATACAAAACCGGCGTCAAGGACTGGCACGGCGGCGATGTGGGCTGCTACGGCATGGCCGCTTACGCGCCTTTCTACATGGCCGATTCGAACATGGGCATGGGCGGTGGCCTGGCCGCTGCCGCAGGTATTTCCGCGCTATCCACGCAGCAAAACATCTCCGTTGTCGGCGACGGCACGCTGTGGCACAGCGCCTTCAACACCTCGGCGGCAAATGCGATCTACAACAAGCAGGATGCCATTTACATCGTTGCCGACAACAAATGGACGGCGATGACCGGCGCCCACGAGAACCCCAACGTCGGCAAGATGATGACCGGCGAAGCGGTGGGCACGGACATGAGTATCGAGAACACTTTCCGCGCCATGGGCGTAAAAGATGTCGAACGTGCGAACCCCTACGATTTCAAGGCATTTCAGGAAATCATGAATCGCTACCGGCGCGACTCGAAAATCCCCAAGGTTCGCGTGCTGATATCCGAAGCGGAGTGCATGCTGCAAAAGCAGCGGCGGGT
>CAZQTB010000045.1:0-6098 GCA_964596295.1 uncultured Rhodocyclaceae bacterium | reverse complement strand
GAGTTTCTGGAATTTTGTCGGGTCGCGCAGAAAATCGACCAGTTCGGAGACTTCTTCCTTGGCCTCGTCGCAACCCGCCACATCGGCAAAAGTGACCACGTTGGCGGATTCGTCCATCAAGCGGGCTTTGCTCTTGCCAAAGGACAAGGCTCCGCCCTTACCGCCGCCCTGCATCTGGCGCATGAAATAGATCCAGACGCCAATCAGCAGCAACATCGGAAACCACGAAACCAGAATGCTCATCAGGAACGACTGCTCTTCCTCGGGCTTGGCGACCACGGCAACGTTGTTCTTCAACAGGTCGGACACCATCCACAGATCCTGCGGCGCATAGGAGAGGACACGTTTCCCGTCGGTCGTCGTCGCCTCCAGCGTACGGCCCTGGATCACCACCTTGGTGATGTGTCCCTGCTTGACTTCGTCAAGGAACTGCGAGTATTCCAGCGTATTCTGGGCGGCCTGGTGCGCGTTGAACTGGTTGAAAACAGTCATCAACACGATGCCGACAACCAGCCAGATTGCCAAATTTTTGAGCATGCTATTCACGATTACCCTTCTTTCCGCGGGCTGCACATGGAGCCCATTCTATTGCCGCCAGCGGCAATCTGCAAACCAAACGGGCCGTTGCCGTTGCGTTATCAGCCCTGCTTGCCTCGCGCCAACAAAAAATTCTCCGCGCTGCGCCCGCGCGAAGCCGCCGGTTTTCTTACCTGCACCGTGCTGAACATTTTCAGCACGGCTGCACGCAACTCCGTGAAACCGCTTCCCTGAAAGACTTTGACCAGCATATCGCCGCCTGGTTTCAGGTTTTGTGCACAAAAGTCCAGCGTCAGCTCGGCCAGCAGCATCACGCGCGCCTGGTCGACCAACTCGATTCCTGACATATTGGGGGCCATATCGGAAAGAACAAGGTCAACCTTGCGCCCGGCCAGCCGGTCTTCCAGCGCATGCAACACCTCCTCCTCGCGAAAGTCGCCCTGGATGAAGTCGACGCCATGCAGGTTGTCCATTGGCAGCAGGTCCAGCGCAATGAGCCGGCCACCCGGCAGGATGCGCCTGGCTGCCACCTGCGACCAGCTGCCCGGCGCGGAACCGAGATCGACCACCAGCATGCCGGGCTTCAGGAGCCTGTCCTGATCATCGATCTCGATCAGCTTGAATGCCGCGCGCGAACGCCAGCCTTCCGATCTGGCGCGTTGCACGTAGGTGTCCGTCACATGCTCCATCATCCAGGCCTTGTTCTTTTTGTTGCGTTTGATTTTCTCGCTCACGTTACAATCCCGTCATGACTGAACTGAATCCCACCCAGCGCCGCGCGCTGCGCGCTGCCGCGCATCACCTGAATCCCGTTGTCTCGATCAGCCAGAAAGGGCTTGCACCCTCCGTCCTGGCGGAAATCGACCGCTCCCTCAAGGCGCATGAGCTCGTCAAGGTGCGGCTCTACGGGATTGACCGCGAAGATCGCGCCGCCCTGTTCAACGAGATATGCAACACGCTTGGCTGCGCGGAAGTGCAACACATTGGCAACCTGCTCGTACTGTGGCGCAAGAGCCCCGCCGATGCAAATTCCCCTCCGGGACGCCGACCTGGCACAAAAAAGCAGGCGGCAGCGCGCAACGAAGCGTCCAGGCGGCGTCCAGGCTAAAGCTTCCTGCCGCGATCCTGCAACACCACCAGCGCAACGCCGAAAATCGACTGCACCAGATAAAGTCCGCCCGACACGCCATGCCACAGGGCAAAGCGGTCGCGCAGCGCGCTTTCCATGACCGGCTGCGGCAGCGCTTCAAGCTTCAATTGCGCCATGAGCGGCTGGATGCCAAAGTGGCCGGTCGCCGTCAAGACCAGCATCGATACAACCATCCAGAACACGCTGCAACGCAAGATGCGCGCACCCTGCGCCATGACCAGATACGACAAGAGATATGTGCCGCAACCGAGGCCCAGCCAGGCGGTGACGGAAAACATGGCGCCCGCCAGATCGCCCGCCAGGGTACGGTCGGCCAGCCGGGAAAACAGCACCGGGGCGGCGATATAGCCTATGCCGATCTGGCTGCCCAGCCAGATGGCGATAACGATACCGTAGAGCGCGGTCGCGAAGCGCATCACATCAAATGTATTTAACGTCGAGTATTTCGTATTCGCGCGTGCCACCCGGCGTATGCACTTCCACTGCGTCGCCGCTGAACTTGCCGATCAAGGCTCGCGCCACGGGTGAGCTGAACGAAATCTTGCCCGACTTGATGTCGGCCTCATCATCGCCAACGATCTGGTAAACCACCGTCTGCGCGCTGTCCACATCCTCAAGCTCAACGGTTGCGCCGAAAACCACGCGGCCGTCGGCATCCAGCGACGCCGGATCGATGATCTGCGCATTGCCCAGCTTGCCCTCGACTTCCTTGATGCGCCCTTCAATAAAGCCCTGTCGCTCCTTGGCGGCGTCGTATTCCGCATTTTCCGACAAATCGCCGTGCGACCGCGCCTCGGCAATCGCCGCAATGACGGACGGACGCTCGACGGTTTTCAAGCGATGCAGTTCGGCGCGCAACAACTCGGCCCCGCGCAGGGTAATGGGGAACTTTCCGCTCATGCCAGAAGCTCGGCATGCAGTTGCTGCAGGGAATACGTTTCCAGGCCTGCATGGCGCATGCCGGCGCACGCCGCGCGCGCGCCCTCGATGGTTGTAAACAGCGTCACCTTGGCGCCCAGGGCCGATGTGCGAATCGACCGGGAATCGGCAATCGCACTGCGGCTTTCCTCAACGGTATTCACAATCAGCGACATTTCGCCATTCTTAATCATATCGACAATATGCGGACGGCCTTCCGTCACCTTATTGACCACCGCGACCGGCAGCCCTGCGACCGCAATGGTGGCCGCCGTGCCTTTGGTAGCGACAAGGGCGAAGCCTAGTGCGTGCAACTGGGCCGCCACATCGACCGCTTTGGCCTTGTCGGCCGCCTTGACGCTGATGAACGCCTTGCCTGCCTTGGGCAGCCGCGTTCCCGCCGCCAGTTGGGATTTGACAAAGGCTTCGCCAAAGCTGCGGCCCACGCCCATTACCTCACCCGTCGATTTCATTTCCGGACCAAGAATGCTATCCACACCGGGGAACTTGATAAAGGGGAATACGGCTTCTTTCACCGAATAATACGGCGGAATAATCTCGCGGGTAACCCCCTGATCGGCCAGGCTGCGACCGGCCATGCAACGCGCGGCGATCTTGGCCAGCGGCAGGCTGGTGGCCTTGGAGACGAAAGGCACGGTACGCGAGGCGCGCGGATTCACTTCAAGAACGTACACCACGGCGTCGCTGCCCTGGCCCTGGATGGCAAACTGAACATTCATCAGCCCCACGACATCCAGGCCGTGCGCCATCATTTCAGTCTGCCGCCGCAGCTCATCCTGGATTTCCTGCGTCAGGGAAAACGGCGGCAACGAACAGGCCGAATCGCCCGAGTGCACCCCCGCCTGTTCGATGTGCTCCATGATGCCGCCGATGATGACCTGCCTGCCATCGCACAACGCATCGACATCCACCTCGGTCGCGTCATTGAGGAAACGGTCAAGCAACACCGGCGAATCATTGGAAACCTTGATTGCATCGCGCATGTAGCGTTCGAGATCTTTTTGTTCATGGATGATTTCCATGGCCCGCCCGCCGAGCACGTACGAAGGCCGCACCACCAGCGGATAGCCGATCTCTTCAGCCAGCCGCAGGGCGTCCTCTTCGGTACGCGCGGTGCGATTGGGCGGCTGTTTCAGGCCCAGATCATGCAGCAGTTTCTGGAAGCGTTCGCGGTCTTCGGCGGCATCTATCATGTCCGGGCTGGTGCCGATGATCGGCACACGGTTGGCTTCCAGCTCGCGTGCCCGCTTGAGCGGAGTCTGGCCGCCAAACTGGACGATGACGCCTTCCGGCTGCTCGATATGCACGATTTCCAGAATGTCTTCCAGCGTCAGCGGCTCAAAATAAAGCCGATCCGAGATGTCATAGTCGGTCGACACGGTTTCAGGATTGCAATTGACCATGATGGTCTCGTAGCCATCCTCGCGCATCGCCAGCGCCGCATGCACGCAGCAGTAATCGAATTCGATGCCTTGGCCGATGCGGTTCGGCCCGCCGCCCAGCACCATGATCTTGCGGCGCGACGTCGGCCGCGCTTCGCATTCGTCCTCATAGGTCGAATACATATAGGCGGTAGCCGTCGAAAACTCGGCGGCGCTGGTATCCACGCGCTTGTACACCGGACGGATGCCCAGCGCGTGCCGGCGTTCCCGTACCGCCGTCTCGTCAGCGCCGACTATTGCGCCGATACGCCGATCAGAAAAGCCCTTGCGCTTGAGGCCGCGCAAGGCATCGAAATCAAGATCGGCCAGGTTCTGCGCGCCCAGCCAGCTCTCGGTCGTGACGATGTCTTCAATCTGCACCAGAAACCACGGATCAATTTTGCTCAGGCCAAACACCTCATCCAGCGCATAGCCTTCACGGAAGGCCTGCGCGACGTACCAAATGCGCTGCGGGCCGGGATTGGCCAGCTCATGGTTGATTTCTTCGCGCTCGGCCGCGATCGCGTCAAAGCCATAGACGTCAACCTCCAGCCCGCGCAGCGCCTTCTGCATGGATTCCTGGAAGGTGCGTCCGATCGCCATCACCTCGCCCACCGACTTCATCTGCGTCGTCAGGCGATCGTTCGCCTGCGGAAATTTCTCGAACGCAAAGCGCGGAATCTTGGTCACCACGTAATCGATGGCCGGTTCAAACGAGGCGGGCGTCGCGCCGCCGGTGATGTCGTTCTGCAATTCGTCCAGCGTGTAACCCACCGCCAGCTTGGCCGCTATCTTGGCAATCGGGAAGCCCGTTGCTTTCGAAGCCAGCGCCGACGAGCGCGACACGCGCGGATTCATCTCGATCACCACCATGCTGCCGTTCTGCGGATTCACCGCAAACTGCACATTGGAGCCGCCCGTATCCACGCCGATCTCGCGCAGCACGGCGATGCTCGCATTGCGCATGATCTGGTATTCGCGGTCGGTCAGCGTCTGCGCGGGAGCCACGGTAATCGAATCGCCGGTATGCACGCCCATCGGGTCCAGGTTCTCGATCGAGCAGACGATGATGCAGTTGTCCGCGCGATCGCGCACCACCTCCATTTCGAATTCCTTCCAGCCGATGAGCGATTCCTCGATCAGCAGCTCCTTGGTCGGCGAGGCTTCCAGCCCGCGCTCGCAGATGGCGACGAATTCCTCGCGGTTGTACGCAATGCCCCCCCCGGTGCCTCCAAGGGTGAACGAGGGCCGGATCACCACGGGGTAGCCGAGGCCCGCCTGTACCTGCAGCGCCTCCTCCATCGAATGCGCCAGCGAGGAGCGCGCCGAGGCGAGGCCGATCCGGCCCATCGCCTGCTTGAACTTTTCGCGGTCTTCCGCCTTGTCGATCGCCTCGCGCGAGGCGCCGATCATCTCGACCTTGAACATCTCCAGCACGCCGTTTCGGGCGAGGTCCAGCGCGCAGTTGAGCGCGGTCTGGCCGCCCATGGTCGGCAGCAGCGCGTCGGGGCGCTCCTTCTCGATGATGCGCGCCACGGTCTGCCAGGTCACCGGCTCGATATAGGTGGCGTCGGCCATTTCAGGGTCGGTCATGATGGTCGCCGGGTTGGAGTTCACCAGCACCACCCGGTAGCCCTCCTGGCGCAGTGCCTTGCAGGCCTGCGCGCCGGAATAGTCGAACTCGCAGGCCTGGCCGATGACGATCGGGCCTGCGCCGATGATGAGGATGCTCTGAATGTCGGTACGTTTAGGCATCTTTACCTTCGTGCATCGGCCATCATCTTTGCGAAGCGGTCGAATAGATAGCCGATGTCGCGCGGTCCCGGGCTCGCTTCCGGATGCCCCTGGAAGCAGAACGCGGGCCGGTCGGTGCGCGCGAGCCCTTGCAGTGATCCGTCGAACAACGAGACATGGGTTGGCCTCAGGTTCGAGGGAACACTGCCGGGATCAACCGCAAAACCGTGGTTCTGGCTGGTGATCACCACCTGGCCGGTGTCGAGATCCTTCACCGGATGGTTGGCGCCGTGGTGCCCCTGATGCATTTTCTCGGT
>CAZQTB010000044.1:0-6400 GCA_964596295.1 uncultured Rhodocyclaceae bacterium | reverse complement strand
TCCACGCCGACCGGGCCGCCGGCGAATTTTTCCAGCATGGCGGAAAGCAGTTTGCGGTCCATCACATCGAGGCCGAGGTGGTCGACGTCGAGCATGGTCAGCGCGGCATCGGCGACTTCGCGGGTGATCCTGCCGTCGGACTTGACCTCGGCAAAATCGCGCACGCGGCGCAGCAGGCGGTTGGAGATGCGCGGCGTGCCGCGCGAGCGTTTGGCGATCTCCGCCGCGCCCTCATCAACGATGTCGCAGTTCAGCAAATGCGCCGAGCGGCGTACGATCAGGCTCAATTCTTCCGGCGTGTAAAACTCCAGCCGGGCGGTGATGCCGAAGCGGTCGCGCAGCGGGTTGGTCAACATGCCGGCGCGGGTGGTGGCGCCCACCAGCGTGAATGGCGGCAGGTCGAGCTTGACCGAGCGGGCGGAGGGGCCTTCGCCGATCATGATGTCGATCTGGAAATCCTCCAGCGCCGGATAGAGAATTTCCTCCACCACCGGCGAGAGGCGATGGATCTCGTCGATGAACAGCACGTCATTGGGTTCGAGGTTGGTCAGCATCGCGGCCAGGTCGCCTGCGCGCTCCAGCACCGGGCCGGAGGTCTGGCGCAGGTTCACGCCCATTTCGTGGGCCAGGATGTGCGCCAGCGTGGTTTTGCCGAGTCCCGGCGGGCCGAACAGCAGCACGTGATCGAGTGATTCGTGGCGGCCTTTGGCGGCTTCGATGAAAATTTCGAGCTGGTTGCGGATCTTCTGCTGGCCGACATAATCGGCGAGCCGCTTCGGCCGCAGCGCGCGCTCCAGCGCTTCTTCGTGGCTGGATTCCGCGGCTGCCGCGATCAGCCGCTCGGGCGGATCTCCGGCAAACGTGTCTGTCTGGATGCTCATGCCGTGAGTTTAGTCGAGGTTCGCCGCGTCAGCCGGATTTTGAAAGCAGCTTCAAGGTCTGGCGAATGCCGTCGGCAACGGAAATCCCGGGCGCCAGGCCTTTCATCGCGGTGACGGCCTCGCGTTCGTTGTAGCCCAGCGCCAGCAACGCATTAAGAATGTCGGAGGAGGCATTGGCCGCCGTCTCGCCAGCGCCGGTTTTTACGCCGCCACCGGCCAGCGTCTGCGGCAGCTTGTCGCGCAGCTCGAGCAGCAGGCGTTCGGCGGTTTTCTTGCCGATGCCCGGCACCTTGGTCAGCCGCCCGGCTTCCTGCAAGGCGATGGCCTGCGCCAGCTCATTCACCGACATGCCGGAGAGAACCGCCAGCGCGGTGCGCGCGCCGATGCCGGAAATTTTCAGCAACTGGCGAAACGCGGCCCGCTCGCCTTCGCTGCCGAAGCCGTAGAGAAAATGGCCGTCTTCGCGGATGGCGAGATGGGTGAACAGCGAGACCTTTTCACCTGTCGCCGGCAGGTTGTAGAAGGTGCTCATCGGCACATCGACCTCATAGCCGAGGCCGTGCACATCCACCGTCACGGCAGGCGGGTTTTTTTCAATCAGGATTCCGGTAATGCGGCCGATCATGGGTTTCCTTTTTTCAGGGACGTTTGAATCAGTGTCTGGGGATTCAAGCTGGCGCCAATCCTGGCGCCAATGGTCGCAGCAAGGCGATTATCCCGCATGAATGATTTCCTCGATGCGCTGCACGATATGCCCGAGCACGGCTGTTTGATCGAAGTTTGCATATTTGCCCGCAAACGCCCTGGCATTGTCGCGCAAGAGCGCATCCGTCAGCACGCGCCCCAGCATCTCGGGCAGCGCTGCCGGCGGCTGTTCGGGATTGAGCAGCAGCCCGGCCCCCATGTCCGCCACGCGTTTTGCGGTGAGGAATTGTTCGAGGTGGCCGGGAATCATCAGCACGGGCTTGCCCGCCATGAGAAAAGCCACGGTGGCGGCGGGGCTGGCGTAGGTGACGGCGGCATCGGCCTGCCCGGCGACCGTGGCGAGATCGACCGGCTCGGGCGAAAAATGCAGGTGCGAGGAGGCATGGCGGGCGCGCAATGCCTCGGGCAGGCCCGGGGCGAAGATCAGCACCGCGCCGTCCAGCTGGCTCAAGGCCTGCAGGGCGGCTGCGAAATGCGCGCTTTCGGGCCGCAGATAGGCAAAAACTTTGGGTCCCGGCACTTCCGGCCACTGCGGCGGCACGGCGACGGCCGCAGGCAGCGTGCCCCAGTATTTTGCCGGTCCGCGTTGCGCATAGTGGTCAAGCTCGGGAAACGTCAGCAAGGTATCTTCGGCGACGCGGAACAGCTCGGCGACATAACCGAGCGCGGGTTTGCCGAAATGCGCCAGCACCGCATTCATGTTCGACAGGGCTGGCGCATCGGCCTGCTGCAGGCGCTCGTGTGGCACGGCCGTCCACGGCCGCAGGTTGGGCGTCGGATTCATTTGTGGCGGCGCGAAGAAGCCGCTGCCGAACAGCATCACCGGAATATCGGCGCTGCGCGCGGCGAGTATGGCCGTCGGCGCATGATCGGCCAGTACGATCTGCGCGCCGGTGAGCCGCAGCAGCTCGCGCCAGGCTACCGTCAGCCCCAGCAGGTCTTCGCGCTGGGCGTAGCCGAAACGCAGCAGGATGTCGGCATAACTCACGGGCGGCTCCTGGCGCCGTATTTCGGGCAGGGTCGGCGCCTGCAACCAGGCAAACCCGTCGCGCGGCAGCAGGCGCGCGGCCTGATGCGGATGCGTGACCACCCAATGCACGGCATGGCCGCGTGCGCGCAGTTCGCGCGCGACCGGCAAAAAAGTGCCGATGTGGCCGAGATTGGCGCCGAATTCCCACGCGTACAGAACGGACTTTCCCCCCAGCCCCCTTTCCGGGAAAGGGGGTGACGGGTGTTCGCGGGCGCTGCCCGCTCCAGAAGCTTGGCTGGCCCCGCCTTGGGGCGGCCCGGCGACGGGGCTGGCCGCCATTACATCAGCCTGCCGCCGCGCACGCGCCGCCCGGCCGTTGCCAGCGTGCCCAGCCCTTGTCCGCCATGGGCGTGGGCGATGGCGCAGGCCAGCGCGTCGGCGGCATCGCTGCTCGGTATACCGGACAGCGTGAGCAGGCGCATGACCATGTGCTGGACCTGTTCCTTCGCCGCCTTGCCGTGGCCGACCACCGCCTGCTTGACTTGCAGCGCGGTGTATTCCGCCACCGGCAGGCCGGCCGTGACCAGCGCCGCCAGCGCCGCGCCGCGCGCCTGGCCGAGCAGCAACGTGGATTGCGGATTGACGTTGACGAAAACGATCTCGACCGCCGCCTGATGCGGCTGATAGGTGGCGATGACTTCGCCTATGCCGTCAAGCAGGGTTTTGATCCGCTGCGGCAGGCTGCTCCCGGCATCGGTCTTGATGCAGCCGCTGGCGACGTAAGCGAGCTTGCTGCCAACCTTGTCGATGACGCCGAAGCCGGTCGAGCGCAGGCCGGGGTCGATGCCGAGGATGCGGATGGCGGGCAAGTTTTTTTCGCGTGGCTGCATCTCGAGCCGGTGGCGAATCAGGTGCGGAAGGTTGCGTTGCGCTTCATTCCTCGATCACCGCTGTTGTATAAACCTCTTGCACGTCGTCGAGCGATTCCAGCGCATCGAGCAGCTTCTGCATTTTCAGCGCATCGTCGCCGGAGAAGATGACTTCGTTTTCCGGCTGCATGGTGACATCGCCAAACTCGGGTTTGAAACCGGCTTTTTCCAGCGCTTCTTTGACCCGGCTGAAATCGTTGGGCGCCGTGATGACTTCAAGCGAGCCGTCGTCATTCGTCACCACATCGTCGGCGCCGGCCTCTATGGCGGCATCCATCAGCTTGACTTCATCGGTACCGGGGGCGAACAGCATCTGCCCGCAATGCCTGAAGAGGAAGGCCACGCTGCCGTCGGTGCCCATGTTGCCGCCGTGCTTGGCGAAGGCGTGGCGCACTTCGGCCACGGTGCGCACCTTGTTGTCGGTCAGGCAATCGACCATTACCGCCGCGCCGTTGATGCCGTAGCCTTCATAGCGGATTTCTTCATAGCTCACGCCGTCGAGCTGGCCGGTGCCGCGCTTGATGGCATTGTCCATGTTGTCCTTGGGCAGGCTCTGCGCCTTGGCCTTTTCGATTGCCAGCCGCAGCCGTGGATTGGCGCCGGCGTCGCCGCCGCCCATCTTGGCGGCGACGGTGATTTCCTTGATGAGTTTGGTGAAGGCCTTGCCCCGCTTGGCGTCCTGCCGCCCCTTGCGATGCTGGATGTTGGCCCATTTGGAGTGTCCGGCCATGCTGTTTTCCCCGGGTTTTTTTGCGGAATTGCGCTTAAGATGCCGAATTTTAGCACCCCGGGATTTTTCACCATGAACCATGCTCCGCCCTGCCGTGGCAGCTCGCCAACCGACACGGCGCATGGGATTCCGTCCGCGGCGGATGCCAGCGGCCCGTCCTGGCGCGAGCGGCTGCTGACGCTGCCGGCCGCGCAGGCGGGCGATTCTTCCGTCACTGCGCGCACTGCGCTGCTCATCGCGCTGGCCGTCTGGGGCGCGTATCTTGCGACCCGCGACATCGCCGACGGCGCGGCGTGGCCGCGCTTCATGCACGGCATTCTGCTGGTGATCCACGAGGCGGGGCACATCCTTTTCATGCCGCTGGGCGAGTTCATGACCATTGCCGGCGGCAGCCTGTTTCAGATCTTGCTGCCGCTGGGCATCGCCGTTGCCTTCCTGGTCAAGAACCGCGACCCGTTCGGCGCGGCGGTGTGCCTGTGGTGGAGCGGCATGAGCCTGATCGACCTGGCGCCGTATATCTACGATGCCGTTGATCCGCAACTTGTATTGCTGGGCGGTCACACGGGCGAAGACGGTCCGCACGACTGGATTTACCTGTTTGAACGCATGGGCGGGCTGCGCCATTCCCAAGCCTGGGGACAGGCCGTGCGGGTTATTGGCAGCCTGGTGTCATTGGCCGCTCTGGGCTGGGCCTGGCGGGTGCTGCGGCGGGCAGGACAGGAAAAAATACGCGACGCGTGAGCGGCGGCGCGGTCGGCGCGTCAGCCCCTGCCCAGCCGGCGACAAATCTCCAGCGTCAGTTCCGGCTGGTTCAGGGAATAAAAATGCAGGCCGGGCGCGCCGCATTCGATCAGCTGCTGGCATAGCGCAGTCACGATATCCAGCCCCAACGCGCGGATTGATGCGGCGTCATCGCCAAAACTTTCGAATTTCTTGCGCATCCAGCGCGGAATCTCGGCGCCGCAGGCATCGGAAAAACGCGCAAGCTTCGTGAAGCTGGCAATCGGCATAATGCCGGGGATGATGGGCACGCCGACCCCCAGCGCCTGCGCGTCGGCGACGAAGCGCTCGAAGGCGTCGAGGTTGTAAAAGTATTGGGTAATCGCCGCATCGGCGCCCGCATCGATCTTGCGTTTGAAATTCAGCAGATCATCGCGCGGGGTTTTCGCCTGCGGATGCCATTCGGGATAGGCCGCCACGTCGATGTGGAAGGCGTCGCCCGTTTCCCGGCGAATGAACGCGACAAGCTCGTTGGCATAACGGAACTCGCCGGGGTCGGCCATGCCGGAGGGCAAGTCGCCGCGCAGGGCGACAATGCGGCGAATGCCGCGCGCGCGAAAGGCGGCGAGCAGTTCGCGGATGCTTTCGCGGGTCGTGCCGATGCACGAGAGGTGGGGCGCTACGGCATGGCCCTCGGCCGCAATTTCGCTCACCGTAGTCAATGTGCGATCCTGCGTCGAGCCGCCGGCGCCGTAAGTGACCGAGAAAAAATCAGGCTGCAATGCGGTGAGCCGCCGCCGCGCGGCGCGCAGCTTGTCGACGCCCTCCGCCGTTTGCGGCGGGAAGAATTCGATGGACAGTTCAAAGCTCATTTGGCGTCTCCGCAGGGCCGGCGCTCGCCGTGTTGCCGGCGCCGATTTTTTGTGACCTAGTAACGATAGGTGTCCGGCTTGTAAGGGCCGTTCCTGGGCACGCCGATATAAGCCGCCTGTTCCTCGGTCAGTTCGGAAAGCTGCGCGTTCAGCTTCTGCAACTGCAGGCGTGCGACCTTCTCATCCAGGTGCTTGGGCAAGGTGTAGACGCCCACCGGGTACTCGGCGTTGCGCGTAAACAGCTCGATCTGCGCGATGGTCTGGTTGGCGAACGACGACGACATGACATAGCTCGGATGGCCGGTGCCGCAGCCCAGATTCACCAGGCGGCCCTTCGCCAGCAGGATGATCCGCTTGCCATCCGGGAAAATGACGTGGTCGACCTGCGGCTTGATTTCCTCCCATGCGTAACCCTCGATGGCGGCAATATCAATCTCGTTGTCGAAGTGGCCGATGTTGCAGACAATCGCCTGGTTCTTCATCTTCGCCATGTGGTCGTGCGTGATGACATGGTAATTGCCGGTGCAGGTGACGAAAATATCGGCCTTGTCGGCGGCATAGTCCATGGTCACCACGCGATAGCCCTCCATCGC
>CAZQTB010000043.1:0-8005 GCA_964596295.1 uncultured Rhodocyclaceae bacterium | reverse complement strand
TCGATCAGGATGACGCCCGGGGCCTCGCGCTCAAAGGCCTGCCACAACACGCCCTTGACGATGTAGTTGGCGATGTCCTTGACCTTTTCGTCACCCAGTTGCGAGTCGCGCAGGCGCGAGACGGCGTCGTATTCATACAGGCCCTGCTGGGCTTTGGTGGTGGACTTGATATGCCATTGCAGCAGCGGCAGATTGAGCGCGCGGGCCACTTCTTCGGCCAGCAGCGTCTTGCCGGTGCCGGGCTCGCCCTTGATCAGCAGCGGACGCTGCAGGGTGATCGCGGCATTGACGGCGAGCATCAGGTCGGACGTGGCGACGTAGGTATCGGTTCCTGCAAAGCGCATGGCGGTTCTCTTGAGCTAGGGTGAGTGGCGGGGATTATCCCAGACCGTGATGTACTGGAGGACACCTTTATTGTGGGTATCGGCGCATTCGCGCCGTATTACCAGCGCCGACTTTTCAGCTTGTAGCACGCCGCAGACAATCAAGATAGCTGGCGCTATCGAGCGGCTGACGGTCGCGTTGCGCGCGCCATAGGGTTTCGCCAAGGCAGTCAAGCACCGCATGCAGCGCCTCGTGCCGGTCGCCATGCTGCGCCAGCAATCGGGTGAAAATGGCGCGGATGCCTGTTGGCTGGTCAATGGATAATTGTTCTTCAACGGCCAGATGCAGCGATAAATGCAGGAAGGGATTGGTCGCCCCCTGTTCCGGCGTCCATTCCCGCGTCAGCGCATCGCCGGCGGCGAGCAGCGCGTGGTATTCCGGGTGCAGGTCGATCAGGTCGGCGGCGAGAGTTTCCAGCGACGTGGCGGGCGCGGCCTCGCAACGTTTCCGCCAGGCATCGACGAGGAATTGGCGCGCCTGATCGCGGCTGGGGTTAAACACGGGTTTTTTCTTTAAACGCGCACAGGTCGCGCACGATGCACTGCGGGCAGTCCGGCGTGCGCGCCTTGCAGGTGTAGCGGCCATGCAGTATCAGCCAGTGATGCGCATGCAGGCGGAATTCGCCTGGCACGGCCTTGAGCAGTTTTTTTTCTACATCTGCGACTGTTTTTCCGCGGGCTAAGCCGGTGCGGTTGCCGACGCGAAAAATATGCGTGTCGACGGCGATGGTCGGTTCGCCGAAGACGATGTTGAGCACCACATTGGCGGTTTTGCGGCCCACGCCGGGCAGCGCTTCCAGCGCGGCGCGGTCGCGCGGCACTTCGCCGCCGTGACGTTCGATCAACAGCCGGGTGAGCGCGGCGACGTTTTTCGCCTTGGTGCGATACAGGCCGATGGTCTGGATGTAATCGGCGATCTGTTCCACGCCGAGCGCGGCCATCGCCTGCGGTGTCGGGCAGGCTTTGAACAGGGGCCCCGTGGCGCGGTTGACGCCTTTGTCGGTAGCCTGTGCGGAGAGCACGACGGCCACCAGCAACTGGTAGGCCGTGGCGTATTTCAGTTCGGTTTCCGGCGCCGGGTTCGCTGCGGCGAGGCGGGCGAAGAACTCGCGAACCTTGGCCGGGGTCATGCGGCGACGGGAGGTGCGTTTTCGGCGAGCTTGCGCTGGTTCAACAGGCGCTGATTGGCGCGCGCCTCGATCCAGTTGCGCCCCGCGATCAACAGCCCGAGCGTAAAGAATGCGCCCGGCGGCAGGATCATGACCAGAAAGCCCGGATAGTCCGCAGGCAGCACATGGATGCCGGAGAGCGCGGGGAAAATCATTTCGATGCCTGCGAATAGCGTGCCCTGGCCGACAACCTCGCGCATGCCGCCAATCAGCGCGATGACCCACAGGAAGCCGACGCCCATCATCACGCCGTCAAACGTGGCGGCAGCCAGCCCGTTCTTGGCGGCAAAGGCTTCGACACGCGCCAGCACGATGCAGTTGGTGACAATCAGCGGGATGAAAATGCCCAGCACGAGATACAGGTCGTGAAGAAAGGCATTGAAGGCCAGGTCGACCACCGTCACCAGCGCGGCGATGATGAGCACGAACACCGGAATGCGGATTTCATAGGGTATCAGGGCGCGCAGGCTGGCAATGACCAGGTTGGCCAGCATCATGACGAGGATGGTCGCCAGGCCGAGGCTCGCGGCGTTGACCAGCGTGGTGCTCACCGCCAGCAAGGGGCACAGGCCGAGCAATTGCACCAGCAGGGTGTTTTGTTTCCAGACGCCGTTCCGGGCAATGTCGTTAAAGGCACTCATGGCTTACTCCTTATAGAGGCTGTGCGCGGGCAATGCGAACAGTTTTTCGCGGTATTGGCTTGCCCAGGCCAGGGCGCGGCCGCTGGCATTGGTGACGGCGCGCGCCGAGATGGTGGCCCCGGCCATCTGGTCAAAATGACCGCCATCTTTTTTCACATGCCATTGTGCAGGCGGCACGCTGTCAAACCCGATAGCGGAAAACTGCGTGATCCATGGCCGCACCTTGTTGCGATCTTTCTTCGGGTCGATGTAATCGCCCAGCCCCGGCGTTTCCTTGTGGCGGGTGACGCGCAGGGCGAGCAGTTGTCCCTCGCTGGATACGGCCAGCAGCAGCCCGATCGCGCCGGAATAACCGTCGGGGGCGGCAGCTTCAAAAATCAGTGCGGCCGGCTGCCCATTCTTGCGGGCGCGAAACAGGCGGGTTGCTTCGTCCAGCCCGAGGGCGCCGGTAGGCGGCAGGGTGATGGCGTCGGCGAGCAGGTCGTTGTCGTACAAAGCCGGCGCCAGCACCTCGCCGATAAGCCGCAGTTTTTCGGTCTGGGCGCTGGCTGCGACGCGCGGCGCAGTGAGATAGTAGACGCTGGCCATGAGCGTCGTGAAGACGAGCGTAAATGCCAGCAGAATCGCCGCTGTGCGCAGCGCGATATGCAGTGCGCCGCGCTGCGGTTCGACGGCATGCGGGATAAGGTCCGGAGTGGTGTCGAGTGGTTCGCTCATGGCGCGCCGCTTCCGTTTCCCTTTTCCTTGTGGCCGAAGACGCGAGGCTGGGTGTACATGTCAATCAGCGGCACGCCAATGTTCATCAACAGCACGGCGAAGGCGATGCCATCCGGGTAAGCGCCGAAGCTGCGGATGACCCAGGTCAGCAGCGCTACGCCAGCAGCGAAGATGAGCTTGCCCCGGGGTGTGGTGGCGGCGGAAACGGGGTCGGTGACGATGAAGAAGGCGGCCAGCATCGCCCCGCCGCCGAATAGATGGAACAACGGCCCGGCGAAGTCGGCCGGATTGATGAGGCTGGCCAGGCCGGAGAGCAGGAACAAGGCGGCGAGAAAGGCAATGGGCAGGTGCCAGGTAATGATGCGCTGCTGCATCAGCCACAGGCCGCCGGCGAGGTATCCCGCCGCAACCCATTCCCAGCCGCGACCGGCGATGTGGCCGATGATCGGGTTATTCGACAAGGCGCCCGCCACGGTGGCGGGCGTGGCAGCTGCGGTGCCGGCACTGTGCAAGGCCGTGCGCAGGGCATCGAGCGGCGTGGCCATGGTGAGGGCATCGAACGCATGATCTGCATGCAGGCCGAAAATGATGTCCCACTGCATTGCAAAATCGGTGGCGCTTGCGGCAGGCCAGCGTGACATGAGTTGCGGGTACGCCACGATCATCAGGGCGAAGGCGACCATGGCCGGATTGAACGGGTTTTGCCCGAGGCCGCCATAGAGATGTTTGGCCACGATGATGGCAATCAGGGTGGCGAGCACCACCAGCCACCACGGTGCGAGCGGAGGAAATGACAGGGCAATCAGCCAGGCGGTGACCAGCGCCGAGCCATCGGCAAGAAAGAGCGCCAGCGGCTTGCCGCGCAGACTCAACACCAGCGCTTCGGCGGCGAGCGCGGCGAGCGAGGCGAGCACGATCTGCACCACAATCGCCGGGCCGAAAAACCAGACGTAGGCGGCCAGCCCGGGCAGCAACGCCGCCAGTACGCGCAGCATGACGGATTGCACGCTGGCGGCTTTGAGGAGATAGGGCGAATTATTCACGTTGGCCTCTGTCAGTCATCCGGCGGTAGATGCGGGCGGGCCTGCGCGCGGATTTCGGCACGACGGGCCTCGATGGCGGCAATTTCGGCTTGTTGTTCCGGCGTCAGGCCGGTCGTGTTTTTCGGCTGCACCTGCTGTGCGCGGGCGCGTTCGAGCGCAGCGGCAATCAGGGCCGCATCCTGCGCGGGGGCAGTGACGGGCTCTGCCGTCAGCGCCGCTGTGGCGCGGCCGGCCGCTGTCTTGGCAGCCAGCCGCGCGGCTTTTTCCTGTTTTTCGCGCTCATCGCGCAGCTGGCGGAACTCATAGTGGTCGCGGGCTTTGTCGGCGGATTCTTTTTCGATTTCGCGGGCCCAGATTTCGCTTTTCGCGAAACGGTAATAGTCAACCAGCGGAATATGCGACGGACAGACGTAGGCGCAGCACCCGCATTCGATGCAGTCAAAGAGATGGTATTCCTGCGCCTTGCCGAAAATCCTGGCGCGCGAGAACCAGTACAGCTCGAACGGCTGCAGGTCGGCCGGGCAGGCTGTGGCGCATTCGCCGCAGCGGATGCAGGGCATTTCCGGCGGCGGCGGCGGAAACAGTCTGGGCGAGCCGGCCAGAATGCAATTGGTTGCCTTGACCACGGCGACCTCGTCGCCGGGCAGCGGCACGCCCATCATCGGCCCGCCCATGATCAGGCGGTCGGTATCGGGCAAAGGCTGGCTGCTGGCGATGGGCGTTTTCATCGGGGTGCCGATCAGCACTTCATAATTGCGCGGCGCGGCAACATTGCCAGCGACCGTGACGATGCGTGAAACCAGCGGCTGCCCGAGATTGACTGCTTCGTGAATCGCATAGGCGGTGCCGACGTTGAAGCACTGCACGCCGTAATCAGTGGAGCGCCTGCCGTGCGGCACTTCGATGCCGGTCAGCACGCGAATGAGCTGCTTGGCGCCGCCTGCCGGGTAACGCGTGGGAACGGCAATGACTTCCATGTCATTTTGCTTGCCTGACCGGACAGCGGCCTGCATGGCGGCAATCGCTTCCGGTTTGTTGTCTTCGATGCCGATCAGCACCTGTCCGGCCGCGAGCATTTCGCGCAGGATGGCGACGCCCTGGACGATGGCGCCGGCACGTTCGCGCATCAGCATGTCGTCGCAGGTGATGAACGGTTCGCATTCGGCGCCGTTGATGACCAGGGTATCCAGCGTGTCCTGCTTGCTGGCACCTTTGCCTGAAAATAGTTTGAGATGCGTGGGAAACACTGCGCCGCCCAGGCCGACGACGCCGGCATCGCGCAGGTAATCGCGGGTTTCCTCGGGTGTGCGGTGGCGATAGTCAAAGGGCTGACGCTCAACCCATTCGTCGCGGCCATCGGACTCGATCACCACACATAGCGCAGAAAGTCCCGAAGGATGCGGCATGCGGCGCATCTCGACGGCAACAACGCGACCCGATGCCGAGGCATGGACGGCGGAAGACATCTCGCCATCCGCTGCGCCGATGCGCTGCCCTTTGCGCACACGTTCGCCGGCGCTGACAAGGGGGCGCGGCGTGCCGCCGATGCTTTGGTGCAGCGGAATCACCAGAAAAGTCGGCGCTGGCAAGACGGCGATAGGCAGCCGGGTGGAAGCTTCCTTGTGATAATCGGGCTTGACGCCGCCATTGAAGTCGAACAAACGGCGCAGCATGATCAGTGCATTGTTACCGGCTTGATTGCAACGACCGGATATTTCCATTTCCACGTGGCCACGGTTTCGGCAATCGGCTCCATCGTGATGCAGTCGACCGGGCAGGGCGGCACGCAGAGTTCGCAGCCAGTGCATTGGGCGGCGATGACCGTGTGCATTTGCTTGGCCGCGCCGGCGATGGCATCGACCGGACAGGCCTGGATGCACAGGGTGCAGCCAATGCAGCGCTGTTCGTCGATGACGGCGAGCGCTTTGGGTTTCTCGACGCCATGCTCGGCAGACAGCGGCTTGTACTCGCGCCCGAGCAGATCGGCCAGTTTGCGTATGCCCTCGTCGCCGCCGGGCGGGCACTGGTTGATGTCCGCTTCGCCTTTGGCAATGGCCGTTGCGTAGGGCTTGCAACCGGGGAAGCCGCACTGCCCGCATTGGGTTTGCGGCAGGATGGCGTCGATTTTTTCGGTCAGCGGATCGCCGGCGACACGGAACTTGACCGCCGCAAAACCCAATGCCGCGCCAAGGATGACGGCGCCAAGCGCCATGACGAGAAGCGCGGCGAGCATTATCTGTACTTGTCCAGACCGGCAAAGCCCATGAAGGCCAGGCTCATCAGGCCTGCGGTAATCATGGCGATCGCCGTGCCGCGAAAATGCACGGGCACATCCGCGCCTTCCAGCCGTTCGCGGATGCCGGCAAACAGGATCATGGCCAGGGTAAACCCGACCGCTCCGCCAAAGCCGAACAACAGCGATTCGACCAGATTGTGTTTCAGCCCCACGTTCAACAGCGGTACGCCCAGCACCGCGCAATTGGTCGTGATGAGCGGCAGGTAGATGCCGAGGACCTGATGCAGTAGCGGGCTGGTTTTCTGGATCGCCAGCTCGGTGAGCTGGACAATCGCCGCGATGGTGACAATGAAAGACAGCGTGCGCAGATATTCGAGCTGGTTCGGCATCAATAGCCAGCGGTCGATGATGTAGCTCGTGCCGCACGCCATGGTGAGCACGAAGGTGGTGGCCGCACCCATGCCGATGGCCGTCTCCAGCTTCTTCGACACCCCCATGAACGGACACAAGCCGAGGATGCGGACGAAGACGACGTTATTGACGAGAACGGCGCCGAGAATGATAAAAAGATAACTGGTCATGATGCGCGAGATCCACGCACGCTCCGGGTGAATGGGCGGAAGCCGGATTATCCTGCTTTTGCCGGCGTTTCGGCAATTGCACCGCTTTGTGCGCGGTTAATTCCGGGTGGCGGCGATGCATTCGCCGACCAGCGCGGGGCCGCGATAGATGAGTCCGCTATAGATTTGAACCAGCGTCGCGCCTGCATCCAGCTTGGCGCGCGCCCGTTCGCCGGTGGTAATTCCTCCCGCTGCAATGATGGGCAGCTCACCGGCCAGCGCATACGCCAGGGTGCGCACAACGGCCGTGGATTTTTCAAACAGGGGGCTGCCCGACAGGCCGCCGGCCTCGGCAGCGAGAGGCGATGCCTCGACACCTTCGCGGCCCAGCGTGGTGTTGGTTGCGATCACCGCGTCGATCCGGTGCCGCCGGAGTGCGTCAGCAATGTCCGCGATCTGGCCAGGATCAAGATCAGGAGCAATTTTCAGCGCAATCGGCACATAGCGCCCGTGACGGTCGGCCAGCAGGGCCTGTCGGGTTTTCAGGGCCGCCAGCAGGGCGTCCAGTTCCGTTTTGTCTTGCAACTGGCGCAGGTTCCTGGTGTTGGGCGATGAGACATTCACTGTTACATAGCTGGCGTGCGGGTAGGCCTTGTCCAGACCCGTCAGGTAATCATCGATCGCGCGCTCGATCGGGGTAGCAAGGTTTTTGCCTATGTTGATGCCCAGAATTCCCTTGTAACGAACATGCCGCAGCCGCGCCAACAGGGCATCCATTCCCTCGTTGTTGAACCCCATGCGATTGATGATGGCCTGCTGGCCGGGAAGCCGGAACAGGCGTGGCGCAGGATTTCCCGGCTGCGGACGCGGGGTTACCGTCCCTACTTCGAGAAAGCCGAAACCAAGCCGGCTAAGCCCATCCACCGCCATGGCATTCTTGTCCAGTCCGGCGGCCAGCCCGACGCGATTGGGAAATTGCAGTCCCATAACCTCCAGGGAATCGGCATAAGCCGGCGCCGCGGGTCTGGGAAGACCCAGCTTATCGGCCAGGACAAGGCCATGCAATGTCAGTTCATGGGCGTGTTCTGCGTCAAGCGCAAAAAGAAGAGGACGTATTAAGGAGTAGATATTCATCTGGCCAAATTTTACGATGCGTTGCATGACACGGTCAGTGCAATTAAAAGAAAATTGCCCGAAGGGGTTTACAGCTTCTTCTGGTCCCCCTATAATCTTGCCTCTCTGCTGATTGCGGAGGG
>CAZQTB010000042.1:0-8889 GCA_964596295.1 uncultured Rhodocyclaceae bacterium | reverse complement strand
GCCGACTGGCAGCCGCACATCCGCACCAAAGCACGGCGTGAGGCCCTGGCCAAGCGCTTCCGGGATGCCAGCGATACGGTGTGCATGGTGCTGGTGCGTGATATGTGGCTCACTGGCTTCGACGCTCCTGCCTTACACACGATGTATGTCGACAAGCCAATGCGCGGCCACGGGCTGATGCAGGCCATTGCCCGCGTCAACCGCGTGTTCAAGGATAAACCTGGCGGACTGGTGGTGGACTATCTCGGCTTGGCTGACGAGTTGAAGCAGGCGCTGGCGACCTACACGGAGGCGGGCGGCACCGGCAAGACGGCGCTCGACCAGAGCGAAGCCGTCGCGTTGATGTTGGAGAAGTACGAGATCTGCCAGGGGCTGTTCCATGGGTTCGACTGGTCGCACTGGCTGGCCGGCACGCCGCAGCAACGGCTATCCGTGCTGCCGGCAGCGCAAGAGCACATCCTTGGGCAGAAGGATGGCAAAGAGCGGCTGCTCCGTGCCGTAACAGATTTGTCGCAGGTGTTTGCGCTCGCTGTGCCACACCACGACGCCCTCGCGATTCGCGATGACGTGGGATTTTTCCAGGCGGTGCGCGCGGTGCTGGCCAAAGGCGTGCCGGGCGAGAAAAAAACCGATGAGGATCTCGATCACGCGATTCGCCAAATCATCTCGAAGGCGGTGGTCTCTGACGAAGTGATCGACATCTTCGCCGCTGCCGGACTCAAGAAGCCGGACATCTCCATCCTTTCCGACGAATTCCTGGCCGAGGTGCGCGACATGCCACAGCGTAACCTCGCGATCGAGCTGCTGCAGAAGTTGCTGAAGGGCGAGATCAAGATGCGTGGCAAGCGCAACATCATCCAGGCGCGCTCCTTCGCCGAGTTGCTGGCGCAGACGGTGCGCAAATACCAGAACCGCGCCATCGAGACGGCGCAGGTGATTGAAGAGCTGATCCAACTTGCGAAGGACATGCGCGCGGCAAACGCACGCGGCGAGGCGCTCAAGTTAAACGAAGACGAACTGGCCTTTTACGACGCTTTGGAGGTCAACGACAGTGCCGTAAAGGTGCTCGGCGAACCGACACTGGTGAAGATTGCCCGCGAGTTGGTAGAGACCGTGAAGAAGAACGTCACTATTGACTGGACCGTGCGTGAGAACGTACGGGCGCAACTCCGTGTCTATGTGAAGCGCATCTTGCGCAAGTACGGCTACCCGCCGGATATGCAGGAGCAGGCGACGCAGACGGTACTGGAGCAGGCGGAAGTGCTATCCGGGGTGTGGGTGATTAGCTAACCGCTTAGGATGGGCATTTAATTAGCGCGCATTATGTGAAGCAAGCCAGTCGGTGAACCGAGCGCGTTGCTCTGCGGTCATGTGCAAACCGGCCTTGGTGCGGCGCCAGAGGATGTCGTCGGCTTCATGCGCCCATTCATGTGCAAGGAAATGGGTCACTTCAATTTCATACAGCCCGCCGCCAAAATCGCGGCCGAGGTCTTTTGTCTCGCGTACATCCGCCAGCAAGGGCAGGGCGCGGCTGCCGTGGCGGCGGGCCAGTTGTTCCAGCCAATCGGGTGATAAGCCGGAGTGGCTGGTTTGCAGGTGGCTGATGGTCTCAGCCAGCGGACAGTCGCCGCCGGGCAGGGGCGTGCGCGCCGTCCATGGCTGGCCGCTGGCGGGGAACCATGGTTGCAGTTTTTCCATGACGCGTTCGGCCAGCCGCCGGTAGGTGGTGAGTTTGCCGCCGAAAACCGAAAGCAGCGGGGCCTTGCCTGCCGCGCCGTCGAGTTGCAGCCGGTAGTCGCGCGTTATGGCGCTGGCGCTGACTTTGGCACTTTTGCGACCGTCGTCAAACAGCGCGCGCACGCCGCTGAACTGCCACAGGACATCGGCCGGCTGAATCTGCTTTTGCGTATATCGGTTCACGGCGGCGCAGAGGTAGGCGATTTCTTTCGGTGTGATTTGCGGCGGCGTGGCGGGGTCGGTGAGTTCGACTTCCGTGGTGCCGATCAGGGTGTAATTGCGTTCCCAGGGGAGGAGGAAGACGATGCGGCGATCGGTATTTTGCAGCGTGTAGGCATGCTCGCCCGGGTACAACCGGGGGATGACGATGTGGCTGCCTTTGACGAGGCGGATGACATGGCGCTGCCGGCCGGGCGGCAGCCGGTCGAGCGTGGCCGCAACCCACGGCCCGGCGGCATTGACCAGGGCGCGGGCACGGTACTCATGCGAACGGCCGGTTTGCGCATCCAGCAGCGTGGCGCACCAGACAACGCCTTCGCGACGGGCGCCGATGAAGCGGGTGCGGTCGAGCACAACCGCTCCGCGCTCCGCCGCATCGCGCAGGGTGAGGATGACCAGGCGCGCGTCGTCGGTCTGCACATCGGAGTAGGCGAAGCCTGTACGGTAGTCCGGCCGCAACGCCATGCCATAGGGTGAATCAGCCAGATCAAGCGTCTGCGTAGCGGGCAGGGTGCGATGCCCGCCCAGCAGGTCGTAGAACGTGAGGCCGAGGCGAATCATCCATGCCGGGCGGAGTTGCGGCGTGTGCGGAATGACGAAACGCAGCGGCTGCATCAGGTGCGGGGCAATGGCGAGCAGCGTTTCGCGCTCGGCCAGCGATTCGTGCACCAGGCGGAATTCGCCGGTTTCGAGATACCGCAGGCCGCCATGAATCAGTTTGCTGCTGGCGGATGAGGTGGCGCCGGCCAGGTCGTCTTGTTCGCACAGGCCCACGGCCAGTCCGCGCCCCGCCGCATCGCGCGCGATGCCGGCCCCATTGATGCCGCCGCCGATGATCAGAATATCGAGAAGCGTTTGCATGATGCGGCAATGGTACGTGCATTGCAGCTAAAATCGCCAAATGAAAATCGACCTTATGCGCAAGGTGGACTACTTTGCCGGAATCCCATTGTGTTTTGCGGCGACATTATTTACCCGCCTTGCGGGTCTGCTGGCCGAACGGAAACCGCATCCTCCGAAAAAAGTTCTGTTTATTGAGCTGTCCGAAATGGGCAGCGCCATTCTGGCCGATCCGGCCATGCGCAAAATGCAGGAAGCCGGAAATGCGCAGTTGTATTTTCTGATATTCAGGTCAAACGCCGCCAGCCTGCGCCTGCTCGGCACTGTGCCGGAAAGCCATGTCTTTACCATCCGTGAAGATAATTTTTTAAACCTCACCCTGGATAGCCTGCGTTTTCTGCTCTGGGCGCGCCGGCACGGGATTGACACGGTGATCGACCTGGAGCTGTTTTCCCGCTATAGCGCTTTATTGACCGGTTTGTCCGGCGCGGCAAACCGCATCGGGTTTCATGCCTTTCACAACGAAGGGCTGTACCGCGGCGCCATGTTGACGCATCGCGTTGCCTACAACCCGCACCTGCACATTGCGAAGAACTTTATCGCCCTGGTCAATGCGGCCTTGGCCGGCAAGGCGGAGCTGCCCTTTTCCAAGACCTTGATCGACGACAGCGAGATCCGGCTGGCCCGCGCCCGGGTCGATACAGGCGCCATCGCCGCGATGCGCGTCCGCGTCCGCAGCGCCTATCCGCCCTATGACGAGACGCGGCACCGGATCGTGCTGGTCAATCCCAACGCCAGCGATCTGTTGCCGCAACGGCGCTGGATGCCGGAACGTTTTGTCGCCGTGATGCGCGGTCTGCTCGCCGACGATGAAAAACTGCTGGTCCTGATTACCGGCTCGCCGCAGGAGCGCGCAGGAGCGGCGCTCTTGCAGCAGCAGGTGGGAAATGAGCGCTGCGTTAATTTTGCCGGCTGCCATGCATTGGACGAATTGCCGGCCCTGTATCAAGCAGCCGAGTTGATGCTGACCAATGATTCCGGGCCGGGGCATTTCTCGGCGGTGACCGGTTTGCGCACCTTCGTGCTGTTCGGTCCGGAAACGCCGGCGCTGTACGGATCGCTCGGCAACAGCACGCCGATTTATGCCGGGCTGGCCTGCTCGCCCTGCGTCAGCGCCGCCAACCACCGCAAGACGCCGTGCGCCGACAACGTCTGCCTCCAGGTCATCAGCGCGGACGCGGTGCTGCGGCAATTGCGCCAGGCACTGGCAGAAAACAGGACTGGCGCATGACTTTTGATTTTGAATCTGACCGCAGGGAATGCACAGCCGTCCCTGGAAACTCATGGACGGGCAGGCTGCCGCCGCTGGCGATTGGTCTTCTCGCAGCCGGGTTGGACAGCGCGGTCTTCCATTATTTTCATGCCGGCGCCGATACATTGGGCATGGCGCAGATCGCGGGCTTTTTCGCTGTTCTGGCGGTAGGCTTTCCGCTGCTCGTCCTGACTGGCCAGGGGATGCGCACACGATGTTTCGCGCATCTGCCAGCCATCGCCGCGATTGCCTTGCTGGTGCTTTTTTTGCGCGGCGGGTTGCTGGGCTCGCTGGTGCAAATTCTCGGCGTTCCCGTTACGGCGGCGCACCCCGTCACTGCTTTTCTTTCCGTGCTGGCGCTGTATGCCGGATATCTCTGGTTTATCGATCCGCAACGCGTGCAGGACAGGCCGGACGCCACCCGCTGGGATTTGTTTTGCCTGGCGGCCGCCGGCTATGCGGTACTGCTCAGGTTGTTGTATCTGGGCTTGCCGGAACTCCTTTTCGAAGAAGCCTATTACTGGAATTACGCGCGGCATCTGGCGATTGGCTATCTGGATCATCCCCTGATGGTGGCCTGGATCATGCGGCCATTCGTCGACCTGATGGGCAACACCGAATTCGCCGTCCGTAGCGGGGCGTTTCTGTGCTGGCTGGTCACTGCCGGGTTTGCATATCGGCTGGCTCGCGATGTGCTTGACCGGGCGGCCGCCTATCGGGCGCTGATGCTTGTTGCCGTCTTGCCGGTGTATTTTTCCTTCGGGCTGTTCATGAGCCCCGATGCGCCGGTGACGGCGTGCTGGGCGGCGGCGATTTATTTCATGCAGCAAATCGTGGTCAGGGAAAAACCGCGCGCCTGGCTGGGGCTCGGCATCGCCATCGGCCTGGGCATGATTTCAAAATACACCATCGCCCTGCTGGCCGCGGCCATTGTGCTGTTCGTGCTGTTTGATCGGCCCTCGCGCAAGTGGCTGTCGCGGCCGGAACCTTATATTGCCGCGCTGATTGCGCTCATCCTGTTTTCGCCGGTGGTCATCTGGAACTGGCAGCATGACTGGCTATCGTTCTCTTTCCAGAGCCAGGACCGGCTGGCGAGCAAATTCTCTTTCTCCTTGCCGCGCTTTATCGGCAATGTCATTGTTTTCCTGACGCCGACAGGCATTTTTTCGGTCGTTGCGCTGCTCATTTATCGCCGGCAGGCAAGGGCCGGATTTTCAGACCGCTTCGCGTCTCAAGAAGTCGTCCCTGCCGGGGCATGGCCGCGCAGCGCGGGTTTATTGACCTGGCTGGCGCTTTTTCCGCTTGCCGTATTTGCCGCAGCGAGCCTGTTCCGGGCGAGCAAGCTGAACTGGACAGGGCCTGTCTGGCTGGCCCTGGTGCCGTTCATGGCGCTGCTCGCCACTCCGGGGCCGGCAGCGGGCTTGCCGAAGTTATTGGCCTGGTGCCGCCGGGCATGGCCGCCGACCATCGTCATCTGCCTGCTGCTGTATGGCGCGGCATTGCATTGGCTGAGCCTTGGTTTGCCGGGGGTCGCCTATCCGCGCAACATGCACCTGATCGGCTGGCGGGACTTCGGGCGCGATGTCGAGTTGCTGGTGCAGCAGTCCCGGCGCGAAACCGGGCGCGAGATACTGGTCGTCGGCATGGACAGAAACAGGATTGCCAGCGGGCTGGCCTTCTATCGCAGCCAATATCTCGATGCCGCAGGAGCCAAGTCCGGCCATCCAGAAACGGATTCAAATGATCCGGCGTTCGAGACCGCCAGCGAGCATCTGTTTGGCAGCGCTGGGTTGATGTATACGCTCTGGTTTCCGGACAGCCGGCAAAACGGCAAGACCATGCTGCTGGTCGCCAAGGATGCTGTCAGCCTGGGTATCGGGCGGGTGCTTTCGCGCGTGCAAACGGCGGGAGACATCAAGGAAATCGACGTCCGCAAACGGGGCAAGCCGGCCGGCCGCTATTACGCCCGCCTGGTTACCGGCTATCAGGCGGCAGGCATGGCGGCAGACGCTGCCGTTGATAGCGGGGCGGATGACTGAACGGAATGCAGGCCATGCTTTCCTTTGCCCCGGCGACCATCGCCGCGCTCAAATTCCTGTTGCGGCTCCTGGTGACGGTATCGATACTGGCGATCATTCTGCGCTCGCTCGATGCGCCCCAGGCCTGGCAGACGCTGACGCATGTCAGGCCGGACTTGCTGTTGGCCGCGCTGTGCCTGCAACTGGGCAGCAGTATCGTCTCGGCGTATCGCTGGCAGCTGGTGATGCACAACCTGCGCTTCGGCCAGACCTTTGCGTTTTACTGGCGGAGTTATTTCAAGGGGCTGTTCTTCAATCAGGGATTGCCCACCAGCATAGGCGGCGATGCGCTGCGCGTGCTGGACGTGGCGGGGCGCGGGTTTCGCAAACGCGATGCCCTGTACGGTATCGTGATTGATCGGGTCGCCGGACTGGGCGCTTTGACTTCATTCACGCTTATCGCCTATGTGTTCGATTCCACGCTGCTGCCGGCGCAAGTGTACCGTCTGGTTTTCTTTCTGATTGCTGTTGGCTTGATCGGGTTGCTGGGTGTTTCCTGCATGCGTAAATGGTCATGGCTCGACCGCTATCCGCGACTGGCCGTCGTGAGGGTGATTTCGGAACGGCTGCACCAGGCGCTATCCGCACACCGCTTTCTGTTGCTGGTGACGTCGCTGCTGGTGCCGCTGCTGGCCCTGCTGGGCTTTTTTGCCACGGGCTGGGCGCTGGGCTTGCGCTATGACTTGATGACTTATTTTGCTATTGTGCCGACCGCGCTGGTGCTGACGGTTATCCCCGTGTCCATTGCCGGTTGGGGCGTGCGCGAGGGGGCGATGGTCGGCTTGTTTTCATTGATCGGCGCTGACAAGACGGTGGTGCTGATGATGTCGCTGCTCTACGGGATAATGCTGATTGTGGTCAGCCTGCCCGGGCTGGTGATTTTTCTCAAAGGCCGGCAACAGCGGCCGGAAAACGCATTGGATGATCAAGCATGACTCCCCATGATTCCCCGCAAGCATTGGACCTGGCGCAAAACCGATGGCACTGGCGCGGCCTGACAGGCTGCCATCTGCTGGCGCTGGCGCTCTGCGCCAGCTGGATGTGGCCGTCGGGCCGGCTGTTGTGGGACGCGCTGGACATGCATGTATTTCGCCTGCTCAATGCGCCGCTGGCCACCAGCACGCTGTGGGCGCATGTCTGGGCGGCGGGCAACATGCGGCTGGCGGATATCGGCGCGGGGTGCATCATGCTGGGCTTCATCATCAAGGGCAACTGGATCTTCGCCGGCGTCCAGGTGCGGCGCGCGCTGTATGCGTTTCTGGCGGTGTTGGTGCTGCTGCTGTTGATACGCGTCGGGCCGTTTGCGGAACTGGTCAAGATGCTGCACTGGCAGCGCAGCGGTCCTTCGCTGGTGGTGGCAGGCGCCATTCGCTTGAGCGAACTCTTCCCTGCCTGGGATGCGGCCTGGCATATCAAGGACAGTTCCGTGCGCAGCTTTCCGGGCGACCATGCGTCGGTGCTGCTGCTCTGGAGCATGTTCCTCTGGCCATACGCCGCCAGCCGGCAACGCCTGCTCATCGGCGGCCTGAGCGTGCTGTTCCTGCTGCCTCGGCTGATATCCGGCGCGCATTGGGGATCGGATATCCTGATCGGCGGCGTCGCAGTCAGCCTGCTCGCCTTCGGCTGGGGGTTTTGCACGCCGTATGCCGCAAAAAGCGCCGATCTGCTGGAACGGCTGGGCGCTCCGTTGCTGAAACATCTGGGCAGGCTGCCCTGGCTGCGCCATAGCAGCCTGATTACAGGGCGCTAGCTGCAGGAGGATGAGTCGGTCTGATGCGCCGGCTTGAAAAAAGCCGGAATTGCCCCAGATAGCCTGCAACACAGAATGGCGGAAAGGGAAAACCGTGCGTATCGACAAATTCACTACCAAATTTCAACAGGCGGTTGCCGACGCGCAAAGCCTGGCGATCGGCAACGACCAGCAATTCATCGAGCCGCAGCACTTGTTGCTGGCATTGCTCGACCAGGAAGATGGCGGCACGGCCTCGTTGTTGTCGCGCGCCGGGGTTAATGTCGGCGGCCTCAAGGCGGCGCTGGGCAAGGCAATCGAACGGCTGCCGAAAGTCGAGGGACATGGCGGCGATGTTTCCGTCGGGCGGGATCTGGCCAATGTGCTCAACTTGACTGACAAGGAAGCGCAAAAGGCGGGCGACCAGTTCATCGCCTCGGAGATGTTTCTGCTGGCGCTGTGCGGCGACAAAGGCGAGACAGGGCGTTTGCTCAAGGAAGCGGGCTTGCAGCGCAAGGCCTTGCAGGATGCCGTCAGCGCGGTGCGCGGCGGGCAGAATGTCAATTCGCAGGAAGCCGAAGGGCAGCGCGAGGCGCTGAACAAGTACACGCTCGACCTGACCGAACGCGCGCGCTCGGGCAAGCTTGATCCGGTGATCGGGCGCGACGACGAAATCCGCCGCGCGATGCAGATTCTGCAACGGCGCACCAAGAACAATCCGGTGCTGATCGGCGAACCGGGGGTAGGCAAGACGGCCATCGTCGAAGGCCTGGCGCAGCGCATCGTCAACGGCGAAGTGCCCGAGACGCTGAAAGACAAGCGCGTGCTGGTGCTGGACATGGCGGGCCTGCTGGCCGGCGCCAAGTATCGCGGCGAGTTCGAGGAGCGCCTGAAGGCCGTGCTCAAGGAGGTTGCGCAGGATGAAGGCCGCATCATCCTTTTTATCGACGAATTGCATACCATGGTCGGCGCCG
>CAZQTB010000041.1:0-9006 GCA_964596295.1 uncultured Rhodocyclaceae bacterium | reverse complement strand
CACGATGTCGAGATAAGGCATGCCGGGCTTGACCATCACCATGTCGGCGCCCTCCTGCAGATCCAGCGCCACTTCGCGCAGCGCCTCGTCCGAATTGGCCGGATCCATCTGGTAGGTTTTCTTGTCGCCTGCGCCCAGATTGCCGGCCGAGCCAACGGCATCACGAAACGGGCCGTAGAAACTCGAAGCATATTTGGCGGCATAGGCCAGAATGCGCGTGTGAATCAGCTTCTCCGCATCCAGCGCCGCGCGGATGCGGCCAATGCGCCCGTCCATCATGTCCGAGGGAGCCACCACGTCGGCGCCGGCACGGGCGTGGCACAACGCCTGCTTGGCCAGCGCTTCCAGCGTCTCGTCATTCATCACATAGGCGCGTGGGTCGCGCGGGTCGATCAGGCCGTCCTGGCCGTGGCTGGTGTAAGGGTCCAGCGCCACATCGGTGATGATGCCCAGTTCAGGGAATTCCTTTTTCAGGCGGGCCACCACCGCAGGCACCAGCCCGGCCGGATTCCAGGCTTCTTCCGCCCCCGGCGTTTTCCGGCCGCCATCAATCACCGGAAACAGCGCCAGCGCCGGAATGCCCAGCTGCAATGCCTGTTCCGCCACCGGCAACAGGCGGTCGAGGGAAACACGCTCGATCCCCGGCATCGACGCCACGGCCTCGCTGCGGCTCTTGCCCTCAAGAACGAATACCGGATAAATCAGGTCATTCGCTGTCAGTGTGTGCTCACGCATCAAGCGCCGCGAAAAATCGTCGCGGCGCATGCGGCGCATCCGCAACGCGGGAAATTTCCCCATATTTCTCAGACTCCCTGTGCTGGCCATGATCCTGTTCTCCAAAAATCAGGTTGAACTTTGCCGCAACCGCTCTATCCAATCAACCGGGCGCCGACAGAAGAAAAAGAAAACGCTGTTCTTTCTGCATGGGCCCCCTGCTTCCTCCTCCGTAGCAGGCGTCTTGACGCTGTCAAGCAACTTCGCCCTCGGTCGCCCCTCCCCCGGGGGCCGGGGGTATTTCTTTTCCCCCCCGCCTGGCATCGGGTTCAATGCCAAGCCAGCGGCCAACCACCGCCTCTGTTTCTTCCATGCCGGTTTTTTTCAGGCTCGAAAACAACTGCACCGTGATGCGGTCGCCGTAACCGGCCAGCGCGGCGCGCGTATCGCGCAGGGTTCTGGCTTGCTCCTGGCGCGTGAGTTTGTCGGATTTGGTCAACAGGCAATGCATGGGACGTCCCGTCGGCGCGAACCAGCCGATCATTTTCCAGTCCAGGTCGGTCAGCGGACGGCGCGCATCCATGATCAGCACCAGTCCCGTCAGGTTGCTGCGGCGGATCAGGTAGTCCTCCAGCAAGCCTTGCCATTGCAGGCGCACGGCCAAAGGCACCTGGGCGAAGCCATAACCGGGAAGATCAATCAGCGCCGCCCCGTTTTTCATGCGGAATACGTTGATGAGTTGCGTGCGGCCCGGCGTTTTGGACACGAAGGCCAGGCGAGTGTGGCCAACCAGCGTATTGATCGCGCTCGATTTACCGGCATTGGACCGGCCGGCAAAGGCGATTTCCGGCCCCTCCGCAGGCGGCAGGCCGTTGGGTTTGGCGACGGAAATTTCAAACGTGGCGTGACGAAAAAGGGGCATGGCGAAAATGCTGTCAGGGTTTGCAAGGCCGGCCTGGCCCTGAACAAGCGGGGCAGAGTAAGTTTTGGCCTAAGGTAGAATAACAGTTTTCATGTGCCGGGCAGTCGGCGTTCAATCGGAGAGATTCGGATCATGAGGCGTTCCCTGTTTGCTTTAGCTTGTGCGGTAATCACTTTCGGCGTACACGCGGCCGAAGCGGTCAAAGCCCCCGTGGGGGATGCCGCGCGCGGCAAGGCAGTGGCATCTACCGTATGCGCCGCCTGTCATGGCGTTGACGGCAACAGCATGATTCCGGTCAATCCCTCGCTCGCCGGGCAGAGTTACGACTATCTGCTCAAGCAGATGACCAACTTCAAGGCGGCGGACGGCAAGCCTGCGCTGCGCGTAAATCCCGTCATGAGCGGCATGATCGCCCCGTATGGCATTGACCAGATGCGCGATCTGGCCGCCTATTATTCTGCGCAGACACCCAAGCCCGGCGCGGCGAAAAACGAAGCGACCATCAAACGCGGCCAGGCGCTCTACCGGCGCGGCGATGAAACAAAAGGCCTGCCCGCCTGCGCTTCCTGCCACGGCCCTGCGGGATCGGGCATACCGGCGCAATACCCGCGCGTGAGCGGCCAGCATGCCGATTACGCCGAAGCGCAACTCAAGGCTTTCCGCGACGGCACGCGCGCCAACGATCCGGCAAATATCATGCGCACGATTACCCTGAAAATGACCGACGCAGAAATCAAGGCAGTCGTCGATTACATGGCGGGGCTGCACTAAAACACCCTGTTCTGCGCACCGTGAAAAACGGCCCGCTGACAAGGGAAAGGGCCGTTATGCCGCCGTTCCGCGCATGCCGCCGCTTACGCGCACGATGCCGGCCAGGTCGCGATGCTGTTCAATGGCCACAAATCCCCCTGCGCTGAGCAGTGCGCGCACGGCGGCGGCCTGATCGTAACCATGCTCCAGCCAGAGCTGTCCCTGCGCCGATAAATACAACGGCGCGGCGGCGATGATGTCGCATATGGCATCCAGCCCATCCGCGCCGCCGACCAGTGCGGCAGAGGGTTCATGACGCAGGTCGCCCTGGCTCAAATGCGGGTCGGCCGCCGCGATGTAGGGCGGATTGCTGACGATCAGATCAAATCGTTCGCCACGCACGGCCGAGTACCAGTCGCTCTCCAAAAACCGCACGGCAGCATCGAGCCGGTGGGCATTTGCCCTGGCAATGTCCAGCGCAGCGGCGCTCGCATCAATGGCGGTAACGTGCGCATGCGCACAGTGCAGCGCCAGGGTAACGGCGATGCAGCCGGTGCCGGTACCCAGGTCGAGAATCCGCACCGCATTGTCCGCTGTCCTGCCATCTTCCGCCGTTCCCTTTGAATCCGTGCCTGGGTAAACGGGCTTGCCGCGCGGCGTCTCCCCGGCACCGTCCGACGGGATACCGCTGCGCATGACTTTTCGCAGCGCGATCTCAACCAGCAGTTCGGTCTCCGGACGCGGGATCAGCACCGCAGGGGAAGTGGAAAAATCGCGACCGAAAAACTCGCGCCGGCCGAGCAGATACGCCACGGGTTCGCCGCCATGACGGCGCGCCACGAGCGCAGTAAAAGCGCACAGCGCAGCCTCATCCAGCGTCTCGTCGCCGTGCGCCAGCAACCAGGCCGGCGGCTGCTGCACGATATGGCCCAGCAGCAGGCGCGCTTCGTTGCCCGGCAATTTTTCGTGCGCGGCGGCAAGCGCGGCGGCGATGGTGCCGATAGCGCCGGTGGCGCTCATGCCGCCAGCTCGGCCAGCAGTTCTGCCTGATGCTCGGCAGTCAGCGCGCCGATCAGCTCGCTTAAATCGCCATCCATGACGGCGTCAATCTTGTACAGCGTCAGATTGATGCGGTGATCGGTAATGCGCCCCTGCGGAAAGTTGTAGGTGCGGATGCGTTCGGAACGGTCGCCGGAGCCGATCAATGATTTGCGCGTCGAGGCAATTTTTTGCTGCTGCTCGCGCTCCTGCCCCGCCTTGATGCGCGCCGCCAGCACCGCCATGGCCTGGGCGCGGTTGCGATGCTGCGAACGGTCGTCCTGGCATTCAACCACGATGCCGGTCGGCAGATGGGTGATGCGCACCGCCGAATCTGTCTTGTTGATGTGCTGGCCGCCAGCACCCGAAGCGCGGAACGTATCGATGCGCAGATCCGCCGGATTGATGGCCACCTCGGCCAGCGCATCCGCTTCCGGCATCACCGCCACCGTGCACGCCGAGGTGTGGATGCGGCCTTGCGTTTCCGTCGCCGGCACGCGCTGCACGCGGTGCCCGCCGGACTCGAACTTGAGCTGCGAATACGCGCCGCGGCCCTCGATGCGGGCAATGATTTCGCGGAAGCCGCCGAGGTCGGATTCGCTGCGCGAGAGGATTTCCACGCGCCAGCCCTGGCGCTCGGCGTACCGCGAATACATGCGGAACAGGTCGCCGGCGAACAGCGCCGATTCATCGCCGCCCGTACCGGCGCGGATTTCGAGAAAAAGATTTTTATCGTCGTTCGGGTCGCGCGGCAGCAGGGCTTTTTGCAATTCGTCTTCGAACCACGCCATGTCCGCCGCCGCGTTGGCCTGCTCGGCCTGCGCCAGCTCTTTCATTTCGGCGTCGCCCAGCATCTGGCCCGCCGCCGAAAAGTCGGCGCTGGCGCGACGGTAAGCCTGGAACAACGCAACCACGGGCGTGATTTCGGCATGCTCGCGCGTCAGCTTGCGATAACTTTCCATGTCGTGCGCGGCATTTTCGGCGCCCAGCAGGCCGTCGAGTTCCGCCAGGCGTTCGGCCAGTTGCTCGAGTTTGTCGTAAATGCTTTTTTTCATGACAGGCGATAAATGCGCGCGAGCAGCGCGGCGATCTCGGCGCGCTCGTCGCCTTCCGCCTGATTCAGCGCCTGTGTCGGCGCGTGCAGCAGCTTGTTGGTAAGCCCGTGCGACAGGGCTTCGAGCACCGCATCAGGCGCATCGCCGCGCGCCAGCAGTTTCAGCGCATGGTCGATTTCATGCCGCCGCAGGCGTTCCGCAGAATCGCGCAGGGCGCGAATGGTGGGCACCGCCTCGCGCGATTCCAGCCAGTGCAAAAAGCCATGCACGCGCTCGTCGATGATCGCCTCGGCCTCGATGACCGCCGCCTGCCGCGATTCCAGCCCGGATTCGACAATCTGGCCGAGATCGTCGATGGTGTAGAGAAACACGTCATCCAGCAAGCCGATTTCGGCTTCGATGTCGCGCGGGATGGCCAGATCGACCATCACCATCGGCCGGTGGCGGCGCGCTTTCAGGGCGCGCTCCACCATGCCGAGGCCAATGATGGGCAGCGGGCTGGCGGTGCAGGACACCACAATGTCGTAATCGGCCAGGCGTTCGCCGATTTCGTCGAGCCCCAGCGCATCGCCGGAAAAACGGCGCGCCAGGGCGGAGGCGCGTTCCAGCGTGCGGTTGGCAATCGTAATTTGCCGGGGCTGCTGGCCGGCGAAGTGCGCCGCGCAGAGCGCGATCATCTCGCCCGCCCCGATGAACAGGATGCGTTGCGCCGCCAGCGTGTCGAAAATGCGCGCCGAGAGATGCACCGCCGCCGCCGCCATCGACACGGTATTGGCGCCGATGGCGGTGGTGGAACGCACTTCCTTGGCCACCGCGAAGGTCCGCTGGAACAGCTTGCCGAGCAGCGTGCCCAGCGTACCCGCCTCTTCGGCGATGCGCGCCGCCTGTTTCATCTGGCCCAGAATCTGCGGCTCGCCCAGCACCATCGAATCCAGCCCGGCGGCGACGCGGAACATGTGGCGCACCGCAGCCTGCTGCGGATGCTGGTACAGATAGGGCTGAATCTTCTCCGGCGGCAGCGAATGGTATTCCGCCAGCCAGTCGGCAGCCGCCTGCGGGTGCTGGGTTGTGCAATACAGTTCGGTGCGGTTGCAGGTCGACAGCAGGGCGGCTTCGTGCACGCTTTGCCCGCGCAGCAGGTCGTGCAGGGCCTGACCCGTGTGCGCAGGCTGGAAGGCGATGAGTTCGCGCACGGCCAGCGGCGCCGTATGGTGATTGATGCCCAGAGCGAAAAGCTGCACGTCGGTTGGATCCTGAGAGAAGCCAGCGGGTTGGATGGCGGGCGGAGTAGCCAGCGAAAACGATTCCTGCGCATTTTAACGCCCGTTCGCCGCTTGCATGGCGCGGCAGACGTTTTGCCAGGTATGCGAAAATGCGCGCTGTTCAGGCGGAAGCACAGGAAAATACAGTGAAGATTCTTGTTACCGGTTGCGCCGGATTCATCGGCATGCATGTCTGCGAACGCCTGCTGGCGCGGGGTGACGAAGTCATCGGGCTGGATAACCTGAATGACTACTACGACGTCACGCTCAAGGAAGCGCGGCTGGCGCGGCTGGCGTCCAGCCCGCTGTTCCGCTTCATCAAGCATGACGTGGCTGACCGGCCCGGCATGGCCGATCTGTTCGCCCGCGAAACGCCGCAACGGGTGATCCATCTCGCCGCCCAGGCCGGAGTGCGCTATTCGCTAAAAAACCCGCACGCCTATGTGGACAGCAACCTGACCGGTTTCGTGAATATCCTCGAAGGCTGCCGCCACGCCGGCATCGAGCATCTGGTCTATGCCAGCAGCTCCAGCGTGTATGGCGGCAACACCAAAATGCCGTTTGCCGAAGGCGATCCTGTGGACCATCCGGTCAGCCTCTATGCCGCCACCAAAAAAGCCAACGAGCTGATGGCCCATACCTACAGCCACCTCTACGGCCTGCCGGCCACCGGGCTGCGCTTCTTCACCGTGTATGGCCCCTGGGGCCGGCCGGACATGGCGCTGTTCCTGTTCGCCCGGGCGATACTCGAAGGCCGGCCCATCGATGTCTTCAACCACGGCAACATGCAGCGCGACTTCACCTACATCGACGATATCGCCGAAGGCGTGATCCGCGCCTGCGACCGGCCGCCCGCGGCAAACCCGGCCTTCGACAGGGAACATCCCGATCCCGCAACCAGCTGGGCGCCCTATCGCGTGTTCAACATCGGCAACCATCAGCCGGTCGAACTGATGACTTACATCGCAACACTCGAACGCGCTCTGGGCAAGACGGCGCAGAAAAACTTTCTGCCCCTGCAGGACGGCGACGTGCCCGCCACCTCTGCCGACACCGCCGCACTGCAAGCCGCCACCGGCTTCGCCCCCGCCACTGGCGTCGACCAGGGCATCGCACGGTTCGTCGCCTGGTATCGCAGTTATTACGGGGTTTGACATGACAATAGCGAACGTAGCGAACGCCAGCCCACCATCGGCGGCCTGCTTGAGTCTTGAAATCGATAACTTGCCGTAAAATGATGCTTTGGTGCTAGCAAGAAAGGCAGCATGATGCGAACCACGCTCACAATCGAAGATGCGCTAGCCAGCGAACTCAAAAAGCGCGCGCGTGAAACAGGCAAACCCTTCAAGCAAGTGGTCAATGAGACCTTGCTAACGGGGTTGCAGCAGAAAGCCGTGCGCAAGTCTCCGGCCTATCGCCTGAAAGCGGCTTCGCTTGGCGTACCGCTGGCGAGCATCAATCTGGACAAGGCCCTGCGCCTTGCGGACGAACTGGAAGACATGTCGTTGCGCGCCAAGCTGGAGCAGCGCAAGTGATTCTGGTTGATGCCAACCTGCTGATTTATGCCGTCAACCAGGACTTGCCTCAACACAAACGGGCAGTATCCTGGTGGGAACAGACGCTTTCGGGCACCGCAATGGTCGGCATTCCCTGGGTGTCGATATTGGCTTTCCTGCGTATTTGCACCAACCCGCGTATTTTTTCGCAGCCGCTGTCTCCAGAATCGGCGATTACCTACGTAGATGAGTGGCTGGACCAGCCGCTTGTCCGTCTGGTACAACCAGGCGCCGGGCACTGGCCCATCCTGAGGAATCTGCTGTTGCAAACCGGCATGGCGGGCAATCTCACGACCGATGCGCACATTGCGGCACTGGCGCTGGAGCAGGGCTACAGCATTTATTCCGCCGATAACGACTTTCAGCGTTTCCCCGGGTTGAAGCATATCAATCCCCTGTCGGTCCGGTAGCCGAGACAAGCCTTGCCATGAGCAACCGCACCGGCAACCAGTTACCCGGCCAATCAGATGAAATGCTGCTAACGTTGAGATCACGAACTGTGGCCTCAACGAAACGAGGAGATCGGCGCATTGCGCCCTGCACTTGATGGACCTGAAAAATCGTATCCTGCAGGTATTGGCCCAACATGGCGGCATTCGCATGGCGATTTTGTTTGGCTCGCTGGCAACAAGCCGCGCAACCCCGCGGAGCGACCTTGACCTGGCTGTGTTGATGGATTCCCGGCTGTCCGCAGAAACCAAAATGGCGTTAATCGGCAATCTGTCCAGGACAATCGGTCGACCCGTCGACCTGGTCGGCCTGAATGTGGCAGGTGAGCCGCTGCTGGGGCAAACATTCGACGCACTGGCTGATTCAGGCTTAATACCCTTCAAGCTTGCCATGCGCATGAAAAAAGCTGCGGGATTTCGCAACATCGCAGTCCACAATTACAAAGCTATTGACTGGAAAATCGTCCACGCGATCGTCACGCGCCAGTCACACGCCACACCAACGACTTTGCCGCGTTCGCAACGGCTGTCGTCGAATCAACAGAAATTTGAGATCTATTGCCATGTTGTCTGAAACCCCCGTCATCGCCATCGTCGGCCTCGGCTATGTCGGCCTGCCGCTGGCGGCTGAATTTGGCAAGCGCTTCCAGACCATAGGCTTCGATTTATCGGCCGCCAAGGTTGCCGCTTACAACGAATTTCGCGACCCGACCGGCGAAGTGTCGACCGACGCCCTGCGCGCGGCCGCAAAACTCGACTGCACCACCGATCCGCGCCGTCTTGCCAGCGCCGACTTTCTGATCGTCGCCGTGCCGACGCCGGTCGACGCCGCGCATCAGCCCGATTTCGGCCCGCTCATCGGCGCGTCCACCGCCGTCGGCCAGCACATGAAGCGCGGCGCGGTGGTGATCTACGAATCCACCGTCTATCCCGGCGCCACCGAAGAAATCTGCATTCCCGTGCTGGAAAAACATTCCGGCATGCAATGGAAAACGGATTTTCACGTCGGCTACTCGCCCGAGCGCATCAATCCCGGCGACAAGGAACACACCCTCACCAAAATCGTCAAAGTCGTCTCCGGCGACGACGCGGCGACGCTGGAACGCGTCGCGCGGCTTTACGAATCCATCATCGGCGCCGGCGTGCATCGCGCCTCCAGCATCAAGGTCGCCGAAGCCGCCAAGGTGATCGAAAACACCCAGCGCGACCTCAACATCGCGCTGATGAACGAGCTGGCCATCATCTTCGACAAGATCGGCA
>CAZQTB010000040.1:1702-12346 GCA_964596295.1 uncultured Rhodocyclaceae bacterium | reverse complement strand
GCACGTTCACCAACGCCGAGCGCCGCATTTCAAGGGAGCGCCAGGAAATGCCGCCGCTCGCGGGCCTCGGCGACTGGGAGGCCACGATGGCGCTGGCCAATGCCATGGGCTATCCGATGCGCTACACGCATCCGGCGCAGATCATGGACGAGATCGCCCGCCTGACGCCGACCTTCGCCGGCGTCAGCTACGACAAGCTCGACCGTCTCGGCAGCCTGCAATGGCCGTGCAACGCCGACGCCCCGAGCGGCACGCCGACGATGCATATTGATACCTTCGTGCGCGGCAAGGGCCGCTTCCTGATCACGCAGTATGTGCCGACCGACGAGAAAGTGACGCGCCGCTTCCCGCTGTTGCTCACCACCGGCCGCGTGCTGTCGCAATACAACGTCGGTGCGCAAACCCGCCGTACCGCCAACACCGACTTTTACGCCGAGGACGTGCTGGAGATTCACCCGCACGACGCCGAAGAGCGCGGCATCAAGGAAGGCGACTGGGCGGGCATCGAATCCCGCGCCGGGCAAACCGTGCTGCATGCCACGCTGACCGAGCGTGTACAGCCCGGCGTGGTGTACACCACCTTCCATTTTCCTGAATCCGGCGCCAATGTGATCACTACCGATAATTCCGATTGGGCCACCAATTGCCCGGAATACAAGGTGACGGCGGTGCAAGTGGTGCGCGTCGCGCAAGCGTCGGAATGGCAGAAGGACTTCGCGCGCTTCACCGCGGAACAGAACCGTCTGCTGGCCGAAGCGCATGAGGTTACAACAACATCGTGACCCCGAGCGTAGAGTTTTCGGTCACGCGGTCACGCGGTTCCGTTGCGACAACACAGATCGACAGCATCGCTGAAGAAACGCCCGTCGCCTTCGAATACAACGGCATTGCGCATACCGTCATGCTGGCGACCCCGGCCGATCTGGAAGACTTTGCCCTCGGTTTCAGCTTGAGCGAGGGCATTGTCGAACGCCGCGCGGATGTATTCGACATTGAAACCGTGACCTCCACAGAAGGCGTCACCCTGCGGTTACGCGTGGCGGGCGATGCCTTCGCGCGGCTCAAGGAACGCCGCCGCAGCCTGGCCGGACGCACCGGCTGCGGGCTGTGCGGGGCCGAGAGCCTGGCACAGGTCATGCGCGATCTGCCTCCCGTGCCAACGCCCGCCGTCATGCATCCCGCCGCGCTGTACACCGGCATGGCCAGCCTGCCGGCGCAACAAAAGCTTCAGCAGGCCACCGGCGCAACGCATGCTGCCTGCTGGGTGAACGGCGACGGCGCGATCAGCCATGTGCGCGAAGACGTCGGCCGCCACAATGCGCTGGACAAAACCCTCGGCGCGCTTGCCGATGCAGGCTTCGCGCCACAGGCCGGCGCCATCATCATCACCAGCCGCGCCAGTTTCGAGATGGTGCAAAAGTCTGCCGCCATGGGCATCGGCATCGTTGCCGCCGTTTCCGCCCCCACCGCCGCCGCCATACGGCTGGCGGAACGTCTCAATGTCACCCTGATCGGCTTCCTGCGCGCAGAGAACTGCGCGATCTATACCCATACCCGCGCGCTGCCGGAGCAAGCTGCATGAATGCTGCAAACCTGATCAAGATGGCCAACCAGATCGGCGCCTTCTTCGAGGCCATGCCGGACCGCGAACAAGCCGTCAAAGATGTCGTCAAGCACCTGAGGAATACGTGGGAGCCGCGCATGCGCGATGCCCTGCTGCAACACGTCATGACCCACGGCGACGGCGATCTGAAATCCATCGTGCGCGACGCCGTGGCGCTGCTTCGCGCTGGCTGAGTCAGACAGGCGAACGCATTCGCTGCATATTCGCTGCGTATGCGCCGTGTCACCAGCGCCGAGTTTTGCGGTGTACTCCCTAGAGCCGTTCGAAAATCGCGGCGATCCCCTGGCCGCCGCCGATGCACATGGTCACCAGCGCATAGCGGCCATTGATGCGTTGCAGTTCGTACAGCGCCTTGGTCGCGATCACGGCGCCCGAGGCGCCTACCGGATGGCCCAGTGCGATGGCGCCGCCATTCGGATTGGTCTTCGCGCTATCCAGCCCGAGGCCCTTGGCTACCGCCAGCGCCTGCGCGGCAAAGGCTTCGTTGGATTCGATGACATCCATCTGCGCCAGTGTCAGGCCGGCTCTTTTGAGCACCAGTTGCGATGCCGGAATCGGCCCTTCGCCCATGACGTCGTTGGGTACGCCGGCGATGGCGTAGGCAACCAGGCGCGCAATGGGCTTCTGTCCGGCCCTGGCCGCCGCGTCGGCGGCAGCCAGCACGAAGAAGGAAGCGCCGTCGTTAATGCCGGAAGCATTGCCGGCCGTCACCGAGCCGTCTTTTTTGAAGGCCGGTTTCATTTTGGCCAGTGTTTCCGACGTCGTATCGGCCTTGACGTGCTCGTCGGTGTCGAACACAACCTCGCCCTTGCGCGTCTGCTGCACGATGGGGACGATCTGCGATTTGAAGCGGCCTGCGGCTATCGCAGCGGCGGCGCGGCGCTGTGATTCGACGGCAAAGGCATCCTGTTCTGCGCGCGAAATGTCCCACTTGGCAGCCAGATTTTCTGCGGTGATGCCCATGTGGCCGACGCCGAACGGGTCGGTCAGGGTGGCCACCATCATGTCGATCATCTTGCTATCGCCCATGCGTGCGCCGGTGCGCATGGCCGGAGCCAGATAGGCGCCGCGCGACATCACCTCCACACCGCCGCCCACGCCGTAGTCGCAATCGCCCAGCATGATCGCCTGCGCGGTGGAAACGATGCCCTGCAGGCCCGAACTGCACAACCGGTTGACCGTCATCGCAACCGACTCCATGGGCAGTCCGGCCTGGATCGAGGCGACGCGCGCCACGTAGGCGGAACGCGATTCGGTCGGAATGCAGTTGCCGACCGTGACGTAATTGATGCGTTGCGGATCGACGCCGGAACGGCTGACCGCTTCCTTCATCACCATGCCGGCCAGTTCGGCGGGCTCGATGCCGCTCAAGGCGCCGCCGAATGTGCCTACGGCAGAACGAACGGCACTCAGCACAACCACTTCTCTCTTGTCAGCCATGAAACTTACTCCCGGATAAAGAAATCAACCGCCAACCCAGCCAGAAACCTGAACCAGGGCCAGCACTGCCAGGCCAAGCACAAGACTGCGCCAGACCAGGCCGATGGTGCTCTGCATGAAATCGGGGTCGGCATCGTCGCCAAGCCCCAGCTCGGGACGCTCGCTTGCCGCCTCCAATTTTGAATCCGTGTCCGGACCTTGCGGCAAGCCATGCACCGGCATGCCCAGCCTGACGCCCAGGGCGCCCGCGCCGCTTGCCAGCAGGATGCCGTCGGCTTTATCGGGCCAGCGCGCCGCCTGGGTTCGCCAGCAATTCACCGCATCTTCAAAATCGCCCGCAATGGCAAACCCCGCCGCCGTGATGCGGATCGGCAGCCAGTTGAGCGCAGCGAAGGCCTGGTGCGCAACCCAGCCAAATTCGCCTAATTCCACCAGTCCGTTCGGTTTGGAGTGCACCGGGTTTCTCCAGGATTCGTCGAGCAGTTGCGCGAGACGGTAGAGCAGCGCGCCGGCCGGCCCCAGCAGCGCAAACCAGAGCAGCGGCGCAAAAACATGGCGGTTGGAAAGCGGTAAAGCGCGTTCTATGGCCAGTCGCGCAATCTCGCTGCTGGTGAGCCTGTCGCCGCTCTGTCCGCGCCACTCGGCAAGAATCTGCCGCGCCCGTTCGATTTCGCCTGTGCGCAAGGCCAGATGAATGTCGGTAAAGAAATGGCTGAACTGGCGAAACCCCATGGTCAGGTACAGCACGCCGACGCCAACCAGCAGCGCCAACAGCGGTTGCGCTTCCTTCAGCACGGCGTGCGCGATCAATAAAAGCACGGCGGGCAGCGCGGCCCCAAGACTCCAGGCGATGCCCCCGTGAAGACGGACGCCGTCGTTGAGCCGCTGCTCAAGAAAGGCCGCCAGCCTTGCGATGGGCGCACGCACCACGCGCTCAACCGGCAAGGGACGAAACTGTTCCAGAATCAGGGCGGCCAGGATGGACAGAAGGGTCATGCGCTTAAGTCTCGTCAAACGTCTCGTCAAACAGGAAGTGATGCAGGTTGACCAGCATGCCGGCGGTCGCTCCCCAAATGTAGCGGTTTTCCCAGGGCATGGCCCAGAATTCGCGCATCTCGCCCTGGAATTCGCGCTGATGACGCTGGTGGTTTTGGCGATTGAGCAGAAATTCAAGCGGCGGCTCAAACACTTCGGCCACTTCGAAATCATCGAGCTTGAGGTTGAGCGGCGGCGTGACCAGGGCAACCACCGGCGTAACGGCAAATCCCGTGCTTGTATGGTATTCCGGCAACCGGCCGAGAATCTCGGTCTGCGCGGCATCGAGTCCGACTTCCTCGGCCGCTTCGCGCAAGGCGGTGGCTTCAGGCGAGGCATCCGACGGTTCACAGCGTCCCCCCGGAAAGCTGATCTGCCCCGCGTGATCGCGCAAATGCGCGGTGCGCTGGGTCAGCAACAGGGTGGCTCCGGCATCGCGCAGGATGATGGGCACCAGAACGGCAGCCTGCACCCACGAAGAAACATCGGCAAAAGCCGCTTCGCGGACCGGCGGCGCAAGCTTTCCTGTGCGAAAACGGCGCCGCAAAAGGGAAAGCAGGGCTCCGCTAGAATCTGCAGCGGACAGGACAAAGGACTCCGACATGAAACCGATCGCTATATTCCGTCATAGCCCCGGCGAGGGGCCCGGCTATTTTGCCACATTCCTCGAGCGCCACTCGCTGCCGTGGACATTGTTTACGGTCGACGCCGGCGCGGTGCCACCGCCGACTTCCGATGATTTTTCCGGCCTGTGCTTCATGGGCGGGCCGATGAGCGTCAATGACGATTTGCCGTGGATTGCGCCGGCGCTGCGCCTGATCCGCGATGCCGACCGCAAAGGCATCCCGGTTATCGGCCACTGCCTCGGCGGGCAATTGATCAGCAAGGCCCTGGGCGGCGTGGTGACAAAAAACCCGGTGCATGAAATCGGCTGGGGCGAAGTCGAGATCGCCGCCGCGGCGGCTTCCGACTGGGTGGGCGATACGCAGCGTTTCGATGCGTTCCACTGGCATGGTGAAACTTTCAGCATCCCGCCCGGCGCTACGCGCATTTTGAAAAGCGCGTACTGTGAAAACCAGGCGTTTGCCCGCGGCCTGCATCTGGGCATGCAATGCCATGTGGAAATGACCGAAAGCATGATCCGGCTCTGGGGGCGGCACTGGGCCGCCGAAAATGTTGCGGCGTCCGCTTCAGTGCAAACGGCGGATGCGATGTATGAGCAACTGGACGAGCGCATTGCGCGCATGCGCATCATCGCCGATCGTCTGTACAGCCGCTGGATAAGCGGGTTGCAGGAAGCCTGAAACGGGGGATCAGTCCCTGAAATTGCCGTACTGAAGCGGAAAGTCGGTAACCGACTTTTTCACCAGCGCAATGGTTTCCTGCAGCAGGTCGCGCTTGGCCCCGGTGACGCGCACGGTGTCACCCTGAATGCTGGCCTGCACCTTGAGTTTGCTGTCCTTGATCAGCTTGACGATTTTTTTTGCCAGCTCGGATTCGATGCCGATCCTGATCTTGAGTTCCTGCCTGGCCTTGTTGCCGGAAACGGTTTGCACGGCGCCCATCTCGAGACGCTTGGTGCTTTCGCGCTCCTTCTTTTCCATTTCGGGGAAAAGAATATCCTTGACCTGGCCGAGCTGAAACTCGGAATCGCCATACAGGGTCAGCGTTTTGTCTTTGTCGTTCAGCTCGACGCGCGCCGAGGTGCCCTTGAAATCATAGCGGTTGCCGATATGGCGGCCGGCCACATCGATGGCGTTTTTCAGCGCCACCATATCGGTTTCGGAACTGATATCAAACGAGGGCATGGCAACGGGCTCCGCAGTCAGTCGCGCAGTCAGCCAAAATGGCAAACATAATGGTAGGGTTCGCCGGTCACTTCAATGTCGAAGCTGGAGTTGCCGGGCGCATGGAAACTTTCGCCCGTTTTGCACGTCTTCCAGTCCCCGCCCTTGATGCGGTAGCGGCAAGCCCCGGCAACGGTTTCCATAATTTCCGGCACGCTGGTAGTGAAACTCAGGGTCGCGGGCAGAATGACGCCCACGCTTTTTTTCGTCCCGTCGGCAAACTGGACGGTATGGCTGACGCACTTGCCGTCAAAATAGACGTTGGCCTGCTTGACGACGCTGACATTATCGAATTGGGACATATGAAAATTCCTGAAATTTCTGCATTTTGATGCGGGCAACCACGATTTTTGACCGGACCGGTCAGCGTTTCTTGCTGGCCAGATTGGCCGCAATACGCATGCGCAGGGCATTCAGGCGGATAAAGCCATGCGCGTCCTTCTGGTTGTACGCCCCTGCGTCATCCTCAAATGTGGCAATGGTCGAATCAAACAGCGAGTCGGTCTTCGAGTCGCGGCCCGCGACGATGACATTGCCCTTGTAGAGCTTGATCCGCACCCGGCCATTGACGTTCCGCTGGGTGTGGTCGATCAGGGTTTGCAAGGCCAGCCGTTCCGGGCTCCACCAGTAGCCGTTGTAGATCAGGCTGGCGTAACGCGGCATGAGGTCGTCTTTCAGGTGCGCCACTTCGCGGTCCAGCGTAATCGATTCGATCGCGCGGTGCGCGCGCAACAAAATCGTGCCGCCCGGGGTTTCGTAACACCCGCGCGACTTCATGCCGACGTAGCGGTTTTCAACCAGATCAAGTCGGCCGATGCCATGCTTGCCGCCGATTTTGTTCAGTGCGGCGAGCAGTTCATGCGCTTGCATTTTCTTGCCGTTGATGGCGGCCAGATCGCCTTGCCTGAATTCCAGGTCGAGGTACTCGGCTTTGCTGGGCGCCTTTTCGGGCGACACCGTCCAGCGCCACATCGACTCTTCCGCTTCGGCGGCGGGATTTTCCAGATGCCGCCCCTCATAGGAAATATGCAGCAGGTTGGCGTCCATCGAATAAGGCGAGCCACCCTTCTTGTGCTTCATATCCACCGGGATGCCGTGCTTTTCGGCGTAGCGCATGAGCTTTTCGCGCGACAGCAGATCCCACTCGCGCCAGGGCGCGATGATTTTGACATTGGGCATCAGCGCATAGGCGCCCAGCTCGAAGCGCACCTGATCGTTACCCTTGCCCGTCGCGCCGTGGGAAATCGCGTCGGCGCCGGTTTTCTGCGCAATTTCCACCAGCCGTTTGGCAATCAGGGGCCGCGCAATCGAGGTGCCGAGCAGGTATTCCCCTTCATACACCGTGTTGCAGCGGAACATGGGGAAGACGAAGTCGCGCACGAATTCCTCGCGCAAATCATCAATGAAAATGTTTTTCTTCTTGATGCCCAGCTGTATCGCCTTGGCGCGCGCCGGTTCCAGCTCTTCGCCTTGGCCGAGATCGGCGGTGAAGGTGACGACTTCGCATGCGTACGTATCCTGCAGCCATTTGAGAATGACGGAGGTATCGAGGCCGCCCGAATAGGCCAGTACCGCTTTTTTGACTTCGCTCATTTGCTTTTGCTTTCCTTTAATCATCGATCCTGCCCAGAAGCAGAAATTCCATTAATGCTTTTTGCGTATGCAGCCGGTTTTCGGCTTCATCCCAGACGACGCTTTGCGGGCCATCGATGACTTCGGCCGCGACCTCTTCTCCGCGATGCGCCGGCAGGCAGTGCATGAACACGGCATCAGCCGCCGCGACCTGCATCATCTCCCCATCCACTTGCCAGTCGGCAAAATCGCGCGTCCGTTCTTCGTTTTCGGCCTCGAAGCCCATGGAGGTCCACACATCGGTGGTAACCAGATCGGCGCCGTGTGCGGCATCCATCGGGTCGGCAAACTGCGCAAAATGGCTTGTGCCATGCAGGCCGGCACGCCCGGCCTTTACTTCATAACCGGGAGGGGTCGACACCTGGACGTTGAAATCAAATACCTCGGCAGCCTGCAGCCAGGTATTGCAGACATTGTTTGAATCGCCGATCCAGGCCACCGTTCTTCCCTGGATGGAGCCGCGATGTTCGATGAAAGTGAAGATGTCGGCGAGAATCTGGCAGGGGTGGTATTCATTGGTCAGGCCGTTGATGACAGGCACCCGCGAATGCCCGGCAAAACGCTCGATGATGTTCTGCTCAAAGGTGCGGATCATGACGATATCGCCCATGCGCGAAATGACCTGTGCCGCATCTTCCACCGGCTCGCCGCGGCCGAGCTGGGAGTCGCGCGTATTCAGATAAATCGCCGCGCCGCCCAGCTGATGCATGCCTGCCTCGAAGGAAAGCCGCGTGCGCGTGCTGGCCTTCTCGAAAATCATCACCAGGGTGCGGTCCTGCAGGGGCCAATAGCGCTCGTAGGCCTTGAAGCGCGCCTTGATGCGCCGGCTGCGGGCGAACACATGCTCAAGCTCGTCGCGCGCAAGATCGCGCAATTGCAGGAAGTGGCGGGGCGCGGCCGGGGGCATCATCACTCCTTGAGGAATTCAAGGATGATGGGCGCGAGGCCCGCGACAAGCTCGGCGCCTTCCGCATCGCTCATCACCAGCGGCGGCAGCAAGCGCACCACTTTGTCCGCCGTCACGTTAATCAGCAGGCCTTTTGCCAGCGCGCGTTTGACCAGATCGCCGCAGGGCCGGTCCAGCTCAATCCCGATCAGCAGGCCATCGCCGCGCACTTCTGTCACGCCGGCTGCGCCTGCCAGGGCATGCCGCAAGCCATCGCGAATCAGTTCGCCGAGCTGCTTCGCGCGCGTCATCAGGTCATCGGTTTCGATAACCCGCAGCGTGGTCAATGCGGCAGTACACGCCAGCGGATTGCCGCCGAAAGTGGACCCGTGGTTGCCTGGTTTGAGCACGCCCGCTGCGCGTCCTGCGGCCAGGCAGGCGCCAATCGGCACGCCCGATCCCAACCCTTTGGCCAGGGTCATGACATCCGGCAATATGCCTGCATGCTGGTGGGCAAACCAGACGCCGGTGCGGCCCAGGCCGCATTGCACCTCGTCGACCATCAGCAGCCAATTTTTCTCATCGCATATCTTGCGCAGGGCGCGCATGAATTCATTGTGGGCGATGTTGATGCCGCCTTCGCCCTGAATCGGCTCAAAGAGTACGGCGACGACATTCGGATTATGCAGGGCCACCTGTTCGATGGCCGCCAGGTCGTCAAATGGCACGCGCACAAAACCGGAAACCAGAGGTTCGAATCCGGCCTGCGCCTTGCGATTGCCGGTGGCGGAGAGCGTGGCCAGGGTGCGGCCGTGGAAGGCCTGCTCCATGACGATGATCGCAGGCTGGTCAATCCCCTGCTGATGCCCGTAGAGGCGCGCCAGCTTGATGGCCGCCTCGTTGGCTTCGCAGCCCGAGTTGCAGAAAAACACCTCGTCCATTTTGGCGATGCGCGCCAGATGGTCGGAGGCTTCCTCGGCCTCCCGGATGCGGTAAAGGTTTGAGGTGTGAATCAGCCGGCCGATTTGCCTGGTCAGCGCATCCACCAAACGCGGATGATTGTGGCCCAGCGTATTGACCGCGATGCCGGCCATCCCGTCAAGATAGGATATGCCCTGTTCGTCAAATAAGCGGCATCCTTCGCCGTGGGTAAAGGCGACCGGCAACCGCCCGTAGGTATTCATCAAATGCGGCATTAAAGCGCTCCGCGAAAACAGTAGACAAAAAACATACGGCGGCCAGAAATCAACGGGGCCGCCGTGCTTGCAACATTGCGCTAACTATACTCAGGGTAAGGTCAATAATCAACCGCGAAACCCGGGCGCAAGCGAGGGGGTAAAAATGCCGCCGAAAGCAGGGTTGCGAGGCAGGACTCTGCCGCTCATGCCGCGCTGCGTCTTTTGGGTTTTGCTTGGGGTTTCGCCGCCGGTTTTGCGCCGGTTGCGCCCGGGAAAAGTTTTTTCAGATAATGCCCGGTCGGGCTGCCCGTTGCGCTTGCTACCTGTTCGGGTGTGCCGCAGGCAATAATGCGGCCGCCGCCGTCGCCGCCTTCCGGGCCGAGATCGACTACCCAGTCGGCGGTTTTGATGACATCCAGGTTGTGTTCAATGACCACGATGGTATTGCCATGGTCGCGCAGGCGGTGGAGTACCGAGAGGAGCATTTCGATATCGTGGAAATGCAGGCCGGTGGTGGGCTCGTCGAGAATGTAGAGCGTGCGGCCGGTGTCGCGCTTGGAAAGCTCCAGCGCCAGCTTGACGCGCTGCGCTTCGCCGCCGGACAGCGTGACGGCGCTTTGCCCAAGCTGGATGTAGGCGAGGCCGACATCCACCAGCGTTTGTAATTTGCGTGCGACCACCGGCACGGCATCGAAAAATTCCCGCGCATTTTCCACCGTCATCTGCAGCACTTCGTGGATGGTTTTGCCTTTGTAGCGCACTTCCAGCGTTTCGCGGTTGTAGCGCTTGCCGTGGCAGACATCGCAGGCCACGAAGATGTCGGGCAGAAAGTGCATTTCCACCTTGATCATGCCGTCGCCCTGGCAGGCTTCGCAGCGCCCACCCTTGACGTTGAAGGAAAAACGCCCCGGCCCGTAGCCGCGTTCGCGAGCGGCGGGCACGCCCGCGAACAGCTCGCGGATGGGCGTCAGCAGGCCGGTGTAGGTGGCCGGATTGGAGCGC
>CAZQTB010000040.1:0-1692 GCA_964596295.1 uncultured Rhodocyclaceae bacterium | reverse complement strand
ATCGGCGCCTGGTCGACGTTGATGACCTTGTCGAAAAACTCGAGCCCTGCAATCTCGCCGTATGCTGCGGGTTCCTGCGTCGAACCATAGAGATGGCGTGCGGCGGCGGCATACAGCGTGTCATTGATGAGCGTTGATTTGCCGGAGCCGGAGACGCCGGTGACGCAGGTGAACAGGCCGACAGGGATTTCCAGGCCGACGTGCTTGAGGTTGTTGCCGCTGGCATCAACAACTTTCAGCCAGCGGTCGGCGGCAGGCGGCGTGCGCGCGTCGGGGATGGCGATACGGCGGCGGCCTGACAGAAACGCGCCGGTGGGCGACGCGCTGTTCGCCGCGACTTGCTGCGGCGTGCCTGCAACGACGACTTCGCCGCCATGCTCGCCCGCGCCGGGACCCATGTCGACCACATAGTCGGCGGCTTCGATGGCTTCCTGATCGTGTTCGACCACAATCACCGTGTTGCCCAGGTTACGCAGGTGGATGAGCGTTTCCAGCAGGCGCGCGTTATCGCGCTGGTGCAGGCCGATCGAAGGTTCATCGAGCACGTACATGACGCCGGTGAGGCCGGAGCCGATTTGCGAGGCCAGCCGGATGCGCTGCGCTTCGCCGCCGGACAGGGTTTCCGCCGAGCGGTCGAGCGAAAGGTAGTTGAGGCCGACATTGATGAGGAAGGAAATCCGCGCAGTGATTTCCTTGATGATTTTTTCCGCCACCTGCGCCTTGTGGCCGGTGAGCGCCAGCGCATTGAAAAAATCGCGGCAGTTGATCAGCGACAGGCGGCTGATGGCGGCGATGGTCTGCCCCCCGACAAAGACATGGCGCGCTTCGCGGCGCAGCCGCTGGCCGTGGCATTCGGGGCAGGGTTTGTGATTCAGGTGCTTGGCCAGCTCCTCGCGCACGGCAAGCGAATCTGTCTCGCGGTAGCGGCGCTCCATGCTGTTGATGATGCCCTCGAAACTGTGGCTGCGTTCAAAGCGCGTGCCTTTTTCGCTCAGGTATTTGAATTTGATCTGTTCCTTGCCTGAGCCATAAAGAATGATGTTTTGCAGTTCGGCAGGCAGGGCCTCGAAGGCGACGGTGGTGTCGATGGTGTAATGCGCGGCCAGCGACTCCAGCATCTGGTAGTAAAACTGGTTGCGCTTGTCCCAGCCTTTGATGGCGCCGTCGGCCAGCGACAGATGGGGGTAGGCCACCACGCGGGCCGGGTCAAAAAACTGGATCTGCCCGAGGCCGTCGCATTGGGGGCAGGCGCCCATCGGGTTGTTGAACGAGAACAGGCGGGGTTCGAGTTCCTGCAACGAATAGCTGCAAACCGGACAGGCGAATTTGCTGGAGAACAGGTGTTCCTTTGCGCCATCCATTTCCACCGCCAGGGCGCGGCCTTCGGCGTGGCGCAAAGCGGTCTCGAAGCTTTCCGCCAGGCGCTGGCGCTGATCCTCGCGCACCTTGAGCCGGTCGACGACAATATCCACGGTGTGTTTTTTTGTCTTGGCCAGCTTGGGCAGGCTGTCGATGTCATACACCGCGCCATCCACGCGCAGGCGGACAAAACCCTGCGCGCGCAGCTCGGCAAACAGTTCAAGCTGCTCGCCCTTGCGATTGGCGACCACCGGAGCAAGGATCATCAGGCGCGCGTCGGCAGGCAAGGCCAGAACATGGTCAACCATCTGCGACACGCTCATGGCGGCGAGC
>CAZQTB010000039.1:3851-14753 GCA_964596295.1 uncultured Rhodocyclaceae bacterium | reverse complement strand
AGGACCTGGCGCAGCTCATTCACGACCTGAAGAACGCCAACCCGCAGGCGGCCGTTTCGGTCAAGCTGGTGTCGGAAGTCGGCGTTGGCACGGTGGCGGCGGGCGTGGCCAAGGCCAAGGCGGATCACGTCGTCATCGCCGGTCACGACGGCGGCACCGGCGCGTCGCCTATCTCCTCGATCAAGCATGCGGGTACGCCGTGGGAGCTGGGCCTCGCGGAAACGCAGCAGACCCTGGTGCTCAACCGCCTGCGCGGCCGCATCCGTGTGCAGGCCGACGGCCAGATGAAAACCGGGCGCGATGTGGTGATCGGTGCGCTGCTGGGCGCCGACGAATTCGGCTTTGCCACGGCGCCACTGGTGGTCGAAGGCTGCATCATGATGCGCAAATGCCATCTTAATACCTGCCCCGTGGGCGTTGCCACGCAGGATCCGGTATTGCGCAAACGTTTCACCGGCCAGCCTGAACACGTGGTGAATTATTTCTTTTTTGTCGCCGAGGAAGTTCGCGAGTTGATGGCCCAATTGGGCGTGCGCAAATTTGAAGAGCTTGTTGGCCGCGCCGATTTGCTCGATACCCGCAGCGGCATCAAACACTGGAAGGCGAAGGGCCTCGATTTCTCCCGCATCTTCTATATGCCGCCAGTATCAAGCGACGTGGCCCTTTCCCATCGCGAAACGCAAGATCACGGTTTGCTTCGCGCGCTCGATCACAGCCTGATCAGCCAGGCCGGACCGGCGCTGAAGCATGGTGCGAAGGTAACGATTGAAACCGCGATCAAAAATGCGAACCGCACCGTCGGCACCCTGTTATCGCATGAGGTAGCCAAGCGCTTCGGTCACGCGGGACTGGCTGAGGGCGCCATTTCAGTCAAGCTGACGGGGACGGCAGGGCAAAGCTTCGGCGCTTTTCTGGCGCGCGGCATCACGCTGGATTTGGTGGGCGAAGGCAACGACTACGTTGGCAAGGGATTGTCCGGCGGCCGCATCATCGTGCGCCCGCCTGAGGCATTTCGTGGCGCATCGGCCGAGAACATCATTGTCGGCAATACGGCGCTCTACGGCGCCACCGAAGGCGAGGCATTTTTCAGCGGTGTCGCCGGCGAGCGCTTCTGCGTGCGCAATTCCGGCGCAGCGGCTGTTGTCGAAGGCACGGGTGACCACGGCTGCGAATACATGACGGGCGGCACCGTTGCCGTGCTGGGTTTGACCGGACGCAATTTTGCCGCCGGCATGTCAGGCGGCATCGCCTACGTGTATGACGTGGACGGCCAGTTTGCCCAGCGCTGCAACCCGGCGATGGTCGCGCTTGAGGAAGTGCGGTCGGCCGAGGATCAGGCGGACGATGGCCTGCGTCATCGCGGCGAGGCCGACGAAACACAGCTCAAGCGCATGATCGAGCAGCACGCCGCGCTGACCGGCAGCGCGCGGGCCAAGGCGCTGCTCGCCGACTGGAGCCGGGCGCGCGGCAAGTTCGTCAAAATTTTCCCCCATGAATATCGCCGCGCCATGAAGGAAATGGCCGCGACCCAGATTAAAGAGGCTGCTTGATGGGTAAACCCACCGGGTTTCTGGAGTACGAGCGCATTGCCGAGGCGTATGAGCCTGTGGCACAGAGGCTGACGCGTTACAAGGAGTTTGTGCCGCGCCTGACTGACGCGCAAGCGAAGATTCAGGGTGCGCGCTGCATGGATTGCGGCATTCCGTTCTGCAACACCGGTTGTCCGGTGAACAACATCATTCCTGACTGGAATGATCTGGTGTATCGCGGCAATTGGCAGGAAGCCATCACGGTGCTGCATTCGACCAACAACTTTCCCGAATTCACCAGCCGCATCTGCCCTGCCCCATGCGAGGCCGCCTGTACACTGAACATTCCCCACACGCCGGTGGGCATCAAGTCCATCGAACGCGTCATCATCGACAAGGCAGGCGAAAACGGCTGGGTCGTGCCGCAACCTGCGCCGCAGAAAACCGGCAAGAAAGTGGCCGTGGTCGGTTCAGGCCCGGCAGGCCTGGCAGCCGCGCAGCAACTGGCGCGCGTGGGCCATGCGGTGACGGTGTTCGAGAAGAGCGATCGCATCGGCGGCCTGTTGCGCTATGGCATTCCCGACTTCAAGCTGGACAAGCGCCTGATTGACTGGCGCATGGCGCAGATGCAGGCGGAAGGCGTCACCTTCGCCACCGGCATCATGGTAACCCGAGCCGGGCTGACGGCAGGCATTCACAGCGATGCAAAAAAAACGGTCACGGCGGAACAGTTACGCAAGGATTTCGACGCCGTGGTGCTAACGGGTGGCGCGGAACATCCGCGCGACCTGCCGATTCCCGGCCGCGAACTCAAGGGCGTGCATTTTGCGCTCGAGTTTCTCATCCCGCAAAACAAGGAAGTGGCGGGCGGGCGCAAGAACCCGATCAATGTCAAAGGCCGGCATGTCGTTGTGATCGGCGGCGGCGATACCGGATCAGACTGCGTTGGCACCTCGAACCGCCATGGCGCAGCCAGTGTTACCCAGATCGAGCTGATGCCGCGGCCACCCGAGCAGGAAAACGGCGCGCTGACCTGGCCCTACTGGCCCTTGAGGTTACGCACCTCGTCGTCGCATGAAGAGGGCTGTGAGCGTGACTGGGCCATCGGCACCAAGGAATTCATCGGCCACCAGGACGGCCCGCGTCGCGGCCGCCTCAAAGCCATCCGTGTGGTGCGCCTGGAATGGAAAGACGGCAAGATGCATGAAATGCCCGGCTCCGAATTTGAAATCCGCGCCGATTTTGCTTTTCTTGCCATGGGCTTTGTCAGTCCGGCCGGCGGTGTGCTCGATGCCTTTGGCATTGCCAAGGATCCGCGCGGCAATGCCCGCGCCGATACGGAAGGCGCTGTTGCCTACCACACCAATGTGCCGCGCGTGTTTGCCGCCGGCGATATGCGGCGCGGCCAGTCGCTCGTGGTGTGGGCAATCCGCGAAGGCCGCCAGTGCGCCCGCGCGGTGGATGAGTTCCTGATGGGCGAGAGCATCCTGCCGCGATAAGCGGCCCGCGCTTGCCGGATATCGTCATGGCCATCACTATCGTCATTCTCGCCGCCGGTCAGGGCAAGCGCATGAACTCCGCGCTGCCCAAGGTGCTGCATCCGCTGGCAGGCAGGCCGTTGCTGGGGCATGTGCTGGATACAGCCCGCACGCTGGATGCCGCGCGTATCTGCGTGGTGCATGGGCATGGCGGCGAACAGGTGCTGGCCGCGCTCGATGCGCCTGACATTACCTGGGTGCCGCAGGAGCCGCAACTTGGCACGGGCCACGCCGTGTTGCAGGCGATGCCGCACCTGGCTGCCGTCCCGCCAGCGCCGACTTTGGTGCTGTACGGCGATGTGCCCCTGGTTCAGGCGTCGACATTGCAGCGTTTGCTCGACGCCGCCGGAAACGGTTCCCTCGCCCTGCTCACCGCCTTTGTCGACAACCCCCACGGCTACGGCCGCATCCTCCGCGTGGCCGGCAAGATCACGCGCATCGTCGAGGAAAAAGATGCTGACGATACCGAACGCGGCATTCGCGAAATCAACACGGGCATCCTCGTCGCTCCTGCTGGCGCCCTGGCCCGCTGGCTGCCGGCTCTCGCCAACCGCAACGCCCAGGGCGAGTACTATCTCACCGACATCGTCGCGATGGCTGTGCGCGAGGGTTTCCCCGTAGTCACTGCCCACCCCGATGCGGCATGGGAAATCGAAGGCGTGAATAGCAAAGGACAACTCGCCGTCCTGGAGCGCGCCTATCAGCGCACGTGCGCCGAGGCCCTCATGAATGCGGGCGTCACCCTCGCCGATCCGGCGCGCATCGACATCCGTGGCGAATTGATCTGCGGCCGCGATGTCAGCATTGATGTTAATTGTCTCTTCGAGGGCCGCGTCGAGCTCGCCGACAACGTCATCATTGGCGCCAACTGCGTGCTGAAAAACAGCCGCATCGCCGCCGGCGCGCGCATTGCCCCCTTTTGCCATATTGAGGATGCGGTGATCGGGCCGGACAGCCGCGTCGGCCCCTATGCCCGCCTGCGGCCTGGCACCGAACTTGGCCGCGATGTGCATATCGGCAACTTTGTCGAGGTCAAGAACAGCGCCATTGCCGACCATTCCAAAGCCAACCACCTTGCCTACATCGGCGACGCCACGATCGGCCAACGCGTGAATGTCGGCGCAGGCACCATCACCTGCAATTACGACGGCGCCAACAAGTTTCGCACGGTCATCGAAGATGATGTTTTCATTGGCTCGGATACGCAACTCGTTGCCCCTGTCACGGTGGGCCGGGGCGCCACGCTGGGCGCGGGGACGACGCTGGTAAAAGATGCGCCGCCCGATCAGCTGACCGTCTCGCGCGCCAAGCAGACATCCATTGCTGGCTGGAAACGCCCCGTGAAGCAGAAAAAGGATTAAGCCATGTGTGGCATTGTCGCTGCCGTTGCCGGGCGCAACGTCGTGCCTGTACTGATTGAAGGTTTGCGGCGTCTGGAATATCGCGGTTATGACTCCGCCGGCCTGGCGCTGCTCAACCCCATGCTCACCCGCCTGCGCAGCGTCGGCCGCGTGGCCGAACTCGCCGCGCAGGCCGCAGGCCAGGCCGCCCATCAGGGCATTGCCCATACGCGCTGGGCTACCCACGGCGTGCCCAGCGAGCGCAACGCGCATCCGCATGTCTCTGCCGGGCTGGCTGTGGTGCATAACGGCATTATCGAGAATTATGCCGAGCTGCGGCACGAACTGATTGCGGCCGGCTATGCTTTTACTTCGGATACGGATACCGAAGTCATCGCGCACCTGATCCAGCATACGCTGCACAGCGCACCCGATCTGTTCGTCGCCGTCCGGCTGGCTACCGCCCGGCTCATTGGCGCCTACGCCATTGCCGTGTTGCAGGAAGGCGACGAGCGCATTATCGTCGCCCGCCACGGCGCACCGCTCCTGCTCGGCGTTGGCGACGACGGCCACTATGCCGCTTCGGACGCCTCGGCCCTGTTGCAGGTCACGCGCCGGATGATCTATCTCGAAGACGGCGACTGCGCGCAGCTCGCGCACGGCGCGTTCAAAATAGTCGGCGCTGGCGGTGCGCCGGTGGAGCGTGCGGTGACGCAGAGCAGCCTTTCCGCCGACGCCGTCGAGCTGGGCGACTACCAGCACTACATGCAGAAGGAAATTTTCGAACAGCCGCAGGCGCTGGCCGCCACGCTGGAAATGATCGGCGGCGCGCAAACGTTCACCCCCAACCTGTTCGGCGTTGCCGCGCCGGAATTGCTTGCCGGCGTCAAGTCGGTGCTGATTCTTGCCTGCGGCACCAGCCATCATGCCGGGCTGGTCGCACGCTACTGGATAGAGCAACTTGCCGGCGTTCCCTGTGCAGTCGAGATCGCCAGCGAATACCGGTATCGGGTTTCAGTACCCAATTCCGATCAGCTGGTGGTGGCCATTTCGCAATCCGGCGAAACGGCCGACACCCTGGCTTCGGTGCGGTATGCCAAGGCGCAGGGCATGCCGCGCACGCTGGCGATCTGCAATGTGCCCGAATCCGCCATCGTGCGCGAATGCGCGCTGCGCTTTTTGACCCGCGCCGGCCCCGAGATTGGCGTTGCCTCAACCAAGGCGTTTACCACCCAGCTCGCGGCGCTGTTTCTGCTCGCGGCAACCCTGGCCAAGCAGGCGGGCCGCCTTGATCCCGCATTGGAAGCGCAGCATCTGGCGGCTTTGCGCCACCTGCCGGTGGCGGTGCAAAAAGTGCTGGCTTGCGAAGCCAACATCAAGGTGTGGGCCGGACGTTTTGCCCACAAGCATCACGCACTTTTCCTCGGCCGTGGCCAGCATTATCCGATTGCGCTGGAAGGCGCGCTGAAGCTCAAGGAAATCTCCTACATCCACGCTGAAGGCTATCCGGCGGGCGAACTCAAGCACGGCCCGCTGGCCCTGGTGGATAAAGACATGCCGGTAGTCAGCATCGCGCCGAATGACGCCTTGCTGGAAAAACTCAAATCCAACCTGAAGGAGGTTGCGGCACGCGGCGGCGAACTGTACGTCTTTGCCGATGCCGATTCAGCGGTGGCGGAAGAGCCTGGCGTGCATGTGCTGCGCTTGCCCGAGCATTATGGGGTGCTGAGCCCGGTGCTGCATGTGGTGCCGCTGCAATTGCTGGCGTATCACGTGGCGCTGGTGAAAAACACGGATGTGGATAAGCCGCGCAATCTGGCCAAGTCGGTGACAGTGGAGTGAAGCAAAACAGTCATTTGCCTGGCATGCCGTGTTGATCGGCAAGCGGCGGACGGTCGAAGCGGAGTCCCCGCCGTTCGCACATCGCGCGGCCGATGCGCGCGAGATCGCCCTCGCTCAGCAGCCGTGCCGCCATTGGCAGCAGTTCCTCTTCCTCGCGCCGGATATGTGTTTCGTATAGCCCGGCCAGGGCCGCGACGTCAGGCGCCGCGAGCAGCGCAGGCTGCCCGGCCACTACGCGTTCAAGCACCCGGCGAACAGGCGCCCAGTGCGCTTCCAGTGCGCGGTGATCGGCCTTCAACCCCGCCGTTAATTCATGCAGACAGACGGCGTCCGATCCGGCCATTGATTCGATCAAAGCGGGGAAGATATCTTCTTCCTCGTCAGCGTGATGATGTCCGGCCGAGGTATCGAAATAGTGCATGACATTCGCTGCGGCCAGGCGCGCTTCCGCATCGGCGCCATGCGCGGCCAGGTGCGCGACCAGGCGCCGCAACGTGGCGCATTGGTGCTGGATGCGCTCGTGGCAGGCGGCGAGCATCTCCAGCGGCGCCTCGGGTCCGGCAGCCGGAGCGGGAAAACCCGGGAAACGTGTACTCATGCTATCGGCCTTGGTCTTGCAGTCGTGTTTTAGTCTTTGGGCGGCGCGCTTTTTACGCGTTCCTCCAGCTCGGCGAGGCGTGCGCGAAGAGCGCTCTCCGCGAGGTGGCGGGCGGTGCAATTGCGGGCGATGGCCAGTACGCCGATGATGGCGTCCGCGTTGTCCCTGACCAGATCGAAGCTCATGTCGACATACAGCTTGCTGCCGTCCCTGTGCATCGAGCGCGTAGTCAGCACCTGGTTTGCATACTTGGTCCGACGCGTGTCGATGGCCTTGTGAAAGCCTTCCCAATGGGCCTGCCGCAAACGTTCCGGGATGATGATATCGAGGCTGTTGCCAAGCACTTCGCCGGCAGGGTAGCCGAAGAGCGCTTCGGCGCCGTGATTCCACAGCCGGATCATGCCGTCATGATCCGCGAGGATGATGGCATCCGAAGTTTGCTCGACGATGGCCTGAAATAAATTCACGTTTTCAAATTCGCTGTGGCGAGCTGGCGACATGCTGATGTCCTGTGTCCGGTGAAAAGATTAAAAGTCGGCGCTGGCGACACGCCGCGATGCAAGCCTCTGCGGGCGATGATGCGTGGTGCGGGTATTTTGCGCCTGTTGCCGGTATTCACGCGGACCGCAGCCTAGCCAGCCGGAAAATGCGCGGCAGAACGAGGTCGCATCGGCAAAACCCAGATCGGCGCTGATGCGGTTCAAGGGGCGCGTGGTCTTGGTCAGCCAGTCGATAGCCAGGTCGCGGCGCAGATTTTCGCGAATGCTGCGCAAGCGCGTGCCTTCTTCTTCGAGACGGCGGTGCAAGGTGCGCGGCGAGAGGAACAGGCGGCGGGCGATTTCAGCCAGGGCGAGGTGTTCCGGCAGGGCCGCGCGCAAGTGTTCGCGCATGCGCAGGCTGAGTGCGCGATCGTGGCGGTACAGCGTGGTGATGCTGGCCGGGGCGTCGACGAGGAACTCGCGCAACGCGGCCTCGTCGCGGCGCACGGGAAGCGTCAGCCATGCGGCGGGAAAGCGTGCCTCGAGGCGCGGCGCAGCGAAAGTGTTGCGCGCGGAGAAGATCAATCCGTAGTCGGTAGCATGCAAGGGCGGCGGGTAAGGAAAGGCAACGTCATCAAGCGGCAGCGGATGCGCCACCAGCCATGCGGCAAGCCCGTGAATCATGCGCAGGAGCCACTCGAACGCAAAGACGCGGCCAACCGGGCCCACCGCCAGGGCGCGACTTTCACTAATCGTCAGGACCGCCGCATCCCCGCTTTTCTCAATGCCGACTTCGAGTTCGTCAAGCATGATGCGCAGAAAGCGGACGATGCGCTCCAGCGCCTCCTCCAGAGTGACAGCCGACTGCGCGCCGCGACAGAGCAATTCAAAACTGCCGCGCCGCAGGGGCCGCGAAAACAGGGCAAAGCCTTCATCATCGAGACGTTCGTTGAGCAGCCGGTAGAGCGCGGCGTAACGCGCCACCGGGATGCGGGCTGACGCATCATGCAGCAGATGGCTGGCGATTTCGGCATGGTCGAGCAGGGCGCCAACTGTCAGCCCGGTTTGCGGAATGCCGGCCAGCATGCCAGTGACAAAGCCGGCTGCAACGCTAGTCGGAGCGTTGGCGGGCTTTCTTGGCGGGTGAGGATTAGCGCGCATAATGGCGAATTATGCATGGTTTGAGTCATTTTGTGTCATGGCGGACCGACGTTGACCCGCCTATGATGAAGCCATTGTTGCATCTCTGGAATTGCAGCCATGACCGATCTCGGCTTTGCCGCCAAACTCGCGCCTTACAAACCGAAGCACAAGGTGCGTTTCGTCACCGCTACATCATTGTTCGATGGCCACGACGCCTCGATCAACATCATGCGCCGCATCCTGCAGGCGACGGGCGTCGAGGTGATCCACCTCGGCCATAACCGCTCGGTGGATGAAATCGTCACCGCCGCCTTGCAGGAAGATGTGCAGGGCATTGCCATATCGTCGTATCAGGGCGGCCACATCGAATTTTTCAAGTACATGATCGATTTGCTCAAAGCGCGGGGCGGCGAAGGCATCAAGGTTTTTGGCGGCGGCGGCGGCGTGATCGTGCCGGAGGAGGTTCGCGAGCTGCATGCGTATGGCGTGGCGCACCTGTATTCGGTCGAGGACGGCCAGGCAATGGGCCTGCAAGGCATGATCAACGATATGGTGGCGCGCTGCGATGTGGACATCGGCACGCGCGCCCCGCAGGATATTGAGGCGCTGGAAAGCGGCGACCGGCGCGCGTTGAGCCAGATCATCACTGCGCTGGAGAATGGCGCCTGGCCCGCGCAGGCCAGGCAGGCGTTGCTGGCCAAAGCCGCCGCCGTGTCACCGGCGCCGACTTTGGGCATTACCGGCACTGGCGGCGCGGGCAAGAGTTCGCTGACGGACGAGTTGATCCGCCGCTTTCGGCTGGATCAGGACGACCGCCTGCAAATTGCCATGATCTCGATTGACCCCTCGCGCAAGCGCACCGGCGGGGCGCTGCTCGGCGACCGCATTCGCATGAATGCGATCCAGCATCCCAACATCTACATGCGCTCGCTGGCCACGCGCAATTTCGACAACAGCGGCGGCAGCGAGATTTCCCAGGCGCTGCCGGACGTGCTCGCCGCCTGCCGGGTGGCCGGTTTCGATCTGGTCATCGTTGAGACGTCCGGCATCGGCCAGGGCGATGCGGCCATCGTGCCGCTGGTTGATTTTTCGCTGTACGTCATGACGCCAGAGTTTGGCGCGGCCTCGCAACTGGAAAAAATCGACATGCTGGATTTTGCCGACTTTGTGGCGATCAACAAGTTCGACCGCAAGGGCGCGGAAGATGCGCTGCGCGATGTGCGCAAGCAATATCAGCGCAACCGTGAGCGCTTCGCGGAAAAAACCGAAGACATGCCGGTGTTCGGCACCATGGCGGCGCGGTTCAATGATGACGGCGTCACGGCACTGTACCAGGCCATATTTGCCAAACTCGCGCCATGCCTGGTTGAACATGGCCTGAAACTTCAGCAAAGCTTGCTGCCCGCGGTGGCGGTGAGGCATTCTTCTGCCGGGCGCGCCATCGTGCCGCCTGAGCGCGTGCGTTACCTGGCTGATATCGCCGATACCCTGCGCGCTTATCACAGGCAGGTGGCGGAGCAGGCACAGATCGCCCGCGAGCGGCAGGCGTTGCAAACCGCCAAGGCCATTTTCACTGCACGCGGCAAGAATGCGGCCGACTTTGACGAGTTGATTGAATGGAAAGACGGCCAGCTTACGCCGCATGCGAGAAAGCTGTTGGCCATGTGGCCGGAGATGAAAAAAGCCTACGCAGGCGATGAATACGTGGTGCAGATCCGCGACAAGGAGATGCGTACCGCGCTGGTCAGCGAGACGCTTTCCGGCACCAAAATTCGCAAGGTGGCGCTGCCGCGCTTTGTGGACGAAGGCGAATTGCTCAAGTTCCTCATGCGCGAGAACGTGCCGGGTTCTTTCCCTTATACCGCCGGCGTATTTGCCTTCAAGCGCGAGAACGAAGATCCGACGCGGATGTTCGCTGGCGAGGGCGATGCTTTCCGCACCAATCGGCGCTTTCGCAAAGTATCCGAAGGCATGCCGGCCAAACGCTTGTCCACCGCCTTCGATTCGGTCACGCTCTACGGTTGTGATCCCGATGTGCGCCCGGACATTTACGGCAAAATCGGCAACTCCGGTGTGTCGATCGCCACGCTGGACGACCTGAAAGTGCTGTATTCCGGCTTTGACCTGTGCGATCCGGCAACTTCGGTGTCAATGACCATCAACGGCCCGGCGCCGATGATACTGGCGATGTTTCTGAATGCGGCGATTGACCAGCAGATGGATAAATTCCGCGCGCAAAACGAACGGGAAGCCAGCGAGGAAGAGGCCGAAAAAATCCGCGAATGGGCGCTTTCCAGCGTGCGCGGCACAGTGCAGGCCGATATCCTCAAGGAAGACCAGGGCCAGAACACCTGCATCTTCTCGACCGAGTTCGCGCTGAAGATGATGGGCGACATACAGGAATTCTTCGTGCGCAACCAGGTGCGCAACTTC
>CAZQTB010000039.1:0-3841 GCA_964596295.1 uncultured Rhodocyclaceae bacterium | reverse complement strand
AACTCGCTTTCACGCTGGCCAATGGGTTCACGTATGTCGAAGCCTACTTGGCGCGGGGCATGCACATTGACGAATTCGCGCCCAACCTGAGCTTCTTCTTCAGCAACGGCATGGACCCGGAATATTCAGTGATCGGTCGCGTCGCCCGCCGCATCTGGGCGGTGGCGATGAAGAACCGTTACGGCGCCAACGAGCGCAGCCAGAAGATGAAATATCACATCCAGACGTCCGGCCGTTCGCTGCATGCGCAGGAAATGGACTTCAATGACATTCGCACCACCCTGCAGGCGCTGATTGCCGTCTACGACAACTGCAACAGTCTGCACACCAATGCCTACGACGAAGCCATTACCACGCCGACCGAAGAGTCGGTGCGCCGCGCCATGGCGATTCAGCTCATCATCAACCGTGAATGGGGCCCGGCGAAAAACGAGAATCCGCATCAGGGCGCTTTCGTCATTGATGAGCTGACCGACCTGGTCGAGGAGGCGGTGCTGAAAGAGTTTGAAGCCATCGCCTCGCGCGGCGGCGTGCTCGGCGCCATGGAAACGGGCTACCAGCGCGGCAAGATTCAGGAAGAGTCGATGCATTACGAACACAAGAAGCACGATGGCTCCTATCCGATCATTGGCGTCAATACCTTTCTCAGCCCCAAGGGCTCGGGCGTGCCGGACAAGATCGAGCTGGCGCGTTCGACGGAGGACGAAAAGCAGTCGCAGTTGCGGCGTCTGGCGGAATTCCAGGCCTGCCATAAGGAGCAGTCGCGCGTGTGGATTGCCCGTCTGCGCGAGGCGGTAATCAAGGACCACAACGTGTTCGATATCCTGATGGACACTGTGCGCTATTGTTCGCTCGGGCAGATTTCCGGCGCACTGTATGAGGTTGGCGGCCAGTATCGCCGCAGCATGTAACCATCCAAGGAGATTGCAGTAATGATTATCAAGACCGTCGGCATCATCGGCGCCGGCACCATGGGCAGCGGCATCGCGCAGGCGTGTGCGATGGCCGGCCTCAAGGCGGTGATGCTCGACGTCAGCGAAGCGGCGATACAAAAAGGGGTGGCCGGCATTTCCGGCAGTTTCGACCGGCTGGTCAAGAAGGAAAAAATGAACGCCGGGCAGAAGGCGGCTGCCATGGCCCAAATCCAGCCGACGACGCAGATGGTTGACATGCGGGATGTGGACATCATGATCGAGGCGGCGACCGAGAACGAAGGGCTGAAACTCAAGATCATCAAGGAAGCTGAACGCGTCATCGGCGCCAAGGCGATCATCGCCACCAATACATCGTCGATTTCCATCACCCAGCTGGCGGCCGCTACCGCCCGCCCGGACAGGTTCATCGGCATGCATTTCTTCAATCCGGTGCCGATGATGGCGCTGGTGGAAGTGATTCGCGGCCTGCAAACGTCGGACGAAACCCATGTGCGGGTGGAAGCCCTGGCGCGCGCGCTGGGCAAGCGCCCGATTACGGTAAAAAACAATCCCGGCTTTGTCGTCAATCGCATCCTCTGTCCGATGATCAACGAAGCCATTTTTTCTCTTGCCGAAGGGCTGGCGACGGCTGAAGACATTGACGAGGGCATGAAGCTTGGCTGCAATCATCCGATTGGCCCGCTGGCGCTGGCCGACATGGTCGGGCTGGATACCCTGCTGGCCGTGATGCAGGTTTTCTATGCGGGCTTCAACGATCCTAAATACCGCCCGGCGCCGCTGCTCAAGGAAATGGTGGCTGCCGGCTATCTGGGCCGCAAGAGCGGACGCGGTTTCTATACGTATAGCTGATGCTGTAAGTCGGCGCTGGTTTGAATCCGTGTCTCGACGATACGCCGCACGGCCCGCTGGCCTGCGCATCCTTGATCTCACCCGTCCGTTGACAGGCGTCGCGGCATTGCTGCGCTTCGGGTTATTTGCTTTTGGGTTTGGGTGTGGATTGAGCCGGTTTGCCGTCATCCTGGGGCGTTCGGGCGGCGTCGATTGCTGCGCTCCCGGAGGCCGCTGAGGGTGCCGGCTGCACAAGATTCCACGGCCACAGGGTGGGATTGGTAAACAGATTGGCCAGATTGGCATTGGCGTCTGCCGATCCGTCTGATCGCTGCAAGGCCTGTATCGCGGCCAGTGTGGCGCGTTGCACCTCAAGCCCCTGGATGGTCATTTGCAGCATGCCGAGATTGGTTTTCAGCCAGCCTTCGACTGCCTTGAGATCCGTGATGCGCTTGTCCAGCTCATTCGTATCCAGCGTCGGCGTGACCAGTCCGGGCAAGGGCATGCCGACGCTGCTCCACAGTGATTTCAGCAGTTCCAGCGGGTCGGTGGGTGGCGTATTCATGGGAAGCTCCTGGGCGGGTGGCGATCAAAAAACCGGCGCTGGCGACACGGTGCGCGGTTGGCATTGTTTCAGGCAGGCGGCAAAATCTTTCCCGGATTGAGAATGTTGTGGGGGTCGAGCGCCTGCTTGAGCGCGCGCATCACATCAATCGCCACCGCGCCGTGCTCGGGCATCAGATAGTCCCGCTTGCCGATGCCAATGCCATGTTCGCCGGTCGACGTGCCATCCATCCTTATCGCCCGTTGCGCAAGGCGCGCGGCGAAATCGTGCGCATGCGCGACTTCATCCCGATTGTCGGGATCGGCAAGCAAGACAACATGAAAATTGCCATCGCCCACATGGCCGACGATGGGACAGGGAAGATCGAGGGTGGCGATGTCCTCGATTGTCTCGGCGATGCATTCGGCAAGCCGCGAGATCGGGACGCAGACATCGGTCGATAGGGCGCGCGCTCCCGGCTTGAGGCCGAGCGCAGCCCAGAGGGCGTCGTGCCGCGCCTGCCAAAGCCGGCTGCGCTCTTCCGGACGGGTGGCCCAGTCGAATCCCTGCGCGCCGTGCTCATTGGCAATCTCCGCTACGACCTGCGTCTGTTCTTCGACGCCGGCGGGCGAGCCGTGAAATTCGAAAAAGAGCGTCGGTTCTTCGCGCAGGCTGGTCTTGCTATAGCGGTTGATGGCGGTAATGGCTAACGCATCAAGCAACTCGATGCGCGCTATCGGCACCCCGAGCTGAATGGTCTGGATGACGGTATTCACCGCGGCGGCAATGGTGGGGAAGGTGCATACCGCGCTGGAAATGGCTTCCGGGATGGGATGCAGGCGCACGGTCAGCTCGGTGATGATGCCCAGTGTGCCTTCGGAGCCGACCAGCAGACGGGTCAGGTCGTAACCTGCCGAAGATTTGCGGGCGCGGCCGCCGGTCTTGAGCATCCGGCCATCGGCCAGCGCCACGGTGAGTCCCAGCACATTCTCGCGCATGGTGCCGTAGCGCACGGCGTTGGTGCCGGAAGCGCGGGTCGCCGCCATGCCGCCCAGGCTTGCGTCGGCGCCGGGGTCGATCGGGAAGAACAGGCCGGTCCCGTTGAGCGCCTCATTGAGCTGCTTGCGGGTAACACCGCACTGCACGGTGGCATCCAGGTCCTCTGCGCGGACAGCCACAACCTTGTTCAAAGCGGAAAGATCGATGCACACGCCGCCTTGTACAGCAAGAATATGGCCTTCGAGCGAAGTGCCTGTACCGTAGGCGATGACGGGTGTCCGGTATGCGTTGCACAGCCTGAGAGCCTCTGCAATTTCTTCCGTGGATGAGACAAACACTACGGCATCGGGTGGCATGGGAGGGTGGGAAGACTCATCCTTGCCATGGTGGAGGCGCACAGCTTCTGCAACAGAGAAGCGGGAACCAAAGCGGGCGACCAGCGCGTCGGCGAGGCCTTGAGACAGCGGCAGCCGGTTATGTGATGCATCCATAGAACCTCCGGGATAGGTCGCACGTGAGGAAGAAATTTTATTCC
>CAZQTB010000038.1:0-14806 GCA_964596295.1 uncultured Rhodocyclaceae bacterium | reverse complement strand
TGGTCGAGTTAGAAGATAGACGATACCGTCCGTAGCCATTCGTAGAACCTAACGTAAAAGTGAGGGGCGCGAGCGGCCTTGCCGCGAAGCGTCCCTCTCGACTGGCGGGTTAGCAGGCTTACGGTCCATCAACCCATCGTCCCGTCGACATTGCCACCAATTTGTCACTGCGGTCGAAACAGAATGTTGTCGTCGTAGTCAGAGCTATTGGTAACGGCAGGAGGAGAACTCCTCCCGCGTTGTAAATTGCGATCCTCGTGATATTCGGGGGGCCATCCGTACCGCATTGTGCAGAGCTAGGAACATCAAAAGGTGAATTGATGTTGAAGAATTTTGCAAGCTCGGACGCGGAAATCCCGATTGCTATTTGTTGTCGCACTCTTTTGTCCACCAAACTGGGATGAAACCAAATCCAAGCTGTAGCCAAATACGCCACGTAAACCGCAAGTAGAGCTAACGCTATATGACGCGCACGGCACATGGTGATAGGCCTGCTAACGTAGAGGTGACCGGCCTGCCGCTTGCGGCAGGTCCGAGCGACCGAAGGGAGCGGTGTCAACCGCCGGGTTAGCGGTGAGGCTGCTCATGCATGCCGCTTTTTGATAAAACCAGAAACTACCGTGATGCATAAATAAATGCCCACGCCTAAATAAAAAATGATGCCCCAGACGGCAAAAAACACGACGGCGCGAGATTCAAAATCGGGACATTTAGGATCGGTAAAGACGGACCAACCGAGTGCAATAAGCAACAACAAAGAAAATACCGAAAACACACGACCAAGACTGCTTGAGCGCCAACCACGAACTAAAGACACGATACTCGGAAACATGACGAGTATGGCGGCGGTAAAGGCGATGATCAGGAAACCAGCGCTCGGCATATTGTCGTGACCGCTAACGTCTAAATTCAGCGGCTTCGCGCGTTTCTTGCGCGGAGTCCGCTGGAATGATGGGTTCGGCGTCTTACCAGCGCCGACTTTTGAACAAGGAGCCGAAGTGATTAAGTACAGAACGAGATTCGACAAGATCGAGGCGCTTGAAGTTGAGCGTGAGACGGACAAGCAGGTTGTTCTTCCGGCCAGCAATGGATTCCGTAGCAGCCGCGAGAACAAGGTTTCCGATTGGAGTAATTGGCACGATACATGGGAGGCGGCGCACGCCTTTTTGGTCGCCGAAGCGGAGCGCGATGTTTCCTCGTTACGCATGAGACTTGAACAGGCGAAGGGCAAGCTTGGGCAGATCAAGGGCATGACGCCGAACGTGTAGTTGAGCGGCCCGGAGGCGGCCTTATCGCCGGAGGGTCCGGCTCGAACGAAAGGTTATACGTCTGGCGACGAGGAGCAAGGGCATGAGTGACAAGGTGATGCAGAGCTACGTGTGGCACGACGGGAAATGCTTTTTCGTGAGCACGATCAACCGCGAATCCTCGGAGGTATTGGCATACGGCCACCGCTACGCGGAAACGATGGTGTGGGAGTACGACCCGGAAACCAGGGAACGCGGCGACCTCGTTGGGCAGTTTGACGGCGTGGAGGGAACTATCGGAACTCATGTATCCGTGTGCCGAAAGCTGAACGATACCGGGAGCGTTAAAGATGAAGACGCATAACGTAGAGCTAACCGGCGCGACCGATAGGGAGCGTCCGTGTTGAGCGCCGGGTTAGGGGTGTTTGCCAACGTAGCTGCGCCTAGTGCTTTGTTGACTGAGCGCCAGGGATGCTTTGTGATGGAGGCGACAACTGACGAATGGCCGTCTTTAGTTGTTCAAACACCGGGCCATCAAACGACAGAAACAGTGCGCCGTGTGGAGTGCCAACCTCAAGACCACCGATGGAGTTTGATAGCACCATTGATTGAAAACTATTGGCGGGGATTGGCGGGCGAGAAAGTTGAAAATGTTCGCCAACAACCTGCCCCTTTGGGCCAGCAAGAAGCAACTCAAGCAACTGCGTTTGCGCTACCGGAGAAAGAGTAATGGATACGGACTCTCCGGATGGTGAAGTGAAAGACACCAAAGCGTCTTTGCTACCTGATGGGCGCTCAAGTCGAGTTTGTTTTACGACGAGCGGAGCGGCTTTAGACATACGAACCCCTAACGTAGAGCTAACCGGCGCTGCGCGGCTTTATCGCGCAGCGTCCAGCGACCGAAGGGAGCGAGGTTGAGCGCCGGGTTAGGGGCATATGACTTTGCGCTAGATGTCCAACGTAGTAATGGCGGTGTGTACTTCTGGAATGTCCCCGCAGATGACAAACACTCGACTCTGTGGATCGCCCTTGAAAACGGCGAGCCGACTATGAATGTGCTCGGTAAGCTTTCCGTGTTGATCACTAGGTGCGTCAATAACGAAGTAAACGTGACTGATTGTGTTGCTAGCAATTGCCTCGGCAACCTGCGTGAGGTACTGGTTAAAGCCAGAACCAAGCGGTCGCTGAATCGCGGATGCGGCAATCTTCTTACCATTGATCTCCACTACAACATCAAACAGTTCCTCGCCCTCGCCTTGAAAAGAGCCGTCACCAAGTTTCATCGCAGTGACATTTGGCTTATTAGCAAATGAGGTAAGCAGTGCTTGGTGGAATAGTTTGTATCGCTCTCTACGCTGAATTATTGCCTTACGCCGCTTTTCATCCTCTTTCTCTTCTTTTGGCGAACGAACACCGGAAAGAATCGACCGCTTGATCTCTTCTTCAAGGGATTGCCGATCTTGAGATAAGCCTGAGCGTCCGGATGTAAGTTCAGCAATCTTGTGTGAAATGTCGCCGACTCGGCCTGAAATGATGTCCTCAATTCGCTTTTCAGTCACACCCGTCGAGGCTTCAATTCTCTGTAGGGCTTCGGTTGTACGAATAAAAACCTCGTTTTGTAAGCGGATGCTTTCGTCGCTTCTCTTGATTACGGAAAGCTCCGAGACTTTTCCAAGCCAAATTGCGGCAATTGCCAAAACGATAGATGCAGCGGACAAAACGACCGACAAGAGAAAGCCGACAAGCTCCGTTGTCGAAAAAGTAAGTTTTTCCGCGCCACTGACGTTTCGAACTAGCTCTGCAACGACGGCCCCGCTAGCCGCGTAGACGATCGCGAGAATGAGATGTTGGAGCGAAATGCTCCACTTGGCATCTTCAATCTTTATGTGCTCTGTCATCAAGTAACCTCCATGAAATATGAATGACCCCTAACGGTGGAGTTCAGGGGGGCGCGCAGGCTTTATTGCGCGACTCCCCTGGAACGAAATGTTAGACCTCACTCCAATTAACTTGGACGAGGCCAATGCTTTCGTGGCTCTACACCACAGGCACCATAAGACAATGCCCGGCGCAAAGTTTTCGCTCGCCGTGAGCGACAAGGATGGGAAGGTACGAGGGGTCGCTATTGTTGGCAGGCCGGTAGCGCGGATGACGGATGACGGATGGACGTTGGAAGTGAACAGGGTTTGCACGGACGGCGCGCGAAACGTATGCAGCATGCTGTACGGGGCTGCGTGGAGGGCAGCGAAGGCGCTTGGATTTCGGCGGCTCATTACCTACACGCTACCCGAAGAAGGAGGGGCCAGCCTACGCGCTGCGGGTTGGCATTTGCTTGGTTTGCGCGGAGGCGGAAATTGGAACGTCCCAAGCAGGCCGCGAATCGACACGGCCGAGGTGCTGCGGGGGCAGAAATGCCTGTGGGAGGCAGCATGAGGTCTAACGTAAAGGTAAGGGGGCCGGAGGCGGTATTATCGCCGGAGGCTCCCGCTTCACCGCCGGGTTCGGCGGCAACGGAGGAAGCATGAAAACTACCAGGTTGGTGACGGAAGAAGTCGAGTTCATTCCAGACACGTTGCAAGACGGCGTGATTTACGTTTCGCGCCGCTTCGGCACGGCGATCCATCTATGCGCGTGCGGATGCGGTGAGCAGACCATTACCCCGTTCCAAGGGCCAAACGGATGGGAACTCACAGATGGACAGGAAGGCGTGACGCTGAGACCGTCCATCGGCAATCAGAACTTCCCCTGCCGGTCGCACTACTGGATTACCAACGGTGCGGTGCAACCGTGCTGAATATGACGCCGAACGTAAAGTAGACACCCGAAAAACGGCCAAGGAAAGCACCGTTACGGTGTATAATCTTTTTCCGTTGAAGCAAATCATTGAAATAATTAACTATTTATATTTAGTAGCACCCTAAAATTCTTGACAAAGCCACCATGAATCCGCCTCCGAAATTACTTGATCAAGTGCGTGACAGGCTGCGGGTAAAGCATTACAGCATTCGTACCGAGCAAGCTTATGTTGATTGGATTAAACGCTATATCCGTTTTCATGACAAGCAACATCCCAAAGATTTAGGGGCGCGCGATCTTGAGGCTTTTTTAACGCATTTGGCAGTGGTCGGCAAGGTGGCGGCGGCAACGCAAAATCAGGCAAAGTCGGCGGTGCTGTTTCTGTATCGTGAGGTGCTCGAAATCGCTTTGCCCTGGCTGGATAACGTCACCCAGGCCAAAGCGCCCAAGCGTTTGCCGGTGGTGCTTACAGTCAGCGAGGTGCAGGCAGTCATGGCGGGGCTTGCCGGAACGCACGCGCTGATTGCACGGTTGTTGTACGGCAGCGGCATGCGCTTGATGGAGGCGGTGCGTTTGCGGGTTAAGGATATTGAATTCACCCGTCGCGAGATTCTGGTGCGCGAAGGCAAGGGGTTTAAAGATCGCGTTACCATGCTGCCCGAGGCGGTGATTCCCGCACTCACATCGCATTTGGAAAAGGTCAAAGCGCTGCATGATGAGGATATCGGGCTAGGGCTGGGCGAGGTGTATTTGCCTTACGCACTGGATAAAAAATATCCCACCGCCGGCCGCGAATGGGGTTGGCAATATGTTTTCCCGGCGCGCCAGTTATCGGTTGATCCGCGTTCGGGCAAACAGCGCCGCCACCATGTGGATGAAAAAGGCATGCAGCGCGCCATGAAGCAGGCAGTGCATGATGCCAGCTTGGTTAAACCGGCCACGCCACATTCTTTGCGCCATTCTTTTGCGACCCATTTACTGCAAGCGGGCTACGATATCCGCACCGTGCAAGAGTTGCTGGGGCATTCGAATGTATCCACCACAATGATCTACACCCATGTGCTGAACAAGGGCGGGCGCGGCGTGATGAGCCCGCTGGACAATATCTGATGCCGCCTCGCCCGCATTCGACCGCATGGCCTGCCTGGCCCGCGTGGCTTATTCCGCTGCTCAACCGGCGCATGCTGGTCTGCGTGTTCACCGGCTTTTCTTCCGGCCTGCCGCTGTATCTGCTGCTCAACCTGCTGCCGGCGTGGCTGCGTTCGGAAGGGGTTGATCTGAAGACCATCGGCCTGTTCGCGCTGATCCAGTTTCCGTACACCTGGAAGTTTCTCTGGGCGCCGCTGCTGGATCGTTATGCGCCTCCCGTGGGCATCAAGGGGCGGCGGCGCGGCTGGATGCTGGTGACGCAGGTTGGCTTGCTGCTCTCGATTGCGGCGCTGGGCTTTTTGTCGCCGGTTGCGGCGCTGGAATCCATCGTCTGGCTGACGGTGGCCATCGCGCTGTTTTCGGCGACGCAGGACATCGCGCTCGATGCCTTTCGCCGCGAGATTCTGTCCGAGCGCGAGATGGGGCTGGGCAACTCGGTGCATGTCAATGCCTATCGCATCGCCGGGCTGGTGCCGGGCTCGCTGTCGCTGATCCTGGCCGACCATCTGCCGTGGGTCCAGGTGTTCATCATCACGGCGCTGTTCATGCTGCCGGGGCTGTTGCTGGCGCTGTTTGCCGCCGAACCGGCGATTGCCCGCGGCGCGCCGAAAACGCTGCGCGAGGCGGTGGTCGAGCCGTTTCGCGAATTCGTCATGCGCGCCGGCTGGCGCGAGGCGGCGCTGGTTCTGGCCTTCATCTTTCTTTACAAGCTGGGCGATTCGATGTGCACGGCGCTGGCCACGCCGTTTTATCTCGACATGGGTTTTGCCAAATCGCAGATCGGGCTGGTGGCCAAACACGCGGGCTTGTGGCCCGCGGTGATCGGCGGGTTGCTGGGCGGGTTGTGGATGGTGAAGATCGGCATCAACCGCGCGCTGTGGCTGTTTGGCGCGGTGCAGTTGCTGTCGATCTTCGGCTTTGCCTGGCTGGCGTGGCTTGGCAAACATGAGATTGCAGGCGCCGCGGAGCTGATGCAACTGGCGCTGGTCATCGGCTTCGAGGCGCTGGGCGTGGGGCTGGGCACGGCGGCGTTTGTCGCCTTCATCGCGCGGGCGACGAATCCGCTGTACACAGCGACGCAGTTTGCGCTATTCACCAGCCTGGCCGCCGTGCCGCGCACTTTCATCAATGCCGCCACCGGCGTGCTGGTGGAGCAGATGGGCTGGGTCGGTTTCTTTCTGCTCTGCGCGGCGCTGGCCGTGCCGGGCATGCTGCTGCTGGTGAAAGTGGCGCCGTGGGGAAAATACAACACTGCGGCCTGAGCCTGCCGCTTTATGCCAAATAATTCATCGGCCCGGCGGATGCCCCGTTATACCCTTTGCTGCGTACGGTTCCAATGCAGGAGGCCGACATGGCGAAGGTAATCGAGATGAGCACAGGCAAGATCATTGAGGATGAATTTGGCGCGTTTGAGGATGAAGTGCTGAACGCCGAATGGATGCCTATCTACCCCCAGCTTGAGCTGGAAGTGCAGGCAGCTTTGTCGCGGGCGGCAGCGGCAGGTGACGAGGTGGATGCCGATGCCTTCCTCGCCACGATGTATCGCAGCCAGCAGTAAAGCAGGGCGGCTGGCTACAGCGCGTGCACGCGGTTGCCGCGCGTAAAGCCCAGCAGCGGCTGCGGCATGCCGCGCCCCAGCGCGATGACCTTGAACAATTCGCCCATTTCGTTGGGCGAAAGCAATACATTCACCGCGCCTTGAGCGCGCAAATTTGCATGTTTATGCAAAGCCGCTTGCGTGCCGGCCTCCGTCGCCTTGCTTTGCACTACCTTCGGGTCGCCGCTAACACCCGCCTTGCTTTGCAACAGTTCACCAATGCCGCAGTTGACGAGGAAATTGGCCTGGCTCGTGTAGCCGAGCACACTTAACCCTGCATCAAAACCGGCTTCGGCGACGGCGGTGAAATCAACATGCGACGTGATGTCGGAAAGCCCCGGATACCAGAACGGGTCTTCATGCACGCGATGCCGGTAATGGCAGCGCAGCGTGCCGCCGTTGCGCTGCGGGTGATAGAGCTCGCGGCGCGGCAGGCCGTAGTCGAGCAGAAGCATCGCGCCGGCGTCAAGCCGCTGCGCGAGTTCCGCCACCCAGGCGCGTACGGCGAGGCTGATTTCGCCGCGATAGGGGGCGGTCACGGGAATAGCCTGCGCCGCGGCGAGCAACGCGGCACTAGCGGGGCGCTCGGCGACGGCGAGCCGTTCGCCGTCAAGGCCGACGCCGCGTTCAAGCAAGCCGTCCTCGCTCCAGCGCACGGCGTGCGTGGGCATGGCGTCGAGCACTTCGTTGCCGATCAGGCAGCCGGAAAATCGCTCCGGCAATTCATCCAGCCAGTCGACGCGGTCGCTGAATTGCGGCGCGTGTTCGCCAAGCGTTGCCGCCTGCCGCGCGCGCAGTTCGCCGGAGAGTTCGAGAATGCCGTAACGCGCGGGCGCGCAACCGAGCGTGTCCAGCGCCAGCAATAAATCCGCCGCCAGCCGCCCGCTGCCGGCGCCCGCTTCGATGACGAGCGGGGCCGATGCGGCCAGCACCTGCGCCACCTGCCGCGCCAGCGCCTGGCCGAACAGGGGCGTCAACTCCGGCGCGGTGAGAAAGTCGCCTGCTTCGCCAAACTTGCGCGAGCCGCCGGCGTAATAGCCCAGGCCCGGCGCGTAGAGCGCCAGTTCCATGTAGCGGGCGAAGGATATCCAGCCGCTGGCCTTGATTTCGGCGGTAATGAGGCGGGTGAGTTCGACGCTCGCGGCGCATGCGTCGGCGGAGGGCGCGGGAAGGCCGGGCTGCATTTGCGCTTGCACGCGGCGGGCCTAGGCCGCGCTTTCCAGGGTGTCCTGCACTTCCAGCCAGCGCGTTTCCGCAACGCCGATGTCATGCGCAAGCTGTGCCTGGCGTTGCGTCAACTCGTTGAGCAGGGATGTGCCGGGGGCGGCGTACAGCGCGGGGTCGGCGAGCCGCGTTTCGAGCAGCTTGAGTTCGCCTTGCAGCGCGGCAAGACGGGTTTCGAGTTTTTCGGCTTCTTTTAGCAGGGGCAGTTGCCGGCCTTGCCGGCCCGCAAGGGGGCCGGCTTCGCGGCGTACCCCAAGGGTACTTGCTCCGCAGCGTGTTGCCAGCGCCGACTTTTCGGATTCTTCCGGCGCGGCGGCGGCGCGCGTCGCGGGTTTGCTGCCGCTGCGCGAATCGCGCGCGCGCTCCTGCGCCAGCCAGTCGGCATAGTCGTCGAGATCGCCGTCGAACGGCCGCACCTTGCCGTCGGCCACCAGCCATAGCTCATCACAGGTGGCGCGCAGCAGGTGGCGGTCGTGCGAGACCAGCACCATGCCGGCTTCGGTTTCCTGCAAGGCGATGGTGAGCGCCTCGCGCATTTCGAGATCGAGGTGGTTGGTCGGCTCGTCGAGCAGCAGCAGGTTCGGCGCGGTGCGTATCATCAGGGCCAGCGCCAGGCGCGACTTTTCGCCGCCGGAGAAGCGGCCGCACGGGGCATCGACCATGTCGCCGCGAAAATCGAAGCCGCCGAGATAGTTGCGCAAGTCCTGCTCGCGCGCCTGTTTGCCCAATACGGGTTCCTGACGGATCAGGTGCCACAGCGGCGATTCGTCCGGCCGCAGTTGTTCGAGCTGGTGCTGCGCGAAGTAGCCGAGCTTGAGATTGCGCCCTTCTTCGCGCGTGCCGGAAAGCGGCTGGATGCTGCCGGCAAGGAGCTTCATCAGCGTGGACTTGCCGGCGCCGTTGCGGCCGAGCAGGCCGATGCGGCTGTCGGGGCGCAGGCTGAAGGTGATGTTGTCGAGAATCGGCCGCGCCTGCTGTACTTGCGCCGTATCGCCAGAGCCGACTTTATAGCCAACGCTCGCGCGCTCGATGACCAGCAGCGGATCGGAAAACGCGCCCGGTTCGGGGAAGCTGAAGCTGAACGGCGTATCGATGTGCGCGGCAATGATGTCGCCCATTTTCGCCAGCATCTTGATGCGGCTTTGCGCCTGGCGCGCCTTCGATGCCTTGGCGCGGAAGCGGTCGATGTAGCTTTGCAGGTGGGCGGCTTCGCGCCGCTGCTTTTCCGCCAGCGCCAGATCGTTGGCCAGGCGCTCGGCGCGGGCGCGCTCGCAGGCCGAATAGTTGCCGGTAAAAAGCTGCATGCGGCGGTTTTCGATATGCACGATGTGGCTGGTGATGGCGTCGAGAAAATCGCGGTCGTGCGAAATCAGGAGCAGCGTGCCGGGGTAGCTCTTGAGCCAGGTTTCAAGCCAGAGAATGGCGTCGAGATCGAGATGGTTGGTCGGCTCGTCGAGCAGCAGCAGATCCGAGCGGCACATCAGCGCGCGGGCCAGGTTCAGCCGCACGCGCCAGCCGCCGGAAAATTCGGCCACCGGACGGGTGAAATCGTCATCCGCAAATCCCAGGCCGTGCATCAGCGTGGCGGCGCGGGAACGCGCGGCATAGCCGTCGATCTCGCCCAGGCGCGAATGCAGCAGGCCGATCTGCTCGCCCGCCGCATGTGCGTCATGCTCGTCGTCATGATGCCGTTCGGCAGCCGCCAGAGCGCGTTCGATCTGGCGCAACTCGATATCGCCATCGAGCACGAAGTCGAGTGCCGCGTCCGGCAGCGCCGGCGTGTCCTGCGCCACATGCGCCAGCACCCAGCTTGCGGGACGCTCCAGATCGCCGCGGTCGGCATGCAGTTCGCCGCGCAGGAGCGCGAGGAAAGAGGATTTGCCGCAGCCATTGGCCCCGGTCAGGCCGACCTTCCAGCCGGGATGGATCTGCAACGACGCGCCTTCAACCAGCGCATCGCCATTGCGGGAAAAACCAAGATTACGGAGCAGGATCACAGCGCGGTTACCGGAGGAAGGTCAGTTATCAGATGGCGTCTGCAATAAGGGGATTCCCCTCGGCACACAGGACATCAGGAAAGTGCTGCGTATTTTATTTACAAATCCGCCCAGAGCCGCAAGAGATTGTTGTAGGCCGCCGCGACGAGTTTCAGTTCCGTGCTGTCAGGGCCCTTTGCCCTCAGGTGGCCCAGGGCGACATCCAGGTCTACCAGGATTCTGCGTTGCCCCGGATCGCGGATCTGGCTTTGCAGCCACAGCACGCAGGCATGGCGTGTGCCGCCGGTGACCTGTTCCACCCGGTGCAGGCTTGTCGCCGGATAGGCAAAGGCGCTGCCCGCGGGCAGCCTGATGCGGTGGTAGCCCAAGCCATTATCCTCGATGACCAGGTCGCCGCCTGCATAGCTGGCGGGGTCGGAGAGAAAGATGGTCATCGCGATATCGCTGCGAATCAGGCCGCTGGGACTGCCCATCACCCCGTTATCGACATGGGACCCGTACTCCATGCCGGCCCGGTAGGCCGAAAACATCGGCGCGGAAATCCGTTTCGGGAACAGCGTGCGCATCACCTCCGGCCGCGCCAGGAGGTGTTGCAGGAGGGCGTCGCCAAGTTCCTTGGCAAGCGGGGAATCTTTCGGCAGTTGCTGGTTGTTCTTGACTGCGCGGGCATCGATGCCCGCTGTCAGGCGGCCGTCTTCAAAGGCCGCCGCCGCCAGCTGTGACTGCATGCTGCGCAGCAGGTCTTCGGGAACCAGCTTGTCAATCCGCACCAGCATCGGTTTCTCCTGTGCGTGGAATGTGATGTGTATAGTTCATTCTTGGGCGGTTTGCCGGGTTTGCCGGATAGCCGGGGCAATCGTAGCAGACTGCCCCGGGCGGCCATAAAAAATGTGATGAGGTGAAATCCAGTGAGGAGAAGTACACGATGACAGCAGGTGATGTATACGTGGCGGGAGTGGGCATGATTCCCTTCGTCAAGCCGGGGGAGAACGATCCCTATCCGCTGATGGGCGCGCGCGCCGTGCAGGCTGCCCTGGACGATGCCGGAATGGATTACACCGCGATACAGCAAGCCTATGCGGGGTATGTCTACGCCGACTCAACCGCCGGGCAGGCGGTGCTGTATGGCGTGGGGATGACCGGCATTCCCATCATCAATGTCAATAACAATTGCGCCAGCGGATCAAGCGCGCTCTTTCTTGCGCGCCAGGCGATTGCCAGCGGCGCGGTGGATTGCGCGCTGGCGGTGGGGTTCGAGCAAATGAACCCCGGTGCGCTCAAGGGCGGCGCTTACAGCGACCGGCCGAGTCCGCTGGACAGCTTTGTGCAGGCGCTGCAAGAGAATGGCGGCTTCGATTCCGCAGCGCCGAGAACGCCCCAGTTTTTTGCGGCGGCCGGGCGGGCCTATATGGACGAGTATGGAATTTCCCCCGAAATTTTCGGGCGCATTTCAGTCAAGGCGCGCAAGCATGCGGCAGGCAATCCGTATGCCGTGTTCCGCAAGCCGACCACGCTGGAGGAAGTCATGGCCTCGCCGCTGATATGCGACCCCTTGACCCGCCTGCAATGCTGCCCGCCGACGTGCGGCGCCGCCGCGGCTATTTTGTGTTCGGCCGGTTTTGCAAAAAAGCACGGGCTGGACCAGCGCGTTTCCATTGCCGGGCAGGCTGTAACCACTGATCGGGGCGACGCATTTTCCGATGATATGCGCAACCTGATCGGTTACGATATGTCACGCAGGGCGGCGCTGGCTGCCTGCAATGAGGCGGGGATCGGGCCTGAAGATGTCGATGTGGTGGAGCTTCACGACTGCTTTACGGTCAATGAGTTGCTTGCGTATGAAGCACTGGGCCTGACGCCCGAAGGCACGGCGGAGAAATTCATCCTCGATGGCGACAACACCTACGGCGGAAAAGTGGTGACCAATCCGTCGGGCGGGTTGCTTTCCAAGGGACATCCCCTGGGGGCTACGGGCCTGGCGCAGTGTGCGGAACTGACCTGGCAACTGAGGGGGCAAGCCGGGCCGCGGCAGGTTGCCGGCGCGCGGATTGCGTTGCAGCACAACCTGGGGCTGGGCGGCGCATGCGTCGTGACGGTGTACCAGAAGCACTGAGCGATGCACCGTCCGCAGGCCATATGATCAATCTGAATGTTTTTGAGGAAGCAGGGACATGACTCCGCTGGAGACTTTGCGTTTTGTCGTGAATGAGGGCGTGGCCACCGTGACGCTGGCGCGGCCGGAAAGCCGGAATGCGATTAATTCGGTCATGCGTGAAGAATTGGGGTCGCTGGTGCGGCAGATTCAGCAGGATCCATCCATCCGGGCGGTCGTGCTTGCCGGTGCCGGCGACACGTTCTGCGCAGGGGGCGATTTGCACGGCATGGACGGCGTTGATTCAAGCGCCATGCGCCAGCGCCTTGTCGCCGCGCACACGTATCTGACCGAGTTGATCAATCTCGACCGGCCGGTGATCGCGGCGGTCGATGGTACGGCCTATGGCGCCGGATTCAGCCTGGCGCTGGCGGCGGATATCGTTGTGGTGTCCACGCGCGCCCGATTTTGCATGGCCTTCATGCGTGTCGGCCTGATACCCGATTATGGCGCCATGTATACTTTGCCCAGGGTAGTTGGTTTACAGCGGGCCAAAGAGTTGATCTATTCAGCACGGGAGATTGCCGCAGAGGAGGCGTTGAGTCTGGGGATAGCGCTGGAGATGCATCCCCCGCATGAGGTGCTGAAACGGGCGACGGATATTGCGCATGCCATGAAGCACATGTCCGCTACGGCTTTCGGTTTCACAAAGCGCGCGCTCAATCAGTCTTACGAAAGCGGCTTGCAGGCAATGCTGAATCTGGAAGCCGCCGCGCAGAGCGTCGCGGTCTCCACGCCGGAGTGTGTCGAGGCAATCGCACGGTTTTCAGCGAAGCGGCCGCCTGCCTACAAATGGCCCGGATTACCTTCTTCGATAAAAAACAACCAGGAATAGAAAAGTCATGTCCCACTCATTTACTACGGATGAAATTGCCCAACTGAAGCGCGGACGCGGCGAGACTCTGTATGGCGACGGCGCGCTGGTCGTGCTCAAGGCCCTGCTCGAGTCCGGCATAAGCTATTTTGGCGGCTATCCCGGCGCACCGACGGCCAACCTGCTTGACGCCTTTGCGGATGCCTACGAGCCGATACTCAAGGACTACGGCTGCTACTTCGAAACCTCAAGCAACGAAATGGCGGCGGCGGCGATGTTGACGGCGTCCGTTTTCGAGCCCGTGCGCGGCGCGGTGACCTGGAAGGTGCTGGGCAACGGCGTCGGCCAGGACGTGGTGGATCACGTCTCGCAACTGGGTGTCAAGGATGGCGCCATGGTCATTGTGGGCGAGGATTACGGCGGCTCGAGCACGACCGTATTGCAGCGCACCCTGCCGTGGGGGCATAAGATCGGCATGCCGGTGATTGATCCGCGGCATGACCAGCAGGTGCTGCATCGCATGGTCAAGGAAGGCATGGACCTGTCGCGCGACAGCCAGTCCGTCGTCGCCTTGCTGCTGCGTCCGCAGCATTCGCATGCCAATGCCGAAATCAAGGTTGGCGATAACGTGCTCCCGAAAATCAGCACGGTGAATAAGCTCAAGGAGTTTCGCCGCGATCCGACGATTTTCGCCTTGCCGCCGTATTCCTTCCAGCAGGAAGCAGCGCGCCATGAGCAGCGTTTGCCAACGGCGGCGCGGCTGATCGTTGAGCGCAATCTTAACGAGTACTTCGGCCATGCCGGTGCCAAGGTGGGCATCATCACGCATGGCACCACCTTCAATACCACGATGCGCCTGCTCAGCCTCATGGGGCTGGCGGATGAATTCGGCGAGCTTGATCCGCGCCTGCAACTCCTGCAACTGAATGTCATTTTTCCCTTGAACGATGAGCAGATCGCCGGCTTTGTCGACGGCAAGACCCATGTCCTGCTGGTGGAGGAGGGGCAGCCCGATTTGATGGAAAACCAGATCCGTTCGCTGATCCAGAAAAAGGATATGCGTCTGCGCTTTTATGGCCATGACCTGGTGCCGAAGTACGGCGAGCTCATTCCGGAAAAGCTTGGCCCGGCCCTGGCCAGCTTCATCATGCAAGCCATTCCCGAGGCGGGGTCAACCCCGGGCGATGCCGTGCAGGCGCTGGTCAGCCGCAAGCGTCAGGCGGTCGCCATGTTCCCCGCCCCCGTGCCGCCGCGCTTTCCGACCTTCTGCACCGGCTGCCCGGAGCGTCCGGTTTTCGCGCAGATGAAAATCAAGGAATATGTGACCGGCATCAAGGACTGGCACGGCGGCGATGTGGGCTGCTACGGCATGGCCGGCTTCATCCCGTTCCAGATGTCCGACTCCAACGTGGGCATGGGCGCGGGACTGGCCGCCGCGTCGGCGGTTTCAGCCATATCCGAGCAGCATAATGTTTCCGTTGTCGGCGACGGCACGCTGTGGCACAGCGCCTTCAACACCTCGGCGGCGAACGCGATCTACAACAGGCAGGATGCAACCTATATTGTGCTGGACAACAAATGGACGGCAATGACCGGCGCCCACGAGAACCCCAACGTCGGCAGGCTGATGACCGGCGAAGCGGTAGGCACGGAAATGAGTATCAACAAGACCTTCCTCGCCATGGGCGTGAAGAAAATTGAAACGGCCGATCCGTATGACTTCCGCGACTTCCAGGCCAAGCTCAAAAAAATTCGCCTCGACGCCAAGTTGCCGCAGGTTCGCGTGCTGATATCCGAAGCGGAGTGCATGCTGCAAAAGCAGCGGCGGGT
>CAZQTB010000037.1:0-16245 GCA_964596295.1 uncultured Rhodocyclaceae bacterium | reverse complement strand
GATGGCCCGCGCCAACGGCATGACGCGCAAGAGCCTGGAGGCCGCCATTGAAGCGGTGCGCGGCGGCCAGGGCGTGAACAGCGCCGATGCAGAAGGTCAGCGCGAAGCACTCAAGAAATACTGCATGGACCTGACCGAGCGTGCCCGCATGGGCAAGCTGGATCCGGTGATCGGGCGCGACGACGAAATCCGCCGCGCCATCCAGGTGCTGCAGCGGCGCACCAAGAACAATCCCGTGCTGATCGGTGAGCCCGGCGTGGGCAAGACTGCCATTGTGGAGGGCCTGGCCCAGCGCATTGTGGCCGGTGAGGTGCCCGATTCACTCAAGGGCAAGCGCGTGCTGAGCCTGGACATGGCGGCGCTGCTGGCTGGCGCCAAGTTCCGTGGTGAATTCGAGGAACGGCTCAAGACCGTGTTGAGCGAGCTGGCCAAGGACGAAGGCCAGACCATTGTGTTCATTGACGAGCTGCACACCATGGTGGGTGCCGGCAAGGCCGAAGGCGCCATGGACGCGGGCAACATGCTCAAGCCGGCGCTGGCGCGCGGCGAGCTGCACTGCGTGGGCGCGACCACACTCGACGAGTACCGCAAGTACATCGAGAAGGACGCCGCGCTGGAGCGCCGTTTCCAGAAGATCCTGGTGGGCGAGCCCACGGTGGAGGCGACCATCGCCATCCTGCGCGGCCTGCAGGAAAAATACGAGCTGCATCACGGCGTGGACATCACCGACCCGGCGATTGTCGCGGCGGCGGAGCTTTCGCATCGCTACATCACCGACCGCTTTTTGCCCGACAAGGCCATTGACCTGATTGACGAGGCGGCGGCGCGCATCAAGATTGAAATTGATTCCAAGCCTGAAGTCATGGACAAGCTCGAACGCCGCCTGATTCAATTGAAGATCGAGCGCGAGGCGGTAAAGAAAGAGCAGGACGAGGCGTCAAAAAAACGGCTGACCTTGATCGAGCAGGAAATCGCTGCGCTGGAACGCGAATACAACGATCTGGAAGAGGTATGGAAAGCTGAAAAAGCCCAGGTTCAGGGTTCGGCCCATATCAAGGAAGAGATTGATCATCTGCGCGTGCAGATGGCTGAATTGCAGCGCAAGGGGCAGTTCGACAAGCTGGCCGAACTGCAATACGGCAAGCTGCCGCAACTGGAAGCGCAGTTGAAGACTGCGGAAAAACTCGGCGCTGGCGATGCGGCGGCTACGAAAAAACTCCTGCGTACGCAGGTTGGCGTCGAGGAAATTGCCGAAGTGGTATCGCGCGCCACCGGCATCCCGGTAGCCAAGATGATGCAGGGCGAGCGCGAGAAATTGCTGAAAATGGAAGATCGCCTGCACGCCCGCGTGGTCGGTCAGGATGAGGCGGTGCGTCTGGTATCGGATGCGATCCGGCGTTCGCGCGCCGGTCTGTCGGAGGAAAACCGGCCGTATGGCTCCTTCCTCTTCCTCGGCCCCACGGGCGTGGGCAAGACCGAGCTGTGCAAGGCGCTGGCCGAGTTTTTGTTCGATGCCGAAGATCATCTGATCCGCATCGACATGAGCGAGTTCATGGAAAAGCATTCCGTCGCCCGCCTGATTGGCGCACCGCCGGGCTATGTGGGTTACGAGGAGGGTGGCTATCTCACCGAGCGGGTGCGGCGCAAGCCGTATTCGGTGATCCTGTTCGACGAAATAGAAAAAGCGCATCCGGACGTCTTCAACGTGCTGCTGCAGGTGCTCGATGATGGCCGCATGACCGATGGGCAGGGCCGCACGGTGGATTTCAAGAACACGGTGATCGTCATGACATCCAACCTGGGCAGCCAGATGATCCAGCAGATGTCAGGCTCGGATTACGGCGTGGTCAAGCTTGCCGTGATGGGCGAGGTGAAGACGCATTTCCGCCCCGAGTTTGTCAATCGAATTGATGAAATTGTGGTCTTCCATGCGCTGGACGAGAAGGATATCGCGCGGATTGGACGCATCCAGTTGCAGTATCTTGAAAAGCGTCTGGCGCGCATGGATATGGCGCTGGAAGTGAGCGAAGCGGCACTGGCCCTGATTGCCGAGGCGGGCTTCGATCCGGTATTCGGCGCACGGCCCTTGAAACGGGCAATCCAGGAAAAAATCGAGAACCCGCTGGCCAAACAGATGCTCGAAGGCAAATTCGCCGCCAAGGATGTGATTCGCGTGGATGCGGCAAAAGGACACCTGGTGTTTGCCAAGGGCTGAAAACCATGCCTAGCCGGGTCTCCCGGGACGGCGCAGTTGCGCGCCGTCAGCGTTAACCGGTCAAGTCGGCGTGGCGCTGACAGGAAACCAGATGATCATTCACCATGCCGGTAGCCTGCATATGGGCATACATGACGGTGGGGCCGATGAAGCGAAAACCGCGCTGCTTGAGCTCTTTTGACAACGCTTCCGCTTCGGGGGTAATGGCTGGAATTTCTGCCATGGTGCGCCAACGGTTGATGCGTGGCCGGCCGTCAACAAACTGCCATAACAACTGATCAAGCGTGCCGCCCTGTTCGTAAAGTTCCAGCGTGGCGCGAGCATTGGTGATACTGGCTGCAATCTTCAGCCGATTGCGCACGATACCGGCATCGCTCAGCAGCCGCGCGACATCCTCTTCGCCGTAACGGGCAATTTTTTCCACGGCAAAGCCGTCGAAGGCGCGACGATAGTTTTCACGTTTCCTGAGAATGGTGATCCATGACAGCCCGGCCTGCGCGCCTTCAAGCAGCAGGAACTCGAACAGCGCGCGCTCGTCATGGCAGGGTACGCCCCATTCGTTGTCGTGATAAGAGGCATAGAGCGGATCGGTTCCGCACCACGGACAGCGTTGCATCGGTTTTGGTTGAACGACTCTGCTCATTGCGTATTCCCTTCTTGTCCGGGATGTAATTTATCCTAAAATGCTTCGCTCGCTTGCATGAGCTTGCCGCGGCGCAAACCGGCTATCGGGTAAAATTTCTTTTTTATTTAATCAAGAAACGGAAATGGCTTTAATTGTCCAGAAATACGGCGGCACATCGATGGGTTCGCCTGAGCGTATCCGCAATGTCGCGAAACGTGTCGCGCGCTGGAAGGCGCAAGGGCATCGGGTCGTCGTCGTGGTTTCTGCCATGAGCGGCGAAACCAATCGCCTGATTGAATTGGCGCATGACGTCTCCCCGCAGCCCGATCTGCGCGAGCTGGATGCCATGCTGGCTACCGGCGAGCAGGTCAGCATCACCCTGCTGGCCATGGCGCTGCGCGATATTGGCGTGAAAGCCAGGAGCTATACCGGCGGTCAAGTGAAAATCTTGACCGACAGCGCTTTCTCCAAGGCGCGGATTCTCGATATCGAGGAAAGCGGTATCCGCCATAGCCTGGATAATGGCATCGTGGCAATCGTTGCCGGGTTTCAGGGCGTGGATGCCAACGGCAATATCACGACGCTGGGCCGGGGAGGGTCGGACACATCCGGGGTGGCTCTTGCGGCCGCGCTGCAGGCGGACGAATGCCAGATTTATACCGACGTTGATGGCGTCTATACGACTGACCCGCGCATCGTGCCGGAAGCCAGAAAACTCAACCAGATTACCTTTGAGGAAATGCTGGAAATGGCCAGCCTCGGCTCGAAGGTCTTGCAGATACGTTCGGTCGAATTCGCAGGAAAATACAAGGTCAAGCTGCGCGTGCTCTCCAGCCTGGAGGAAGCAGGCCGGGAGACCGCCGGCACGCTCATTACATTTGAGGAAGATACCCCGATGGAACAACCGATCATTTCCGGCATTGCGTTCAACCGCGATGAGGCCAAGCTTACGGTGTCAGGCGTGCCGGATCGTCCCGGCATTGCTTACCAGATTCTCGGCCCGATTGCCGACGCCAACATTGACGTCGATATGATCATTCAGAACGTCGGCCACGATGGCACGACGGATTTTTCTTTTACGGTCAATCGCAACGAGTATGCGCGCGCGAAGAAGATGCTGGAAGACCAGATCAGGCCCCATGTGGGCGCGCGCGCCATTGAAGGCGATAACAAGATTTGCAAGGTTTCGGCTGTCGGCGTCGGCATGCGCTCCCATCCCGGCGTGGCCAGCAGGATGTTCCGTACCCTGGCCGAGGAGGGCATCAACATCCAGATGATTTCAACGTCTGAAATCAAAATATCGGTTGTCGTGGATGAAAAATATCTGGAACTTGCGGTGCGCGCATTACACCGGGCGTTTGGCCTGGATCAGGCGGCCTGATCCGCTGCCGCACCCGGATCAGAAGATGCCCAAAGCCAGCCCGCCTGCCATTGCGCCGCCAAGCTCCTCGCAACGCGCGAGATCTTCCGTTGAAATTGTTTTTCGACGCAGAATTTCCATGGGCGTCTGTGCATGAGTGCAGACGATCAGGGAATCGGCAATCGCCCGCAACCGCCAGCCTGTGGCGATGCGGTCAATCTGCCGCGCGGCATTCTGCCCGTCGCTGCCTGCGCAAATTAACGCTGCATAAGGGCGGCCGTTGATCTTGTCCAGCGCAGGGTAGTAGCAGCGGTCGAAGAAATCCTTCATCAGGCCGGAAACGGCGCCGAGATTTTCCGGCGTCGCAAAAACGTAGCCGTCGGCCGCAAGAACATCCTCCGGGAAGGTCTGGGCAGCATGCTTGAGGCGGGTGCGGACAGCGCTTTCCACCGCAGCGCCCTTGATCAGGGCGCGGGCCATCTGTTCGGTGCCGCCTGTCATCGAGTGGAATACGACGAGCAGCGTTTTGGGAGCAGCCATTTGCGCAGCCGTAATGCCGTTGCGGCTACCCGCAGGCTCGCCTGAGCTTAGGGCGATTCAAGTTTGCGGCCGGCGGGCAGGAGCATGCAGGTTATTTTTCCTGCAATGCATTGTTCAGGCGCTGTGCCCTGGCTTTGGATTCGGCCTTGTTCATCTCGGACACCTGCCGGCCATAGGCTTCCCGCGCTTCAAGACCGCGTTGTGTCGCTTCGATACTACGAATGCAACGCCAGCGCGTGCCGGTCTTGGTCACCATCCGGCGCATTTCGTCGCGCGGGTGGTGCGTGCGGCAGTGATAGCAATAAGTAGGTTCTTTTGATTCTTTTGGCATGGAGACGCTATTGGTCAAATCACAGCATCGTTGATTATGCTACGTCCGACCCTGTTTCCCAAACGTTTGAGGACGACGAAAAGCAATTCTGACATAGTTTTGCCCCATAACTGCCTTCGCAACGCCCGAATGTTTTGCATGAAAAGCCGTTAAAAAGGCTTCCTGAGCAGGCGTTTTATGGTGGGCGGTACTGGGATCGAACCAGTGGCTTCCACCGTGTGAAGGTGGCACTCTACCGCTGAGTTAACCGCCCGCGAAAAGAGCCGGCAATTTAACCACAGGCAGGGCTTCCGGTCAATCTTCCGGCGCGCCGCATGGCGTAAAATCGGCAGCCTTTCTCTGTTTCCTGCCCATTCCTATGACGGTGCGTACCCGCTTTGCCCCCAGCCCTACGGGTTTTCTCCATATCGGCGGCGCGCGTACCGCCCTGTTTTCCTGGGCGTATGCGCGGCGTCATGGCGGGACGTTCATCTTGCGCATTGAAGATACCGATGTCGCACGCTCGACGCCCGAGGCGGTGCAGGCGATTCTTGACGGCATGCAATGGCTGGGGCTGACGCATGACGAAGGCCCGTTTTACCAGACGCAGCGCATGGCCCGCTACAAGCAGGTTATCGATGAAATGCTGGCGGCGGGGACGGCCTATCTCTGCTACACCACGCGCGAAGAATTGGATGCCCTGCGCGCGGAGCAGGAGGCGAACAAGGAAAAGCCGCGCTATGACGGCCGCTGGCGTCCCGAGGCCGGCAAGGCATTGCCGCCGCCACCGGATGTGCCGCCCGTCGTGCGTTTTCGCAATCCGCTGGATGGCGTCGTGGCATGGGACGACCAGGTCAAGGGGCGCATCGAATTTGCCAATGGCGAACTGGATGATTTCATCATCGCCCGCGCCGATGGCGCGCCCACCTACAATTTCTGCGTGGTGGTGGACGACTGGGATATGGCGATCACCCACGTGATTCGCGGCGACGACCATGTGAACAACACGCCGCGCCAGATCAACCTGTTGCAGGCGCTGGGCGCGCCCGTGCCTTGCTATGCGCATTTGTCGATGATCCTCGGCGACGACGGGCAGAAGCTTTCCAAGCGGCATGGCGCCGTGTCGGTGATGCAGTATGACGAGGCGGGTTACCTGCCCGAGGCGGTGCTGAATTATCTGGCGCGACTTGGTTGGTCGCATGGCGATGACGAGGTTTTCACCATGGAACAATTCGTGCGCTGGTTCGGCCTCGACCATATCACTGCTTCCGCGGCGCAATTCAATACCGAAAAGCTCAACTGGCTCAATGCGCATTACATCAAGTCGGCCGATCCGCAACGCCTGGCCGCGGAAATTGTGCGGCGGCTGGCGCAGCAGGGCGTTTCGGTTGCCGACGGCCCCGATGCCGCGCAGGTGGCGACGCTCTACCGTGACCGGGCGGGCAACCTGAATGAGCTGGCCGATGCGGTGCACCCGTTCTATGCGGTTATCCATGCCAGCGAGGAAGTCCGTGCGCAGCACTTGACGGAAGGCGCGCGCACGGCGCTGGCTGTGCTGCGCGAACGTCTGTCCGGTTGCGTATGGCAGGCGGCGGACCTGGGCCAGACGGTGAAGCAGACGGCCGCCGAGCTGGGCCTGAAAATGCCGCAGGTGGCGATTCCGCTGCGTGTTGCCCTGCTGGGCCTGCCGCAATCCCCGGCAATCGATGCGGTGCTGGAAGTGATGGGGCGCGATCAGGTGCTCCGCCGGCTGGATACTGCGCTGTCCGCCTGACAAAGCACAAGCTTCCCGGGCTGGTGCGGCCTGAGAAGCTTGCATGAATCGAGGCAGTCGTTTCGTTTTATTGCGCAGTTAACGCGTTGTCAGCACGCCATTTTCCAAACGCACCCGATCGCCTTCGCGCCATGCAGGCAGTGCGTCGCTGGGAAAAGTACGCGTCGTGCCATCTTCAAAACGTATGACAATCTCGTAGCTTTGTTTTTTCTTCATGGTTTTTTCAATTTGATTACCGGCCAGTGCTCCACCGACAACGCCAGCGACAGTCGCCACCGAACGGCCTTTGCCCTGGCCGACCTGATTGCCAAGCAGACCGCCGACAACGCCGCCGGCAATGCCGCCTAGACCGCTGCCCTCAGGCACCACCGTTACTTCGTGAATCTGTTCGACTACGCCACAGTCCGGGCATTTTCTCGGGACGACTGGACTGGTTGCAGAAGTCGGCGCTGGCGATCCGGCAACTTTTGCCGGCTTGGGCGTATTTTTTGTTGCATGCGCTGTGTTTGCAGGCTTGGCGGGTTCGACCGGCGGTTCGTCGGCGACTGATTTCTCCTGCGCCACGGGTACGTCAGGCGCGGGGGCAGCCGCCGGGTTCGGCAGCACACCTGTCAGTACCCCCACGCCTGCCAGCGCAACCGCAGTAACCGCGGCAGCGGCAACGAGTATCAGTGGATGCGTGCGGGATGCGGGTTGACTGGTTTCCATGGGCGTCTCCTTTGGGGTTAAAGCTCAGATGCAGAATAACGCAGTAAAGCAGACAGCGGGTAAAACGGAAACCGGCTGTTACATCTGGCTGTGAGCCGCTTGCCGGTTGGCTTTGTCGCGCCGCAGGGCGTGCAGGTAAAAGCGCGCCGGGTCAATGGCATTGACCAGCTCGCGCTCGACAGGCAAGGGTTCGCCTGCCAGTTGGCTAGCCAGCAACTCGGCCGCCAGCGGCGCCCAGATCATGCCGCGAGCGCCCAGCCCAAGCAGCGCATGCAGCCCCGCCATGCGCGGCAGCGTGGAGAGCCTTGCCTGCGCCGCCTCCTTGGCTGTCATCGGCGCGGGCAGGGTGCCCACCAGCGGCACGCGGTCCCGCGCTGTCGCGCGAATGCCGACGCGGCCGGCCAGCGTGCGCGCATCGATGCCCTGCGCGGCGCCGGGCAGCAATTCTTCAAGACGCCGCAGATTGCCCTGATGGTCGGCAAGGCGGCTTTCCAGCGCGCTATCGCCGCTGTCGAAGCTGGCGCCGATGCAGACGATGCCCGATTCGGGCGGCGTCAGGTAGCCGGAACGGCAGAGCACATGGCGCAGCGGCGGATAGTTGCCATTTGCTGCCGGGCCAGACAGTCCAGGAATGGATTCCAAATAACTGACCTGGCCGCGGATTGGCGCGAGCGTCAGCGGCACGGGGTCGGGCAGGAGCGCTTCGGCGGCGCAGGCATTGGCGAGGATGATATGCGGTGCGCTGCCGCGCAAGGCGCCCGCGCCGTCAAATACCTGCCAGCCATCGGCCGTCTGCTGCAGGCGCGTCACGGCAACGCCGTAATGCGCGCGGATGCGCTCACCGCCGGCAGCCAGCAAAGCGGCGCACAGGCTGACCGGATCAACCCAGCCGCCCGCGGGAAACCACCAGCCGCCGTGCGCCAGGGGATGCCCTACCAGCGCCTCGGCGGCGTCATGTTCGAGAAAACTGGCGAATCCGCCAGGCAAACCCAGTTCGTCTAGCGTGGCGCGTTGCAGGGCCTCATGCGCCGCATCGTGCGCAATGTGCAGCACGCCGCAGGGCGACCAGCGCACGGCAGGCAATGCGGCCAGACGCCGCAGAGCGTAGAGGTAGCAGGCGCGCGAAAGCCGTGCCGCATGCGCATCGTCTTTGGCCAGCAGCGGCAGCAGCACGCCGGAGGGATTGCCCGAGGCTTCCTGCGCGGGCGCGGCGTTGCGTTCGAAGAGCTCGACCTGCCAGCCGCGATTGGCCAACCGTTCGCTGATCGCCGCTCCCGCCAGCCCGGCGCCGATCACCAGCGCCTTGTTTTCACTGTGCGAAAAAGTTATGCGCAGCGGTATTCGCCCGGACGGCGCTGGCGAGACGGCAACTGCATGGCAGCCGACGAGCATTTCGCGCTTGCCGCCGAAGCCGGGGCGGCGTTCGAGGGCCCAGCCGAGCTTTTCGAGCGTGCGGCGCAATTCGCCTGCGACGCTCCATGTCGCCAGCGTCGTTGCAGAATGGCACAGGCGGGTAAGGGCGGCCAGCACTGCCGGGGACCACAACGCGGGATTTTTGGCGGGCGCAAAGCCGTCCAGATAAAGGGCGTCAAGCCGGGCGGCCAGGCGCGGCAGTTGCGCTTGCGCGTCGCCGAAAAGCAGGGTGAGCGTAACCCGGCCGTCCTCGAAATGCAGCCGGTGGAAGCCGGCGACAAGCGGCGGCCACTGGCGCATGAGCTGGCTGGCAAGCGTTTCCAGTTCGGCAAAGCCGGCCAACTCATGGGCCAAACTGCGGGCCAGGTCGTCGCGCCGAAAGGGATGTTTTTCGACGGAAACAAAATGCAGGCGGCATGGTTGCCCGGCGTCCCGCCAGGCCTGCCAGGTCGCGAGGAAATTCAACCCCAGGCCGAAACCGGTTTCAGCAATCACGAACCGGTCGCTGCCCCGCCAGCGCGGCAGCAGATTGTTGCCCTGGATAAAAACCTGTCGGGCCTGGGCAAGCCCGCCATGCGCGGAATGATAAACATCGCCGTAAGCCGCTGAAAACGGCGTGCCGTCACTGGTTGACGCGAGTTCAGCCGGAACCAGCGGTGGATGTTTCATTGCGCCATTAATCGGGGCGCATCTGCGGAAAGAGAATAACGTCGCGGATGGAAGCGGAATCGGTGAGCAGCATGATCAGCCGGTCAATGCCGATGCCGCAACCGCCGGTGGGAGGCAGGCCGTATTCCAGGGCGCGAATGTAGTCGGCGTCGTAATACATCGCTTCTTCGTCGCCGGCTTCCTTGGCTTTGGCCTGCTCAAGGAAACGCGCCGCCTGATCTTCCGGATCGTTCAGTTCCGAAAAGCCGTTGGCGATCTCGCGGCCGACGATGAACAGCTCAAAACGTTCGGTAACTTCCGGATTGGTGTCGCTGCGCCGCGCCAGGGGCGAGACTTCGGCAGGGTAGTCGATGATGTAGGTCGGCTCCCACAAGTCGGCTTCCGTGGTTTCCTCGAACAGCGCCAGTTGCAGCGTGCCGAGGCCCGCGTTTGCCAGATGCGGCGCCTGGAGGTCGAGCTTGAGGTCGGCGAGTTTTTGCCGCAGCCAGGCGCTGTCGTTCAACTGCTCCAACGAATAGCCGGGATGGTAGTGATGGATAGCGCCGACAATGGTCAGGCGGGCAAACGGCTTGGACAAGTCGAGCGTGCGGCCCTGGTATTCGAATACCTCGGTGCCGAGCGCCTCGCGTGCCGAATGGCGCAGCAGGCCTTCGGTGAAATCCATCAGCTTGCGGTAGTCCGAATAGGCCTCGTAGAACTCCATCATGGTGAATTCGGGGTTGTGGCGCGGGGAAAGCCCCTCGTTCCTGAAATTGCGGTTGACCTCGAATACCTTCTCGAAGCCGCCGACAACAAGGCGCTTCAGGTAAAGCTCGGGCGCAATGCGCAGGAACAGCTCCATGTCCAGCGCATTGTGATGCGTCTTGAACGGTTTGGCCGCCGCGCCGCCGGGGAGGGAGTGCATCATCGGCGTCTCCACTTCGAGGAAGCCGTGATGCATCATGTAATTGCGGATCGACTGCACCATGCGGCTGCGGGCAACGAAGGTAAAGCGCGTCTGCTCATTGGTGATGAGGTCGACATAGCGGCTGCGGTATTTCTGCTCGATGTCGGTGAGGCCGTGAAACTTCTCCGGCAGCGGCCGCAGCGATTTGCTCAGCAGGCGAACGGCACTGCAATGCACGGTGAGCTCGCCGGTCCTGGTTTTCATCAGCGAACCTTCGCAGCCAATAATGTCGCCGCTGTCCCAGGACTTGAAATCCTGGTGGTTTTTCTCACCGATGCTGTCGTTGCTGACGAAGATCTGGATGCGCCCCGACATGTCCTGGATCGTGGCGAAACTCGCCTTGCCCATGACGCGCTTGAGCATGATGCGGCCCGCCACCTTGACGGTAATCGGCATCGCTTCGAGTTCCTCGCGGGTTTTGGCGCTGTAGAGCTCATCCAGCCGCCCGGCAAGATTCTCGCGCGAGAAGTCATTGGGAAAAGCCGCGCCGCTGGCGCGCCACTGCGCAAGTTTCTGGCGGCGCTCGGCAATCAGGCGATTTTCCTCGCCGGTCGCGGGGCCGGTTGCGCCAATGCGTTCATCGGCCTTGCTGGATGCGTCATTGCTCATTTTCATACCCCTTGCTTCAAGCTGGCTTCAATAAACGGATCGAGGTCGCCGTCCAGCACTTTTTGCGTGTTGGACGTTTCGACATTGGTGCGCAGGTCCTTGATGCGGCTTTGGTCCAGCACATAGCTGCGAATCTGGTGGCCCCAGCCGACGTCGGTCTTGCCGGCTTCCAGCTTGTCGGCTTCGGCCTGGCGCTTGCGCAGCTCCGCTTCGTAGAGCCGCGACTTGAGCATGGTCATCGCCTCGGCGCGGTTGCGGTGCTGGGAACGGTCATTCTGGCATTGCACGACGATGCCGGACGGAATGTGCGTGATGCGGATGGCGGAGTCGGTTTTGTTGATGTGCTGGCCGCCTGCGCCGCTGGCGCGAAAGGTATCGATGCGCAGGTCGGCGGGGTTGACCTCGACTTCAATCGAATCGTCAATCTCGGGATAGACATACAGGCTGGCAAAGGAGGTGTGGCGTCCGCCCGAGGAGTCGAAAGGGCTTTTGCGCACCAGCCGGTGCACGCCGGTTTCCGTGCGCAGCAGGCCGTAGGCGTAGTCGCCTTCAACCTTGAGCGAGGCGCTGCGGATGCCGGCGACATCGCCGTCGGTTTCTTCCAGCACTTCGGCCTTGAAGCCCTTGCGCTCGCAATAGCGCAGGTACTGCCGCAGCAGCATGCTGGCCCAATCGCAGGCCTCGGTGCCGCCTGCGCCGGCCTGGATATCGATGAAGCAATTGTTGGCGTCGGCGGGGTTGTTGAACATGCGGCGGAACTCCAGGCCGCCGACTTCCTTTTCCACCGCGGCAAGATCGCTTTCGACGGCGATCAACGTGGCTTCATCGTCTTCGCCTTTGGCCAGATCGAACAGCTCGCGGCTGTCGGCCAGCCGCCGGGCAATCGCGTCAAGGCTCAGGACGACGGATTCGAGCGATTTCCGTTCGCGGCCCAGGGCCTGGGCTTTTTCGGCGTCATCCCAGATCTTGGGATCTTCCAGCAGGCCGACGATTTCTTCGAGACGCGATGCCTTGGCATCGTAGTCAAAGATACCTCCGCAATTCCTGCTCGCGCGCCTTGAGGTCGGCGATGCGATTGGCGACGGCATTGATGCGTTCGGCTTCCATGGGGATTCCTGCTCGATGAAAAGCGCAGATTATACTGCGCCGGTTGATGTCCGATGAGGAAGGATTTGTGTCCGGGAGGCTGTTTTATGCGCGCGCCGTGCCGCTCAGTGCGCGAACTCACGTCCATTTGAAGACGCATCTGGCACAGGCTTTCTTTCAACGCGGCAATTTCCGCTATCATTGGAATTTCCCGCACCTGCATTTTCATGGCTAAATATGTTTTCGTCACGGGTGGTGTCGTGTCCAGTCTGGGCAAGGGCATCGCCGCCGCGAGTTTGGGGGCGATTCTCGAATCGCGCGGCATCAGGGTCACCCATCTCAAGCTTGACCCCTACATCAATGTCGATCCCGGCACCATGTCGCCATTCCAGCATGGCGAGGTGTTCGTCACCGAGGATGGCGCCGAAACCGACCTTGACCTGGGCCATTACGAGCGCTTTACCAGCGCCAAGATGGGCAAGCGCAATAATTTCACCACTGGCCAGATTTACGAGTCGGTTATAAAAAAAGAGCGTCGTGGCGAGTACTTAGGAAAGACAGTTCAAGTAATTCCTCATATTACCGATGAAATAAAACTCTATATCAAGCGCGGCGCCGAAGGGGCCGACGTGGCGATTGTGGAAGTCGGCGGCACCGTGGGCGACATCGAGTCGCTGCCTTTCCTCGAAGCCATCCGCCAGATGGGCATCCAGGAAGGCAGGAACAACGCCTGCTATATCCATCTCACGCTGGTGCCCTGGATACCCACGGCCGGCGAGCTGAAAACCAAGCCCACCCAGCATTCGGTCAAGGAGCTGCGGCAGATCGGCATCCAGCCCGACATCCTGCTGTGCCGCGCCGACCGGCCGTTGCCGGCGGATGAGCGCGCAAAGATTGCGCTATTCACCAATGTCCAGCCGGAAGCGGTGATTTCCGCGCTCGATGCCGACAGCATCTACAAGATTCCTTCCATGCTGCATGACCAGATGCTGGACGAGATCGTTTGCCACAAGCTGGGCGTCCTCGCCCGCGCCGCCGACCTGTCGGTCTGGAACAACCTGGTCGATGCGCTGGAGCACCCGCAGGACGAGGTGAATATCGCCTTCGTCGGCAAGTATGTCGATCTCACCGAATCCTACAAATCGCTGACCGAGGCGCTGGTGCATGCGGGCATCCATACGCGCAGCCGGGTGCATGTGCATTACATCGATTCCGAAGCGCTGGAAAAGCACGGCTGCGCTGCGCTGGCGGCGATGGACGCCATCCTGGTTCCCGGCGGTTTTGGCCGGCGCGGCACAGAGGGCAAAATCGCCGCCATCCGCTACGCGCGCGAGAACAAGGTTCCGTATCTCGGCATCTGCCTGGGCATGCAGCTCGCAGTGATCGAGTTTGCCCGCAACGTCGCCGGGCTGGCGGACGCGCACAGCACGGAATTCGACGCGGCCAACCCCCACCCGGTGATTGCGCTGATTACCGAATGGCTCGACCGCGAAGGCAAAATCGAACAGCGCGACGCCAATTCCGATCTGGGCGGCACCATGCGCCTCGGCGGACAGAAATGCCAGCTCAGGGAAGGCTCGCTGGCGCGCAAGGTCTATGGACAGCAAACCATTATCGAGCGGCATCGCCATCGCTACGAGGTCAATGAGGCCTACCTGCCGCGCCTGGAGCAGGCCGGGTTGGTCGTTTCCGGCGTTTCGGCCGAAGGCAAGCCGCTGTGCGAAATGATCGAGCTGCCCGAAAAGCAGCATCCGTGGTTCGTCGGCTGCCAGTTCCATCCGGAATTCACCTCCAATCCGCGCAGCGGGCATCCGCTGTTCATTGCCTACGTAAAGTCGGCGCTGGCGGCACGCCGCGCCGCTTTGAATCCGTCGCTGGAAAGCGCCCTTGGAATGCGGCGGGCGAAGCCATGAAACTGTGCCATTTCAACGCCGGTCTCGACCAGCCGCTGTTCCTCATTGCCGGCCCGTGCGTCATCGAATCGCGGCAGATGGCGCTGGATACGGCGGGGCGGCTGAAGGAAATCTGCGGCGCGCTGGGCCTCAATTTCATCTACAAATCGTCATATGACAAGGCCAATCGCAGTTCGGGCGCGTCTTTTCGCGGGCCGGGCATGGAAACGGGCCTGGCGATTCTCGCCGAGGTCAAAAAACAGATCGGCGTGCCGGTGCTTACCGATGTGCATGCCGAAGATGAAATTGCGGCCGTCGCCAGCGTGGTCGACGTCCTGCAAACCCCGGCCTTTCTCTGCCGCCAGACCGATTTCATCCAGGCCTGCGCCGCCTCCGGCAAACCGGTGAATATCAAGAAGGGCCAGTTCCTTGCGCCGGACGACATGCGGCATGTCGTCGCCAAGGCCAAGCAGGCCAATGGCGGGGCGGACACCATCATGGTCTGCGAGCGCGGCGCATCCTTCGGCTACAACAACCTCGTCTCCGACATGCGCAGCCTGGCGATCCTGCGCGAAACCGGTTGCCCGGTGGTGTTCGATGCCACGCATTCGGTGCAACTGCCCGGCGGGCAGGGCGCTTCTTCCGGCGGCCAGCGCGAATTCGTTCCCGTGCTGGCGCGCGCGGCAGTCGCCGCGGGCATTTCCGGGCTGTTCATGGAAACGCATCCCAACCCTGCCGAGGCGCTTTCCGACGGCCCCAATGCCTGGCCGCTGGCCGGCATGCCGGAGCTTCTGGAAACCCTGCTCGAACTCGATGCCGCGGTCAAGCGCCGCGGCTTCGCCCAGCGTTTTTAACCTACTATCCGAGGTTCATCATGAGTGCAATCGTTGATGTCGTCGCCCGCGAGATTCTTGATTCGCGCGGCAATCCCACCGTCGAAGCCGATGTCCTGCTCGAATCCGGCATCATGGGCCGCGCCGCCGTGCCGTCCGGCGCCTCCACCGGCTCGCGCGAAGCCATCGAACTGCGCGACGACGATAGCGGACGTTATCTCGGCAAGGGCGTCGAGCGCGCCGTCGAAAACGTCAACACCGAGATTTCCGAAGCCGTCATGGGCCTCGACGCCGAAGAACAGGCATTCATCGACCAGTCGCTGATCGAACTCGACGGCACGGACAACAAGTCGCGCCTCGGCGCCAATGCCATCCTGGCCGTCTCGATGGCCGTGGCCAAGGCGGCGGCGGAAGAAGCCGGCCTGCCGCTGTACCGCTATTTCGGCGGCTCCGGCCCGATGCAGATGCCGGTGCCGATGATGAACGTCATCAACGGCGGCGCGCATGCCAACAACAATCTCGACATCCAGGAATTCATGATCGTGCCGGTCGGCGCGCAATCCTTCCGCGAAGCCCTGCGCTGCGGCGCCGAAGTTTTCCAGCACCTGAAAAAACTGGTGGACAAGAAAGGCTACCCGACCACCGTGGGCGACGAAGGCGGCTTCGCGCCGAATGTCTCGGGCAACGACGAAGCCATCGAGCTCATCCTGCGCGCCATCGAATCCGCCGGCTACACGCCGGGCCAGGATGTCGTGCTGGCGCTGGATTGCGCCGCCTCCGAGTTTTATCGCGGCGGCCGCTATGTGCTCGCTTCCGAAAAGCTGGAACTGGGTTCCGAAGCTTTCACCGACTATCTGGCGACGCTGGCCGACCGCTATCCCATCATCAGCATCGAAGACGGCATGAGCGAGGCCGACTGGCCGGGCTGGAAGCTGCTTACCGACCGGCTGGGCAGGAAGGTGCAGATCGTCGGCGACGATATATTCGTCACCAATCCAAAGATCCTCGGGGAAGGCATCCAGCAGGGCATCGCCAATTCGATACTGGTCAAGATCAACCAGATCGGCACACTCACCGAAACCTTCGCCGCGGTTGAAATGGCCAAGCGCGCGGGCTACACCGCCGTCATTTCGCATCGCTCCGGCGAGACCGAGGATTCGACGATTGCCGACATCGCCGTCGGCCTGAATGCGCTGCAGATCAATACCGGATCGCTTAGCCGCTCGGACCGCATCGCCAAGTACAACCAGCTGCTGCGCATCGAG
>CAZQTB010000036.1:0-17019 GCA_964596295.1 uncultured Rhodocyclaceae bacterium | reverse complement strand
CGGCTCCGGCCATGCGTGCGTATCTCGCTGCCGAAGAACAACGCAGTAAAGTGTCCGGGTAGACGGACTGCTGACAAGCCAAGGAATAGAGAAAACAAGTTCCGGCAATGCATGCCGACGATGAATTCCTGCGCGTTGCAAGATGCGCTCGTGGCAGCAGGCGCGTTTTCATGCAAGGCAGGCCGCCGGGCGACAGGCGGGAAAAGTTTGAACTTTTGGAGCGACTGATATCATGACCAGAAAGCAAAAATCCATTCGTTCCGATTTGGCCTGGAGTACGCCAGACCGCATTACCGTCAGGAACCGGGATTTGCCCGGTGAAATACTTGGCAAGCTGAACCTGGGCGATATGGCTTTTCTGGAACTCACCGCGCGCCTGCCGACCCCGGCCGAATCGGTGGTGTTCAATGCGATTGTCGTGACGCTGGTCGAGCATGGCATTACGCCGAGCGCGCTGGCCGCGCGGCTGACGTATGCCGGTGCGCCGGAGTCGCTGCAGGCGGCGGTTGCCGCCGGACTGTGCGGCCTTGGCTCGGTATTTGTGGGCAGCACGGAAACGGCTGCGCGCATGCTGTATGAAGCGTTGCCGCAAGGCAGCAACGCGGCAGTCGATCTGGAGCAACTGGCGAGGGAGACGGTGAGCCGCATGCGCGCCCAGGGCGCGATCATTCCGGGGCTGGGGCATCCATTGCACAAGCCGGTTGATCCGCGCACGCCGCGTCTTTTTCAGCTGGCCGCAGAAAACGGGTTGTCGGGCCGCTATGTCGCCTTGATGCAGGCTATTGGCCGCGAGGCGGAGCGCGCCGCCGGCAAGTCATTGCCGATCAATGCCACAGGCGCCATCGGCGCCATTTGTTGCGAGTTTGGCTTCCCGTGGAAAATTGTGCGCGGGATCGGTGTCATGGCGCGGGCAGTCGGGCTCGTTGGCCATATCCTCGAAGAGAGCCAGAATCCGATGGCCCTTGAAATTTGGCAGCGGATTGAAGATGAGGCAAGCGCCCATATGCGCCCGCAGGCCTGATCCGGAAAAAATGCCGGGCGCTTGCCCGGAGACGGACGGATCGCAAATTAATTACGGACAATCAGCAAGGGGAAAGAAGGAATGGGCGGGCAAGGCATGATGCGGGACAAGGTTGTGGTTGTAACGGGCGCGGGCCGCGGCATTGGCCGCGATATCGCTTTGCTGATGGCGGCTGAAGGCGCGCATGTGGTGGTCAACGATCTGGGCACCGCCACCGATGGTTCGGGCAGCGACCAGACTCCGGCGGAAGGCGTGGTCCAGGAAATCATTCGGAACGGCGGGCGGGCGGCAGCGAACTATGAGAGCGTTGCCTCATGGGCCAGCGCTCACCGCATCGTCGAGTGTGCGCTGGATACTTTCGGGCGCATTGACAGCGTGGTGAACAACGCCGGCATCCTGCGCGATGTGATTTTCCACAAGATGTCCGAAGAGCAGTGGCGCGACGTCATTGATGTGCATCTGAACGGCGCATTTTTCATGAGCCGCGCCGCCGCCGAGCACTTCCGCAAACAGGAGAGCAGCTCGTATGTGCATATGACCTCCACTTCGGGGCTCATCGGCAACCTGGGGCAGGCCAACTATTCCGCAGCGAAACTTGGCATCGCGGCATTGTCCAAGTCGATTGCGCTGGATATGCGCCGCTACAATGTGCGCTCGAACTGCATCGCGCCTTTTGCCTGGAGCCGCATGATCGGCTCCATCCCGACTGACACGCCGGCCCAGCAGGCGCGCGTCAAGCGGTTGCAGGCGATGGAAACATCGAAAATTGCCCCGGTGGTTGTTTATCTCGCCTCCGATACGGCAAAAGAAGTCACCGGACAGATTTTCGCGGTGCGCGGCAATGAGATATTCCTCATGAGCCAGCCGCGCCCCATGCGCGGCATTCATCGCAGCGAGGGGTGGACGCCGCAGAGCGTTGCGGAGCACGCAATGCCGGCGCTGCGGACGAGCTTCGTGCCGCTGGATGTATCAGGCGATATTTTCAGCTGGGATCCGGTCTGAGGCATGCATCGCTCGTCCGGTAATCGTGCGCCGCTCGCGTGAGGTGCGGACCGTCCGTGGAGTAGTGGAATATAGTTGTCCCAGGAGCACAAGAAAATGCTTGATGCGTATATTTACGATGGTCTTCGTTCCGCTTTCGGGCGTCATGCCGGCAGTCTTGCCGCCGTACGTCCGGATGATCTGGTGGCGGGGGTAATGCAGGCCCTGGTTGAACGCTCTCCCTGGCAGGCGGGGCAAATCGAGGATGTGCTTCTTGGTTGCGTAACGCAGTCAGGCGAGGATGCGCGCAACATCGCGCGCAATGCCCTGCTGCTGGCCGATTTCCCGGTCACTGTGCCGGGCCAGACGGTAAACCGCCTGTGCGCCAGCGGCCTGGCGGCCGTCGTCGATGCTGCGCGCGCCATTACCTGCGGCGAGGGCGAACTGTACCTTGCGGGGGGCGTAGAGAGCATGAGCCGGGCGCCTTTTGTGATCGGCAAGGCCGAAAGCGCCTATAGCCGCGACTGCAGGATGTATGACACCACGATCGGCGCACGCTTTCCGAATCCGGACATGATTGCGCGTTACGGGAACGACACGATGCCGGAAACGGGGGATAACGTGGCCCGTGAATTCGGCATCTCCCGCGAGGATTCGGATTATTTTGCCGCGGCCTCGCAGGCGAAGTATGAACGGGCGCGTGCCGCAGGCTTTTTCACCGGCGAAATTCATCCGGTCAGCGTGCCTACCGGACGCAAGACGCCACCCCGCATCGTCGGCCAGGACGAGCACCCGCGCCCCGAGGCGAACAGTGGAACGCTGGCTGCCCTCAAGCCGCTGGCGGCAGGCGGTGTGGTGACCGCAGGCAATGCTTCCGGCATAAACGATGGCGCCGCCGCGCTGCTGATCGGCAGCCGTGCCGCCGGCGAAAAGGCCGGGGCCAAGCCGCTGGCGCGCATTCTTTCGGCGGCAGCCGCAGGAGTCGCGCCGCGCATCATGGGGGTGGGCCCGGCGCATGCGATTCCCAGGGCGCTGGAACGCGCCGGATTGACGTTGCATGACATGGACATCATCGAGATCAATGAGGCTTTCGCGCCACAGGTGCTGTCCTGCCTGAAGTTGATGAATGTCGCGCTGGATGATGCGCGGGTCAATCCCAACGGAGGGGCCATCGCGCTCGGCCATCCGCTCGGGGCATCCGGCGCGCGTTTGGCGCTGACCGCAACGCGAGAACTCATCCGCAGCCAGAAGCGGTACGCCGTGGTCAGCCTGTGCATCGGCGTGGGACAGGGGCTGGCCATGGTGATTGAGCGCATTTGAGCCTGACGCCCTGGCTGAAAAGAAACGGGCGGAACGGGCAGGAAAAGCATGACGACTGATCTTGAGTACCTCGCCCAATGGGAAGGCCGCAACGCAGTTGCGCATGACGAGTTGCATGCTGCGCCGCTGGTCTTGCTGGGCGCTACGCTGGACCGCAACGATCCGGCGCCAAAAGTCGGCGCTGCCATCCCGCCGTTTTGGCATTACCTGTATTTTCTGACCGCCAGCCGTCAATCCGAGCTGGGGCCGGATGGCCATCCGCCGCGTGGCGGATTCCTGCCGCCCGTGCCGCTGCCGCGCCGGATGTTCGCCGGCGCGCGCGCCGATTTCCTGCGTCCGCTGTGCGTTGGCCAGAAGGTCGAACGGCGTTCGACGATTGTCAGCGTCGGCCGCAAGCAGGGCCGCAGCGGCGACATGATTTTTCTGCTGTTGCGCCACGAAATCGGCGACGCGGACGGCGTGTGCGTGATTGAAGAACAGGACATCGTTTATCGCGACAACCCGCCCGGGGAAGCGCATCCGGCGAATCCGCCGACCCCTGCGGTTGCGCCGCCACCGGCCACCTGGTCGCGCGTGATTGTGCCGGATCCGGTGTTGCTGTTCCGTTACTCGGCGCTGACCTTCAACGGGCATCGCATTCACTACGATCATCCGTACGCCACCAGGGTCGAGGGTTATCCCGGCCTGGTGGTGCATGGCCCGCTGCAGGCCACGCTGCTGCTGGATTTATTGCGCCGCGAGCAGCCACGATTCAAGCCTGCGCGCTTCGAGTTTCGCGCCGTCAGCCCGCTCTGCTGCATCGGCGCGTTTCGCGCTTGCGGCGCGCCGGCTGAAGATGGCAGGATCAGCCTCTGGATGGAAGATCAGCAGGGCCGCATCACCATGCAAGCGAAAGTCACCGGGAAAATTACGCCATGAATGCTGCTGCCGAAAAATTTCCGGAACTGCGCGAGGCGCTGCGCGATTTGTGCGCGCATTACCCTGATGAGTATTTTCGCCGCATTGACGAGGCGCGCGGCTACCCGGAAGAATTCGTTGACGCGCTGACCGGGGCGGGCTGGCTGGCGGTGATGATTCCGCAGGAATACGGCGGCGCCGGCCTGGGCCTCGCGGAAGCCTCTGTCGTGATGGAGGAAATCAATCGCTGCGGCGGTAACGCCGGCGCCTGCCATGGCCAGATGTACAACATGGGCACCCTGGTGCGGCACGGCTCGGCCGCGCAAAAAAGCAGATATCTGCCCGGCATCGCCAGCGGCAAGCTGCGCTTGCAGTCAATGGCCGTGACCGAGCCGACGACCGGCACCGACACGACCAGGCTGAAGACCACCGCGGTGAAGCAGGGCGACCGTTATGTCGTCAATGGCCAGAAGGTGTGGATCTCGCGCATCCAGCACTCCGACCTGATGATACTGCTGGCGCGCACGACGCCGGTTGCCGAGGTCAAGCGCAAGTCCGAGGGCATGTCGATTTTTATCGTTGACCTGGAGGAGGCGATTGGCAAGGGCATGACCGTGCGGCCCATTCGCAACATGGTCAATCACGAGACCAACGAGGTGTTTTTCGACAACCTGGAAATTCCGGCTGAAAACCTGATTGGCGAAGAGGGCCGGGGCTTCAAGTACATTCTCGACGGACTCAACGCCGAGCGTACGCTGATTGCCGCCGAATGCATCGGCGATGCGTACTGGTTCATTGGCCGCGCGGCGAAGTATGCAAACGATCGCATCGTGTTCGATCGCCCCATCGGCAAGAACCAGGCCGTGCAGTTTCCGATTGCCGAAAGCCACATTGAGACGGAAGCCGCCAATCTCATGCGCTGGGAAGCGTGCAACCTGTTTGACGCCCATCAGCCGTGCGGCGCGCAAGCCAACATGGCCAAATATCTTGCCGCCAAGGCGTCGTGGGAGGCCGCCAATGTGTGTTTGCAGACGCATGGCGGCTTCGGCTTCGCGGCCGAATACGATATCGAGCGCAAGTTCCGTGAAACGCGGCTGTACCAGGTGGCGCCCGTTTCGACCAACCTGATCCTGTCGTATGTCGCCGAACACGTGCTCGGTTTGCCGAGGTCGTTCTGATGCGCCCGAAGGAAGTGCAAAGCCGACCGAAGGAAGCGCAAAGCCGTCCGCTGGAGGGTATTACGGTCGTTACGCTGGAGCATGCCATTGCGGCTCCGTTTGCCACGCGTCAGCTGGCCGATCTGGGTGCGCGGGTGATCAAGATCGAGCGTCCCGGCAGCGGCGATTTTGCGCGCGGCTATGACAAGCGCACGCGCGGCATGGCGTCGCATTTCGTGTGGACCAACCGCTCCAAGGAAAGCCTGGCGCTGGACGTGAAGCACCCGCTGGCGCGCGGCGTGCTGGACCGCCTGCTGGAGGGCGCCGATGTGCTGGTACAGAATCTCGCGCCGGGAGCGGCGGCGCGCCTCGGGCTTTCTTTCGCGGCGCTGGCAGAGGTTTATCCGCGATTGATCGTGTGCGACATTTCGGGTTACGGCGACGATGGTCCCTACACGGAAAAAAAAGCCTACGACCTGCTGATCCAGAGCGAATCCGGTTTCCTCTCGGTGACCGGCACGCCCGAGTCGCCGTGCAAGGCGGGCAATTCGACTGCCGACATTGCGGCGGGCATGTATGCCTACTCGGGCATCCTCGCCGCGCTGCTGGAGCGCGGCAAAACCGGCCGCGGCCGCCGCATCGAAATATCCATGCTCGAAGCCATGGCCGAGTGGATGAGCTACCCGCTGTATTACAGCATCGACGATCAGCCGCCGCCGGCACGCACCGGCGCGGCGCATGCCACGATCTATCCGTATGGGCCGTTCAAAGTCGGCGCTGACGATACGGTGATGCTGGGCTTGCAGAACGAGCGCGAGTGGGCGGTGTTCTGCGCGCGCGTCTTGCTGCGCCCCGAACTCGCGCAGGACGAGCGGTTCGCCGGCAATGCGCAGCGCCAGGCCCATCGCCAGGACCTGGCGGCGATCATTGACGAAGTTTTTGCGCAACTGGACGCCGCCACGCTGGTGCAGCGGCTTGACGCCGCCGAGATCGCCAATGCCCGCGTCAATGACCTGGCGGCGCTATGGCGGCATCCGCAACTGGCGGCGCGTAACCGCTGGCGCACGATAGCCTCGCCGGTCGGCCCCTTGCCCGCGCTGCTGCCGCCTGCCGCGCTGGCAAGCGATGATCCGCGCATGGACGCCGTGCCCGCGCTGGGCGAACATACGCAGTCGATTCTCGCCGAACTGGGGTTGAGCGCTGCTGAAAGGCAGCAGCTTGAACGCGAAGGGGCGATCTGAATGATTATTAACGGCGGCCAAAGCATGGGTGCCAGCGCGGCGCTCGCCCGCTTTGCCGCCGAATTGCGGTATGCAGACATCCCTTCCCCGGTAGTGCGCCGCGCTGAAGATTTATTTCTCGACTGGCTGGCCTCGGCATTTGCCGGAGGCGCCAGCGCACCCGAGATCGAACGTTTGATCCGGCTGGCCTGGGCGCTGGCCGGACAGAAGCAGATGCAGAGACTGCTGTGACCGATCCGGCCGCCGGCGCGATGGCGGGCGAATCAGGTTTTTGGAAATGCGGTGTGTGACAATGCGTCCGGCAGAAGAAAGGGCTGATGTTGCGGCGGCGAGCGGGGATGAAGGCTGTGGCGGCATGGGCCTGCCCGATAAGTGATGGAGCGATTTTCAAAACCATAAGACACAGGGGAGAAAGCATGAAGCTTGATAGCCAACCGGTTGTAGGTATTGTGGCGAGTGTGCTGGTAGTGAGTGCGGCATTGTGGATATCCGTGGCGCTCTCGCCGGATGCCGTCCTGACCTGGGTAAGTTTGATATTGGTGGCCATGGTGCCCATGCAGATGGTCATCGGCCTGGCCTGGGGGAGCAAACAGCCTGCCGCCATCGCAGGTTTGCCGCAGTTCATGCGCGGCGTGGCTTTTTGCTTGCTGATGGCTATTGTGGGCGCGGTTGTCGCCTGGGTGTCCTACGCTACCGTGGGCGGCGGCATCAGCCCGCCCACGCCTTTCGTGAACATGTTTTTGATTTTTGCGGTCCCGCTCACCTTGACGCTGATCATCCCGTTTCAGCGCTGGCCTTTTACCGCATTGCTGGGCGATCGGCCGGTGGCTGCCGGCTTTGCGCTGCTGGCGGCGGCGTACGCGCTGGCATGGGTTCTGTATCGCGTCCTGTTTGACTTCAGCTTCCTGCAGCAGGCGCCGTTTTATCAGGCGGCGCTGGATCCCCACGGCAAGTTCATTGCCTGGCTGCCGCTGACGGCCGGACTCAGCGTCGTCGTAGGAATTTTGTCTCTGGTGCTGCTCGACTTCTGGCCCCTTTCGCTGCTCGCGCAAGCGTTTCCCGCGTGGGGTCGGCAGCCGCTGTTTGGTTTCGCCGCCAGCCTGCTCATTGCACTGATTGCGGCCGGCTTGTGGTGCGTGTTCGACGTTACCCGGGGAATGGATGTCGTCGAGTTTCTGGTGCGGGTTTGTGTATCGATGATTTTCGGCATTTTCATTGTTCTGGTCATGTTCGAAGGCGCGCCGTTTGTGCGTTTTCCCCAGCCCTGGCGCGGCGTGGTGCTGATCGGCGTCGCCGCGGCGCTGGCCGTGGCGCTGCATGCGCTGTATCGCGCCATTGCCGTGAGCCGCTTCGGCCTTCCCGGCGGCGCCCCGGGATACGTGCTGGAACTGTGGCTGGCGACCAGCATGCTGGCGATCACCTTTCCCCTCATGGTTGCCTACGCCGGCTTTTTCAATTTCTGGCCGCTGCGACGCTCTGCCGGGTGAGTCGGCGGTCGAAAGGCTATGCAAAGCGGTCATATGCTGCACGACAAGTTGTGTAATCTTTGCGGCGCCGCCGCGCTGGAGCGCATCGACAAGCAGGCGGCGCGCTGCCTTTGCTGCGGCGCGCTGCACAATCTGGACGCTGCGGACACGCGCTATGTTGACGGCGGCGGCCAGGCCGTGCCGGATAAGGCCAAAACGCGCTGGCGGCTTATCAATGCGCGCCGGCGACTGAGCCTCATCGCGCCGCATATCGATGGACATCGCACGCTGATCGACATCGGCTGCGGCTCGGGCGAAATGCTACTCGCAGCGAAGGAAATGCTTCTCGATGTCGTGGGGTTCGACACCAACCGTCCGCTGATTCGCCATATCCGGGAAACGCATGGCCTCCCCGTGCATGAGGGCTATTTCGATGCGGCTTTGCTTGCCCCGGCGCTATTGGGGCAAAAAAAAATCTTCACGCTGTCGCACGTGCTGGAGCATCTTGAGCACCCCCTTGAATTGGTGATGCAGATTCAACGCGCCATGTCCGGTGGCGACCTGCTCTACATTGAGGTGCCGCTTTACACCGGCCAGTCTTTCCGGCAGCACGGGTATCGCTGGAACTTGTGGGCCGCCGAGCATCGCGCCCTGTATGCGCTACAGACGCTCGGGTTTATTGCCGGACAGGCCGGTTTCGCCATAGTGGCGAGCGGAACCCGCATCTTCGCACGCGGTTCGCACAGCCGGAAAACCCTGCTGCGGCTGCTCTTCGGGCATCCGGTGCGGTTCATCCGGCGTTGGCTGAACAAACTGCCGGCTCTCAGCATGGCGGACGCAATGATTGCCGACTATGGTTTTGTCGTGTTGAGAAAGCCCTAGTCACTCTGCTTCGGCGAGGCCGAAGTGGATGACGCCGGTATCCTTGGCGGTACTGGAAAATTCCAGGCGGCCGCGATGGCGTTCCGGGTCGCGGCAGGCGATGGTGACAAGGTAGACGATGTACCAGGGGTTGTCGTTGCTGCTTTGATAGACCACCTTGAAACCCTGCTCCTCCAGCAGGCGTTCAATGCACATCGGCGTGGGCCGCCACCAGTCGCCGAACGAGCCTTCGATGTAATGCACCTGTTGCAGGAACGGCGTCACCAGAATGACGGTGTCGTGGCTCAGGGCGCAGATGTTGGCCACCGCTCTACGGATGTCGAATACATGTTCCAGCGTGGTGTGGTTGAACGCCACCTGGCAGCTTCCGGCGAGCGCCGGCGGCAGATCGGCCTCAAGGTCGATGAAGACTTCCCCCGCAGCGCCGGTGATACCGCTTTCCCCCCGGTAGTTGGAGACGCAATAGGATGCCGCCGCCGTGAAATAGTCCCGATAATGCCCGCCGGTCTTGTCCTCGTCGCGCCAGCCGCTGACATTGATGACGGCGCCGTCGAACAGCGGTGCGAATTTGCGCAACTCGGCATTCGACCAGTTGCGCGGCCTGACCTCATTGCGGGCGGTGCGTTTCATGGCATTGACCGAGACGCGATGACCGGCGAGCAGGCCCTGGCGCACGATGTTGCCGAAGAGCGGCAGGCGCATCAGCCCGGTCAGCAGTGTTTCCAGAATCTTCAAGCCTGTTCTCCTTTTGTTGCCTGGCGGGTTTGTGCGGCTGACCCGCGGCGCTGATTCAATGCGTTGTCCGCCATCGCATGCTTACAATTTGAATACGACAGCCTGGCCGGTAGGCAATACCAGTGGCACTTCCGGCTTGCCGGCGAAAAAGCGATCCACCGCTTCCCGCGCTCCCGGGCAGGACATGAAACCGTAATCGTCGAATACGATGACTCCGCCCGAACTCAGGCGCGGGTAGATGAAGCGGCAGCTATCCAGAATGCCCTGGTAAATATCAAGATCGATATGGGCGAAAGCGATGGCGTCGGATTCGAGCCCGGCAAACGAGGCCGGAATGATCCCCGGATGATAGGTGACGAAATCCGGCGTGCCGACCAGCGACTGTACGCCCTCCAGGCTGGTGTCCGAAAAGTCGCCTGCCCGATGGATATCCTTTTGGGCATCGGTCTCCGGCATGCCGCCAAAGGTATCGAACAGGCGGAGCTGTTTCCCGGCAGGATTTTTCTCCAGGATTTTTCTCAGCAACAAGGCCGTGCCGCCCTTGAAAACACCGGCCTCGTAGAAATTGCCGCTTACGGACAGTGACTGGCTGGCCAGGGAATAGAGAATCCAGGCGCGGGCAGGAGAGACCAGGGTGAACTTCCTGATCCCGTCAAATAACGGCCCAAATGCGCCATAGCCCAGCCAGGGGCTGAACACGCCGTCGTAAAACTGCCGGTCAGGTATGTTGTCGTAGCGTTGTTCCTCGCGGCGTTTGCGGCGGTTCCGGAGGGGTGCCGAAATAATCGGCGGGATGAACAGTTTCAGAAATTTTTCAATTCGTCTCATGGCGCTTACGTGCGGTAATTGAGGGTATTTACGAGTTTGCGCAGCGCTATTTTCAGGGCAATCAGCGCGCACCGTTATAATCCATGGCGGTAATGAAGCTGTCAGCCACCGCGATTGTAATGGGTGTTTGGTTCCTGTCCGATGTTATGCCCGATGTTATGACGTTTGCACTCTTTGTTTCCGTCCGAACACAACTCTCTTGCGCCTCAATTTACGCGAATCCCTGATTTACCTGGTAACACGGCTGTTCGCGCGATTCGATCGCCGGGCGCGCGCGATGGCGGACTATCGTCCTGCGGGGGTGCGGCGCATCCTGCTGGTTTCTTCTACGGCGCTGGGCGATACGGTGCTATCTACGGCGGCGATGATGGCGCTGCGCGAGAGATTCCCCGGAGTGCGAATTACGGGGCTGATCCACCGCGACTATGTACCGTTGTTTCGCCAGTGCGATTTTCTTGATGATGTCATTGCCTATTACGGCGGCTACCGGCGCTTTTTCTGCACGCTACGCGCCTTGCGCCGTGCGCAGCCCGACGTGGCGCTGATTCTGCACGGCAACGAACCGCAGGCGACGCCGCTGGCCTACCTGTCCGGCGCGCGGTTCATTTTCAAGCTGCCCAATACCAGCCGCTTTGCGTTTTTACTGAGCAACCGGGAACCCCGGCTCGCCTGGCGCGACCTGGGTCACGGCATGATGCAGCGCCTGAAAATCGCACAGCTCGCCGGCGCGCTCATCGAAGGCGCGCGCATGCGCTTGCCCATTACGGATGAGGCGCGTGCCGCCGTGGCGCATTGGCTGGCCGAACGGGGCGTGGCTGCGCGCGATGCGCTGATCGGCTTTCAGGCCGGCGCATCGAGCCGCGGGCGGATGTGGCCGGTGGCGCATTTCGCGGCCCTGGCGCGCATGCTGCTGGCCGCGCATCCGGCCTGCCGCTTCGTCATCACCGGCGCGCCGCATGAGCGGGCGCGCTGTGCCGCCATCGCCGGGGACATCGGCGCGGCGGCCGTGACCGCGGGCGGTGTGGTAGCCGTCGAATTGCTTCCCGCCCTCGTCCGGCGCTGTGCGGTGCTGGTTACCGGCGACACCGGCACGCTGCATGTGGCAGTGGCGGTGGGTACGCCCACGGTGGCGCTGTTCGCCGTCTCCGACCCGGCGGTTTCCGGCCCGGCGTATGATTTCGACAAGCACATCGTCATTCATCGGCCGAACACGGCGGGAGTCCGCTCCAAAACCGATGCGGCGCACTGGATGGCGCAGATCGCGCCAGGGGAAGTCGCCGCCGCCGTGATGCTGCAACTGACGCGAAGACAGGAAGAAGCGCATGGCCAGGATAACTAAGCGCATCCTGCTGTTTGACACCGGCAACGAATGGGGCGGCGGCACCAACAGCATGATCGAGTTGCTGAAGCGCATCGACCGCACGCGCTTCGCGGTGACGACATGCTTCTATCGCAATTACCGGCACGGCGATTCGACGTTGCGCGAAGCGCTCGCCGCCATCGATATTCCGCTCGCCGTCCTCCCGGCAGGCCGGCAGCCGTGGTGGGCCAAGCTGGCCAAGGAACTGGCGCGCGGCCTGCTGGCATGGTGCAAACCGTGGCGTGCGGCGGTCGTGTTCAAGATCGAGATGCGCTGGCGCATCCGGCCGCGCGCGCGCGCGCTGGCAGAGTTGCTGCGCAAGGAAAACTATGCGCTGCTCTACATGAACAACCAGCCGGCTTCCAATCTGGAAGGCTATCTGGCGGCAGAGATGACGGGCGTGCCAGTGGTGCAACACTGCCGCATCGAACCGCAGCTGAATGCCGCGGAATGCGCCATGGTCAACCGAGTGGCGCAGGCCGTCATTTGCGTTTCGCGCGGTGTGGCCGAAAAGCTGGCGCAGCAGGGCGTGCGGCGCGCACTGTGTCATGTGGTGCATAACGGCATTGATACGCGGCAGAGCTTGCCCGCTGCGCAGCCGTTGGCGGGTGTGGCACCAGGCGTGCCGGTGATCGGCACGGTCGGTTCGCTGATCAAGCGCAAATCGGTCGATCATCTGCTGCGTGCGGTGGCGCGGCTGCCGGCCGGCATGACGCCGCATGTGGTGATCGTCGGTGCAGGGCCGGAAGCTGCGGCCTTGCGGCAACTGGCCGGTGGCCTGGGGCTTGAAAGGCGTGTCACCTTCGCCGGTTTTCAGAAACAGCCTTTACCATGGCTGGCAGCGATGGACATGTTTGTGCTTACCTCATCGAGCGAAGGTTTGCCGCGGGTGATTCTGGAAGCGATGCTGCTGGAGAAGCCCGTGCTTGCTTCAAATGTCGTGGGTTCAAGCGAACTCGTGGTGCAGGGTGAAACCGGCTATCTCTATGATTACGGCGACATCGATGCGCTGGCGGCGCATCTCGCCAGCCTTCTGCGCCATCCCGGCCAGGCGCGGGCTTTTGGCGAAGCCGGCCGCCGTCGCGCCAGCGCCGATTTTTCCATCGACGCCTATGTCGCTGGCGTGATGAAAATTCTGGAGGCTGCCTGATGCTTTATCTGTGGCTGACGTGGCTCGTCTCGCCCCTGCTGCGCCGCATGGCCGGGCGTGCGTCGGTCGAGCCGCAGCGCATTCTGGTCATCCAGATGGCGAAAATCGGCGACCTGCTGTGTGCCACGCCGGTGTTTAGGGAAATCAGGCGGCGCTATCCGCAAGCCCGTCTGACCGTCATGGCGACGGCACAGAACAGTCCCTTGCTGCGCGCGAATCCGCATGTCGATGAAACGATCGAAGCCGATGCCCGCGCATTTCGCGGTCTGGGCGGAAGGCGGCGGCTCGTGCGCTTGTTGCGCCAAGGAAATTACGACACGCTGGTATGCCTGAATGCCGCTGCGGTCTACGCTGTGGCGGCGTTGTGGGCGCGGATTCCGCGCCGCGTGGCGGTGCAGTCGAATTTCGGCGGCAGAAGCCACCGCCTGGCCGCACGCCTGTGGAGCGCGGTCGAGCTGCATCGCGGCGACCGGCTGATTCAGGAAACATATCTGGCGTTGCTGGCGCACCTTGGCATCAACGCGGGGCGGGTGGATAAAGAGGTTTTTACGGCCGCCGGAGCCGAGGAAAAAGCGGCTGCCGTGCTGGGCCCGGCCGAAGAATTGCTAGTCGGCATCGGTGTCAGCAGCGCCAATCGCCTCAAGGCGTTGGGCAGCGAAAAAATCATTGACGTGGCGGGCCGGATTCTGGCGGCGCGCCCCGGGACACGTCTGGTATTGATCGGCAGTTCCGTTGACCGGAGCCAGGCGCAGGAAATTGCGCACCGGCTGCCCGCGGAGGCCGTGATCGATGCGTGCGGCGCTGTCGGCATTGCCGAATTACCGGCCCTGTTGCGGCGACTGGCGGTATTCATCGGCGTTGATTCGGGCGTGACGTATATGGCCGATGCGGCCGATGTTCCGCTGGTTTCGGTTGCCGGGCCATGTAATATGGAAGAAACCCGGCCGTTGGGAAAACAGGTAATCCTTCTGCAACGTGCCGATTTGCCGTGTGCGCCCTGTGCCCACATTTTTCATGCGCCTTATACCTGCCGGGTGGGGACGCGCGCCTGTATCAAGGAGATCGCCGCCGCAGATATTGCCGGCGCGGCGCTTACCCTGCTCTCCGCTAATTTGGGAAAATCATTGTCATGATGGGAAAAATTGCCCTGACCCTGATCCTGGGGCTCTTTTTTGTCTGGTCATTGCCGGGTGTGCCGGCCTTGCGGCATCTGCTGCTGTTTTTCTCGCTGCTTTTGTTGGCGTGGCTTACGCCATGGAGAAGTCTTGTGGCAGTCTGGCGGGCCAACCGCTGGCCGCTGGCCTTGCTGGGAATTTTTACCGTATGGTTGCTGGTGCAAGCGGTATTCATTTCGCACGAGACGCTGTGGGCGTTGAAGGAATTAAAAAGCCAGTGGCTGAAAGCGCTGCTTGCCCTGGCGTTAGGGATACTGCTTGCCCGCGCCTCGCGTGCGGATCAACTGGCGCGCGGTCCCGTCATCACCACGGCGCTGATGGGGGTGCTGATTGTGCAGACTGTTATTGCCGTTGGCGAGTCCGTAGCGTACTGGTTTGCTCACGGCGAGTTATTGCGCGGCATGGTGCCATTGACGGGCGGCAAACTGGAGATGAGCTTCATTCTGAACATCCTGCTCGCGGCATTGACTGTTGATTTGCTGTTTCGCGCCTGTTATCGGCGCCGGTTTCTACAACTGCCGCCGGTTGCCGTTGTCGGTGCCGTGATGCTTGGTTTGGCCAGCATGTATCTGGCGGATACGCGCAACGGCGCGATCGGCGTGTTGTTCCTCGCCGTCTCTGCGGGCATCGTCTATGGTCTCGACACGTATCGCCAAAAAGGCGCGCGCCGGGCGCTGCTTGGCGGGGCGCTCGCGCTGACGCTGGTCATAGGCCTCGCCACGATCAGCTATCGTAGCGAGAGCCGCTGGCAGGTCTTTGCAGAAAGCGCCGGGCTGGGCTGGAATATTGACAGCCAGCGGGCGTGGCTGGATAGCGAGCGCTACCCCTATCCGCAACTGCAAAATGGTGCGCCGGTGGATGCCTCGGCTTACGTGCGTATCGCATTTATCCATGCCGGGTTGCGCTTGATAAGGGAGTATCCATGGGGCGTCGGCTATGGCCGCAATGCCTTTTCCCATGCCTTGCGGGAGACGGAAGAAGCGCGTGTTGGGCATGCGCACAGCGGCTGGATCGATATTGGCATTGGCGGCGGAATTCCCGCCGTGGTGCTCTGGCTGCTGTTCATGGGCAGCCTGATCGGCATAGGGGGGATGCGCTATTTCCGTCACCAGAATCCCTATGGCTTGTGGCTTTTTTTGCTCGCCAGCGGCTACATGGGAAGAATGCTGCTCGACAGCGTGAATCGCGATCACATGCTGCAGATGTTCCCGTTTCTTGTCGGTTACCTGCTGGTGATGTCAATGCGGGACGACCAGGTGCGCAGCGGGCCGAATGGATAAAGTGACGGGCACGTCCGGCTGCCCCAGGCGAGTCCTCGTCATCCGCCGTGACAACATCGGCGATCTTGTCTGTACCACGCCGCTTTTCGCCGCCTTGCGTGCGCGTTTTCCCGACGCCTGGATCGGCGTGCTGGCCAACAGTTACAACGCGCCGGTTCTGGCCGGCAACCCGGACATTGATGAAGTGTTTGCCTACACCAAACTCAAGCACCGCGCCGCAGGCCAGGGACGGCTGGCGGCGCTGTGGCAGCGGCTGGCGCTGGTTCGCGCTCTGCGCCGCCGCTGTATTGATGTCGTGATTCTCGCCGCCAGCGGCCGGCAGGCCAGTGCGCGCCGTTTTGCGCGCTGGATCGCGCCGCGGCGCGTGATTGCGGCGGACGACATGACCGGTGGCGGGCATGAAGTGGAACGCACTTTCCAATGCGCGCGCGATTTTGGCATCACCGGCCCGCCGCCGCGCTGCACCGTGACGGCGAATGCCGCGCAGGCTGCGCAACTGGCCGCCGCGCTGCCCGCGCCGCTGGCGGGGCGGCGCCTGGTTGCGCTGCACATTTCGGCGCGCAAGCCCAGGCAGCGCTGGCCGGTGGAGCGTTTCGCCGCACTGGCCCGGCAGCTTCATGCGGCGCGCGGCTGCGGGTTTCTGGTGTTCTGGTCGCCCGGCGCGGCCGATGATCCGCTGCATCCGGGCGATGACGCCAAGGCGGCGGCCCTTGTTGCGCAGCTGGCCGGTTTGCCGGTTGCCGCTGTGGCGACGCATCATCTGGCCGAGTTGATGGCGGGCCTCTCGCTATGCGCCGAAGTGATCTGCTCCGACGGCGGGGCGATGCATGTCGCGGCAGGCCTGGGCAAGCCGATCCTCTGTTTCTTCGGCAATTCCGATGCGGCGCGCTGGCGCCCGTGGGGCGTGCCGCATGTGCTGTTGCAGCCCGCCAGCCGCGATGTGGCGGATGTCGGCGTGGAGGAGGCGCTTGCTGCTTATACGCAGTTGATAAATTTTAGATACAACTAATGCGCTTCATCCCAGTTCGCGCCGACGCCGACTTCGACCAGTAGCGGCACCTTGAGTTCGGCCACGCCGCCCATCAGTCCGGGCAGCGCTTCGCGGACAGCCGCGAGTTCTTCCTGCGGCACTTCCAGCACCAGTTCGTCATGCACTTGCAGCACCAGCAGGGTGCGCATTTTTTGTCCGTCAAGCCAGCCCTGCACCTTGATCATGGCGCGCTTGATCAGGTCGGCGGCGGTGCCCTGCATCGGCGCGTTGATGGCGGCGCGCTCGGCGCCCTGGCGCCGGGCGGCGTTGGATGACTTGATTTCCGGCAGCCACAGGCGGCGGCCGAAAACCGTTTCGACATAGCCCTGGCTGCGCGCGATGGCGCGGGTTTCTTCCATGTAGCGGGCGACGCCGGGATAGCGGGCGAAATAGCGGTCCATATAGGCTGCCGCCGCGCTGCGTTCGAGCTTCAGCTCGCGCGCGAGGCCGAAGGCGCTCATGCCGTAGATCAGGCCGAAGTTGATGACCTTGGCGG
>CAZQTB010000035.1:0-17641 GCA_964596295.1 uncultured Rhodocyclaceae bacterium | reverse complement strand
CGGCTCCGGCCATGCGTGCGTATCTCGCTGCCGAAGAACAACGCAGTAAAGTGTCTGGGTAGACGGGTTGGATTGAAACGGAGAAGGCAGCAAAGAAGAAGTCAAGTGCCCGCGCCTGCATGCGGGAGTTTGTTCATCTTATAAAAAGTGGAGAGGAGATCAAAATGGCCGTATCACGACTTAGCTACATGAGCATCCGCGCGCTGGATCTTGCGGCATGCGAAAAACATTACACCGAAGTGATCGGGCTCCGGGTAACCGGAAGAAGCCCCGGGCAGGTTTATCTGCAGGCCCATGAATCGCAGGACCATCATTGCATCATTCTTAATGCATCGGATCGCGCCGGGCTGGATCACGTCGGCTTCAAGGTGAATGACCCTGCCGACCTGAACGAAGCGGAGGCCGGGGCCAAGGCGTGGGGCCTGAAAACCCGCCGCGTTGCGGCCGGCGAAGTGATGGGGCAGGGCGAGGGACTCAACATTGAACTTCCCTCCGGGCATATCTTCAACCTCTTCCATCATTCGGACAGGGTCGGCTATTCCTACGGGATGCAGGACCCGGACATCATCCTGGACGACGTGACGGGCGTGTGGCCGGTGACGCATCTTGATCACACGCTGCTGGCCGGAAATGATTGCGACAAGTCGGCAAAGTTCTTGCAGGAAGTGCTCGACTTCAATCTGACCGAGGTGGTCCACGGCCCCGACGGGCAGCCCTTCGTATTTTTCCTGACCGTCAGCAATACCATACACAACGTTGCTTTTGCTCCGGGGCCGCCCAACAGCCTGCACCACATGGCCTTTTACGTGAATGACCGGGCCGATGTGATTCGCCGGGTGGACATGCTCAAGCACCGCAAAGTGGCGACCTTCGACTATGGCCTCAGCCGTCATGGCATAGCGGGTGTGACCACCGTGTATTTCCACGATCCTTCGGGCAATCGCAACGAGTTCCAGTGCGGCATCTACGAGGCGTCCGTCATCCGCGGCAAAGTGCCGCCGATCATCTGGGCCGGCGAGAGCATTCCGCGCGGGGTGTTTTATTACGAGAGCACGGTGCTTGCGAACTTTTTTGAGGTTGTGACCTGAAGGGCGAATAACCCCGCAGAACCGACTGTTAGGAGGAGATGAAGAATGGCTTTGATTCGTAGAGGCGTGCATCGCCTGGGCTATGCCTGGATCGCGGTGAAAGATTCGCGCCTGCTGAAAACGCGGGAGTTCTATACCCATGAGATGGGATTGCTGGAAACCGGCATAGAACCCAATCGGGTGACGTTTCGTTGCTGGCACGAGCCCTACAAGTTTTCATTTGTGGTCGACCACAGCGATACGCCGGGACTGGTCGAGATCGGGCTGCATGTCCGCGACGAGATTGATCTGGAAAATTTCCGCCGCACGCTGGAGGCGGGCGGAGTTTCCGTGCAGGTTGCAGATGCCGACAGCGTGCTCAAGGGCATCGGCAAGTCGATCGCCTTTGTTGTGCCGGCCGGCCCGCGTGTCCGGCTGTTTGCCGACATCGACCAGATAGGTTATGTATCCGGCTTTGAAGGGCCCGACTGGGTAGCGCCCAAAGCGATACGCGGCACGGCGGCGCCGCTCAACATCAATCACGTGGCCTTCACGTCGCCCGACCCGGCGCGTTGCAGCGCGTTCCTGGCCGAGATGCTGGGTTTCCTGACGTCGGAAAAGATCGTTGATGAAAGCGGCAAAACCATTTCCGCCCTGCTGTTCCGCATGGCGAAAAACGTGGGCGGACAGGAAATCGCGATCTATCCCGGCAAGGAAGTGAAGCTGCACCACGTCGCCTTTACCAAGGAGGATGCGTCGGACATCCTGTCGGACGGTTATTTCCTGCGCAGCGACGGCGTTGAGATCGATTTGCTCGGCCCCTTGCGCCAGCCGTACGGCAATACTTTCTCGATCCACTTTTTTGACCGCTGCGGGGCGCGGCTTGAGTTGTGCGCGGCGGGGCGGATGACCGAAGTGCATCCTGAAATCCAACCCGTCGTGTGGTCGAAATCCAATCTGCGGGAAGCGCTGTCCTACTACGATGAAGCGCTGGTGCCGGAGGAATTTTTCCTGCCTTGTCTGTAACTCACATGGCTTAACCCGTGGCGTCATGCGCCAGGCAACGCGGCGATGGTTCTGCATTGCCGTATCGCCAGCGCCGACTTTTTATTCAACTTTTTGTTTATCGTGTTGGAGGTGAAATGAATATTGTCAAAATCAGCGCCGGCCCTGACGGCAAATCCTTTTTCCAGGACCTGCCCGTGCCGCTTACCGACAAGGGCAAGTTCGGCCGTTTCTCCGAACTCCAGGAAGCTCCCGGCATCCTGTTCCGTGTGGCCGCTGCCGACTACGCATCGGGCTGGCATGTGGTGCCCAATCCCCTGTATCTGATTTTCCTCGGCGGCCAGGTTGAAATTACCGCGGGCACAGGGGAAAAACGCGTGTTCGGCGCCGGGTCGGTGCTCTATGCCGACGATATAGCCGGCGAAGGCCACAGTACCCGCTCCATCAGCAGCGAACCCGTGCGCTCCGTACTGGTTAACCTGGCGAAAGGCTGAGGTCAGGCAGCGTCATGGAAATCAGGGACAACGCATTTGTCATCACCGGCGCCAGTTCGGGGCTGGGCGCCGCGACGGCGCGCATGCTGGTCGCACAGGGCGGCCGCGTCATTCTGGCCGACATCAACCCGCAGGGTGCGCAGCTTGCCGCCGAACTGGGCGGCAGCGCACGCTTTGTCGAAACCGACGTGACCCGTCCCGATAGCGCGCAGGCGGCGATCGACGCGTGCCTGGCGGCGTTTGGCAACCTGCGGGGCCTGGTCAACTGCGCCGGCATTGCGCCCGGCGAAAAAGTCGTGGGCAAGGAGGGGGCGCATTCTCTCGACACCTTCGCGCGCGCCATCAACATCAATCTGATCGGCAGCTTCAACATGCTGCGTCTCGCCGCGGCGGCGATGGCCGAGCAGCCGCCGCTGGCGGAGAACGAGCGCGGCATCATCGTCAATACAGCGTCGGTGGCGGCTTTCGAAGGCCAGATCGGACAAGCCGCCTATTCGGCTTCCAAGGGCGGCGTGGTCGCCATGACCCTGCCCATCGCACGCGAGCTGGCGCGCTACGGCATCCGGGTCATGGCCATTGCGCCGGGCGTGTTCGAAACGCCGATGCTGATGGGCTTGCCCGAGAATGTACGCGACGCACTGGGCAAATCGGTACCCTATCCGCCCCGCCTGGGGCGCCCTGCGGAGTATGCGGGCCTGGTGCAGCACATCATCGGCAATCTCATGCTCAATGGCGAAGTCATCCGCCTGGACGGCGCGATCCGCGTGCAGCCGCGCTGATAGTTCCTGACTGCATTCCGCCCCACTCACGGGGACGCCGCATCGGGTACAAAATTGATTTGAGGAACAGGAAATGGCAAACAGTGATCCGGTAGTAATTGTTGGCGCGGCAAGAACGCCTATTGGCGGTTTTCAGGGCAAGCTGGCGGGCATGACGGCGCCTGAGCTGGGCGCGATGGCCATACGCGAGGCCGTCAAGCGCGCGGGCGTGCCCGCCGATGCCGTGGAGGAAGTGCTCTTCGGCACCTGCCTGTTTGCCGGCCAGAAGCAGGCTCCGGCGCGGCAAGCGGCATTGGGCGGCGGGCTGCCGGAATCCGCGGGCTGCACTACGCTGACCAAAATGTGCGGCTCGGCGATGAAGGCGGCCATGCTGGGGCACGATGTCCTGCTGGCAAATAGCGCCGAGGTGGTGGTGGCGGGCGGCATGGAATCCATGAGCAATGCGCCCTATCTCCTGCCGCGTGCGCGGACGGGCTATCGTCTGGGCCACCAGAAGGTGCTTGATCACATGCTGCTCGACGGGCTGGAAGACGCGGTTGAAGGCCGGCTGATGGGTTCGTTTGCCTGCGAGTGGGCCGAGAAGAACGACTTCAGCCGCGAAGAGCAGGACCGCTACGCCGTGGTGTCGACCGAACGGGCAAAGCTGGCCAATACGGACGGCAGCTTTGCCTGGGAAATCGCGCCCATTGTGCTGTCGGGCCGATCCGGCGAGACGCGGATGGATGCCGATGAGACGCCCTTTGCCGTCAATCCCGAAAAAATCCCGCTGCTCAAACCCGCGTTTCGTCCCAATGGCACGATTACCCCGGCCAATGCGAGCTCAATTTCCGACGGCGCGGCGGCGCTGGTGCTGACGCGCCAATCCACCGCCGAGCGGCGTGCGCTGGTTCCCCTGGCGCGGATCATTGGCCATGCCACCTATGCGGCCGACATGGCTGCGTTTCCTGCGGCGCCCATTCATGCCATCCGGAGGCTTTACGCAAAAACCGGCTGGACGACGCAAGACGTGGACCTGTTCGAGGTCAATGAGGCGTTTGCCGTCGTCACGCTGGGGGCAATGCGTGCGCTGGATATTCCCCACGAAAAAATGAACGTTCATGGCGGCGCCTGTGCGCTGGGGCATCCGGTGGGCGCTACCGGTGCCCGCATCATGGTGACGCTCATCGGCGCGCTGCGCCGCCGGGGGCTGAAACGCGGCGTCGCCAGCTTGTGCATCGGCGGCGGTGAAGCGACCGCAATCGCTATCGAACTTTTATAAGGATACCCATGACCACGACACCTTCCCTTATCGGCGGCGGCTTTTATTTCGAAGACTTCACGCTTGGTTACCGCTTCAGGACACGCGGCCGCACGGTGACCGAAACCGATCTCGTGAGCTTTGTGAACCTGGCCTGGTTTACCGAAGAGCTGTTCACCAATAGCGAAGGGCGCGAAGGCATGCTGCTCAAGGGGCGCGTGGTGCCGGGCGCGCTGGTTTATGCGTTTGCCGAGGGGCTGCTCATGCCCTCGATGCAGGATAACGGCCTGGCCTTCCTGGGCGCCAACATCAAGGTTCCCGCCCCCACCTTTGTCGGCGACACGATTCACGTCGAATGCGAAGTGATCATGGCGCGCCCGAGTTCAAAGCCGGGCCGGGGCGTGGTGCAGACCATGAACAGGGTCGTCAAGCAAACCGGCGAAGTTGTGCTGACCTACGACCCCGCGCGGCTCATCAGGGCGCGCGCCTGAGCGTCCCTTGTCAGAAAGAGCCAGCGATGCATACCAGGAACAAGTTTTTCATCAATGGGCAATGGGTTGCCCCCCGGTCGTCTGCGCGCATAGACGTATTCAACCCGGCCACCGATGAGCGGCTGGGCTCGGTGCCCGATGCCGACGCGGCGGACGTCGATTGCGCCGTCAGCGCCGCGCGCGCCGCGCAGGAGGACTGGAGTGGCGTCGCACCCCGGGAGCGCGCCGAATTTCTCGACAGGATCTGCGCCGGACTCAAGACGCGGACGGAAGAGCTCACGGATATTGTGGCGACCGACATCGGCATGCCGCGCAAGATGGGCCGCCGCATGCAGGTGGGCCTGCCGATACAGATACTCGAAATGTACGCACGGCATGCGCGCGGATTCAGCTTTGAAGAGCGTGTCGGCAATTCGCTGGTATTGCGTGAAGCCATCGGCGTTGCCGCCTGCATCACGCCATGGAATTATCCCTTGTTCCAGATTGCGACCAAGCTGGGGCCGGCTCTGGCAACCGGGTGCGCCGTGGTGTGGAAGCCGTCGGAAGTGGCTCCGCTGGTAGCTTTCGTGTTGGCGGAGATCATCGAATCCGCGGGTTTGCCCAAGGGGGTTTTCAATCTGCTGACAGGCTATGGCAACACGGCGGGCGAAGCGCTGGTTACCCACCCTGGCGTGAACCTGATTTCCATGACCGGCTCAACCCGTGCCGGAGCGCGCATTGGCGAGCTTGCCGCACGCGGCATCAAGCGGGTGACGCTGGAGCTGGGAGGCAAGTCCGCCGCCATCGTGCTGGATGACGCCGACCTTGAAGCCGCCGTGCGCGCTACGGTCAATTCGTGTTTCCTGAACTCCGGGCAAACCTGTCTTGCGCTGACGCGGCTGATTGTGCCCGAATCGCGTTACCTGGAGGCCGCCAGGATTGCCACGGAAGTGGCTGCCCGCTTTACGGTGGGTGATCCTTTTGACGAGACCGCCAAACTTGGGCCGCTGGTTTCGATGGCGCAGCGTGACCGCGTGGCGGGCATGATCCGCAAAGGGATTGAGCAGGGCGCCGAACTGCTCTGCGGCGGCCCCGAACGGCCGCCCATGCTGGATCGCGGCTGCTACGTGCAGCCCACGGTGTTTGGCCGCGTGGCGCCGGACAGCGCGATTGCGCAAGAAGAAATTTTCGGCCCGGTGCTCAGCATCATCACCTGCCGCGACGAGGAAGATGCCATCGGCATTGCCAACGGCACGGCCTACGGGCTTTCGGGCGCGGTGTGGTCGGCTGATCCGCGGCGCGCGGCGCGCGTTGCCCGCCGCCTGCGTACCGGACAGGTGGAAATCAATGGCGGCGCATTTAATATCGAAGCGCCTTTTGGCGGCTATAAACAGTCGGGCCTCGGGCGCGAAATGGGCCGCTATGGCATGGATGAATTCCTTCAGTACAAAGCGCTGCAGTTGCCCGCCTGAGGGCGTCTTGCACCGCGGGAGATGCAAAGGATGAGCGAGCAAACCAGAGTAGCCATTGTGACGGCAGCCTCGCAGGGCATGGGCGCTGCCTGCGCGCGCACGCTGGCCGCGCGGGGCTATCGACTTGTGCTGATGTCGCGTTCTGACGGGGCGGTGCGCCTGGCGGCCGAACTGGGCGGCGTCGGCCTGCAGGGCTCGGTGACCGAAACGGCCGACCTTGCGTGTCTGGTCGACCTTGCCTTGTCCACCCATGGCCGCATCGACGCCGTCGTCAATAACACCGGCCATGCCGCGACCGGCGAGCTGCTGGCGTTGAGCGATGCCGACTGGCACGCGGCGCTGGACCTGCTGTTGCTCAATGTCGTGCGCATGTCGCGTCTGGTCACCCCTGTATTCGAGCGCCAGGGGCAGGGAGCGGCGGTGAATATTTCCACATATGGCGCGCGCGAACCGAGCCCCGGTTATCCGATTTCGTCGGCTATCCGTTCCGCGCTGTCGAGCTTCACCAAGCTCTATGCCACGCGCTACGCTGCTGCGGGCATTCGCATGAACAATGTGCTGCCGGGCTTTATTGACAGCTATCCGGTCGATGAACCGGCGCGCGCGCTGATTCCCATGGCGCGCGCCGGCCGCGTCGGGGAAATCGCCGAAACGGTCGCCTTCCTGCTTTCCGCAGGCGGCGGCTACATCACCGGCCAGGACATCCTCGTCGAAGGCGGCTTGACGCATGCGGCGTGAAGCGGATCGGGTCTACGTTGCGGTTTCCCGTCCGCGGCCGGCGCGCAGATTCAGATAGGTGCGGGCCAGCGCCGGGTGCCGGTACAACCACATGCGGCGGCCAAACCAGCCCTCGGCGCGATCCTTGACCACCACGCGGGGAATTGCGCTGCGCGGCGTGGCGGCAGTGCATGTGCCTTTGTTAACCGTGTAGAGGTGCGTAAATCCGGCGCTCTGCGCGACCGCCTGATAATCCGCGTCGAAGTAGCCCTGCGGCCAGCACAGGTGGCCGGATGCCTCGCCCAGATGCGCTTGCAGCGCCGTGCGCGAGGCGGCTAAATCTTCCGCCAGCCGCGCATGCCGCTCGAGCGGATTGCTGACCAGCCGATCCCAGCGACTATGGCTGTGCGTGTGGGAGTGGAATTCGAAGCTGCCCGCCGCGCGCATTTGCGCTACCTCGCTCCAGCGCAACATCACCTCGTCCGCCTGTCCGGCGGCTACTTTTTCCATGCAGATGCGATGCGAGGGCGTCATTGGCGTATTGCCGGCGCTGTCCCACTGGATACCGCTTCGCATAAATTTTTGAGCGGGTTGCCGGGGCGGCCCCTCGCCGAGCCAGCCGGTGATCAGGAAGAGCACGGCCCTGAAGCCGAACTCCTGCAACACCGGATGCGCGTGAATGTAATTGTCGAGATAGCCGTCATCGAAGGTGATCACCACCGACTTGTCCGGCAACGGCGTGCCGGCCAGGAAGGCAGCAAGTTCATCCGTACCTGCGCTGCGATAGCCGTGGCCGGCCAGCCAGGCCATCTGGGCGCGGAACGTGGCCGGCGAGACGGTGACCAAACCGGGGTTCGGGCTGACATGGTGATACATCAGCACCGGTACGGCATTCGCCAAAGTCATTTTGCAGCCCTCGCGGCGAGCAGTGTTGCATATACCGCCAGCATGCCGTCGACCATCACCTCGCGCGAGTATTGCGCATGCACCCAGTCGCGCGCGGCGGCGCCCATCGTGCGGCGCAGGGGCGCATCGGCAAGCAGGCGGAGGATGCCGGCGGCAATGGCTGCGCTGTCGCCTACCGGCACCAGCAGGCCGGTTTCACCATCGCGCACGACTTCCGGCACGCCGTCGACACGGCTGGCAATCGCCGGCACACCCATCGCCGCAGCCTCGATGAAGGCGGTGCCGAGCGCCTCCTGGTGCGTCGGCAGGACGAAGAGGTCGAGCGACGCCAGCACGTTGACCACGTCGCGGCGCAGGCCGAGCAGATGCACATTGCCGGCGAGGCCGAGTTCGGCGATGCGCCGGGCCAGGTTTTCAGATTGCGGGCCGTCGCCGGCAAAAACAAAGTGCGCCGCGGGAAACCGGGCCAGCACGTGCGGCACGGCTTCAATCAATTCGGCATGGCCTTTCTTGCGGCGCAGGATGGCCACGGTGCCGATGAGCGGCGCGGCATCGGCCAGGCCCAGTTCGGCGCGCAGGCTGCCGGGCGTTGCGGCCTGGTAGCGGGCAAGGTCGATGCCCGTCGGCACGGCTGTGATGCGTTCCGCCGGCACCTTGGCGGAGATCAGGTAGCCGGCGACAAAGCGGCTCACCGTGACGACATGGTCGGGCAGCGTGACGTAGCTGAAGCGCGAGGAAATCGGCAACGCCAAATGGCGGGTGCGCACGATGCGCGGCCGGCGGCGACCGAGGCTGCGCGCGGCCATGCCCGCAAGCTGCGTGTCGCGCCCGCTGTGGGTGTTCACAATGTCGATGCGGCGCGCCGCCATGAGTTGCCGCAGCGCCCACAGCGCCGGCAGGTCGAGCGCACCGCGCATGGCGATGTCAACAACCTCGCAGCCGGCCTCGCGCGCCCGTGCGCCCAGGCGCGCCCCTGGCGGGCAGGCCAGCAGCGGCGTATGGCCGCGCTCGCGCAGGCCGATCAGTTCGTTCAGCGTGCGGTTTTCCTGTCCGCCCCAGCCGGGCGACGATTCGGTGTGCAGGACGTTGAGCTTCACGCGACGCGATGTTCTTCGCTGGAACGCTGCATGCGATAAAAATTCGCATACGCGGCATTTTTTGCCAGCAGCTCGGCGTGACGCCCTTCTTCGACGATGCGCCCGGCTTCGAGCACCACGATGCGATCGGCGTGTTCAATGGTGGAGAGGCGATGGGCCACCACCAGCGTGGTGCGGTTTTTCATCAGCACATCCAGCGCTGCCTGCACGTGGCGTTCGGATTCCGTGTCCAGCGCCGATGTCGCCTCGTCGAGAATCAGGATGGGCGCGTTTTTCAGGATGGCGCGGGCAATCGCCAGGCGCTGGCGCTGGCCGCCCGAGAGCTTGACGCCGTTTTCGCCAATCAGCGTGGCGAAGCCCTGCGGCATATTTTCGATGAACTCCAGCGCGTGGGCCGCACGCGCCGCCTGCTCCAGCGTCTCCCGCGTTACGCCCTGGAGCCCGTAGGCGATGTTGGCCGCTACCGAGTCATTGAACAGCACGACATCCTGCGACACCAGCGCAATGTTGGCGCGCAGCGAAGCGAGCGTCAGGCTTTCGATGGGATGTCCGTCAATCCGGATTTCGCCGGACGTGGGGTGGTAAAAGCGCGGCAGCAAATTGGCCAGGGTGGTTTTGCCGCTGCCGGAAGTGCCTACCAGAGCCACGGTCTGTCCGGCCGGGATGACAAGGTCAATGCCCGCCAGCGCCTCGCGGGAAGCGCTTGGGTATACCAGGCGTACGCCGCGAAACTCGACATTGCCGCGCGTGCGGCCCAGGTCGCTGATGCCGAAATCATCCTCCGGCGTTTCGTCGATCAGGTCGAACACGCTCTCGGCCGCCGCCAGCCCGCGCTGCAACGGGGCATTGATATCCGTCAAGCGTTTGAGCGGAGCCAGCAACATCAGCATTGCGGTGATGAAAGACACGAAGCCGCCCACCGTTGTATCGCTGGCAATGGATTGCTGAATAGCCACGGTAATGATGATCGCCAGCGCGATGGCTGCGAAGAGCTGCACAATCGGCCCCAGTGCCGCCGCCGCAATCGTCTGGCGCATGGCCTGGCTGCGCTGCTTGCCGCTGGCTGTGGCAAAGCGCCGGCCTTCGTAGGCCTGGCCGCCAAAAATCTTGACTACCTTGTGCGCCTCGATGCTTTCTTCCAGCACATGCATGATCTCGCCCATCGCCCGCTGCACGGCGCGGCTGGTTTCCCGCAGGCGCGAACTGAAGCCGAGCACCGCCAGCGCAATGCAAGGAATCATGATCAATGCAATCAGGCTCAGCATCCAGTTGAGATAAAACATCCAGGCCAGGAGGCCCGCGACGGCCAGCGTGTCCTTGATCAGGATGGTCAGCACTCCCGTGGCGGCTCCCGTCACGCCAGTCACGTCGTATGCGATGCGCGACATCACTGCGCCCGAAGACTGGTTGTCAAAGAAGCTGGTCGGCAGTTGCACCAGGCGCTTGAACATGTCATTGCGCAGATCCAGCACCACCTTGTTGGCTACCCAGGCGAGCGCGTAATCGGCAAGGAACCCGAATCCGCCGCGGAGCAGGAACACCCCCACGATGATCAGCGGGAAAACCCAGGGGCTATACACACCGCCTGCCGCTTTGCCGCTGAAGCCGCCATCCAGCAAGGGCTTCATCAATGCAGGAAAGACCGGTTCGGTGGCTGCGGAAATTGCCATGAAGAGAATGGCGAGCACAAAAGTGCGCCAATACGGCCGCACGTAGCCCAGCAGGCGGATATACAGCTCGCGGCTGGTGCGCGGTATGGCAGGGCCCGTTTGCGGGTTGGGCGTCATGGTGTGCGTACCGACATGGTTGTAAGATAAAAATTCATGATGCAGGAGGTTGCGATAACGACACGTGCCAGACGACTGGCCCGACAGTCCAATGGATTAATTATACTGGCGGCCATGGTTGCTTGCGCCGTCCTTTCGCGCCAAGCGCTGCCAGGAACAGGGTAATCCTACTTGGCAAGTGGGGGCAATTCTGTTTGTTTTTATGTAAGAATAGACACCGAAGAATTCCCCGAGAAATTTTCCGAAACGACCATTCATCCAAGGAGAAGATGTGAGCAGCAATCCCGAAATTGGTTTATCCATTGTTGCCAATGGCATCACGACAAACTATCACGATCAGGGCAGCGGCGAACCGGTACTGATGATCCACGGTTCCGGCCCCGGCGTTACCGCTTTTGCCAACTGGCGCCTGACAATGCCTGTGCTGGCCAGAAATTTTCGCGTGGTTGCCCCCGATATGGTGGGTTTCGGTTATACCGAGCGCCCGGCAGGGGTGCAATATTCGATGTCGAACTGGGTCAGCCACGCACTTGGATTGCTGGATGCCTTGAAGATCGAGCGCGCCCACGTCGTGGGGAACTCATTTGGCGGCGGCCTGGCGCTGGCGCTGGCCATTCGCGCGCCGGAACGCGTCAAGCGCCTGGTGTTGATGGGCTCTGCCGCTACGTCGTTCAAACTCACCCAGGGACTGGATGACGTGTGGGGCTATACGCCGTCATTCGAAAATATGCGCAAGATCATGGACATTTTCGCCTATGACAGAAGCCTGGTGAATGATGAACTGGCGAAGCTGCGTTATGAGGCCAGCATTCGTCCCGGCTATCAGGAATCATTTTCCAGCATGTTCCCTGCTCCGCGTCAACGCTGGATTGATGCACTCGCCAGTCGTGAGGAGGACATTCGCGCGTTACCGCATGAGGCATTGATCATTCATGGCCGCGAGGACAAAATCATCCCGTTATCGGCTTCGTACAAGTTGTTTGACCTGATTCCCAGGGCGCAGCTGCATGTATTCGGGCGTTGTGGTCACTGGACGCAAATCGAGCACGCAGCGCGCTTCAGCAAGCTGGTGTCGGATTTTTTCCTTGAGGAGTCCTGAGCCTTCCCGGTACCGGATTCATCCAATAAAAATAGCGAACAATTTGAACTCGCCGGTAATGGGATTTTAAGCTTTACTGGTTCGGCACCTGGCGTGGAGTCGCTAACCGACATGGATGCAACCAAGCAGCCGCAAGAGCTGCAGTGCAGTTTTCATTATAAATTTTGCGGGAGTGGATAAATCCAATGAGCATAACTCTATCTTCGCGGCGGACCTTTCTGCAGGCGACGGTGCGCGGTAGCGTCGCGCTGCCGCTGCTGGCTTCGCTGGGCATTGCTGCGGACGCGGCGGCAGGCGGCCCGGCAGCCACTGACACCAGCCTGTGCCTGTTTGAAGCTGACGCCGCCTTGGGCGCCGACATGGCGGCCGGCGTGCGCCGTCTCGGCCTCGCTTATCAAACGCTGACGCTGGACGATGTGACGGGCTGGAGCGCGATGCTGGACACGCTGGCTGCGGCGAGCGGCCGCTCGCTGGCCGTGCTGGGCCGTCCGGCCACTGTTTTCGCTGTGCGCAGCTTGTTGGAGCCTGCCTGGCGCATAGTGCTGGAGGGCCGTCACAATTACCGCGCAAGCGGTGGCACGCACCACGCCTTCAGCGGCCTCGAAGCGCCGATGAACAAACTTGCCGGCTGGCTGGATCGCGTCGGCGATCCGGCGCAGTATGCCGTCGTTCTGGCCTCCATGGAGCGCAGAGAGTTTGCCGCCGATGCCGGGCGCAAGACGCTTGATCTGAATTCGCATGCCTGGCCGGGCAGCGATCTGGTTTCTTTACTGGCCTGGCCGAAAGGAGTTGTCTGATGGAACCCGTTCTACCGCCGGGAATAACGCGCGAAAATTTTGCTGCCTTGGTAGCGGACCTGCAAAAGGTGGTTGGCCGCGGATATGTATTTACCGACCAGCAATGGGAATTGCCTGCTTACAATGACGCTTACCTGACTACCCCCGCCGAAATGCACCAGCCATCGGCAGCCGTGGCTCCGGCCAATGTGGAGGAGTTGCAGCGCGTGCTGGACGTGGCGCGCCATTACAGCGCGCCGCTGTGGACCATATCGACGGGTAAAAATTTCGCCTATGGCGGCCCGGCGCCCCGCAAGGCGGGTTTCATCGTGCTCGATCTCAAGCGCATGAACCGGATTCTTGAAGTCAACGAAAAGCACGGCTATGCCGTGGTTGAACCGGGCGTGAGTTATATCGACCTGTATCGCCACCTGCAAAAGATTGGCAGCAAGCTGTGGATTGACTGCGCGGCGCCCGGCTGGGGCGGTGTGATGCCCAATTTGCTGGAGCATGGTGTCGGTTACACGCCTTACGGTGATCACATGCTGATGCAGTGCGGCATGGAAGTGATGCTGGCGGACGGCACGCTGGTGCATACCGGCATGGGCGCCATGCCCGGCAGCCAGACCACCCACCTGTACAAATATGGTTTCGGCCCCTGGATGGATGGCCTGTTTACGCAATCAAACTTTGGCGTGGTGACCAAAATCGGTATCTGGCTGATGCCGGAACCGCCCGGCTATCGCCCATACATGATTACCTTTGAGCGCGAAGATGATTTGCATGCCATTACCGAAGCCTTGCGCCCGCTCAAGGTGAACATGCTGATTCCTGCCGTGGCGATGACGGTTGAAATGCTGTGGGAGGCGGCTGTGCAGGTTGCCCGGCGCGATTACTATACCGGCAAGGGGCCGATTCCCGGCAGCGTGCGCAAAAAGATGCAGAAGGATCTGCAAATTGGCGCATGGAATTTTTACGGTGCCCTGTACGGTCCGCCGCCGATGATGGACAACACCTGGGAAGTGATTCGCGACACTTTCGCCCGCATTCCCGGCGCGAAGTTTTACTTCGACGCAGACCGGCCGCAGGACGATGCGGCGTGGAATTACCGCAAGAAACTTGGCGCCGGCATTCCGAACATGACGGAATACAGCCTGATGAACTGGATACCCAATGGCGCACATATTGACTTTTCGCCGATTTCGCCGGTGACGGGAGACGATGCGACAAAGCAGTACCAGTTGATCCGGGACCGCTGCAACAAGGCGGGTTTTGACTACTGCGGCGAATTTGCCGTGGGATGGCGCGACATGCATCACATCTTCTGCCTGACTTTCGACCGCAATGATCCGAAGGAAAAAGCAAAAGCCAACAAGCTGTTTGGCGAACTGGTCGATGCCGCCGCCGCCGCCGGTTATGGCGAATACCGGACGCATATCGACTTCATGGATCGCATTGCCAACACTTACAACTGGAATGATCACGCCTTGTGGCGGCTGCACGAAAAGGTCAAGGACGCCGTCGATCCCGTGGGCATTCTGTCGCCCGGGAAAATGGGTATCTGGCCGAAGTCCATGCGCAAGGGGAGGGCATGATGGAAGCTACCCCAATGTTTGAATCCGTTTCCGGAAAACAGCTGTTGTCTGCGGCGCTGATGGCGCTGATGATCGTAATAGTCGGCGCTGGCAAGACGGCGCATGCGGCGGATGCGGCGGCGAACGCGGGAATGAATGCGGAAGCTGACGGCGCCGCCATTTACGAGCATTACTGCACGGTTTGCCACGACCGCGGCAACGGTCATCCGGGCACGCAAAGCCTGGTCTCTCTGTACGGCAAGGAAAAGGCTGCGCTGACTGACCGGGACAATCTGACGCCCGAGTATGTGCGCTTCATGGTGCGCAACGGACGCGGTTTGATGCCGGGGTTTCGGACGGCTGAAATCAGTGACGAAGAATTAAAAATGCTGGCTGCGTATCTGGCGGCGGGTCCGCATTCCGCAGCTCCGGCCAAATAAAGGAGAAACCATGTCACTGAAAAAGCTTGATCTCTGGATCGGCGGTGAATTCCGCGCAGCGCAGGGCAAGGCCGTCTTCGTGGATCACACGCCCGTAGATGACAGCCCCTACGCCGAAGCGGCGCGCGCCTCTGCCGAGGATGTGAAGCTGGCGGTTGAAGCGGCGCATGCCGCCTTTGCCGGCTATCGTGCGACATCGCCCGGCCAGCGTGAAACCTGGCTCTGCAAGGCGGCCGATTTGCTGGAACAGCGCACCGAAGATTTTGTCAATGTGCTGATCGATGAAATCGGTTCGCCATTGCTCAAGGCGCATTTCGAAGTCAAGTACGCGATTGCCCATTTGCGCACGGCGGCGGGAATCCCGCGCCGTATCACCGGGCAGACCCTGCCATCGGATGTGCCGGGACGTTTCAGCATGAGCGTGCGCGAGCCGCTGGGCGTGTTTGCCTGCATCACCCCGTTCAATGTGCCGTTGATCAAGGCGATGAAGCAGTGCACCGGTCCGCTGGCAACCGCCAATACCGTCGTCTTGCTGGCCTCGGAGGAGGCTCCGGCACTGGCGATCCTGGTCGCCGAGCTGTTCCGGGATGCCGGCTTCCCGGCCGGCTCGTTCAATGTGCTGACGGGTTTCGGGCATGAAATCGGTGATCATCTGGTCACGCATCCCCGGGTCAAGGGCGTGAATTTCACGGGTTCGACCCGCGTCGGGCGGCACTTGTCCGGCCTGTGCGGCGAGCACATGAAGCGTGCCCTGCTCGAGCTGGGCGGCAAGAATCCGCTCATCATCCTCAAGGATGCCGATCTGGATGCCGCGGTACAAGGCGCGGTATTCGGCATGTTCCTGTTTCAGGGCCAGGCGTGCATGGCTTCGAGCCGCATCCTGGTCGAGGCGCCCCTGTACGACGCTTTTCTTGAGCGCTACAAGGCGGCGGCGGCCGGTGTTGGCCATGGCGATCTGCGCAGTCCGCAGACCATGGTGGGGCCGATCATCTCGCAACGCCAGCGCGAACGGATTCGCCATCACATCGAGGATGCGGTGGCGCATGGCGCCAAAATCGAGGTGGGCGGAACGTGGGAAGGCAATCGCTGTTTGCCGACGATTCTGACGGGCGTCACTCCGAGCATGGTGTGCTATCAGGAAGAGACTTTCGGCCCGGTGACCGCCGTGTATAAAGTCGGCTCTGCCGATGCGGCGCTGGCGATTGCCAATGACACCGGCTACGGCCTTTCGGCTGCCGTGTATACGCAGAACCTCGCTGAAGCGATGCGCCTGTCGCAAAGCATCCACGCAGGCATGGTGCATATCAATGCGCCGACGCTGCACGACGAACCCCATGTGCCGTTTGGCGGGGTGGGTGATTCGGGGATGGGCCGCGAAGGTGCGCAAACCGACATCGACCACTGCACCGAATGGAAATGGGTGACAGTGCAAGCCCCAGGGGTAAGTCATGGCCATTGAGAAAGCAGTTTCGCTGTCCGCTCAGGCGAGCGCTGTGGCCGCGCGCGTGGGTTCGTTGCGCGATTTTCTGGCTTTCCTGGGTGAGCACGGACAGTGTGTGCGCTGGCCCGACCCGGTCATGCCCGAGCCGGATATCCGCAACATCTCGGTCGCCGCAGGCAACGATGTGGCGACCGGGCCGGCCGTGGTGTTCGACCGGATTCGCGGCTACTCCGGCAAACGTATCGCCGTCAATGTGCATGGCAGTTTTGGCAACCTCGCGCTGCTCCTCGGGCTGCCCAAAACCACGCCTGTGCGGGAGTTGTTTTACGAGATCATTCGCCGCTGGGGCTCGGACAAGCCGTTGCTGGAGCGCATCGAACCCGCCAAGGCGCCGGTCAATGAAAACCGCCTCGACACGGACATCAATCTCTACGACCTCCTGCCGCTGTACCGCATCAATGCCAATGATGGTGGCTTCTACATCGCCAAGGCCTGCGTGGTCAGCCGCGACCCGCTCGAGCCGGACAACTTCGGCAAGCAGAACGTGGGCATCTACCGCATCCAGGTCATGGGGCCGGATACCTTCACCCTGTTGTCGATCCCGGCGCACGACATGGGACGGCAGATGCTGATGGCCGAACAGAATGGCAAGCCGCTCAAGGTGTCGGTGATGATCGGCAATCACCCGGCCATGGCCATGTTTGCCGCCACGCCGGTGGGTTACGACGAATCCGAGTTTGCCTACGCCTCGCAAATGATGGGCGCGCCGTTGCGCCTGACGACAGCGGTCAATGGCACCGACATTCTGGCCGACAGCGAAATGGTGATCGAGGGCGAATTGCTGCTCAACCAGCGTGAAGTGGAAGGTCCGTTTGGCGAGTTCCCCGGCAGCTACAGCGGAGTGCGCAAGGTACCGCTATTTCGCGTCACCGGCGTGAGCCATCGCCATGATCCGATCTTCGAGAACATCTACATCGGCAAAGGCTGGACGGAGCACGATACGCTGATCGGCCTGAATACCTCGGCGCCGATCTACGCCCAGTTGAAGAAGGATTTCCCCGAAGTCGCGGCGGTCAATGCGCTCTACCAGCATGGACTGACAGGCATCATCGCGGTGCGCAACCGTTTCTCCGGCTTTGCCAAGTCGGTGGCGATGCGCGCGCTGGGTACGCCGCACGGCACGATGTATCTGAAGAACCTGATCATGGTCGATGAAAATGTCGATCCCTTCGACCTTAATCATGTGATGTGGGCGTTATCCACCCGCACCCGCGCCAATG
>CAZQTB010000034.1:0-19567 GCA_964596295.1 uncultured Rhodocyclaceae bacterium | reverse complement strand
TCGGCGGTGGAGAACACCTGGCTGGCCTTGGTCGGGATGGTGGTGTTTTTCGGGATGAGCTTGGTCATCACGCTGCCCAGCGTTTCAATGCCGAGTGACAGCGGGGTGACGTCAAGCAGCAGCACATCTTTCACTTCGCCTTGCAGCACGCCGCCCTGAATGGCTGCGCCAACGGCCACGGCTTCGTCGGGGTTGACGTCGCGGCGCGGTTCCTTGCCGAAGAATTCCTTGACCTTTTCCTGCACCTTGGGCATGCGCGTCATGCCGCCGACCAGAATGACGTCGGTGATATCGCCCACGCTGACGCCCGCATCCTTGATGGCGATGCGGCAGGGGGCGATGGTGCGCTCGATCAGGTCTTCGACCAGCGATTCAAACTTGGTGCGCGTCAGTTTCAGCGCCAGATGCTTCGGCCCGCTGGCGTCCGCGGTGATGTAAGGCAGGTTGAATTCGGTCTGCTGGCTGGAGGAAAGCTCGATCTTGGCTTTTTCCGCGGCTTCCTTGAGGCGTTGCAGGGCGAGCACGTCGTTCTTGAGGTCGTCGCCCTGTTCTTTCTTGAATTCGGTGACGACGTAATCGATCAGGCGCTGGTCGAAATCCTCGCCGCCGAGGAAGGTGTCGCCATTGGTGGAGAGCACCTCGAACTGGTGTTCGCCCTCGATGGCGGCAATTTCGATGATGGAGATGTCGAACGTGCCGCCGCCGAGGTCATACACGGCAATCTTGCGGTCGCCTTCCTGCTTGTCCATGCCGAAAGCCAGCGCCGCAGCGGTGGGCTCGTTGATGATGCGCTTGACGTCCAGCCCGGCGATGCGGCCGGCATCCTTGGTGGCCTGGCGCTGGCTGTCGTTGAAATAGGCGGGCACGGTGATGACGGCTTCGGTGACTTCTTCACCGAGATAATCTTCAGCGGTTTTTTTCATCTTGCGCAGCACTTCGGCAGAAACCTGCTGTGCGGCCATTTTGTTGCCACGCACTTCAACCCAGGCATCGCCATTGTCGGCCTTGACGATTTTGAAGGGCATCAGGTCGATGTCCTTTTGCACTTCCTTCTCGTCGAAACGGCGGCCGATGAGCCGCTTGACGGCATACAGCGTGTTCTTGGCGTTGGTCACCGCCTGGCGCTTGGCGGCGGCGCCGCAGAGAATCTCGCCATCTTCGGCGTAAGCCACGATGGACGGGGTGGTGCGGGCGCCTTCGGCGTTTTCGATCACCTTGGGTTTGCCGCCTTCCATGATGGCGACGCACGAATTGGTGGTGCCCAGGTCAATGCCGATAATTTTTGCCATGATTTTTCCTTTTCAAAAAATGCTCGCCATACGGTGAGTAGCGAATCTCTAAAACCCTGCCTTGGTTATGGGGTTGCCTCGCCTGACTTCAAGTGGCGGCGCCGGTTTTGGCTTTGGAAACCACCACCAGCGCCGGGCGGATCACGCGGTCATGCAGGGCGTAGCCTTTTTGCAGCACGGAGAGCACCGTGTTGGATTCGGTCGCGTTGTCCGGCGCTTCGACCTGGCTGATGGCCTGATGCTTGTGCGGGTCGAATTTTTCACCCAGCGGATTGATTTCGGCGAGGCTGGATTTTTCGAAGGCGGCCGTGAGCTGCTTGAGCGTCAGCTCAACCCCGGCCTTGAGATTTTCCGCGCTCTGGTTTTCATTGGCCAGCGCCGCTTCCAGGCTGTCTTTGACGGCCAGCAGCTCGCCGGCGAATTTTTCCACGGCAAACTTGCCGGCCCGGGCGATGTCTTCCAGCGCGCGGCGGCGCACATTCTCGGTTTCGGCCTTGGCGCGCAACCAGGCATCGTGGTGCTCGGCCGCGGCGAGTTCGGCGGTGCGCAGCAGTTCTTCCGGGCTGGGCGTGGTCTCGCCTGCCGGGTCGGCGGCAAAATCCGGCGCTGGCGATACGCCGCTTGCGGCCGATTCCGGGGGCGATTCGATATTCTGTGCGGTGTTCTGTGCAGCGTTCTGCGTATGACGGGGGTCCTGCATGCGGCGGTCTCCTGAATAAACTTGATACAAATTGGGCCGGATGCGGCCGTTTCAAGCCTGGCCGGAATCTTTTTAAGCGCAGGGAAAAGGGCGCGGGCCGGCGGCGATTCAGCCCTTTTCCTCAAACTGGTCGACGCGCCATGCCGCCTGTTCGTCCAGCGCGAGCGCCTGGGCGACAAAGGGCAGAGTTTCTGCGAGTTCCGCGGCCAGGGTCCATGGCGGGTTGATGACGAATACCCCGCTGCCATGCATGCCGTGCCCCCGGGTGGCGGGCGCACGCACGCTGAGCGTGGCATGCAGCCAATGCGCGGCTCCGGCTTTTTTCAGTTTCTCCGGCAGCTGATTGGCTTCAAGGGTAGGCAGGAACGGGTGCCAGACGAGATAGGTGCCGGTGGCGAAGCGTTTTAATGCATCCTTGATGGCAGCGACCACTTTCATGTAGTCGCTCCTGATTTCATAGGACGGATCGATCAGCACCAGGGCGCGGCGCGACGGCGGCGGCAGGGCGGCCTTGAGAACCTCGAAGCCATCGGCCTGCTCGACGGTCACCCGGCGTCCCGCGCCCTTGAAATTGCGCCGCAGCAGGGCGAAATCGGTCGGATGCAGTTCGCACAGCCGGATGCGGTCGATCGCGCGCGCGATGTGCGTTATCAGCCAGGGCGAACCCGGATAGCGGCGCAGGGCGCTGCCCTGGTTCAGCTCATGGAGCATCGCCATGAAGCCGGCGAGCGGCGCCGGCAGGCTGGCGCGTGCCCAGAGCCGACCGATGCCGTCGACGTATTCGCCGGTACGCCTGGCCGGCTCGCCATCGAGCGCGTAAAGCCCGGCGCCGGCATGCGTATCGACAACGGTGTATGCCTTGTCCTTGCTGTTCATGTGTTGCAGGCAGCGCATCAGGACCAGATGTTTGAGGACATCGGCGTGGCTGCCGGCGTGGTAGGCGTGGCGATAACTGAGCATGGGGGCAGGATAGAATTGGCGACCATGGATGATACGCAAGGTAGCCGCATTTCCAAACTGATGGCCGAGCGCGGCTTGTGTTCGCGGCGCGAGGCGGATGCCTACATCGAGCGCGGGCTGGTGTTTGTGGACGGCCAGCGCGTGACGCAGCTTGGCTCGCGCGCCCTGCCGCATGCGGTGATTACCCTGGCGCCGCAGGCGCGCGCGACCCAGGCGCAGCAGGTCACGATCCTGCTGCATAAACCGATCGGTTATGTTTCGGGACAGGCGGAAGACGGCCATCAGCCCGCCGCGGCGCTGATTTCGGCGAAAACCCAGGCGGCGGGCGGCACGCAGCGTTTCCAGCCGGCACACATGAAAGGTCTCGCCCCGGCGGGCCGGCTGGATATTGATTCCACCGGGCTGCTGGTGCTGACGCAGGACGGCCGCGTGGCGCGCCAGCTGATCGGGGATGATTCGATGGTGGAAAAGGAGTATCTGGTGCGTGTTGAAGGCGCGCTCGACAGCCATGATCTGGCACTGCTCAATCACGGTCTCGAACTGGACGGCAAACAGCTGCGGCCGGCGCAGGTGAGCTGGGCCAATCCGGAACAACTGCGCTTCGTCCTCAAGGAAGGCCGCAAGCGGCAGATTCGCCGCATGTGCGAACTGGTGGGTTTGCGCGTGACGGGCTTGAAGCGCGTGCGCATCGGCCGCGTGCGCCTGGACGATCTGGCGCTCGGGCAGTGGCGCTTTTTGCGCGCGAACGAATGTTTTTAGGGGGCCGCCGGGCGTACCGCAACGTGCGCTTAACTGCATGAGCGAAGACCTTTTCCCGCCAGCTACTCCTTACGCGCCCCTGGCCGAGGCCTTGCGTCCCGCAACGCTCGACGAAGTGGTGGGGCAGGCGCATTTGCTGGGGCCGGGCAAGCCGCTGCGCCTGGCATTTGAATCCGGCACGCCGCATTCGATGATTTTGTGGGGCCCGCCGGGGGTGGGCAAGACGACGCTGGCGCGGTTGATGGCGGCGAGTTTCGATGCCGAGTTCATTGCCCTTTCTGCCGTGTTTTCCGGCGTCAAGGATATCCGCGAGGCGATGCAGCGTGCGGAAATGCTGGCCCAGTCGGGACGGCGCACCCTGCTGTTTGTCGATGAGGTGCATCGCTTCAACAAGGCGCAGCAGGATGCTTTTTTGCCGTATGTCGAAAGGGGCACCGTCACGTTCATCGGCGCCACGACCGAGAACCCGTCCTTCGAGGTGAATTCCGCGCTGCTCTCGCGCGCGGCGGTGTATGTGCTGCAGAGCCTGGACGAGGCCGAACTCGGCACGCTGTTCGATCATGCCCGGGCGGCGGCCTTGCCCGATCTCGAATTCGAAGCGCCGGCACGCGAGCGGCTGATCGGCTATGCCGATGGCGATGCGCGGCGGTTGCTGAACGTGCTGGAGCAGGTGCGCACGGCGGCAACGGCGAGCGGTCGCCGTGTTGTCAGCGCCGACTTTCTGGAGCAGACGCTGGCCGCCGATCTGCGGCGCTTCGATAAGGGCGGCGACGCGTTCTACGATCAGATTTCGGCGTTGCATAAATCCGTGCGCGGCTCGAATCCCGACGCGGCCCTGTACTGGCTGGTGCGCATGCTCGACGGCGGCGCCGACCCGCTCTACATGGGGCGGCGCATCGTGCGCATGGCGATTGAGGATGTCGGCCTGGCCGACCCGCGCGCGCTGGACATTGCGCTCAACGCCTGCGCCACTTACGAGCGCCTGGGCTCGCCGGAGGGCGAGCTGGCGCTGGCCAATGCGGTGCTGTATCTGGCGGTGGCCGCAAAATCGAATGCGGCTTACGTCGCCTATAATGCAGCCCGCGCGTTTGTGGCCAAAGACAAAAGCCGCGGCGTGCCCGAACATTTGCGCAATGCGCCGACGCGGCTGATGAAAGATCTTGGCTACGGCGCCGATTACCGTTATGCGCACGACGAAGCCGAAGGCTATGCCGCCGGCGAGCGTTATTTTCCCGATGGCATGCCGGCAGTGAGCTGGTATCAGCCGGTTGCCCGCGGGCTGGAACAAAAAATAGCCGAAAAGCTGGCGCACCTGCGCGAGCTCGACCGCAAAGCCGCAAAGCCAAAATCTGCATCCCCAGAAACGGGTTCAAACGTCCCTGGACAGCCCGCAAAGCCTTAAGGATTTTTACATGCTCGATAGCCAACTTCTGCGCACCAACCTTCCCTTCGTCGCCGAGCGGCTGGCGACGCGCGGTGTGACGCTGGATACGGCGGCATTCGCGGCGCTGGAAGCCGAGCGCAAGCAGTTGCAAACCCGGACGCAGGATTTGCAGGCGCAGCGCAACGCGCTTTCCAAACAGGTCGGCATGCTGAAGGGCAAGGGCGAGGATGCTTCTGCGGTGCTTGCCGCCGTGGCCGGACTGGGCGACGAACTCAAAACCTCCGAGGCGGCCCTGGCGGAACTGATGCCGCGCTTCGACGAATTTTTATCGGGCATCCCCAATCTGCCGCATGCAAGCGTTCCGCCGGGGCGCGATGAAACCGGCAACGCGGAAGTGCTGCGCTGGGGCGCCCCGCGCCGCATCGCCGCGCCGCGCGATCACGTTGATCTGGGTAGCGCGCTGGGCGGGCTGGATTTTGAAACGGCGGTGAAAATTTCCGGCAGCCGCTTCGCGCTGATGAAAGGCCCGATTGCGCGCCTGCACCGCGCGCTCGCGCAGTTCATGCTCGATCTGCATACGGCCGAACACGGCTACACCGAAGTGTATGTGCCGTATCTCGTCAATAAAGACAGCCTGTTCGGCACCGGCCAGCTGCCGAAGTTCGAGGCCGATCTGTTCCATGTGCCGCACGGCGAGGACGAGCGGTTTTACCTGATTCCCACTGCCGAAGTTCCCGTGACCAACATCGTGCGCGGCGAAATTGTCGCGGCAGAATCGCTGCCGCTCAAGTTTGTTGCCCATACGCCGTGCTTTCGCTCCGAGGCGGGCAGCTATGGCCGCGATACGCGCGGCATGATCCGCCAGCATCAGTTCGACAAGGTGGAACTGGTGCAAATGGTGCATCCGTCAACATCATGGGATGCGCTTGAAGAGCTCACCGGCCATGCCGAGGCCGTGCTGCAAAGGCTTGAGCTGCCTTATCGCAAGATGGTGCTGTGCGGTGGCGACATGGGATTTTCCGCCGCCAAGACCTACGATCTGGAAGTGTGGCTGCCGGCGCAGAACGCCTACCGCGAGATTTCGTCGTGCTCCAATTTTGAATCTTTCCAGGCGCGGCGCATGCAGGCGCGCTTCCGTAGCGACACATCCGGCAAGCGCGACAAGCCCGAGTTGCTGCACACGCTGAATGGCTCGGGCCTGGCCGTTGGCCGCACGCTCGTCGCGGTGCTGGAAAACTACCAGAATGACGACGGCAGCGTCACCGTGCCGGCAGCGCTGCGGCCGTGGATGGGCGGCATGGAGAAAATCACCGCAGCCTGACCTGGCCCGCCGCCTGTGGCGCAGGCCGGGCGAAGGGCGTGATGTGCGCGGGTTCAAAGCGGGCGAGGATGTTGTAGTAGGTACGCACGTTCTCCACCAGGATGACGGCTTCGCCGCCGCGCGCCGGGCCTGCCTTCAGGTGTGCGTAAACTTCCGGCCGCGCCAGCAGCGGCAATACCTGCTTCATCTCGTACCAGCTGTCGGGATCGCGCTTCATGCGCCGGGCAATGGCTTGTGCGCCGCGAAAGTGCCCCATGCCCAGGTTATATGACGCCAGGGCCAGCCAGAGGCGGTCGGGCGGTTTTGCGCTGTCGGGCAACTGATCGCCGAGTTCGGCCAGGTAACGCGCACCAGCACGAATGCTGCTCGCCGGGTCGAGACGATTTTCAACGCCCAGATGATCGGCGGTCTCCTCGGTCAGCATCATGATGCCGCGCACATTGGTAGGCGATGTGGCCAGCGGGTCCCAGTGCGATTCCTGATAGGCCAGCGCCGCGATCAGCCGCCAGTCGATGCCCGTCAGGTCCTGGGCTGCGTAGAAATGCCGCCGCAGGGCAGGCAGGCGGGTGCTGGTATCTTTGATGAACTGCGCGATGCCTGCCGAATCGATGCGCGTGATGTGGCCGAAATAGCGGTCGTTGATCCGGGCGAGAGCGCCATCCGCGCGGGCACGGGCGATAAAGGCATTGGCCTGGGCGCGCAGTTTTTCACTGCCTGCATCATTGCTGTTGCCGGAGAAGGCCCAACCCAGATCAGTCTTCCCGGGCAGGCGCAGGCGGGCATTCAGTTCAGGATAGAAGTTGCTCGCCAGATTGAAGTTGATTTCATGCACCGCCGCCAGCGGGATAGTGCGCGCGGCAACGCGCGCGAGCAATTCCATTTCGTCAACGTCCGGTACTTCGACAACCAGCGGCCTGGATTTTCCATCCAGCGCGCGCAAGGCGGCTGCCAGTGGCGAACCGGCCACCACGGCTACCGTGCGGCCGGAAAGCTCGGCCATTTCATCCGGCCCAAGGGCGTCATCATGGCCGACGATCCATTGCCCGACGCTGCGTATCGGCGTGGAGAACAGAAAATGACCGCTGCCCGCAGGTTTGAACCCGCTTTCGGGCATGGAGGCGGCCATGTGCACCTTGCGCGCCGCCAGCAGCGTGCTGAGCTGGCTCAAGTCCTTGGCGATGATAAAGCGTACCCGCACGCCAATGCTTGCGGCGAACATGCTGACCAGATCATATTCAGACCCGCTGGCCGCATCGCCGTCGCGTTGAAAAAATCCCGGTGCTTCACGCACGGCGACAAGCAGTTCACCGCTGGTTTCCGGCGGTTCAAGCCGCATGCAGCCTGTCAGCAGAAAAAAAACCAGGCAACAAAGCAGGTGTGGCGATTTGAGCAACGCAATCACTCCCTTTTTATTATGGGCTCCCGCTTCGCGGTTATAATCTCGCATCGCGGAGAGGTGGCAGAGTGGTCGAATGTACCTGACTCGAAATCAGGCGTAGGTGCGAGCCTACCGTGGGTTCGAATCCCACCCTCTCCGCCACTGGGTCCACTACCCGGAGAATCTGCTTAGGCCTCCCGTTGATATTCAGATGTTTTAACGACGTATCCCGGATTATCGGTGGTTCGCGCCCCGTAGAGAAATTTTTCTTGATCGTTAACATGCTGACATTCCCCGATTTTTTCTGAACGGGGATGGGAAGTCTGCATTTCATATTTCGCGTTCCGGAGCCTATAGTCGGTTCCCTTGGGGAAAAGCGCACCGCGCGGCGTGTATGACTTGACCTGAAGACGTGATTTGTTCCCAGTCCATGAACACCTTGCGCACACCGTATTTATCCACTACCTCCGAGGCTCCCGATGGATGAATTTGCAAACTGGACCGAATACAGCCGTTTCCTGCTGGCCCTATTGGCGGTTCTGGATCCTTTCATGGCAATACCGATCTTTCTTGGCATGTGCGCGAGCCGTTCAGATGCCGATCGCCGCCGCTTCGCCGGGGTCACCAGTCTGACGGTTTTTGGAGTCCTGGTGGGCGCTGCGCTTACCGGGGAAGCCGTATTGCGCGCCATGGGCACGAGCCTTGCCGCTTTCCGCATTGGCGGCGGCCTGGTTCTCTTGCTGATGGCCCTCGCCATGCTTCAGGCCAAGCCGGGGAACGTGCGCCAGACGGCGGAGGAGGCCGACGCGCTGGATGGTACGGAAACGCCGGGGGTGGTGCCCCTGGCAGTGCCGCTCCTGGCCGGGCCGGGAGCGATCAGCACGGTGATGATTGCCGTGCAGCAGGACGGACTGCTCCATGATGTCCTGGTGATTGCCATTATTGGGGCAGTCTGCGCCGTGGTCTGGCTGATGCTCCGCATGGCAATGCCGATCGGCCGCCTGATGGGGACGGCCGGACTCAATGTGGCCAACCGCCTGCTGGGACTCCTGTTGGCGGCGATCGCGGTGGAATCCATGGCCATAGGCCTCAAGGAACTGTTCCCGGTTCTGGCGGGCGGATAGCCCTGAAACCGGCTGCTACCGGATTATGCGGAAACGGGGGAGAAGCCCTTTTCTTTGTCCAAGGCCTATCATCAGCTTGAGCGCGGATCAGCGTGGTCGGTCATACAGGTCGCGCCGTGTAAGCGGCAAGGGAAGCGCCGCCGCGCCGCGTCGCGATGCCAGAATCTGATAAATCCCCGTGCCCCCGGCTTCGAATTCCAGTGCGCTGGCCGCCATGTAGAGCCGCCAGACGCGATATGCCATTTCACTGACATGTTGCAGGGCTTCATCGTGAGCCGCCTCCAGTCGCTGCACCCAGTGCCGGAGCGTCAGCGCGTAGTGTGGCCGCAGACCTTCGACATCGTGAATCTCAAAGCCGGCGCGTTCCATGCCGCGCTGGATATTGCTTACGGTATCGAGTTCACCATCGGGAAACACATAGCGGTTGATGAATTTCGTATTGACGTTTTGCTGCCAGCCCTCTTCATCGTGGGTAATGCCGTGGTTCAAAAACAAACCGCCTGGCCGCAACACCCGGAGAACGGTCGCGGTATAGGCGGGAAGGTTCGCCAGGCCGACATGCTCGAACATGCCGACACTGGCGGCCTTGTCGTACACCGCCTCGCCTTGCAGATCGCGATAGTCGAGCAGTTCCACGGTAACAAGATCATGCAACCCTTCGGCGGCAATACGTTGTTGCGCATGTTCGTATTGCTGCCGGCTCAGCGTGATGCCATGGGCCTGTACCCCATAATGCCGCGCCGCCCAGCACACCAGCGCACCCCAGCCACAGCCGATATCGAGGAAACGCTCGCCCGGCGCGAGACGCAATTTGCGGCAGATGTGATCGAGCTTGTTGCGTTGCGCCTGCTCCAGTGTGTCGTCGGGCGTCTCGAAGTAGGCGCATGAATACACCATTTGCTCGTCCAGCCACAACCTGTAAAACTGGTTGGATACATCGTAGTGGAACGAGATGGCGGCGCGGTCGCTTTGCCTGGAATGATCGTGGGAGAACGTGTCTTCATTGGGCAAGGCGGCGGAAGGAGATGCAGGCTGCATTGCCTTCTGAGGTTTTCCCGGCAGCCGCAGGGCGTCGAGCAACAAGGAACCGCGCTCACGCAGCGGCAGAACCAGCGTCTGGAAATGTTCTTTCAGGCGCAGTACCGAATACAAGTCGCCCTCAAAATCGAGAAGCCCGCGAAAATAGGCATCCGCGAGCACCAGCGCACTGCGTTGCAGCACCAAGTTGCGCAGCACGGCGGGATCCCGCACTATCAGGGTAAAAGCCGGCGCGGTATGGCCAATGTGGTGGGTCGCATCATTCCACAAGCGCAGCCCGGCAGGATTGCGAAAATTGGACAGCAGGCGCTTGAGAATGCGCATCGCCGCATCTGCATGACTGGATTCACCCTGTGCTGGTGGTACGAGCCCCGCTGTGAAGTTCATGGCTCTCTCCCCGGTTGGCTTAAGTTCCACGGAAGTTTCTACGGTATGACCGGTAGGCAGGCTATCTGGTTCGCTCGGTTGCGCACGTCACAGCTCCTGCCATTCGGCTGCGCGTTAGCCTGACCTGTTGTCCCGTGCGGACTTGCCTAGGTGCATTTTTCTTATGCATCCTATCAGTGGATAGTCGATAGCGGCGTGCTGCGCAAACGCCGACACATGGCAGATCATCAGTCAGTATGCTACCCGATCACTTCTTGTCTGTTTTTATCCAGGCATCCTTCAGCGTCACCGCTCGATTGAAGATCGGCACACCGGGTCTGGAATCGACACGGTCGGCGACGAAGTAGCCGTGGCGTTCGAACTGAAAGCGTTCTTCCGCAGTGGCGTTTTGCAATGCGGGTTCAAGTTGCGCGCGGATGACGACAAGCGAAGCCGGGTTGAGGTCAGCGACGAAATCGCGGTCGCCGGCGCCGGGCGATTCGCTGGCGAACAGGCGGTCATACAGGCGCACTTCGGCGGCGTAGGCGTGTTGCGCTGATACCCAGTGGATGTTGCCCTTGACCTTGTAGTTGTCCGCCCCCGGCGTGCCGGATTTTGAATCGGGCATGTATTCGCAATGGACAGCGGTGATCCTGCCGCCGGCGTCTTTGTCGCAGCCGCTGCATTTCACCACGAAGCCATAGCGCAGGCGCACGGTGTTGCCGGGAAAGAGGCGGAAATAGCCCTTGGGCGGTGCTTCCGCAAAGTCTTCGCGTTCTATCCACAGTTCTTTTGTGAAGGGCAGCGGGCGCTTGCCCCACTCGGCTTTTTGCGGGTGGTTGGGCGCCGCGCACAATTCTTCCTGCCCGTCCGGGTAGTTGTCGATGATGAGTTTGACCGGGTCGAGCACGGCGATGCGGCGCGGCGCGATGTCGTTCAGATGCTGGCGCTGGCATTCTTCCAGCACGCTGATGTCAATCCATGAATCGGATTTGGTGACGCCGATCATTTCAGCGAAATGGCGAAAGCCTTCGGGCGTGTAGCCGCGGCGGCGCGCACCGGCGAGCGTGGGCAGGCGCGGGTCGTCCCAGCCGCCCACGTGACTTTCTTCCACCAGTTGGATCAGCTTGCGCTTGGAGAGCACGACGTAGGAGAGATTGAGCCGCGAAAACTCGATCTGCTGCGGCAGCGGCGTATTCACGCAGCCCAGTTCGGCCAGCCGGGCCAGCAGCCAGTCGTAGAAGGGGCGCTGGTCTTCGAACTCCAGCGTGCAGATCGAGTGCGTGATGTTTTCCAGCGCGTCCTCGATGGGATGGGCGAAGGTATACATCGGATAGATGCACCAGGCGTCGCCGGTGTTGTGGTGTGTGGCGTGGCGGATGCGATAAATGGCCGGGTCGCGCAAATTGATGTTGGGCGAGGCCATATCGATTCTGGCGCGCAGGACGTGCGTGCCGTCGGCGAATTCGCCTGCTTTCATGCGCCTGAAGAGATCAAGGTTTTCGGCGGCCGTGCGGTTGCGGAAGGGCGAATTTTTGCCGGCTTCGGTCAGCGTGCCGCGATGGGCGCGCATCTCTTCGGCGGTTTGCGAATCGACATAGGCATGGCCTGCGGCGATCAATTGCCTGGCGAACTCGTACATCCACGGAAAGTAGTCCGAGGCGTAGTAGAGGTTGGTCTCTGCGCCAAAACGCCAGTCAAAGCCCAGCCAGTGCACCGCGTCGATTATCGAATCGACATATTGCTTTTCTTCCTTCTCCGGGTTGGTGTCGTCGAAACGCAGATGGCAAGCGCCGCCGTAATCATTTGCCAGACCGAAATTCAGGCAAATCGACTTGGCATGGCCGAAGTGCAGGTAGCCATTGGGCTCTGGCGGGAAGCGGGTGCGGATGCGCGCCGTATCGCCAGCGCCGATTTTTTGTTGCGCGGCCGGACCCGGCTTGCCGGACCAACCGCGCGCGGCATATTTCCCGGCGGCAAGATCGGCTTCGATGACGTGGCGGATGAAGTTGGATGCTTTTTCGGTTTCAGGCATGACGGCGGGAAAGGCGGATGCAAAGGCGTGATTCTACCGGCAGGCGTAAAATGGCAACGATGAATTGGGCAAGTCTTTTCGCGATTGGAGGCGGCGCCATGCTTGGCGCGTGGTTGCGCTGGGGTTTCGGCCTGTGGCTGAATCCGCTGTTTCCCACCGTGCCGCTGGGCACGCTGGCGGCGAATCTGCTCGGTGGCTACCTGGTTGGCGCGGCAGTCACGGTGTTTCATCTCAATGCCGACCTGCCGCCCGAATTGCGCCTGTTCTTCATTACCGGCGTGCTGGGCGCGCTGACCACGTTTTCCACTTTCTCGGCGGAAGTCGTGGCGCTGATTCAGCGCCATGATTATGGCTGGGCAGTGGGCGCGGCATCGCTGCATCTCTTTGGCTCCCTGTTGATGACGGGCCTGGGCATCTTGACCATCCACAAGCTGGCGCAATGAGGTTTGATGCCGAGGCGCGCCGGGCCGCGCGGCCGGCGATTGCCTATGACGAAGCGCTGCCGGTTACCCTGCGGCGGGAGGAAATTGCCGCGGCCGTTACGCGAAATCAGGTGGTGGTGATCTGCGGCGAAACCGGTTCGGGAAAGACCACGCAACTGCCGAAAATCTGCCTCGAACTCGGACGCGGCCTGGACGGGTTCATCGGACACACGCAGCCGCGCCGCATTGCCGCGCGCGCCACGGCGACGCGCATCGCGCAGGAACTGAAGTCCGAGCCAGGCCGCCATGTCGGCTTCAAGATACGTTTCACCGACCGGGTCTCGCCGGAGACTTACATCAAGCTGATGACCGACGGCATCTTGCTGGCCGAGACGCAAACCGATCCGCTGCTGCGCCAGTACGACACGATCATTATCGACGAGGCGCACGAGCGCAGCCTGAACATCGATTTCATGCTCGGCTATCTGAAACAGTTGCTGCCCAGGCGTCCCGATCTGAAAGTCATCGTGACTTCGGCAACGCTCGATGCCGGGCGTTTCAGCAGGCATTTTGACGATGCGCCGGTGATCGAGGTTTCCGGGCGCTTGTACCCCATCGAAACGCGTTATCGTCCCTGGGGCGAAGCCCTGGCCGCCAATCCCTCTCGCGGCGGGCGAGGGGCGGCTGATCAGGACATCAACGATGCCATTGTCGATGCGGTGAGCGAGGCGCATCGCGCGGGCCCGGGCGATGTGCTGGTGTTCCTGCCCGGCGAGCGCGAGATTCGCGAGGCGGCGGAAGCGCTGCGCAAGCATCACCCGCCGGGCCTCGAAGTGCTGCCGCTGTTTGCGCGCCAGTCGGCGCCCGAACAGGCGCGCGTGTTTTCAGCGCATCAGGGCCGCCGCGTGGTGCTGGCAACCAATGTGGCCGAAACCTCGCTCACCGTGCCCGGCATCCGTTACGTGATTGACACCGGGCTGGCGCGCGTCAAGCGTTACTCGCATCGCAACAAGATCGAGCAGCTGCAGGTTGAACCCATCGCCCGTGCAGCGGCCAGCCAACGCGCCGGACGCTGCGGCCGAGTGTCGGCCGGCATCTGCTTCCGGCTGTACGCCGAGGATGATTTCAACAAGCGCGCAGCCTATACCGAGCCGGAAATCCTGCGCTCCAGCCTGGCCGGGGTGATTCTGCGCATGAAGTCTTTGGATCTGGGCGATGTGGAGAATTTCCCATTCATTGAGCCGCCCGCGCCGCGCATGATTGCCGACGGCTACCAGTTGCTCGCCGAATTGGGGGCGATTCACGAGACGAGCAAAGAGCTGACCCAGGTTGGCATCGCGCTGGCCAAATTGCCACTGGATCCCAAAATCGGCCGCATGATTCTCGCCGCGCGCGAATATGCTTGCCTCAGGGAGGTGCTGATCATCGCCGCTGCGCTTTCAGTGCAGGATCCGCGCGAACGGCCGCAGGAACAGGCCGGTTCTGCCGACCAGGCGCATGCGAAATGGAAGGATGAAAAGTCCGAATTCCTCTCGTATCTCAAACTCTGGCAGGCGGCGGATGAGGCATGGAAACACGAAACGTCCAGCAAGCAGCGCCAGTGGTGCCGGCAGAATTTTCTCTCGTGGGTGCGCGTGCGCGAATGGCGCGATGTGCATGCCCAGTTGCTAACGCTGTGCCATGAACATGGCTGGAAAATTTCAAGCGCCTTCCCCCCTTCCCCCTCCCCGCGGGCGGGGGTGACTTCAGTTCGCTCCGCTCCCCAAGATAACCTTTCCCCCATCTTGGGGCGGCCCGGCGGTGGGGAGCGGTTGCCGGGCAGTTACGAAGCGATTCACAAGGCGCTGCTCACCGGCTTGCTGGGCCACATTGGCTTGAAGAGCGAAGAGGAAGCCCATTATCTTGGCGCGCGCGGCATCAAGTTCTTCATTCATCCCGGCTCCAGTCTGATAAAAAAAGCCGGACGCTGGATTGCGGCGGCCGAGATCGTCGAAACCTCGCGCCTGTTTGCCCGTTGCGTGGCACGGATCGAGCCGGAATGGCTGGAGCAGGTGGGCGGCCATTTATTGCGCAGCCATATTTATGACCCACATTGGGAAAAAGGGCCGGGGCAGGTGGTCGCATGGGAGCGCGTGACGCTGCATGGCCTGGTGCTGCATGCCAGGCGGCGCGTTCATTACGGGCCGCTGGACGCAAAGCTGGCGCGCGAGATATTGATCCGCAAAGCGCTGGTGGAAGGAGAAGTCAGCGAGGAGTGGGTAAAGGAGTGGCGTTTTTTCCAGCATAACGCCAGGCTCATGCGCGAGATTGAAACGCTGGAACACAAGTCGCGGCGGCCGGATGTGCTGGTGGATGCCGAACTCATCTACGCCTTCTACGACGGCATGATTCCTGCCGGCGTGACTACGCTGGCGGCGTTTGATCGCTGGCGGCGCGAAGCCGAAGCCGCCAACCCGAAGCAGTTGTTTCTGGAAAAGGAGCAATTGATGCGGCATGAAGCGGCGGGCATCACCACGGCTGCTTTCCCATCGCATTTTGAGCAGCGCGGGCAGAAGTTCAAGCTGCATTACCGCCACGACCCCGGCGCGACCGACGACGGCGTGACGCTGGCCTTGCCGCTGGCCGCGTTGAACCAGGTATCGGCGCAGCGCTGCGAATGGCTGGTGCCGGGGCTGCTGCAAGAAAAAGTCGTGGCGCTGCTGAAAACCCTGCCGCAGAAATATCGCCATCGCCTGCAGCCGCTGGATGGTTTTGCCGAAGATTTTTGCGCCGCCGCAGAGGCTGCCGACGAGGCTCTGGTGCGCGTGCTGACCCGCGCCGTCGAGGAAAAACTGGCGATGAAACTGCCGCTCGATGCATTCCGCACCGGCGAGTTGCGGCCGCATTTGTTCATGAACTTTCGTTTGCTGGATGAACACGGCGGCACGCTGGCCGTTTCACGCAACCTGGCGGAATTGCGCGCCGGGCATCGCGAGCGCGTGGCGCAGGTCTGGCAGGAGGGGGTGACGAGCGCTGCAACTACTGCAACAGCGCAGCCTGCCGGCGATGCCGTCGTGCATACCGATTGGGATTTTGGCCCGCTGCCCGAACTGCTCGAAGTCAAGGTCGGCGCGCGCCAGGTGACCGGTTTTCCGGCGCTGACCGATGCAGGCAGCGGCGTGCGCCTGGCCGTGTTCGATACCCGGGACAAGGCGCACGCCGAACATCGCCGGGGCATGGGGCGGCTGTTCGCGCTGCAACTGGCCGCACAGGTGAAAGCCATCGAAAAGCTGCCGGGGCTGCGCGACATGGCCCTGCAATTCATGGCGCTGGGAACGGAAAAGGAACTCAGGGAGCAACTCGTCGCGGCGACGCTGGAACGCACCTGTCTGATGGAACCCTTGCCCACCGAAAAGTCGGCGTTCGCAACACGGCGCGATGCGGCGCGCGACCGCATTTTGCTGGTCGCCCAGGAGATTGCGCGGCTGGCGGCGGCTATCCTCGGCGAACACGCGGCGCTGCAAAAGAAACTCGCCGCCGCGCAGAAGACGCTGCCGGCGACCTGTGCCGACATCAGCGCGCAACTCGCGGCGCTGCTGCACAGGAATTTCATCGCCGGCATGCCGTTCGAGCGGTTGCAGCACTATCCCCGCTACCTCAAGGCGGCCGGGTCGCGGCTGGACAAGGCGCGCAGCGATCCCGCGCGCGAGACGCGCCTGCTGGCGGAATGGCAGGTGCTTGGCAAGCCGTGGGAACGCGAGCGCAATGCCTTGCAAAAAGCCGGTCAAACGGGATACCTGAATGGCCACCTGGATGACCCGTTTATGGAAGAATTCCGCTGGCTGCTGGAAGAATTGCGCGTTGCGCTGTTCGCCCAGGAGCTGAGAACGCCGACACCGGTTTCGGTGAAGCGGCTGCAAAAAATGTGGGATGCGAGAATGCATCGATGAGAACCGGAACAAGGAGCAAGGATGCTTGAACTGTTTGCCGCATTCAGCAAGGCGGCGCGTGACCTGACGCGCGGCGGCATGCTGTGGCATGTGCTGTGGCCGCCCCTGGCGGCGGCAGCTTTATGGACGACCGTGGGGTTTTTCTTCTGGACGGACGGCCTTGCGCTGATGGCGCAGGCCGTGCCGCAGTTACCGTGGGCGGGCTGGGAATGGATTACCCGCTGGGCGGCGGTGTTCCTGTTGCTGGCAGCGTTCGCCATGCTGATTTATCTCACCGCGCTGCTGCTGGTGGCCGTGATCGCGCTGCCTTACCTGATCGATCATGTCGCCGCGCGCGATTATCCCGATCTGGTGCGGCATGGCGAAAATGCCTTCTGGCGCAGCCTGGGCAATACGCTGGCGGCGGGCGCGGTGTTTCTTGCCGGCGGCCTGCTCTCGCTGCCCTTGTTGCTGGTGCCGGGTATGGTGCTGGTTCTGCCCATGCTATGGGCCGCATGGCTCAATCAGCGCACCTTCCGCGTGGATGCCCTGGCCGAACACGCAACGCGGGCAGAATTGAAGCAACTGACGGCAGGGAAAAAACCGCTGTTTTATCTCGCCGGAACGGGCGGTGCGCTGCTCGCGCATGTGCCGGTGATCCAGCTGGTGGCGCCGGTGTTTACGGCGCTGGTATTTGTGCATCTTGGCCTGGCGGCCTTGCGTCAACAACGGCAATTACAGGGGGTTCAGTTGTGAGCACTACGATGGGCGGCACGCCGAAAGCAATCGGCGCAATCATTATCGGCGACGAAATCACGCGCGGTAAACGGGAAGACGGTCATTTTTCCCGCCTGGTGAAAATACTCGCCGCGCGCGACATGCATCTGGACTGGGCGATGTATATCGGCGATGACCGCCAGCGCTTGATCGACACCTTTCGCCGCACGCTGGCAACCGATGACATCGTGTTCAGTTTTGGCGGCATAGGCAATACGCCCGACGACCACACGCGCCAGGCGGCGGCCGCAGCGGCAGGCGTCGACCTGTTTCTGCATCCCGCAGCGGAGCGCGAAATTCGCGCCCGCTTTGCCGAGATGCAACGCGAGCTGACCATCGAGTCGCTGGATATGGGGCGCTTCCCGGTGGGCAGCCGCATTATTCCCAACCCGTTTAACCGCATCGCCGGTTTTTCGCTGGGCGAGCATTACTTTGTTCCCGGTTTCCCGCAGATGGCCTGGCCGATGGTCGAATGGGTGCTCGACACGCAGTATCGCCACCTCTTCAATGCAACGCCCACCATGGATGACGCGATCCTCGTCTGGGGCGGCATCGAAAGCCTGCTGATTCCCCTGATGCTTGAGGTTGAAGAGCGTTTCGCGGGAGTCAAGGCGTTCAGCCTGCCTTTCCTCGGCTCGGAAAGCACCCGTTTTCATGTTGAGCTGGGCGTGCGCGGCGTGCCTGCACAGGTGCCGCCGGCGATGGACAGGTTGCGCGAAGGGGTGGCGGCGCTGGGGTATGAGTTTGATGAGAAACCCGACCCGAAATAATCTGCGCCTGGCATCGTCGCCAGATGAATGATGCATCCCGTCACGCGTAAAGGCCGTGGCGCCGCCGATAATCCCGACAACCGCTATGCCAGGTGGCGGCGCGAGGCGGCGGAAGACGGCTGGTGGAATGATCCCGAGGAGCAGGCGCCGCCGATACCGACCGAGCTGATTGTTGATACGGCGAGAACAGTCATCAGCTACAACGATTCGCCTGACATTCCGTTCGACCGCTCGATCAATCCCTATCGCGGGTGCGAACATGGCTGCAGCTATTGCTTTGCGCGGCCAAGCCATGCCTATCTGGGTTTGTCGCCGGGTCTGGATTTCGAGACCAAGCTGGCCTACAAACCCGATGCCGCGCAGGTGTTGCGCCGCGAACTGGCCGATCCGAAATATATTTGCAAACCCGTGGCGCTGGGCATCAATACCGACGGCTGGCAGCCGGTGGAACGCGGCCTGCGCTTGACGCGCGCGATTCTGGAAGTGCTGGCGGAGTGCCGCCATCCGGTGAGCATGGTGACCAAATCGGCACTGATCCTGCGCGATCTGGATCTGCTCTCCGCCATGGCGCGGCAGAATCTCGTGCGCGTCGCCGTGTCGATCACCACGCTGGACGCCAACCTGGCGCGGCGCATGGAGCCGCGCGCGGCGTCCAGCCAGCGCCGACTTTCCGTGCTGCGCGAACTGTCCGCGGCGGGCGTGCCGACAATGGTATTGGTGGCGCCGCTGATTCCCGCGCTGACGGACCACGAACTAGAACGCATTCTGGAAGCGGCGGCAGAGGCGGGCGTGCGCTCCGCCGGTTACGTGCTGTTGCGCCTGCCGCACGAGGTGAAACCGCTGTTTCGCGACTGGCTGGAGCGTGAACAACCGGGCCGCGCGGAACATGTGTTCAGCCTGCTGCGGCAGATGCACGGCGGCAAGGAATATGACAGCCGCTTCGGCCAGCGCCAGCGCGGCGCAGGGCCGCTGGCCGAGATCATCAACCAGCGTTTTAAGACGGCGTTGCGACGTCTGGGCCTGGCGCGGCCGCTGGATGCGCTGGATTGCACGCTTTTTCAGCGGCCGGCCGATCCGGCGGCGCCGCCGCCGCAGTTATCCCTATTCTGATTCCTACGCCGTGCCGCCTACCGTCAGCCCGTCTATGCGCAAGGTCGGCTGACCCACGCCTACCGGCACGCTCTGGCCGTCCTTGCCGCAGGTGCCGACGCCGGGGTCCAGCGCCATGTCGTTGCCTATCATCGAGACGCGGGTCATGGCTTCCGGCCCGTTGCCGATCAGCGTCGCGCCTTTCACCGGCGTGGTGATTCTGCCGTCTTCGATCAGGTAAGCCTCG
>CAZQTB010000033.1:0-20006 GCA_964596295.1 uncultured Rhodocyclaceae bacterium | reverse complement strand
AGAAACCGGCCACTTGGTGTTTGGCACGCTGCATACTTCGTCGGCGGCCAAAACCATTGACCGCATCATCGATGTCTTCCCTGCGGCAGAAAAGGAAATGGTCCGCGCAATGCTGTCCGAGTCGCTGAAAGCGGTCATTTCGCAAACCCTGTGCAAAACCATGGACGGCACAGGGCGCGTTGCCGCACACGAGATCATGATCGGCACGCCCGCCATCCGCAACCTGATCCGCGAGGCCAAGGTCGCCCAGATGTATTCAGCAATCCAGACCGGCCAGCAGTTCGGCATGCAGACGCTTGACCAGAATCTGCAAGACCTGGTCAAGCGCCGCATCATCTCGCCTGCCGAGGCGCGCAGCAAGGCGGCAAATAAAGACAATTTTCCCGGTTAATCTGTCCAGGTACGCCCAAAGACGGGTTCAAAGATCCAAAACCTGCCATAAAGGAAAGAAAAATGGAACGCGACGAAGGTCTCAAGTTCATGTATCAGTTGCTGGCCATGATGATGCAGAAGAAAGGGTCGGACTTGTTCATTACCGCCGGCTTCCCGCCCGCGATGAAAATCGACGGCAAGATGACGCCGGCCACGACGCAGGTGCTGTCGCCGCAGCATACGCAGGAACTGGCGCGCGCCATCATGAACGACAAGCAGGCCGCCGAGTTTGAAGCAACCAAGGAAGCCAACTTTGCGATTTCGCCCGCCGGCATCGGGCGCTTTCGCGTGAATGCCTTCATGCAGCAGGGGCGGGTCGGCATCGTGTTGCGTACCATCAATGTGCAGATTCCGGATTTCGACGAACTCAAGCTGCCGCCGGTACTCAAGGATGTCGCCATGACCAAGCGCGGTCTGGTGCTCTTCGTCGGCGGTACGGGTTCCGGCAAATCAACCTCACTGGCGGCGATGATCGGCTACCGTAACCAGAACAGCCACGGTCACATCATCACCATCGAAGACCCGGTGGAATACGTGCATGAGCACAAGAACTGCATCATCACCCAGCGCGAAATCGGCGTCGATACGGATTCATGGGAAGTGGCGCTGAAGAACACCCTGCGCCAGGCTCCGGACGTGATTCTGATCGGCGAAATACGCGAGCGGGAGGTCATGGAGCATGCCATCGCCTTCGCCGAAACCGGCCATCTGGCGCTGGGCACGCTGCATGCCAACAATTCCAACCAGGCGCTCGACCGCATCATCAATTTCTTCCCCGAGGAACGTCGTCCGCAATTGCTGATGGATCTCTCGCTCAATCTCAAGGCCATCATTTCACAGCGTCTGATTCCCCTGAAGGAAGGCAAGGGCCGTGCGGCGGCGGTGGAAGTACTGCTCAACTCACCGCTGATATCCGACCTGATCGGCAAGGGCGATGTGCATGAGATCAAAGAGATCATGAAACGGTCGCGCGAACTCGGCATGCAAACCTTCGACCAGGCGCTGTTCGACCTGCACGAAGAAGGCCGCATCAGCTATGAAGACGCCCTGCGCTTTGCCGATTCGATGAACGAAGTACGCCTGATGCTCAAGCTGCATGGCAAGGACGCGCAGGCGAAAGATCTCCATAGCGGCATCCAGCATCTCGATATTGTCTAAGTATTGTCTGAGCCCGCGGCTTCTGCGCCGCACGTCAGCTCCTTGCGTGCAGCGCCTTATTTCCCTTGTGCACGGGCAGACCCGGCAACGATTTGAATGTTGTACAACCGGCATTCCAGAGCGCCGTTGTAGAGCGGAATCTTGCGTGAGGTCTGCAACCGGATCAGTTTCGGCAGTTGCGTGTCGGCGGAGAGGAACCAGCAGCTCCAACCCGCGAAGCGCTGCTTGAGCGCATCGCCCAGCAACGGGTAAAACGCGGCCAACTCCTCTGCGCTGCCCAGGCGTTCGCCATACGGCGGATTGGCCACCAGCACGCCGCCGGCTGCGGGCGCCGCGCGTTTCAGCAGATCCGCTTGTTCCAGCGCAACGAGGCCGTCCAGCCCGGCATGCGCAAGGTTTTGCCGCGTGCGGCTGATCGCATCGGCGGCATTGTCACTGCCAAAAATTGCCAGCGGGCCCTCCGCCATGCGCCGCCGTTCCGCCGCCTGGCGCTGCAAATTGCGCCATAACGCGGCATTGAAGGCCTTGTGATGTTCGAAGCCGAAGCCGCCCGTCTCGCGTGACAGCCCCGGCGCATCGTCCAGCGCCATCTGCGCGGCTTCGAGCAAGAATGTGCCGCTGCCGCACATCGGATCCAGCAGCGGCGTGCCGGGCCGCCAGCCCGACAAGCGCAGAATGCCGGCGGCAAGATTTTCCTTCAGCGGCGCACCGACCTTGGCGACCTTGTGCCCGCGCAGGTAGAGCGGCTCGCCCGAGGTATCGAGATAGAGCGTGACGGTGCGATCGGTGAGGAACAGGTGGATGCGCACCTCGGGATTTTTGGTGTTGACGCTGGGGCGGCGGCTGGTCTCGGCGCGAAAGCGGTCGCATACGGCATCTTTCACTTTCAGCGTGATGAATTCCAGGCTTTTGAGCGGCGAGCGGATAGCCGTGACATATACCCGGATCGAGCGATCAACGGAGAACAGGCGGCTCCAGTCGATGCCATAGGCCAGCGTGTAAATATCGGCTTCGCTGCGATAGTCGGCGCTGGCGATACGGCATAACAGGCGCGTGGCGATGCGCGATTCGAGGTTCACCCGATAGGCAAACTCCAGACTGCCGCTGGCCGCCACGCCACCGGCTGCCGGACGCACGTTTTGTCCGCCGCAGGCGGTAAGGTCTTCTGCCAGCAAGGCTTCAAGCCCGCGCGGACAGGTCGCGAAATAATCATCCATCGTGGAAAATGCTGCCTTCAAAACGGCTTGGCCACCACCAGTATGCAAATGGCAATCAGGGCCAGCACGGGGATTTCATTGAAAAAGCGGAACCAGACATGGCCATGCGGCGATGCCCCGCGCGCGAATTGCGCCAGCAGTCGCCCGCACCAGAAGTGATACCCGATCAGACCGGCCACCAGCAGGGTCTTGGCATGCAACCAGCCGCCGGAAAAGCCGTAGCCGAACCACAACCAGAAGCCGAGGCCGATGGCCAGCGCCGCGATCGGGGTGACGAAACGATAGAGTTTTTTCGCCATCAGCAACAGGCGCTCGCGCTCGGCCTCGCTTCCTGGCGGCACCAGGGCAAGGTTGACGAAAATGCGCGGCAGATAAAACAGGCCGGCGAACCAGCCCACCACAAACACGATATGAAAAACTTTTATCCAGAGCACGATGTTTCCTTGATCCCCGCAACAACTGTCGGGTAACACAAAGCCAGGCCGAGTTCCCGCTTCATGCGCGTGTTATCCAGCCGCCGTGATTCGTTCATGAATGACCACTGCACTGGTGGCACGCGTTGCTGCACCTCCGCGCGAGGCAGGCGCGGCGCACGCGGCAGGGCGAAGGTATCGGCCAGCAGGTCGAACCATTCGCCCATCGCCAGCGCTGAATCGTCGCTGACGTTATAGGTACGGTTGGGGCGGCCCCGCCGCAGCGCGGCGAGGCAGGCGCGGCCGAGGTCGGCTGCATGAATGTGATTGGTGTGGCTGTCCTGTTCCGGCTGGAAGAGCGGCAGTCCCTGGCGCAAACGCTCCAGCGGCAGCCGGTCGGCGGCGTAAATGCCCGGTGCGCGCAGAATGCTGACGCAGCAGCCGTGACGACCCGCGCGACGACCGAAAGTCCGCAGGCGGCATTCCGCATCCACCCGCCGCATCGCCCGCGCCGACTTTGCGGCCAGCGTCCGTGTTTCACTCACCACGGCGCCCTGGCTATCGCCGTAAACGCCACTGGTGCTGATGTACACAATCCGGCGTGGTAGACTTTTCCCGCGGCGCAAAACGCTGAGCAGGTGCGCGGTACGCGAATCCGTCCGGCCTTGCGCAGGCGGTGGTGCGCTGTGAATCACGGCGTCGGCAATGCCGGCCAGGCGGCGCAGCGTAGCGGGCTGGTCGAGATCGCCTTCGATCTGGCGTACGCCCAACGCCGTCAAGCGGGGATCGCGGGCACGCACCAGCGCCAGCACATGCCAGCGTTGCAGCAATTCGGGGAGTACGCGCCGCACCACATCACCGCAACCCACAATCAGCATTCTTCGAGACGACTTTTTTTTCACCGGACGATTATCGCATGGCCTCTGCCAGCCTCTGGCGCATCACCTTCGCCCCCAGCGGGCACAACTTTGTCACAAACGGCGAAGACAGTCTGCTGCAAGCCGCGCTGGACGCCGGGTTCACCCTGCCCTACGGTTGCCGCAATGGCGCCTGCGGTTCGTGCAAGGGCAGGGTGCTTGACGGTCTGGTCGAGCATGGCGAGGTGCAGCCCGGTGCGTTGTCGCTGGCTGACCGCGCTGCGGGCTACGCGCTCTTTTGCTGCGCCAGGCCGCTTTCCGACGTGATGCTGGAATGCCGCGAAGTCAGCAGCGTGAAAGACATTCCGGTAAAGACGCTGCCCTGCCGCGTGCAGAAAATCGAGCGGACAGCCGATGATGTCATTGTGCTGTCGTTAAAGCTGCCCGCCAACGAACGCCTGCAATTCCTTGCGGGCCAGTACATCGAATTCTTGCTCAAGGACGGCAGGACGCGCGCCTTCTCCATCGCCAACGCGCCGCACGACGATACCTGTCTGCAACTGCATGTGCGCCACATCGCCGGCGGCGAATTCACCGGCCATGTTTTCAGCCGCATGAAGGAAAAGGACATCCTGCGCTTTCGCGGCCCCTATGGCGGTTTTTTCCTGCGTGAGGAGTCGGCCAAACCGGTTATCTTCGTTGCCGGCGGCACGGGCTTCGCGCCGATCAAGAGCATGGTCGAGCATGCGATTCACGCGGGCGTGCAGCGCCCCATGACGATCTACTGGGGCGCGCGCACTCGCGCCGGCATTTACCGGCAAGACTTGCCCGCACGCTGGGCGGCGGAACAGGCCAACATCCGCTATGCGCCGGTTCTTTCCGAGCCCGCTGCGGCCGACCGATGGACGGGCCGCACAGGACTTGTGCATCGGGCCGTGCTGCAGGACTACCCCGATCTTTCCGCCTTCCAGGTCTATGCCTGCGGCGCACCGGCGATGGTCGACGCCGCGCGTGCCGATTTCACCGCCTGCGGCCTGCCGCCGGAAGAGTTTTTTGCCGACGCATTCAGCTTTGCAGGCGATGTGAAATAGATCGCCTGCCGTTTGTGTGTCCGCAAACGGATTCAAAGATACCGCTGCGCATAACGTTTACTCGCCCAGGTACGCCGCCCGCACGCGCGGATCGGCGAGCAGGGTGGCTGACGCGTCGGCGAGCGTAATCAGGCCGCTTTCCATCACATAGCCGCGGGCACAGACATCCAGCGCCAAGCGTGCGTTTTGCTCGACGAGAAAAATCGTCACGCCGCTGGCGGCAATGTTGCGGATGACCTCGAATACCGTTTGCACCATGAGCGGGGCAAGCCCCATCGAAGGCTCATCGAGCAGCAGCAGCTTGGGACGGCCCATCAGGGCCCGGCCAATCGCCAGCATCTGCTGTTCGCCGCCGGAAAGCGTGCCCGCCAACTGGCTGCGGCGTTCGGCCAGGCGCGGCAACAGCGCATGGACGTGCGCCAGGTCGGCGGCAATGGCCGTCTTGTCGCTGCGGTGATACGCGCCCATCGCCAGGTTTTCAGCCACCGTAAGGCGGGCGAAAACACCCCGCCCTTCCGGTACCAGGGCAAGGCCCTTGGCGATCAATGCGTGACCGGGCAAGCCATCAATGCGCTCGCCGGCGTAGTGCACTTCGCCGTGCGCCGGAATCATGCGGGCAAGCGCTTTCAGCGTCGATGTTTTGCCTGCGCCATTCGCCCCCAGCAGACAGACCATTTCACCCGCGGCAACGGCAAATGAAATACCTTTTACAGCGGCAATACCGCCATAGTTAACCGCGAGATTCACTACCTTGAGCAGAGGACGATCTTCCCTCCCATGCCCTGCTGCGGGGATAGGATGACCAGGCGTGCCGGCACCGCGCGCAGAATCCATGTCAGTCGGGCGCCCCCAGATAGGCCGCGATGACCTGGGGATCGGCGCGCACCGCCTCAGGCACGTCCTCGGCAATCTTCTCGCCGTAATCGAGCACGGCAACGCGGTCGCACAGGCCCATGACCAGCTTCACGTCATGCTCGATCAGGAGGATGGTCAGGCCGTCCGTGCGCAGGCTTTCAATGAGCAGGCGCAGGGCGGCAGTCTCGGTAGCATTCATGCCGGCGGCGGGTTCATCCAGCGCCAGCAGTTGCGGATCGGTAGCGAGCGCGCGGGCGATTTCCAGCCGCCGCTGGTCGCCATACGGCAGATTTTTTGCCAGTTCGTCGGCACGACCGGAAATGCCGGCGTACTGCAACAGCTCATCGGCACGGCGGCGAATGGCGGCCTCCTCGCCGCGTTGCGCCGCGCCGCGCATCACCGCGCCGCCAACGCCGACTTTTGTGCGCGCATGGCGGCCGACCATGACATTCTCGCGCGCCGTCATGTTGGCAAACAGGCGAATGTTCTGAAAGGTGCGCGCAATGCCCGTCCGCGTCACCGCATGCGGCTGGCCGGACGGCAGCGGCGCGCCGTCGAAAATGATTTCGCCTGCATCGCACACATAAAAACCGGTCAGCACATTGAAAAATGTGGTTTTGCCTGCGCCATTGGGGCCGATCAGCCCGTAAATCTCGCCGCGCCGGATGGTGAGCGAAACGCCTTTGAGCGCCTGTACGCCGCCAAACTGCTTGCCGATGTTGCGCGCCTCAAGCAACACGCTCATTTTTTCCTCAGCTCCAGCCGGTGCCGCGCCTCCGGCCACAGCCCCGCCGGGCGATACAGCATGACCAGCACCAGCGCCAGGCCGAACAGCAGCATGCGCAGATTTTCCGGATCAATCACGACCTTGCCGAAAGCCGCCTGTTGCAACGGCACCGCGCCGTGGCGAAAAATTTCTGGCAGCACGGTGAGCAGCAACGCGCCCAGAATCACGCCGGGAATATGGCCCATGCCGCCCAGCACCACCATGCACAGCACCATGATCGACTCCATCAGGTTGAAGCTCTCGGGCGAGACGAATTCCTGGAAGCTGGCAAACAACCCGCCCGCCACGCCGCCAAAGCCGGCCCCCATGGCAAAGGCCAGCAGCTTCACGTTACGGGTATCAATGCCGCACGCTTTGGCCGCCACTTCGTCTTCGCGTATCGCCACCCAGGCGCGGCCGATGCGGGAATCCTGCAAGCGGATGCCGATGAGCATGACGAGGATCGCCAATGCAAGAAACACATAGTAATACAGCGCCAGGCCGGGAATCGTCATGCCAAAAAACTCCAGCGGCTGCGCCAGCGAATGGCCGCCTATGCTGATGGAATCAATGCGCGCAATGCCTTTGGGCCCATTGGTGATATTGACCGGAGCATTGAGGTTGTTCATGAAAATGCGCACGATCTCGCCAAAGCCGAGAGTGACAATCGCCAGATAATCGCCGCGCAGGCGCAGGGTCGGCGCGCCCAGCAGCACGCCAAAGCCGCCGGCCACCAGCGCGCCCAGCGGCAAAATCGCCCACACCGGCCAATGCAGGCCGAAATGCGGCGAAGCCAGCAGCGCATAGAGATAAGCGCCCACCGCATAGAACGCGATGTAGCCGAGGTCGAGCAGGCCGGCAAACCCGACGACGATGTTCAAGCCCAGGGCAAGCATGACGTAGAGCAAGGCAAAGTCGAGCACGCGTAACCAGGTATTGCCCAGGCCGGCGCCCACGATAAGCGGCAATGCGGCCAATGCTATTGCAACGAGGCCAAGGCCGAGCCAGGGTTTGCGCGGGGTAGCCACCAAATTCATGTTCACGCCCGTTCCGACACCTTCTCGCCCATCAAGCCGGAGGGCCGCCAGACGAGTACGCCGATCAGCACAAAAAAGGCGAACACATCCTGATACTGGCTACCCAGCACACCGCCGGTCAAGTCGCCGATGTAGCCCGCGCCCAAAGCCTCGATCACGCCCAGCAGCACGCCGCCCACCATGGCGCCCGTCAGATTGCCAATACCGCCCAGCACCGCCGCCGTGAAGGCTTTCAAGCCCAGCATGGAGCCCATGTTGTAGTGCGCAATGCCGTAGTTGGCCGAGATCAGCACGCCCGCCAGCGCGCCCAGCGCCGAGCCGATAAGAAAGGTCAGCGCGATGATGCGATTGGCATCGGCGCCCATGAGCGCGGCGATTGCCGGATTTTCCGCCGTGGCGCGCATGGCGCGGCCCAGCCGGGTGCGATTGACCAGCATGCCCAAACCCGCCATCGTGACTGCCGCGACAACAACGATGATGATTTGCAGCTCGGTGATTTGCACGCCCCACAGCTCATGCGATGCGGCGGGCAAAAGCTGCGGCACGGCGTGAAAGCTGCGGCCCCAGATCATCATCGCCAGTTGTTGCAGGATGATGGAAACGCCAATGGCGGTAATCAGCGGCGCCAGCCGCGGCGCATTGCGCAGCGGCCGGTAGGCAATGCGCTCGATGACCACGCCGAGCGCCATGCACACCACGGCGGCGATGCCAAGCGACAACACGAACACCAACGGCGCCGGCAACAGGGCAGCGGCCAGCAGCTTCATCGCCGCCAGTGCCGTCAGCGCGCCGACCATCACCACCTCGCCATGCGCGAAATTGATGAGGCCGAGAATGCCATAGACCATCGTGTAACCCAGCGCGACAAGGGCGTAGATGCTGCCTAGCGTGAGGCCGTTGACGATTTGCTGGAGAAAAATATCCACGGGGCGGATGATACGACAAGGGCCCGCCCGGCGCCGGGCAGACTCCTGAATGCAACGGGCAGAAACTATTTTTTCGCGGGGATCGGGGTTACGGGCGCGGCAGTTTGCGCCGGAGCTGGCGCCGATGCGCCGCCGATCGTGTCCAGCGCGTGCCACTTGCCCTCTTTGGCGACATAAAGGCTGATGGCACCGTCTTTCAGATCGCCTTTTTCATCGAAAGTGATGCGTGTGGTCACTCCTTGATAATCGGTCTTCGGCAGCTCGGCCAGAATCTTTGCCGAATCGCCTGATTGTGCGCGCTTTGTCGCTTCCACCACGACCATTGCGGCGTCGTAAGCATACGGCGCGTAGAGCTGGATACCTGTGTTGAAGCGGGCCTTGTAGCGCGTCACAAACTGCGCGCCGCCTGCCATTTTTTCGATAGGCACCCCGGGCAGCGAACAGTAACGCCCCTCCGCTGCCGCACCTGCATTCTTGAGAAAGTCGGCGGTACAGCCGCCATCGCCCATAAGCAGCATGGACTGGATGCCGAGTTGTTTCATCTGCATCGCAATCGGCGCGGCTTGCGGATCCATGCCGCCGAAGAAAATGAGATCCGGACGCTTGCCCTTGATCCTGGTCAGAATGGCCTTGAAATCGACGGCCTTGTCATCCCCATGCTCTTCCGCCACGATGGTTGCGCCGGCAGCCACGGCAGCCTTCTTGACCTCCATCGCCAGGCCCTCGCCATAGGCCGTCTTGTCGTCAATCAGCGCAATGCTCCTGGCGTGCAGCTTGCTGGCTGCATATTCGCCCAGCACCTTGCCTTGCTGTTCGTCGTTGGCCATGACGCGAAATGCCGTTTTGAAACCCTGCATGGTGTATGCCGGGTTGGTGGCGGATGGCGAAACCTGCGGGATGCCGGCATCGGCATAGAGCTTGGATGCCGGAATCGTGGTGCCGGAATTGAGATGCCCGATGACCGCATTCACTCTGGCATCGGCAAACTTCTGCGCCACCAGGTTGCCCTGCCGCGGATCGGCCTGGTCATCTTCGCCGATGAGCTCAAACCGCACCGCGCGGTCACCAAACCTGATATTGGCTGCATTGGCATCTTCCACGGCAAGGCGCGCGCCGTTTTCGTTGTCCTTGCCGATATGCGACTGCGGGCCGGTGAGGGGCGCCGCATGGCCGAGCCTGATTACCAAAGGTGAATTCGCATTCAACGATTCAGACGAAGTAGGCGCTTCCTTACCGCAGGCCGTCAAGGCAAGGGCGATAACAATGGCGAGTGCAACAGGCTGGGCTGACAGCTTCATGGGGATGCTCCGGTTGGAAGTCGGTTGCCTGAATTGAATTATAAAAGCGCGATTCGCGGTACCCGTAATCGATTGCCAATCACCGCCGCCAACAAAAAAGCCAGCCGTAGCAGGCTGGCTTTTTCGACAGTGGGCAGGATTACTTGGCGCCCGCGAGAATCCATTTGGCCAGGGCCTTGATATCCTCGTCCTTGACGGCGGCATTCGGCGGCATCGGGATCGCACCCCAGACGCCGGAACCGCCCTTCTTGATCTTTTCCGCCAGCTTGGCTTCGGCTGTCTTGTCGCCGGCGTACTTCTTGGCAACATCCTGATACGAAGGACCGACCAGCTTCTTGTCGACCGCATGGCAGGCAAAGCAGGCGCTCTTGGTCGCCAGATCCTTCTCCTTGCTGGCAAACGCCGGAGCGGAAGACAGAATGCCAGCGGCGACCAGGGCGGAGATGAGGGCTGATTTCATGTAGATTTTCCTTTTGTACCTAATTATAAAAAAGTGGTTCGGGCAACTGGACGGATTTTACCTTATCCGGGAAGATCGAGTAACTGCCTCAACTCCTCTATCCGGTCGGTTGGCGACAGACAACTAACGCCACGGCATACCCAGGCGTTGACATGATCGCTTTCCGGCTTGGCCAGTGCGTCTGGCAAGCCGGGCGTGGCATTGGGCAGCGCGAGCGTCAAGCGGCGCGGGCTGGCGCCGAGCGTGTGTTGCCATGCGGCGAGTCTTTCTCGCGGGCCGCGCAGAATAACGATATCCGGCGGCGTGAGCGACTCTTCCAATGCCAGCAACAGGCTGCTGAAGCCTGTTGCCGAATGGACCATCTGCGGCCAATACAGGCGCAACGTGCGTTCCGCCGCGTCCAGATAACGCGGCTCGCCCAGCAAGTAGCCCAGGCGCTGCAAGGCAAAAGCGGCGATGCCGTTGCCCGACGGCGTGGCGTTGTCGTAGCCGGTTTTGGGGCGCAGAATCAGTTTCTCGTGGTCGTGCGCGGTGAAGAAGAAACCGCCAGCCGCCCTGTCCTCGAAATCGGCGAGCAAGGTATCGGCAAGCTCCGTGGCAAAGGCAAGGTCTGCGGGCCGGAATTCGGCCTGCATTAACTCAAGCAAAGCGACGAGCAAAAAGGCATGGTCATCGAGATACGCCGGCAGGCGCACCCGCCCGTTGCGCGAGGTGGCGTACAACTGCCCATCCTGCCAATGGTTGCGGCGCAGGAAATCAAGCGCCGTTTGCGCCGACACGAGCCAGTCCGGGCGGTTGAAGACGCGCGCGGCATGCGCCATGCCTTCGATCATCAGCGCATTCCAGCTGGTGAGCACCTTGTCGTCGCAGCCGGGACGGATGCGTTTTTCCCGTGCGGCGTAGAGCGCCTGCTTTGCCGCGGTGATCAGCGGCCGGTCAATCTCATCGAGCGCATGCGCCACCTTTAAATGCCAGTGGCCTTCAAAGTTGGGCGCCTCTTGCAGACCCCAGTGCGGCGCCGCGGCCCGCCATTGATCGGGCGTCAGCAACGCCTGAATTTCCTCGCGCGTCCAGACATAATATTTGCCCTCCTCGCCTTCCGAATCGGCATCCAGCGAAGAGTAATAACCGCCGCCTGTGGCCGATAAGGGCGATTGCATTTCGCGCATCGTCCAGGCCGCGGTTTCTGCGGCGGCGCGGGCGAAAATCGGGTCATGGGTTTCTGCCCAGGCATCGGCATTCAGCGACAGCAGGGGACCGTTGTCGTAGAGCATTTTTTCAAAATGCGGGATTTCCCAGCGTTCATCCACACTGTAGCGGCAGAAACCGCCGCCCGCCTGATCGTAGATGCCGCCTTCCGCCATGCGCTGCAAGGTGACCAGCGCCATCGAACGCATGCGCGATTCGGCGCGCCGCAGCAGGAAGGCCAGGTCGGTGGGGTGCGGAAACTTCGGCGCGCCGCCAAAGCCGCCGTGGCTGCGGTCAAAACTCTGCGCCAGCGATGCGGCGGCCGCGGTTAACGGCTGGGCGTCGAATGCCGCATCGGCCGCACCTGCGAACCGATCAGGCACCGTATCGGCCAGCGCACGCAGCAGCGCAGCGTTTTGATCGTCGATGCTGGCGCGGCGTTTATGAAAAGCCTCCGCTACCTGCACGCAGAGATCGGCAAACGCAGGCAAGCCGTGGCGCGGCGCCTTGGGAAAATAAGTACCGCCAAAAAATGGCGTTCCGTCGGGCGTGAGGAACATCGTCAGCGGCCAGCCGCCCGCGCGTTGCGCAAGCAGTTGATGCGCGGTCTGGTAAATCTGGTCCAGGTCCGGGCGCTCTTCGCGGTCCACCTTGATATTCACGAAGAGGCGGTTCATGACCGCCGCCACGGCCTCGTCTTCAAAGGATTCATGCGCCATGACATGGCACCAGTGGCAGGCCGAATAACCGATGGAAAGCAGGATAGGCCGGTTTTCCTGACGCGCCTCGTTCAGCGCCTGTTCATCCCAGGGCTGCCACGCTACCGGGTTATTGGCATGCTGCAGAAGATACGGCGATGTGACCGTAGCGAGCCGGTTAGTACCGGATGCGGAAGCAGGAGACGACATGAAAAAATCTCGAAAGAGGGCTTAGGATAGTACCTGATAACTACCTGGGGAGAAGCGGCCTTGACACGTATGTAAACTCGAAAGGCACTATTGACCTGGTCGCAGAAGATAGCGAAATGTGATGACAAACGCGCCCATGCTGCGAAAAGAAATACAGGAGAAATTGGTGGGCCCAGCGAGACTCGAACTCGCAACCAAAGGATTATGAGTCCTCTGCTCTAACCATTGAGCTACAGGCCCTTGTCGGGAGTGACGACGCGCGCAACGCGCGCCGTCCAGTGTGCGTCAGGTCTCCGAATCGAGGAAGCTGCGCAGCTTTTCCGAACGGGTCGGATGACGCAGCTTGCGCAAGGCTTTGGCTTCAATCTGACGAATACGCTCGCGCGTGACGTCGAACTGCTTGCCGACTTCTTCGAGCGTGTGGTCGGTATTCATCTCGATGCCGAAACGCATGCGCAGGACCTTGGCCTCGCGCGGCGTGAGGCTGTCGAGTATCTCCTTGGTGACATCACGCAGGCTGGCAAACAGGGCGGCTTCGTTGGGCAATAGCGTTGCCTGGTCTTCGATGAAGTCGCCCAGGTGCGAATCGTCATCGTCGCCGATGGGCGTTTCCATGGAGATCGGCTCTTTGGAAATCTTCAGTATCTTGCGAATCTTTTCCTCGGGCATTTCCATTTTTTCCGCCAGGACCGCGGGCAGCGGTTCCTGCCCGGTCTCCTGCAGAATCTGCCGGCTGATGCGATTCATCTTGTTGATGGTTTCGATCATATGCACCGGGATGCGGATGGTGCGCGCCTGGTCGGCAATCGAGCGGGTGATCGCCTGGCGGATCCACCACGTGGCATAGGTTGAAAACTTGTACCCGCGGCGGTATTCGAATTTATCCACGGCCTTCATCAGGCCAATGTTGCCTTCCTGGATCAGGTCGAGAAATTGCAGGCCGCGGTTGGTGTATTTCTTGGCAATCGAGATCACCAGGCGCAGGTTGGCTTCGGTCATCTCGCGCTTGGCGCGGCGGGCCTTGGCTTCTCCGGTGGACATCTGCTTGTTGATGTCTTTCAGTTCCCTGAGCGGAATGCCGATGCGGTTCTGCAAGTCGATCAGCTTGTGCTGTTCGTCCAGAATGTTGGGCGCATTGCGCATCAGCAGCGCGGCATAGGGCTTGCCGGACTGGATTTCCTGCTTGATCCATTCCATATTGGTTTCGTTGCCGGGGAACACCTTGATGAAAGTCGGACGCGGCATGTGCGCCTTATCCACGCACAGGTGCAGTATCTTGCGTTCGTGGCTGCGCACCGACTCGACCATGCTGCGCACGGAGGTACACAGACGCTCAATGGTCTTTGCGGTGAAGCGGATGTTGAGCAGTTCGTCGGCGATCTGCTTCTTGATGCGCAGATAGCTTTTATCCTCCGAACCCTTCTTTGACAACGCCACCTGCAGCTTGCCGTAGAGCGCATGGATCAGCGAGAAGCGTTCCAGCGCTTCCTGCTTGAGCTTCAGCAGCGAGGCGGAAACCCGGGCGCTGCCGTCGTCGTCATCGGCAAAATCGTCTTCAATCTCTTCTTCTGCAACAGCCGCTTCCAGCTCTTCGTCGGGGGCATTCGGGTCGATCAGGCCATCAATCAGTTCGTCGATGCGCATTTCGTCGCGCGCCACCCTGCCTGCCATCTCGAGCATTGCGGCAACCGTGGTGGGGCAGGCGGAAATCGCCATGATCATGTGTTTCAGGCCGTCTTCGATCCGCTTGGCAATTTCAATTTCGCTTTCGCGGGTGAGCAGTCCGACGGAACCCATCTCCCGCATGTACATGCGTACCGGATCGGTCGTGCGGCCGAATTCGGAATCGACCGTGGACAGCGCCTGCTCGGCCTGCTCTTCGACTTCTTCAGCATCCACCGGGGCCGGGGTGGTCTGGTTGAGCAGCATGTCTTCGACCGCCGGAGCTTCGTCGAAAACCTGGATGGTCATGTCGGCAAAAGTGGCGATGATGGATTCGATCTGCTCCGCATCGACCAGTTCATCGGGCAAATGGTCGTTGATTTCGGCATAGGTCAGGTAGCCGCGTTCCTTGCCGAGGGCAATCAGGGTTTTGAGGCGACTGCGCTTGGCGTCAAGATCAAGCGGCGCCGCTTCGGGAGCGATGATCAGTTTTTCTTTGCTCTTGCGGCCGCGGACCTTGGCGACCACTTCGGCAACCACTGGTTTTACGGGCGGCGAGGTTACGGGCTGCTTTTTCTCTTTTTTCTCTGCAACAGCCGCCTTTTTTACGGGCGCGGACTTCTTCGCCACCGGGGTGCTAACAGCCTTCGGTTTGCTCTTTGTCGCAATGATTTTTTTCGGCATGATAATCCTCGGCTGGAACGCAATGGCGGCGCGATGCATATACTACGGGTTATCCGGCGGGAACATCCCTGGCACGCGGACTGACCGTTTCAGCGCGCCGTGAAAGCGCTGGGGGAACCGCTAATTATATCAGAGGGCGGTATCTGTCGCAGAGGCTGCAGTTGCGCGCTTTTTCGCCAACAGGTCGGCCAAGCGTTGCCGCTCTTGCGGGGTCAGTCCCTGTCGCGCCTGGGCTGCCAGTTGTTCAATCTCCGCCGTCAGCCGGGCATGCCGGAGATGCGCGATGGCATCATTGAAGACGGCTTCGAGCGCCGCCGAATCCATCTCTTCCGCGCCGGCCGTGGTCATGGCGGCGACCAGTTCTGCATGTTCGGTATCGCGAAAAAACTCAAGCAGCATGCCAAAGCCGCCTGCGGCCAGTTCACCATGCCCGATGGCGTTGGCAATGGCGTGCAATGCCGCGCCGGCAGGCTGTTCATGCACGATCAGGTCCAGCGGCAGACGGGCCGCCCATGCGGGCTTGTGCAGCACGATTTCCAGCAGCTTATGTTCAATGGACGAGGGCGCCGGACGCTGCTTCATCTGCGGCGGGGCATACCGGTTGCGGGCCAGCGGCTTGAGGCCGCATTGGGCTTCCACCTCGGCCTGGGAGACGTGCGCCCGGGCGGCGATCTCCTTGACTATCTGGATCCGCAGGATGGGCGCAGAAATTTTCTGCAATAGCGGTTTTGCGATGTGCACCAGCTTGGCGCGGCCCTCGGCCGTGACGGGCGGGCTCTGCTTCACCAGCTCCCGCACCATGAATTCGGAAAGCCGGGTTGCGTTCCGCGTGTGATGGATGAAGGCGTCCCTGCCCTGCGCGCGGATAAATTCGTCAGGATCCTGGTTGCCCGGCATTTGCAGGATTTCAACCGTTTTGTTGTCCGCCAGATGGCCCAGGCTGACTTCCATCGCGCGCCAGGCGGCGCGGTCGCCGGCGCTGTCCCGGTCGAAACAGAAGACAACGCGGCTGGCCAGCTTCAGCAGCTTTTGCACGTTGGCATCCGTTGCCGCCGTGCCCAGGGTGGCGACCACATTTTCGACACCGCTTTGCGCGAGGCCCACCGCGTCCATATAGCCTTCGACCACCAGCACGGTATCTTCTTCCTGTATGGCCTTGCGGGCTTGCGGCAGGCCGTAGAGTTCGCGGCCCTTTTCGAACAGGGGCGTCTCGGGCGAGTTGAGATATTTGGGTTCGCCTTCACCGATGACGCGCCCGCCGAAGCCAATGACATTGCCGCGCTGGTCAAGAATGGGGAACATCACCCGCTCGCGAAAGCGGTCATAGCGGCGGCCCTGTTCATTGACGATGACGAGGCCGCATTCGACCAGCACGGCATCGTTGTAATCGGGGAACGCCTGCTGCAGCCCTTGCCAGCCGTCCGGCGCATAGCCGAGGCCGAACCTGGCGGCAATCTCGCCCGTCAGGCCGCGGGTGCGGAGGTAATCAACGGCTTTCGGCGAACCCTTGAGCTGTTCGCGGTAAAAGTGCATGGCGCGCGCCATCACCTCGGTCAGCGGCGCTTTTTTCGCCCGCTCGGCGCGGTTGCGTTCTTCATGCGGGACGGACAAGCCTGCCGAGGAGGCCAGATCTTCAATCGCCTCGACAAAACCGATGCCGGAATACTGCATGACAAAGCCAATGGCGCTGCCATGCGCGCCGCAGCCAAAGCAGTGGTAGAACTGTTTGGCGGGGCTGACGGTGAATGAGGGCGTCTTTTCCGAATGGAAGGGGCAGCAGGCGCTGAAATTGGCCCCCGTCTTGCGCAGCGGCACGTAGCATTCAACGACATCCACGATGTCGATGCGGGCGAGGAGTTCCTGGACGAAGCTTTCGGGGATCACGCCAACATTATGCGCCGCTCAGAGTGAACTGAGCTTGGCCTTGACCAGGCGGGAAACTTCGCCCATGTCGGCGCGGCCCGCGAGCTGCGGCTTGACCCGCGCGATCACCTTGCCCATATCGGCCGGGGCCGTTGCGCCGGATTCCCTGATCGCCGCGGCGACAATGGCTTCAATCTCGGCAGCGGGCATTGCCTGCGGCATGTAGAGGGAGAGCACTTCGGCCTCGAATTGCTCGGCGTCCGCCAGGTCCTGCCGTCTGGCGGCTAAATATTGGGTGATGGAGTCCTTGCGCTGTTTGAGCATTTTTTCAATGACCGCAATCACGCCCGCGTCATCCAGTTCGATACGCTCATCCACCTGCTTTTGTTTGATGGCGGCCAGCAGCAGGGACAGCGCGTCCTTGCGGGCACGTTCGCCGGCTTTCATTGCGGCTTTCCAGTCCTCGCTGATGCGTTCCCTAAGTGTAGATGTCACGGGTGTCATGGAGCAATCCTTTGCAGAAGAACAAAAACCGCCTGGCGGCGGTTTTTTCTTGGCGTCATCGTTACGTTGACAGGCATGCGGCACATTCAAGCTGGTGCGCCATGCCCGACAAGGCTTAGTAAAGTTTCGGCGGCAGCAACTGGCTGCTGATGCGCTTTTTATGCCGCTTGACGGCGGCAGCCGCCTTGCGCTTGCGCTCGGAAGTCGGTTTCTCGTAGAACGTGCGCGCACGCAGTTCGGTGAGAAGGCCTACTTTTTCGATGGCGCGCTTGAAGCGGCGGACGGCAACTTCAAATGGCTCATTTTCCTTGACGCGAATACCCGGCATTGCAGTGACCTTGATGGGACGAAGAGGCGCGTATTCTAAAGACTTTCAATGAGATGTCAAAGGGTAGAATCCGGCCATGCGGGTGCTTGGCATTGAATCTTCCTGTGACGAAACCGGCCTCGCCCTGTACGACACCGAACGGGGCCTGCTGGCCCATGCCGTGCACAGCCAGGTGGCAATGCACGAGGTGTATGGCGGCGTGGTGCCTGAACTGGCCTCGCGCGACCACATTCGCCGCCTGATTCCCCTGCTCGCCCATGTGCTGACGGAAAGCGGCTGCACGCGCCGGGACATTGACGCCATCGCGTATACGGCGGGGCCGGGGCTGGCCGGCGCCTTGCTGGTCGGCGCCAGCTTTGCCGAGGCGCTGGGCCAGGCGCTGAACATCCCGGCGTTGCCCGTGCATCATCTTGAGGGACATCTGCTCTCGCCCTTGCTGGCGCGCGATGCACCGGCTTTTCCCTTCATCGCCCTGCTGGTTTCCGGCGGCCATACGCAGTTGATGTGCGTCACGCGGGTCGGTGACTATGAGCTGCTCGGCGAATCGCTGGACGATGCGGCGGGCGAAGCCTTCGACAAGACGGCGAAGCTGCTGGGACTCGGCTACCCCGGCGGGCCAGCCCTTGCCAGGCTGGCCGAAGCGGGCACCCCCGGCCGCTACAAGCTGCCGCGGCCGATGCTCAACAGCGGCGACTTGTCTTTCAGTTTTTCGGGCCTCAAGACCGCCGTATCGACGTTAGTCCGCGACAAAAGCCTGGACGATGCCGGGAAAGCCGATCTGGCGGCGGAATTTCAAGAGGCGGTGACCGAAGTTATCGCCGCCAAGGCGGTTGCGGCGTGTCGCCAGCGCCGACTTTTCCGCCTGGTGGTGGCCGGCGGCGTGGGCGCCAATCTGCGCTTGCGGCAGCGGCTGGATGCGGCGCTGGCCGGCATCGGCGGACGCGTGTTCTACCCTGAGCTGGCCTTGTGCACCGACAACGGCGCGATGATTGCCTTTTGCGGCGCGCAACGCCTGCTGCAGGGCCTGGTTCCGCGCGCGTGCCAGGGCGCTTTCGCCGTTCGCCCGCGCTGGCCGCTGGATCAGCTTTCTTCTTTGGATGCGTCGCCGGACTGAGCAGGTTTCTTGGCGCCGATGCGGCTTTCGGTGCCGGCCAGCAGTTTGCGGATATTGGGTTTATGACGCATGACCAGCACCGCCGCCATCAGCGAGACGGCCAGCACGGCCTCGCCGGGCTCATGCCGCAGCACGGCAATCCACGGCGCGCTGGCCGCCGCCGCCAGCGACGCCAGCGATGAATAGCGCGTAATCGCTGCGACGGCGAGCCAGATCGCCGCCACAACGCCGCCCAGCGCACCGGAAAAACCCAGCAGCACGCCCAGCGCCGTGGCCACGCCCTTGCCGCCCTTGAAGCGGAGCGTGATAGGGAACACATGGCCGAGGAAAGCGGCCACGCCGGCGACGGCAATCGCCGTCTCGTCCGGCGACGGGCTCAGGACTTTTGCGGCAATCCACATCGCCAGCCAGCCTTTGGCCGTGTCGCCCAGCAGCGTTAACAACGCGGCCAGCTTGTTGCCCGCGCGCAGGACATTGGTGGCGCCCGGGTTGCCGGAGCCAAAGCTGCGCGGATCGGCGATGCCGAAGATGCGGGAGACGATCACGGCAAAAGGCAGCGAACCGAGCAGATAGCCGAGAAGCAACGCCAAAACCAAGCTCATGACAAACTCCCTAGAATGGCGGAAATTGTAAACCGGGGACGCACCGTGGATTTGATTTTCATCGAGGAGATGCGCGTCGAGGCGCATGTGGGCATTTTCGAACGCGAGAAAGTCGCGCCGCAAACGCTGGAGATCAACCTGACTTTCGGCGTGCCCGACGAGGCAGCGCAGAACGACGACATCGCGCGCACCATCCGCTATGACGAAGTCATCGCCCGCATCCGCGCCGAGCTGGCCGCGCGCCATTTCAACCTGCTGGAGACGCTGGGAGAATATGTCATCGGCCTGCTGCTTGATGAATTCGGCGCGCCCTGGGTCAGGATCAGCATCGCCAAGCTCGGCATCATGCAGGGCGTGCGCCGCGTCGGCGTGCAGATCGAGCGTTCGCGCCCCGGCTGAATCTCAACCGCGCGGGTGATGCTGGTGATGTAATTGCTTGAGGCGCTCACGGGCGACGTGGGTGTAGATCTGCGTGGTCGAGATGTCGGCATGGCCGAGCAGCAGCTGCACCACGCGCAAGTCGGCGCCGTGGTTGAGCAGGTGCGTGGCGAAGGCGTGGCGCAGCACGTGCGGCGAGATGCGCTGCGAGGCAATGCCGGCATGCAGCGCGTATTTTTTGATCAGCGTCCAGAACATCTGCCGC
>CAZQTB010000032.1:0-22785 GCA_964596295.1 uncultured Rhodocyclaceae bacterium | reverse complement strand
CGACCTGCTGGCGGACCAGTCGCCGACCGGCGAACTCGAAGTGCTGCCGGGCGAGGCCACCTACACCTACTACGGCAACTGGAAGCTGCAGGCGGAAAACGGCCTGGACGGCTATCACGTCAAAGCCACCCACGGCAACTATGTGATGACCGTCGGCCGACGCGCCAAAGGGCAATCTGCCACCGACACCAAAACCCTGGACGTCGCCAAGATCGGTACCGGCGTCAGCGGGTTCTTTGCCTTTGACCAGGGCCATGCCGTGCTCTACGGTCCTTACCCGAACTACCGGGAGCGGCCGAATTTCGAATTCCGCGACAGCTACTTCGAAAAGTACGGCGAAAACCGGGCTGTCTGGATGAATGAACGGATGCGCAACCTGATGCTGATGCCCAACGTCTTCCTGATGGACCAGATGAGCACCCAGATTCGCGTCTTCCGGCCGCTGGCGGTTGATCGCACCGAAGTCATCACCTACTGCATTGCCCCGAAAGGCGAAAGCGCCCAGGCGCGCGAACGGCGGTTGCGGCAGTACGAAGACTTCTTCAACGCCAGCGGCATGGCCACCCCCGACGACCTGACCGAATTCCGCAACTGCCAGATCGGCTTCCAGGCCAAGGCTGCGCCCTTCAGCGACATCTCGCGCGGCAAACCGCGCTGGGTCATGGGCGTCCACGAAGCAGGCAAGGGTATCGGCGTCCAGGCCCGTATGAGCAGCACCCAAATCGCCGACGAAGGCATCTACGTCAGCATTCTCGAAGAATGGGCCCGGCGCATGCAGGGCATTGTGCAGAAGGAACTCGAAAGGATTGGACAATGAATACGGTGAATGACTTCTCCCGCTACACCACGACTGTTGACGCTTGGCACTCCGTGCTGCGCTTTCTGGGGCAGGAAGCCAGATACCTCGACGACAAGGACTGGGATGCCTGGCTGGCCCTGTACGCCCTGGATGTCGAATACTGGATCCCGGCCTGGGATAGCGACGGCACCCTGGTCACCGACCCGACCAAGCATGTCTCGCTGATCTACTACAAGAACCGGGGCGGTCTCGAAGACCGCGTCTTTCGCATCCGCACCGGACGTTCGGCGTCCTGCACGCCGCTGGCGCGGACCAGCCACCAGTTCCAGCTGGTCGACCTGAGCGAAGCCGGCGGCGTGGTCAAGGCGCGGACCAACTGGGTGGTGCATACAGTGGCCGAACACGAGGTGCGCAGCTACTTCGGCACCGCGCACTACACCCTGGTGCCCAATGCCGACAGCTGGCTGATCCAGGCCAAGAAAACCATCGTGATGAACGACCGCATCGACCAGGTGCTGGATGTTTACGTGGTCTAGCGAAAATGACTGGGGCGGCATGCCGGGAAAGGAGATGGCCAATGAGCAGCAATGCGCTTGAGAAAGCGATGTGGACGGTAGGCACCAGCGCCGGGGAAGCCGCAAAATTTCGCCAGTCACCGGCTGCGTATGCAGAACAGTTCGCTCTCGACGCCGGCGAAAAGGCCAGTCTTGCCGCGCTCGATGTCGGCGACATGGCGCGACGGGGCGCCAGCACGCTATTGCTGATGATGGGCTTTATGGCGGTCAAAGGGCCAGGCGCGATGGGCGAGTACATGCAAAGCATGGGCCGGCGTCACTGAGGATATTTTTATTGGCGCAGTCTCTTGACAATACAACCAGAACATCCCAGGGAGACCCAATATGGCCACACTTGTCGGCGGCTTCTTGATGCCACACGATCCGCTGATGTCCGGAGCGCCCCAGGCCGCGCCGGCGCAAAAAAGGGAAAACACCGAGGCGGCCTTCCGCCAGATTGTCCGGCGCATCGGCGAGTTGCAGGCCGATACCGTGGTGATCGTCGGCGATGACCATTACTGCATCTTCGGGCCTCATTGCATTCCGCGCTGTCTCATTGCCATCGGCGATGTCGAAGGGCCTGTCGAGGATTGGCTGAACATCCCGCGTGCGCCCATCGCCAACCATACGGCACTGGCGCGCCACATTCTCGCGACAGGATATGGCGACGGTATCGACTGGTCGTTTGCCAAAGCCATCACTGTCGATCATGCCATCGCTGTGCCGCATCATTTCGCCGTCAAGTCCAATCCCGCCATTCGCACCATTCCGGTTTATCTCAACGCGGCGGTGCCGCCGGTTATCGGGAGCCGGCGGGCTTATGCCATCGGCCGGAGCATCCGCAAGGCGATCGACTCCTGGCCGGGCAATGAGCGTGTGGTGGTGTTCGGCACGGGGGGCATCAGCCATTGGGTCGGCACGGCGGAAATGGGCAAGGTCAATGAGGACTTCGATCGCCGTATTTTGAGCATGGTCGAACGCGGGGATGCCGAGGCGCTGCTTGCGCTTTCTGATGAGCAGATTCTCGAAGAAGGGGGCAATGGCGCGTTTGAAATCAAGAACTGGATTTGCGCCATGGGCGTCATGGGCAAGCTGAAAGCCGAGATCATCGCCTATGAAGCCGTGCCGGAATGGATCTGTGGTTGCGGTTTTGCGGAACTCAAGGCGGCGTGACTGTAGCGCCAAGGTATCGAGCGGAATGCCGCTGTCGCGGCGCGCGCCGAATTTTCGTTGCCGGCCAGGCGACTTTTTAGCATTCGCGGGAGATGGAAATGGTCGATGTCAATAGTCTGATCAATGTAAAGAACGGTACTCAGGCCAAGCGCATTTTCTGGGACGAGGACATTTACAAGCTTGAGATGCAGAACATTTTCGGCCGTTGCTGGCTTTTCCTGACGCACGACAGCATCATTCCGAATATCGGCGACTTTACCGTCACCTTCATGGGAGAAGACGAAGTCGTCGTTGTCCGCCAGCGCGATGGCAGCGTCAAGGCCTTTCTCAACTACTGCACCCATCGCGGCGCCCGGGTCGTCAGCGCCGAGGCCGGCAATGCGCGCGGCTTTACCTGCACTTACCACGGCTGGGCTTTCGGACTTAACGGCTCACTCGAGTCCGTCCCCTTCGAAAAAGAGGTTTACGGCAACATCCTGAAGAAAGACACATTGGGTTTGAAGGAAGTTCGCGTCGAGAATTATCATGGCTTCTGGTACGGCAACTTCGATCCCAAGGCGTCAAGCCTCCATGATTACCTTGGCGAATACCGCTGGTACCTCGATATCTGGATGGATGGCACGGGCGGGGCAGAACTGATCGGCCCTCCGGCGCGCAGCCTGCTCAAATGCAACTGGAAAACGCCGTCGGAAAATTTCGTCGGCGATGCCTACCATGTGGGCTGGACGCATGCCGCTTCGTTGAAGGCCCTCGGGGGCCCGCTGGCGGTTCTGGCCGGCAATCAGCATCTGCCGCCGGAAGGCGCGGGTCTTCAGATCACGACGCGCCACGGCCATGGCGTCGGCATTCTGTTTGATGCCGCTACGGCGCTGATGGGCGGAGAAAACGCGGCGCTCGCGTACGCGTGGTACCAGGAAAACAGGCCCAAAGTGGCGAAGAGGCTGAGCGAACAGCAGGCCCGTTACTACGGCTCGCACTTCAACGCGACGATTTTTCCGAACAACTCCTACCTGTGGGGCACCAACTCGTTCAAGGTCTGGCATCCCCGTGGCCCGCACCACATCGAGGTATTTACCTGGACGATCGTCGAAAAGAACATGCCGCAGAAGCTGAAGGACGCCGTACGTCAGAGCATGCTGCGCACCTTCGGCACTGCGGGGATGCTGGAGTCCGACGACAGCGACAACATGGAATCGATGACCAATCTCAACCGCGGCCCGCACATCGCCGACGGTGTGCTCAATTCGCAAATGGGCCTGGGTACCGAACATGAAGACCCGGATCACCCCGGCCTCATTTCGCCTTCGGCAATCGGCGAAACCTCCTACCGGGGCTTTTACCGCGCCTACCGCGAATTCCTTGCAGCCAGCGACTGGGACGCAATTCGCGCCAATGACGGCAACTGGAAAAAAGAAATGCTGAATCGCTAAGCCGGCTGACGATCTTAGCCAAGGAGAATGCACATGGAACTCAAGCCTGTATCCCATGAAATTTATATCGAGGTGCAGCAGCGCCTGTTTTACGAAACGCGGCTGTTGCGCGAAGAGCGCTGGCGCGAATGGCTGGACACGCTGGTCGAGAAGGACATCATCTATCGCGCCATCGTCAAGCAGTTGCGCTATCGCAAGGACACGCGCTATACCGGACTGAAAGAGGTGGCAAGCCTTGACGAGGACCATTTTGGCCTTGACCGGCGCATCGCGCAAATGGAGTCCGGCCTGCAGTGGACGGCGGATCCTCCGGAACGTGTGCGCCATTTCATTACCAATCTCGAGGTATTCGAGGGCGAAAATCCGAACGAGTACGTGGTTTATTCGAATTGCCAGACCGTGCGCAACCGGCGCGTATATGAAGAAATGACATACTGCTATGGACGCAACGACGTCTGGCGGCGTGGTGCGGATGGCAAGCTGAAGCTCCGCCTCCGCGAGGTTGACGTCGATGAGCGCTTTGTCAGCGGCAAGAACCATAACTTCCCGATGTAAACCGCATTCTTGAAATTCGGCGCGCCGCCTTGCGCAGCGGAAGCCAATCGGCTTCGCTGCGCATTTTTCTTTCGACGTCCAGCGAATCGCTTGATATATAGCGGAAGCTACGCGCGCGCTTTGTTCTAATGGTCTGTCGCCAAAGGGTAGCGTCCCTCGGCAACGAGGGGCTCGGGTTGACGCGCGTTGCCTTTCGGCACGCCTTTTGCAAGCATTTCCTGCATGTTGCGCATTCTGATCATCGACGAATCCCGCGCGAGGGCGGCGGAGCTCTGTGCGGGGCTGGTCACGGCGGGTCACCAGGTGGCGGCCGTGTTGCCATCGGTGCTGGACCTGACGGCGCAGATCGAGTCGATCAGGCCTGACGTGATTTTGATCGAAACGGACTCGCCGTCACGCGATACGCTGGAGAATCTGGCGGTCATGGCACGCGACATGCCGCGCCCGGTGATCATGCTGACGCACGAGAGCGATAGCGACGTGATGCGTGCTGCGTTCAGGGCCGGCGTCTCGGCCTATGTGGTTGATAACCTCGATCTGGCGCGGTTGAAACCGATTATTGATGTGGCCATTGCGCGCTTCGAGGAACACCAGAATCTGAGGCAGGAAGTGGCGGCGGCGACGCGGAAGCTGTCCGAACGCAAGATTGTGGAAAAAGCCAAGGGCATCCTTATGAAAACGCGCGGGCTGGACGAAGACCAGGCCTATGCGGCGTTGCGCAAGCTGTCGATGGAGCGCGCCCAGCCCTTAGCCAAGGTGGCGGGCGATGTGGTGACAATGGCCAGGCTCCTGCTCTGACCGGCGCGCTTTATTTCGGTGCAATAGCGGCTGCCGATGCGCTATTGCGGTGCAGCATTTTTGTCTTTGCCGCCGTCTCGCCAGCGCCGACTTTTCCTGATTCGCCCTCCAGCAACGCTTTGCGCCGCCCAGAAACTTTTGGCACGCTGGTTGCTTATAGCCAAACATGCGTTGAATCAACGGCGGTTTGACGCAACAAGACAATGGTGTCTGTTTCATTCCTGCAAGTCGGGTCTGAGAACGGGCGCCGTTTTTTTTTGGTTACTTGGCTATGCGGATTGTTTGCCTATTTGGAGAGTGCCATGACACATCGCAACAGTTCATTTGACGAACCTGTCGTTTCAGCTCCATCAACACCAGCGCCAACTGAGGCACCTGCTGTCACAGGTGTGGCTGCCGAAGCCACCACGCGGCGCGATTTTCTGCGCCAGGGCATGGCGTTTGCGACGGGCGCTGCGCTAATGGGCATGGTGCCGCCCGGTGTCCGCTCCGGCGCCTGGGCTGCCGGCTCGGATGCGCCGGAGAAGAAAGAAGTGCGCATCGGCTTCATTCCCCTGACGGATTGTTCGTCGGTGGTCATGGCGGCGGTGAACAAGTTCGACGAGAAATACGGCATCAAGATCATTCCTTCCAAAGAGGCTTCCTGGGCCGCCGTGCGCGACAAGCTGGTGAATGGCGAACTGGATGCGGCGCATGTGCTTTACGGCCTGGTATATGGCGTGCAGCTCGGTGTTGGCGGGCCGCGGAAGGACATGAATGTGCTGATGACGCTGAACAACAATGGCCAGGCCATCACGCTGTCCAACCAGTTGAAGGACAAGGGGGCGACCGATGGCCCGTCACTGGCCAAATTGATCGCCAAAAAGGAGCGTGAATATACCTTCGCGCAAACTTTTCCCACCGGCACCCACGCCATGTGGCTGTATTACTGGCTGGCGGCGCAGGGTATCGATCCCTTCAAGGATGTCAAGAACATCGTTGTGCCGCCGCCGCAGATGGTGGCCAACATGCGCGTCGGCAACATGGACGGCTATTGCGTCGGCGAGCCGTGGAACAACCGCGCGATTGTCGACAAGATCGGCTTCACGGCAGTGACCACGCAGGACATCTGGGTCGATCATCCGGAAAAAGTGCTCGGCACAACGGCTGACTGGACGAACAAGCACCCCAATACCGCGCGGGCCATGACGGCGGCGATCATCGAAGCCGGCCAATGGATTGATGCGTCCCTCGCCAACAAGCAGAAAACGGCTGACGCGATAGCCAGCAAGGCGTATGTCAATACCGATGCCGATGTCATCGTAGCGCGCATGCTGGGCCGCTATGAAAACGGCCTGGGCAAGACCTGGGACGACAAGAACGCAATGAAATTCTTCAACGACGGCGCGGTGACTTTCCCCTATCTCTCCGACGGCATGTGGTTCCTCACGCAGCACAAGCGCTGGGGGTTGTTGAAGAGCGATCCGGACTATCTCGCCGTGGCGAAACAGATCAATCGCATCGATATTTACAAGCAGGCGGCTGCCGCCGCCAAGGTTGCCGTGCCGAAGAGCGATATGCGCAGCAGCAAGCTGATCGATGGCGTGGTGTGGGATGGCAAGGACCCGAAAAAATATGCCGCGTCCTTCAAGGTTCATGCCTGATCTTCAGCAGGAAAGGAGCGCATCATGAGTACAGTGCTTGCCTTCAGGAACGACGCAGCTTTGGGTGTTGAAGCAGCGGCCGCTGCGGCCGCTGAAAACCCTGCCACAGCACCCATCGAAACGCCGCCAGCCGCCGTCCCGTCAGCGCCAGCGCTGTGCGCCCCTTCGGGAACTTTTGGCGCAAGCCCGTCGCAGGAGCGCGTGCAACGCATCCGGCAGCGTCTGCGGGAGATGGCGGCTGCGGTGGTGCCGCCATTGCTCGGTCTCTGTCTGATGCTTGGACTCTGGGCGCTGGTGACAGTCAAAAGCGGCTCGATTCCCGGCCCGGGTGCCACCTGGGATGCGGCAGTCAAACTGTTTGCCGATCCGTTCTACCGCAATGGTCCCAATGACCAGGGCATCGGCTGGAATGTGCTGTCCTCGTTGCAGCGCGTCGGTGTCGGCTTCGGCTTTGCCGCGCTGCTGGGCATTCCGCTGGGTTTCCTGCTCGGCCGCTTCAGCTTCATGAACCGCATGCTCGATCCCATCATCAGCCTGCTGCGTCCGGTTTCGCCGCTGGCCTGGCTGCCGATTGGCCTGCTGGTATTCCAGCGCGCCGATCCGGCGGCGACATGGACCATTTTCATCTGTTCCATCTGGCCGATGATTCTCAACACCGCGCAGGGCGTGCAGCGCGTGCCGCAGGATTATCTGAACGTGGCCCGCGTGCTGGCCCTGCCGGAAGACAAGGTGATCACCAGGATTCTGTTCCCTGCCGTGCTGCCCTACATGCTGACCGGCATCCGCTTGTCCATCGGCACTGCCTGGCTGGTGATTGTCGCCGCGGAAATGCTGACCGGCGGCGTGGGCATTGGTTTCTGGGTGTGGGACGAATGGAACAATCTCAAGGTCGAGCACATCCTTATCGCCATCTTCGTCATCGGCATTGTCGGCTTCGCGCTGGAGCAGATGCTGCTCTTGCTGGCGCGACGCTTTACCTACGAATCACGCTGAGGAAGGCACATGAAGCCCATCGTCAAAATTGAAAATGTCGGCCAGACATTCACCACCCGACAAGGCCGTTTTGTCGCGTTGCGAGACATTACGCTCGACGTCTATCCGGGTGAAGTGGTGACGCTGATCGGCCATTCGGGATGCGGCAAATCGACGCTGCTGAACCTGATTGCCGGGCTGACGCTGCCTACCAACGGTGTGTTGCTGTGCGACAACCGTGAAATTGCCGGGCCGGGTCCGGAACGCGCCGTGGTGTTCCAGAATCATTCCCTGTTGCCCTGGATGACCTGCTTTGGCAACGTGATGCTCGCCGTTGAACGCGTCTTTGGCCGCAGGGAGCGCAAGTCGAAACTCGAGGCGCGGGTTGCAGCCGCGCTGGAAATGGTGCACATGGAACATGCCATGGAAAAGTATCCGCACGAGATTTCCGGCGGCATGAAACAGCGCGTCGGCATCGCCCGGGCGTTTGCCATGGAGCCGCGCATCCTGCTCATGGACGAGCCTTTCGGCGCACTCGATGCGCTGACCCGCGCCAGCCTGCAGGACGAACTGAATGGCGTGCTGGCCAAGACCGGCGCCACGGTGGTGATGGTGACGCACGACGTGGATGAAGCGGTGCTGCTTTCCGACCGCATCGTGATGATGACCAATGGCCCGGCGGCGACTATCGGCGAAATCGTCGCGATTCACCTGCCGCGCCCGCGCGACCGGGTGGAACTGGCGAATGACAGCAGGTTTGCCGGCTATCGCGCAACCGTGTTCGAGTTCCTCTACCGCAAGCAACTCAAGAAAGTCGCATGACGTGCAGCAGTCCGCAAATCCCTTTCCGCTGTGATTCCCGTTGATTGGCCTTTTACTGGAGACACTCCCATGACGTATGCAAAAACGCTTCGCCCCTCCCTGCTTTCTTTGCTTTGCCTGGGTGCTGGCGCCCTGCTGGCCGGCCCGGCGCTGGCGGCAGACAGTGTTGTCGATGCATTGACCGGCGGCAAACCTTCGCTTGACGCCCGCTACCGCTATGAAAGCGTCAGCCAGGAGAATGCGCTCAAAGCCGCCAGTGCCTCGACCTTGCGCTTGCGGCTGGGTTATGAAACGGGCGAGTTCAAGGGCTTTGGCGCGATGCTTGAAGCCGAACACTTAAGCGTTCTGGGGGCAGACAACTACAACAGCACGACCAACCGCAAGACCGCTTACTCCATCATCGCCGATCCCGAATTCACCGAGATCAACCAGGGCTATTTCAGCTACTCCGGCATTCCCGGGACCAAGCTGAAATACGGCCGTCAGCGTCTGGTGCTGGATAACCAGCGTTTCATCGGCAATGTCGGCTGGCGGCAGAACGAACAGACATTCGATGCCTTCACCGTGGTCAACAAATCCTTGCCCGCGACCACGATCACGGCGGGCTACATTTATAACGCCAATCGCGTGTTCAGCGACCTGAGCAAAACACCCGTCGCCACATTTGCCAATGTCGGCAACGCCCATATGCAGTCGCCGATCCTGAATGTCAGCTACAAAGGCTGGAGTGCCGGCGAAATTGTCGGCTATGGGTATTTGCTTGACTACGCCGATTTCGCCACGAGCTCGATACAGACCTGGGGCCTGCGCTTCAAGGGCGACAAGGCGGCGGCCGAGGGCATGAAGCTGCTCTACACCGCCGAATACGCCTCGCAGTCGGATTACAAAAACAATCCGGCGGACTATCGCATCGATTACGCCTTCCTCGAAGCGGGCCTCGCCAAAGGCGTGCATAGCGTGAAGCTCGGCTATGAACTGCTTGAGGGCAACGGCACGAAGAGCTTTCAGACGCCGCTGGCTACCCTGCATGCCTTCAACGGCTGGGCAGACATATTCCTTGCCACGCCGGCGAACGGCCTGAAGGATGCGTATCTCGCCGCCGGGACCACGCTGCATGGCGTCAAGCTCGACGCCATCTATCACGACTATCGCGCGGATAAAGGCAGCGCCCGCTACGGTTCGGAATGGAATCTCATGGCCACCAGGCCGATCAGCAAGAACTACCTGGTCGGGATCAAGTACGCCGCTTACAACGCCCGAACCTTCTCGGCTGATACCGACAAGGTCTGGCTCTGGGGCGAGGCAAAGTTTTGAGTCAGGCGCGCCTGCCGTGCCAGTGCGCTATTCCGGTGCAGCGTCGATAGTGTTTGTCCATGATGTCCATGAATCTGGCAGGAGAAGGAAAATGAAAAAACAGAAGCTGGTCGTCGTCGGCAATGGCATGGCGGGCATTCGCGCTGTCGAGGAGCTGTTGAAGCTAGCGCCTGATCTCTACGACATCACCGTATTCGGCGCCGAGCCGCATCCCAATTACAACCGCATCCTGCTCTCGCCGGTGCTGGCGGGTGAGATGACGCTGGCGGACATCGTGCTCAACGACGTCAGTTGGTACACAGACAACGGCATCACCCTGCATACCGGCAGGAAGGTGGTGAAAATCGACCGCATCGCCCGCGAGGTGGTTGCCGATGATGGTACCGAAGCGGCCTACGACCGTCTGCTGCTGGCCACCGGCTCCATGCCTTTCGTGTTGCCGATAGCGGGTAACGACTTGCCCGGCGTGATTGCCTACCGCGACATTGCCGACACCGAGACGATGATCGCCGCAGCGGCGAGCCATCGCCATGCGGTAGTGATAGGGGCCGGCCTGCTCGGCCTCGAGGCCGCCAACGGCCTGCGCCTGCGCGGCATGGATGTCACGGTCGTGCATATCAGCGACTGGATCATGGAGCGCCAGCTCGACAAGACCGGCGCCGACATGCTGCAGGCTTCGCTGGAAAGCAAGGGCCTCAAGTTTCTCCTCGGCAAGCAGACCGAGATGCTGCTTGCGGCGCCCAGTGGAAAACATGCCGGCCGCGTCGGCGCCGTGCGTTTCAAGGATGGCGCTGAAGTGCCTGCCGATCTGGTGGTGATGGCGGCGGGCATTCGCCCCAACACGGGCCTAGCCGAGGCGGCCGGCCTGCATTGCCAGCGGGGCATCGTCGTCTCGGACACCTTGCAGACCTTCGATCCGCGTATTTATGCCGTCGGCGAATGTGCGGCGCATCGCGGCATTGTCTATGGCTTGGTGGCGCCGCTGTTCGAGCAGGCCAAGGTGTGCGCCAATCATCTGGCGCAGATGGGCATCGCCCGCTACCAGGGCTCGGTCACCTCGACCAAGCTCAAGGTGACCGGCGTTGACGTTTTTTCTGCCGGTAATTTCAGCGGCGGCGACGGCACGGAAGACATTGTGCTGCATGATAAAAATGGCGGCATTTACAAGCGCCTGGTGATCGAAAAGAATTGCCTGGTCGGCGCCGTGTTGTATGGCGACACGGCGGATGGCGGCTGGTATTTCCAGTTGCTCAAGGAGGGCCGCGATATCGGTTCGATCCGCGACCATCTGATGTTTGGCGACGCCTTCACCAACAATCACGTGGGCGACGTGGGCCACGCCGGGCAATCGAAGGCTGCCGCGATGGCTGACGCAGCCGAAGTCTGCGGCTGCAACGGCGTGTGCAAGGGCGCGATAGTCAAGGCGATTCGCGAGAAGGGCCTGTTCTCGCTCGACGATGTGCGCAAGCATACCAAGGCGTCCTCCTCGTGCGGTTCCTGCACCGGCCTGGTCGAGCAGATATTGGCGTCGACCGTCGGCGGCGCTTATCAGGCCAGTGACCGCACGACGAAGCCGGTGTGCGGCTGCACCGCGCTCACGCACGGCGAAGTGCGCGAGGCGATACGCGCGCAAAAGCTGCTGTCGCTGGATGCCGCATTCAAGACCCTGGCCTGGCATACGCCCGACGGCTGCGCCACCTGCCGCCCGGCACTCAACTACTACCTGATTTCGACCTGGCCGCACGAGGCGCAGGATGATCCGCAGTCGCGCTTCATCAACGAGCGGGCGCATGCCAACATCCAGAAGGACGGCACCTACAGCGTGGTGCCGCGCATGTGGGGCGGGCTGACCACGCCGGACGAGTTGCGCCGCATCGCCAACGTGGCGGAGAAATACCACATCCCGACCGTCAAGGTCACCGGCGGCCCGCGCATCGATTTGCTCGGCGTCAGGAAAGAAGATCTGCCCGCCGTGTGGAAAGACCTGGACATGCCCTCGGGCCATGCCTATGGCAAGAGCATCCGCACGGTGAAGACCTGCGTCGGCACCGAGCATTGCCGCTTCGGCACCCAGCAGTCGATGAGCATGGGCGTCGATCTGGAAAAAATGCTGTTCGGCATGTGGTCGCCGCACAAGGTGAAGCTGGCGGTATCCGGCTGCCCGCGCAACTGCGCCGAAGCGGGCATCAAGGATGTCGGCGTGATCGGCGTCGATTCCGGCTGGGAGCTGTATGTCGCCGGTAACGGCGGCATCAAGACCGAAGTCGCCGAATTTTTGTGCAAGGTGACGACGCGCGAGGAAGTGCTGGAGTATGCCGCAGCCTTCCTCCAGATCTACCGCGAAGAGGGCTGGTATCTGGAGCGCACCGTGCATTTCGTGCAGCGCGTCGGTCTCGACTATGTGAAGCAACGCGTGGTGGAAGACGCCGGGAACCGCCGTGCCTTGCATCAGCGCCTGCTGTATGCCTTGCAGGGCGTCGTCGATCCGTGGCTGGAGCGCACGCAGGGCATTGCGGCGCACGAGTTTGCGCCGCTTCCCGTCGCGACGGAATCGGCAGGGGAGCGCCATGAGCAAATGGCATAAGTTGTGTCAGCTTGCGGAAATCCCCGTACGCGGCAGCCGTGTGGTGCCGCATGGCGGAGGCAGCATCGCGGTGTTCCGGGCGGCAGACGATGTTGTCTTCGCTTTGCGCGATGCGTGCCCGCACAAAGGCGGGCCGTTGTCGCAAGGCATTGTGCATGGCCATCGCGTCACCTGCCCGCTGCACGGCTGGAATGTTGAACTGGCCAGCGGCGAAGCCTGCGCGCCGGATGCCGGGTGCACCTCCCGCTTTGCCGCGAAAGTCGAACACGGGGCGGTCTTTCTGGAACTGGGCGAGTGAACGCAAAAGCCCGCAGCGAGCCCTCGTGAGCATCCAAGGCTTTGATCTGCGCCATGAACGCACCTGAACCGCTCATTCGCGAGACTCGCTCGGTCTGCTGCTATTGCGGCACGGGTTGCGGCGTCATCATCCAGACCAGCGGAAAAGCCGGCGCTGACGCAACGGCGAAGATCGTGGGCGTACGCGGCGACCCCGATCATCCGGCCAACTTCGGCCGGCTGTGCAGCAAGGGATCGACGCTGCACCAGACCATGCAGCTCACCGGCCGCGCGCTGGCGCCGGAGCTGCGGCCCGCCCATGACGCTGCGCGCGCCATGCCGCGCGCGGCGGTTTCCTGGGACACGGCGCTTGATGCCGCCGCCGGACGCTTCGCTGCGATCATCCGGGCGCATGGGCCGGATGCGGTTGCCTTCTACATTTCCGGCCAGTTGCTGACCGAGGACTATTACGTCTTCAACAAGCTGGCGCGGGCGCTCATCGGCACCAACAACATCGATTCCAACTCGCGCTTGTGCATGTCGTCCGCCGTCGCGGGTTACAAGGCCACGCTGGGTTCCGACGCTGTGCCGTGCAGCTATGCGGACATCGCCCTGAGCGACCTGTTCCTGCTTGCCGGGAGCAACACGGCGTGGGCGCATCCGGTGCTGTTCCGCCGCATCGAAGACGCGAAAGCCGCAAACCCCGATCTGAAAATCGTCGTCGTCGATCCGCGCCGCACCGACACCGCAGCGATGGCCGATCTGCACCTGGCAATCACGCCGGGCAGCGATGTCATTCTCTACAGCGCGATGCTGCATGCGATGTTGTGGGAAGGCCTGGTCGACGAATCGTTCATCGCCGCGCATACCAGCGGTTTCGCGGCGTTGCGCGCGCAGGTGCGCGAGCTCACGCCGGGCGCAGCGGCGGCCAGTTGCGGGGTTGCCGCGGAGGACATTGTGCAAGCCGCGCGCTGGTTTGGCGCGGCCCGCGCGCCGCTGTCGATGTGGTGCCAGGGCCTCAACCAGTCGGTGCACGGCACGGCCAGCAATGCCGCGCTGATTCATTTACACCTTGCCACCGGAAAAATCGGCCGGCCCGGCATGGGGCCGTTCTCGCTCACCGGCCAGCCGAATGCCATGGGTGGCCGCGAAGTCGGCGCCATGGCCAATCTGCTGCCCGGCCATCGCAATCCCGCGGACGCCGCCGACCGCGAGGAATTGGCAAAGCTGTGGGGCGTGCCGGCCATTCCCGGCCAGCCAGGCAAGACGGCGGTCGAGCTGTTCGATGCGCTGCATGAGGGCAAGATCAAGGCCGTATGGATTGCCTGCACCAACCCCGCCCATTCGCTGCCCGACCAGACCCGCGTGCGTGAAGCGTTAAGGCGCGCCGAGTTTGTGGTGGTGCAGGACGCCTATGCCGATATTGAAACCGCCGCCTTCGCCGATCTGCTGCTGCCTGCTGCAAGCTGGGGCGAGAAGGAAGGCACGGTGACGAATTCCGAGCGGCGCGTTTCGCGCGTGCGCGCGGCGGTCGCGCCGCCGGGCGAAGCGCGGCCCGACTGGGCGATTGCCGCCGAGTTTGCGCGCCGATTGGATGAAAAACTCGGCGCTGGCAGTATGGCAAATCCAGCGACAAATAGCCTGTTCAGCTTTGCCGATACCGCTGAAATATTTGCCGAACATGTCAGCCTGACCGTCGGGCGCGATCTCGACATGGGCGGCATGAGCCATGCCGTGCTCGAAGAGCGCGGCCCGCAGCAATGGCCTTTCGTCAAGGGTGCGCAGGGCGGCCAGGCGCGGCTCTACGCCGATCATCATTTCGCCACCGCCGATGGCCGCGCCATTTTTGCGCCGCTGGGTTTTTCGCTCACCGCTGAAGCGCCGGACGCCCGCTATCCGCTGCGCCTGACCACCGGCCGCCTGCGCGATCAATGGCACGGCATGAGCCGCACCGGCCGCGCCGCCCGGCTTGCCGGACACGAACCCGCGCCGCGCCTGCTGGTGAATGCGGTCGATATGGCGCGGCGCGGCTTCAAGCCGGGCGATCTGGCGCAGATCAAGAGCCGCCGCGGCGGGATCATTCTGCCGATCGCCGCCAGCGAGGAAATGAAGCCCGGCCAGGCATTTATCGCCATGCACTGGGGCGCGCGTTCGCTGTCGCATGCCGGGGTCAATCAGCTCATGATGCCGGCCATCGACCCGATATCGAAACAGCCCGAGCTCAAGCATGCGGCCATTTCCATCGAACGCGTCGCGCTGCCGTATCGGGTGATCGCCCTGCGCGCCGCAGATTTTCCGGTGGCGGCGGCCAGCGACGGCACGCCTGGCGAAGAGCAGGTTCTGCTCTGGCGCGAACGGCTGGCCATGTGCCTGCCCGATTTCGACTATGCGGCGCTGACCCTGGCCGGGCGCGACCATCCGTTCGTCGTGCTTTCCATCGCCACCGCCGTGCCGCTGGCGGCAACGGCGCTCGCCGCCCTGGTTGCCGCGCTTGACCTGCAAGACGGCACCGCCTATCGCGACCCCGGCCGCGACATCGTCAAGCTGGCGAAGATAGACAGCGCCGGCGATCGCCTGCAAGGCGTGCTGCTGGCGGGTGAAACCGCCGCCGCCGGCTGGCTGCGCGAGCAGATGGCCAGCGGCCTGGCGCTGGGCGATCTGCGCCGCTGGCTGTTCGCCCCGGTCGCTCAGCCGCCTGTTGCCATGCCCGCCGCCGGGCGCACGGTGTGCAACTGTTTTGGCGTCACCGAGGCGCAGATCACTGGCCTGTTCGGCGCCGGCGCCAGCCTGGCCGGCGTGCAGGCGCAGCTCAAATGCGGCACCTCCTGCGGCTCCTGCCTGCCGGAATTGCGGCGCATGAGCGCCCCGACTGCAAAATCCGGTTGAGGCGGGCGGCGCCCTTGCGACGGCATACGCCGTCCACCTCTTGAAATGCACCGCTCCGACCCCATATCGCGTCTGTGAGATTTCAGCGAGCCGAATTCCTCGCGGCCGACTGAAATAAACTCCGGACTTTTTATTTCCAGGGATTTTCGATGACGACCGCTACCCCATCCAGCGCCACCCGCGAGACGCTCGGTTTCCAGACCGAGGTCAAGCAGCTATTGCATTTGATGATTCACTCGCTGTATTCCAATCGCGAAATTTTCCTGCGCGAACTGATTTCCAATGCGTCGGACGCCTGCGACAAGCTGCGCTTCGAGGCGCTGCACAATGCGGCGCTGCTTGAGGACAACGCCGACTTGAGGATCCGCGTGGCTTACGACAAGGCGGCGCGCACGATTACGGTGGCCGACAACGGCATCGGCATGAGCCGCGAGGAAGCGATCGCCAACCTCGGCACGATTGCCAAATCCGGCACGCGCGAATTTTTCTCGCAGCTTTCCGGCGACCAGAAGCAGGATGCCGGGCTGATCGGCCAGTTCGGCGTCGGTTTTTATTCCTCGTTCATCGTCGCCGACCGCGTCACGGTGGTGACGCGCCGCGCAGGGCTGGCGGCCGATCAGGGCGTGCGCTGGGAATCGGCAGGGGCGGGCGAATTCACCGTCGAGATGACCGAAAAGCCGGCGCGCGGCACGGAGATCACGCTGCATTTGCGCGAGGATCAGGACGAACTGCTGTCCGGCTGGAAGTTGCGCTCCATCGTCCGCAAGTATTCCGACCACATTCTGCAACCCATCGTGATGAAGAGGGAAGAATGGCGCAGCGGGGAAGATGCGGACAAGAACGAGCAGGTCATCACCGACGAGGACGAAACCGTCAATCAGGCGTCCGCCTTGTGGGCCAAACCGAAAAACGATATTACCGAGGAGCAGTACAAGGAGTTTTACAAGCACGTCGGCCATGATTACGAAGACCCGCTGGCATGGGTTCATGCCCGCGTCGAGGGCAAGAGCGAATACACGCAGCTGCTCTACATTCCCGCGCATGCGCCGTTTGATTTGTGGGACCGCAATGCGCGCCACGGCATCAAGCTGTATGTGCGCCGCGTGTTCATCATGGACGATGCCGAACAGTTGCTGCCGCTGTACCTGCGCTTTGTGCGCGGCATTGTCGATTCGGCCGATCTGCCGCTCAATGTCTCGCGCGAGATCCTGCAGGAATCGAAAGACATCGAGGCGATTCGCAAGGGCTGCGCGGCGAAGGTGCTGAGCCTGCTTGCCGATCTGGCGGCGAATGAAAAAGAGAAGTATGCGAAGTTCTGGGGCGAGTTTGGCCGCGTGCTGAAAGAGGGCGTAGGCGAGGATTTTGCCAACAAGGAAAAGATTGCCGCCCTGCTGCGCTTTGCCTCGACGCATGCGGATACGACCGAAGGAAGTGCAAAGCCGACCGAAGGAAGTGCAAAGCCGACCGAAGGAAGTGCAAGGCCGACCGAGCAGGCTGTCTCGCTGGCCGATTATGTGGCGCGCATGAAGCCGGAACAGGAGAAGATTTATTACGTGACGGCAGACACCTTCAATGCGGCGAAGAACAGCCCGCATCTGGAAGTGTTCCGCAAGAAAGGCATCGAGGTGCTGCTGCTTTCCGATCGCGTGGATGAATGGGTGGTATCGCATCTGACCGAGTTTGACGGCAAGCGGCTGGTTTCCGTGGCCAAGGGCGATCTGGACCTGGGCAAGCTGGAAGACGCAGCCGAGAAACAGGCGCAGGAATCGGTCGCCGGGGAATTCAGGGAGCTGACCGAAAAAATCGCCCAGGCGCTTGCCGAGCGCGTGAAGGAAGTGCGGATTACGCATCGGCTGACGGATTCGCCGGCGTGCCTGGTGGCCGATGAACATGATATGTCGGGCAACCTGGCGCGCCTGCTCAAGGCCGCCGGACAGGATGCCCCGGCGTCCAAGCCGATCCTGGAGATCAATCCGCAGCATCCGGTGGTGCAGCGCTTGAAAACGGAAGAGAAGCGCGAGGGCGGCAAGTTCGGTGACTGGGCCGCCGTGCTGTTCGACCAGGCGCTGCTGGCCGAAGGCGGCCAGCTCGACGATCCGGCGACGTTCGTCAAGCGCATGAACCAGTTGATGCTGGAGATGAGCGGCGGCTAGCGCTCCGCAATGAAACGTAGCGCGCGCTTGCGTGGCCTGCCGCCGGTCATCGGCGCGCAGGCGCATGTGCTGATTCTCGGCAGCTTTCCGTCGGCCGCATCCCTGGCGGCGCAGCAGTATTACGCCCATCCGCAAAACCAGTTCTGGCGCATCCTCGGCGCGGTGCTGGACCGGCCGTTGCAAGAGATGGACTACAGCGCACGTGTCGCGGCGATGCAGGCGGCAGGCATCGCCCTCTGGGATGTGTTTGCCGAGTGCGATCGCGACGGCAGTCTCGATGCCGCCATCCGCAACGCCATTCCGAATGACCTCGCCGCGCTGCAAAAGTTATGCGAAGCGGTATCCGGCGGCACGGCGCTGGCGATGCGCCGCGTATGCTTCAACGGCCGCATGGCAGCGCGGCGCCTGCGCGAAGTCGAGGCCATGGGCTACGAGGTGCGCGTATTGCCCTCCACCAGCCCGGCGCATGCCGGCATGCGTTTCGAGGAAAAGCTCCTGCGCTGGCGTGCCGCCTTGAGCGGCTTCTGATCGCGTCTATCGGCGGCGGCGCGCGCAAGTCCCTGAAGGGTTTTCCGTTATAGTACGGCGTATCGTCCAGACACGGATACAAACCCGCGCCGGCTTCCCGTCATGAATCACGCCCCGCCCAAGGACCATAGCCTGACCCTGCCCGAGGTGATTGACGCTCTCGTGGCTGAGGGCCTTGTCGCCAAGGATGCCGCCGATCACTTCAAGCAGGAGCGGCGCTATTTCAAGGCGGAAATTCACCCGTTGATCGTGATTGCCGAACAGCGCTGGAAATCGCTCCTGCCGCCGCATCGCATGCTTGATCTCGATAGCCTCGCGCAGTGGCTGGCGCAGTGGGCCGGGCTGGAATATGTGCACATTGACCCGCTCAAGGTCAATTTTTCCGCGATAACGGACGTGATGAGCAATGCCTATGCCACGCGCTTTCGCATCCTGCCGGTTGACGTCAAGGCGCATGAAGTGGTGATTGCCACGGCCGAACCTTTCCAGCGCAGCTGGGAAGCGGAGATGCAGCCGATCCTGAACAAGCCGATCCGCCGCGTGATTGCCAACCCGCAGGATATTGCGCGCTATCAGGTGGAGTTCTACAACCTGGCCAAGTCGATCAAGGGCGCGCTGGGCAAGGGCGATGTAACGGGCGGCGCGTCGAATTTCGAGCAACTGGTCGATCTGAGCAAGAACAACAAGCAGTTTGACGCGAACGACCAGCATATCGTGCGCATTGTCGACTGGTTGTGGCAATACGCCTTTGAGCAGCGCGCCTCGGATATTCATGTTGAACCGCGGCGTGATTTTGGGGTCGTGCGCTTTCGCATTGATGGCGTGCTGCATCAGGTGTATCAGATCCCGATGTCAGTGTTGAATGCCATGACCAGCCGCATCAAGATTCTCGGCCGCATGGACGTGGTGGAAAAGCGTCGTCCGCAGGATGGCCGCATCAAGACGCGCACGCCGGACGGCATGGAGGTGGAACTGCGCCTGGCGACCTTGCCGACAGCCTTCGGCGAGAAACTGGTGATGCGGATTTTTGACCCCGACGTGCTGGTGCGGGATTTTTCCGAGCTGGGTTTTGGCGACGAGGAAGTGGCCACGTGGCGCGACATGGCGGCCCATCCCAACGGCATCATCCTGGTTACCGGGCCGACCGGCAGCGGCAAGACCGTCACGCTGTATTCGACGCTGAAGCAGCTTGCCACGCCCGAAGTCAATGTCTGCACGCTGGAAGACCCGATCGAGATGGTCGAAGCCACCTTCAACCAGGTGCAGGTTTTGCCGGACATCGGCATGGGCTTTGCCGAAGGCATTCGCGCCCTGATGCGGCAGGACCCGGACATCATCATGGTGGGCGAGATCCGCGACCTGCAAACGGCGGATATGGCGATCCAGGCGGCGCTGACCGGCCATCTGGTGCTGTCTACATTGCACACCAATGATGCGCCGTCGGCCATCACGCGGCTGATCGACCTTGGCGTACCGCCCTATTTGCTGGCGGCGACCGTGGTTGGGGTGATGGCGCAGCGGCTGGTGCGTACCCTGTGCCCGCTATGCAAGCAACCCGGCGGTTTGCGTGCCGAGGACGAAGCGGCGTGGAGCGCGCTGGTGGCGCCATGGAAATCAAAGCGGCCGGCGCGGTTGTATCGCCCGGTTGGCTGCCTCGATTGCCGCATGACCGGCTACAAGGGGCGGATCGGGATTTACGAGATCATGCCTCTGTCTGCCGAGCTGAAACGGCTGATCGCGACCAGGGCGGATCTGGATGCCCTGCGCCAGCAGGCGATGCGCGAAGGCGTGAAGTCGCTGCGCATCGCCGGCGCCCGGAAAGTGGCGGCAGGGCTGACAACCATCGAGGAAATTCTGAAGGTCGCCCCACCCGCCAACGCGCTGGACTGACCAGAAGCACGGCCGCATGCCGGTTTAGTACTTGCTGCGGCGCTGGCCATCAAAAAACGGGGGCCAGCGGCCGACGAGGTTTTCCAGCAGCGTGAGTTCATCATCGGTGTGATTTATCACGGCGGCGAGAACCATGGCATGCGGCATTTTCATGTCGTTGTGAATGTAGAGCGGGTGCTCGTGGTGTGTCGTGCTGTATGTGACGCGTTCCCGCGGTGCTGCGTCGGGTGTGAGCTCGACGCTGCCATAGCAAAGGCAGAAATAGGTGCGCGAATTCGCCGGTGGGCTGCCGGCTGCCTCCGGCCCATCCTCGATGTAGCAACCCGTGCCGCGAATGCCGATGGTGGCGGTGGATACGCGGATCGTGCGCGGCCCCTTGCCGAATACCGAGAGGATTTTGCCGCTGACCACGCGCATCAGATTAGTTGCCGCATCGGCGCCGAAGCTGACAATGGAATTTTCGCGTTGCAGGAAGGCGTCCTGGCCGATGACGTAGATTGCTTCGCCATCGCGTCCGGTGGCGATGGTGTCGCCGGGACCGATGGGCTGACCCGCGCGGGCAGCGGCACCATTGACCGTGACTGCGCCCCGCATCCGGCGCAGCCCCGGCGCGATGGGCTTGTCGCCGGCGGCCAGCGCCGTGCGCAGCACGCCTGAAAGTCCCGCCGGGCCGAAGAGGCCAAGGGCGGCAAGGGTTTTGAGCAGCGCGCGGCGCGGGTTCATGGGTACTGTCCTTTCACTTGTTCAATTCGCGCATGCCGCGCTCCAGCCCTTCCAGCGTGAGCGGAAACATGCGGTTGCGGAAAATGCTGCGGACCAGGTCAATGGATTGCCGGTAATCCCATAACCGCTCGGGCTCGGGGTTCAGCCACACGGCATGCGGCCAGGTTTCCTGCAGGCGGCCCAGCCAGACGGCGCCGGCTTCTTCGTTGCTGTATTCGACCGAGCCGCCCGGCTGCACGATTTCATACGGACTCATGGTGGCGTCGCCCACCACCACGACCTTGTAGTCATCGCCGTATTTGTGCATGAGGTCGCGCAGCGGAAAACGCTCGCTCTGGCGGCGGCGATTGTCTTTCCACACATGGTCGTAGATGCAGTTGTGGAAGTAGAAATATTCAAGATGCTTGAATTCGCTTTTGGCGGCGGAGAAGAGTTCTTCGCAGATTTTGATGTGATCGTCCATCGAGCCGCCGATGTCGAGGAACAGCAGTACCTTGACCTTGTTGTGGCGTTCCGGGCGCATTTTGATGTCGAGCCAGCCGGCGTTGCGGGCGGTGCCGGTGATCGTGCTCTCGAGATCGAGCTCTTCCTCTGCGCCTTCGCGGGCGAAGCGGCGCAAGCGGCGCAGCGCGATTTTGATGTTGCGCGTGCCAAGCTCGACGCTGTCGTCGAGGTTGCGGAATTCGCGGTTCTCCCATACCTTGACAGCTGTGCGGTTACCCGCCGATTCACCGCCAATGCGCATGCCTTCGGGGTGATAGCCGTTATTGCCGTAGGGGCTGGTGCCCCCGGTGCCTATCCATTTGTTGCCGCCTTCGTGGCGGCCCTTTTGTTCTTTCAGCCGCTGCCTGAATTCTTCCATCAGCTTGTCCCAGCCGAGCTTTTCCAGTCTGGCCCGGTCTTCCGGCGAGAGGTGCTTTTTCAGCAACGCCTTGAGCCAGCCTTCGGGAATCCCGGCGTCCAGGCCGGGGATGTTTTCCATGCCTTGGAAGTATTCGCCGAACGCCCGGTCGAACTTGTCGTACTGGGTTTCGTCCTTGACCAGGCAGGTGCGGGCAAGAACATAGAAGTCGTCGATCGAGTGGTTGGCAAGGCCGCTTTGCAGGGCTTCCAGCAGGGTCAGGAACTCGCGCGTCGAAACGGGGAGCCTGCGCATTTTGAGATGCTGGAAGAAGTTGATCAACATGGCGCGGCGCTAGCGATTCTGTTGTGCCATCCTGACCAGGCGCTCGAAAAGATGCACGTCCTGCTCGTTTTTCAGCAGCGCGCCCGCCAGCGGCGGCACAATGGCCTGGCGATCTTTGGCGTGCAGTGCCTCGGGCGGAATGTCCTCGGCCAGCAACAGTTTCAGCCAGTCGAGGAGCTCGGACGTCGAAGGCTTTTTCTTCAGGCCGGGCGCATCGCGCAGCTGGAAAAAGACTTCCAGGGCTTCCTTGAGCAGGCTGCGCTTGATGCCGGGGAAATGCACATCGACGATGCTCTGCATGGTTTGCCTGTCGGGGAACTTGATGTAGTGAAAGAAGCAGCGGCGCAGAAAGGCATCGGGCAGTTCTTTTTCGTTGTTCGAGGTGATGATGACAATCGGTCGCCGGACAGCGCGCACCGTTTGCCGGGTTTCATAGACATGAAACTCCATGCGGTCGCGTTCGCGCGCGTGGATCCCGCGTTCGCCAAGGCGCAGCTCC
>CAZQTB010000031.1:0-22839 GCA_964596295.1 uncultured Rhodocyclaceae bacterium | reverse complement strand
AGGGGGGCCATGCCGTCTTCCGCGAACGGCGCGCCGTCTATGACGCCGATGTGCTACCCCGCTATATCGTGTTTCCGTTTTGAATGAGTAATAATTATGGTATAAACACACCACAAAGAAGGTTATGCTGGTAACGGTTTCGATTTTTTAGTGCAGTCACAAGGTATTAGATATTAGGTATTGTCACAACGTAAAATTACACCAAGGGGGAAAGATCAGATGAAAACATCAAGACGAGGAACGGCGATTGTGCATTCCATAGTTGCCATAGCTTTGGGAGCAATCGGCATATCGTTGTCGCCTGCCGCTGGCGCATTCAGCTTCGAGATGGGTGGCGACATCCAGGGCGCGTTCGATACTGACATTACCTACGGTTATATGCGCCGCATGTAGTCCGCCCAGCCCGATACAATATCGGCATCGTATGGTAATCGCACGCTCTTTCCTGATCGCGGCGACATCTTGTCGAACGCCATCCGTGTCTCGCATACGCTGGAACTAAAGCGCGGCGATAGCGGTTTGCTGATGCGCGGGAATTATTTTTATGACGCGGCATTCCGGAACAAGAATTTGCCGACGGATGTCAGGAACTCGCTGGTGCATTCGGAAGATATTACCGATGCATTCATCTACACCAGGCTTGGCGACACTGTCAATCTTCGCATAGGCAAGCAAGTCATCAACTGGGGCGAGAGCACCTTCATCCAGGGCGGGCTCGCTGACATCAATACGTTTGATATCAAGAAACTCCGTACGCCCGGTGCTGATTTGAAAGATGCCTTCATTGGCGCCGATGCGATTGATGTTTCCTGGTCTGACAGCAACTGGACTGTCGAAGGGTTCGGACTGTTCAAGTTCGATTCTGTCAGGGTCGACCCGATGGGCAGCCCGTTCGCGACGCTTGATGCGATTGGCGATGGGGGTGGCTGGGATCTGGGAGGCAATGGCGTAGTGGGCGGTGGTGTCGGTGGTGCGCCGGGTGGTTGCGTTGCGCCTGACGGCCTGCCTTTTCGTTGCGATTTGTTAGGTGGGAGACTTGTTCGAACCTCAGATCGGCGCGCTTCCAATAGTGGTCAGTGGGGTATCGCTGTGCGCAAGTTCTTCCCCGAGTTTTTCAACGGCGGCGAAGTAGCGCTTTACATGCAGAACCTGCATGACCATTTGCCGATGGTTTCCGCATTCGGCAGGAGCGGAACATTCTTTGTTGACTACCCGGAAGACATCAAGCGCTACGGCATCTCGTTCAATACCAATGTCGCGGGTCTCGCAGTCGGTGGCGAATACAGCATGCGCAAGGATGCGCCGGTTCAGCTTCTTCAGCCGCTTGTGAACGGTCTTGTTGCCGGTTTTGCGACATTTATTCCTAATCCTGCCACGGTGCCAGGCAGTTATCAGCAGGGCTGGACTACGTCCAATCGCCATCAACTGCAGTTCACTGTGCAGAAGAATTGGGGCGTAGTGCATCAGTTGGGCGCGGATGCGGGCAGCTCGATTGTTGAAGTGGCTTTCGGGAAGTTGAGCAATCTGCCAACCGGTCTGTTTGAGACTACGCTGACCAAGAGCTGGTCGGGCTTCCAGATGAAGCATTCGCTGACCTACCAGGCTGCGCTCTTCAACCTGGTCGCGCTCACACCCAACTTTGCCTATCGCTGGGATACGCGGGGTAATTCGAATGAACTGGGCGGCGCAAAAGCCTTCGTTGCCGGACGGCGCGCCGCGACGATCGGCGTTGATTTTGATTACATGGCGGGGCGTTATAAAGGCGGTATCGGTTATACCAATTTTTCCGGCCAGCGCGCTGAGAGAAATGTAGCCGGTGGCTTGCTGAATGGCACCTATGACCGTGACTTTATTCAGGCCAACGTGAGCGTGTCGTTTTGATGATTACGCACGGCTTGTATAACCCGTATCGAATTTGATAACAGAGGAGCACTTACAAAAATGAAAGCACACAATTCTTTGAAACTCCTGGCCGCGGTTGTCGCGGCAGGATTGACGATCGGCGTGTCGCCGGCCAGAGCGGCCCTCACCGCCGACGAAATGGCCAAGCTCGGCATCGAAGGCACGCCGCTGACGCCGATGGGCGCCATTCGCGCCGGCAATGCCGACGGCACGATCCCGGCGTGGAGCTCCAAGCCGCTGGCACCGCCGCCGGGATACAAGGCAGGCGATTATCCGGACCCGTTTGCCAATGAGAAACCGCTATTTACCATCACGGCAAAAAACTACACGCAGTATCAGGACAAGCTGACCGCGGGACAGATTGCGATGTTCAAGCAATATCCCGATACTTTCAGAATGCATGTCTATCCGACGCACCGGACAGGAGCGTATGAGCCCTGGGTGTATGAGGCGACCATGCGCCAGGCGAAATCCGTCAAGCTGTGTCCTGACCAGTTGAGCAAGGGACACAATTGCCTGAAGGATTATGTCAAGGGCGGCGGGATTCCTTTCCCGATTCCGGAGAATGGTGACGAAGCCGGATGGAGCACCTTTCTGGCGTTTCGGGGGACATCGCTGGACGTCATCATTAATGGCGCCCTGATTGACTCTTTAGGCAACCGAACGGATGTTATTTCCCGGGAAAAGGCCATATGGCCTTGGTGGTTCAAGGAAAAAGACATTCCTCAAAATCCCTGGTTTACGGCATTTGGGCTGTCGATGTTCTGTGATTCCCAAGAAGTATTGCAGCCCCCGCGTTCGTCCGGCCTGCTGTTTGGCGGCTGCAATTACGTCGAACAGTTTGATTTCCAGGTGTATCTCTACCTGCCTGGCCAACGCCGCGTACGCAAAGCTCCCGAAATCGGCTTTCACGACAGTCCGTCGTTTGGTTCTGACGGCCAGCGTACTGTAGCGAGCCGCTTCATGCATTATTTTGGCGGCGCGGAATCGCGGCATGATCGCAAACTCATCGGCCGCAAGGAGTTGTTCGTTCCCTACAACAATTTCAAGCTGGCGCAAGATGCCAATGGGTTCGACCAGATCTTCGGCAAGAAGCATATCAATCAGGATCTGATCCGCTATGAGTTGCACCGCGCCTGGGTCATCGAAGCGAATCTCAAGCCCGGACAACGTCATTTGTACAAGCGCCATGTCACTTACATTGATGAGGATACCTGGGAAGGCCTGGGCTTCGAAGCGTATGACAATAGCGACCGGCTCTGGCGTATCGGCGAGCAGTACCTGATGTATTTCTATGAGCCGAAGCTCATGACGATCTATGGCGACAGCCAGATCGACCTGATTAATGGCCGCTATACCACCTATCCTTACTGGTATCGCCAGGCAGCCAAAGCCGTTAATCGGGAAGGACCGAAGATTTCCACGGATTCGTCAAAAGTTCCGTTTAACGTAGAGATATACACCCCACAAGGCCTGCGTAGCTTAGGTACCCGGTAATCTACAGGCTGGGTATCCTGCGCTTCCGATGCGGAGGGCTTCGAGTATGTTCGAGCCCTCCGCAGTTTTTCTTGCCCGATTTTGAACTGATATTGTTTATGAAAAAGACGCTTCTTTTTGTTTTGGCGTGGCTGAGTTGCGCTCTGGGGTGCACTTTTGCTACCGCGCAGATTCAACAAGTCACGATACCGGATGTGCCTGTCCCGGCGAAGCTGCTCCCAAGAGCGACACAGGCGCGCTTTATGGCGATTGCGGCGAGTAATGAAAATGGACTGCTTGCAGTAGGCGAGCGGGGAATCATCATCCGGTCTACCGATAACGGTGCGACATGGAAGCAAGTGCCCTCTCCGGTTGATATTACCCTCGCTTCTGTGACCTTTGAAACCGGGAAACGTGTCTGGGCTGTAGGACAGGCGGCGACAATCCTCCGTTCCGACGATGGGGGGCAATCATGGAAGATTGTTCGCTATAAGCCATCGGATATCAGGTATTACCTTAAAGTTTCAGTTCATGAAGGAATCATCTACGTTCTTGGCAGCGATGGTGAACTCTGGCTGAGCCGCGATGCCGGGACAAGCTGGGAGATGACATTGCTGGAAAACGGCGAAGCGATCCCGCACCTGTTTTCTGTAGCGTTTCTGAGGCAGGGCGGGTTGATTAGCGCCGAGCACGGCTCGGTTTTCCTGCGTACCAAGGGCGATGAGCCGTGGAAGGTGCTCGGCGTTCCCTATAACGGTTCGTTCTTCGGAGTGATTCCATTCGCCGAACAGTTTTTGCTTTTTGGTATGAGCGGTCGCGTTTTTCTGGTTGGGCCGGACGGTAAAAATCAGCGTCCAATTGATACCCGGACCGGGGAGTTTCTCCTGGATGCCGTTGTACTTCCTGGCCAGGACCGTGCGCTGGTTGTCGGCCGTGGCGGCGTGATCATAATGATTGGTACGGATGGCCAAGTGATAAAAAATTATCAACGTCTCGACAAGGCGGATATCACTGCGGTCGCAACCCGGGATGACTATGTGTACATAGCCACCATGAAGGGCGGAATCGAGCGTCAGACGGCTAGCGAGATCATGGCGCAGCCGGGGGCTGAGTCATCGCCTCCTTTAGCCCGTTAACCTTTAGCCCGTTAATACTGAACACCTACGGTAACCCTCGGCACCGGTAGGGAAAAGGAATTTGAAGATGAACGACATGAATCATTCGAACGGAACATTGCATCGTATTTCTGACACCTTTGCAGGCCTCTTGATTCGCCATCGTGTGCTTATTTTGCTTGTCAGCGTGTTGCTGACAGCGTTTTTTGGCTATCGCGCCGCTCACCTCAAACTGAGTGCAGGGTTTGACAAAAGCATCCCGCTTTCTCACCCTTACATGAAAACCTTTACCGAGTTTCGTAACATTTTCGGTGGCGCGAACCGGGTGACCATATTCGTTCGCGATGAATCTGGAAACATGTTCAATCCGGAATGGTTTCGTACGTTTGAACAAGTGACTGCTGATGTTCTGGTCATGCCCGGGGTCGATGCGCGTACCGTCACTTCCATTTTCACGCCGAACGTGAATTTCGTTGCCGTTAGCGAAATAGGGTTTACGGGTTCGCGTATTGTGTCGGCTACTTTTTCTCCGACGCCGGAGGGTATTGAACAAGTCAAAAGCAATCTCGCCAAATCGACGGAAATCGGCAAGACGGTTGCCAAAGATCTTTCAGGGGCGCTGGTCGTTGCGGACCTGATCGAGCGTGATCCCGCAACCGGGGAAGAGATTGACTATGCCAAGTTCGCCAAACAGCTTGATTCGCTCAAGGCGAAGTATGAGCGGCCGGGGATCAAGGTGCATATCACCGGTTTTGCGCCTTTCGTCGGCTACGTGATCGAAGGCATTGAAGGTGTGGTGAAGTTTTTCGGCGTCACTTTTCTCCTTACCTTTGTTCTGCTCTTGTTTTTCTCCGGTTCGTGGAAACTGGCGCTTTCATCGATGGCCGTTTCGCTGGCGGCCGTGATTTGGCAACTGGGTGCTATTCAACTTCTCGGCTTTGGTTTGGATCCAATGTCGATTCTTGTGCCATTTCTTATCCTCTCTATTGGTGTCAGCCATGCCGTTCAGATGACCAATGCCTGGCGAATGGCCGTGGTCGATGGTGAAAGCCCCCAGCAGGCAGCGCACACGGCTGTTTATCGTTTATTGGTGCCGGGCGCTACCGCAATCCTGGTCGATGCGGTCGGATTTGCCGTCATCATGCTCATCCCGGTCAAATTGATCGGCGAGTTAGGTGTTTCGGCCAGTATCGGCGTTGGCATCATGCTGCTGACGAATAAGATGATGCTGCCCATTTTCCTGTCGTGGACGCGCCTGAATGCGAAGGAGCTTGATCGTGCGCAGAAGATGAAGCAGACGCGAGAACATCCGGTTTGGTCACTTCTTGCCAAGGCGGCCGAACGAAAATATGCACTCGTTATTCTGGCTATTGCCGTCGTCATGGGGGGCATCGGATACGTGGCGGAAAAGCGCCTTGTCATTGGCGATACCAATGCCGGTAGCCCCGAGTTCTGGCCAAGCCATGTTTATAACCGGGATATCGATACCATTGTGCAGCGCTTTTCCGTCGGCCTTGACGAACTCGTGGTTATTGCCCAGTCGGATGTGACGGAGGCTTGCGTTGATTATTCCGTCATGAAAACAGTCGACGACTTTGTCTGGAACATGGAGAACGTTCAGGGCGTAAAATCCGTGGTGTCGTTATCCGAAATCATTCGCGAGCGAAACATAGGAAACTATGAGGCTAATCCCAAGTTTCTTGGCTTGCCATTCAATAGCCAGATGATTTCCGCCAATATGTACCGGATCGAGGCATCGCAGGGGCTATTCTCAAATGATTGCAAGGCGATGCCAATCAGGCTTTATCTGACGGACCATAAAGCGGATACGCTGCATCGGATCACGGCGGCGGTGGATACGTTCAACAAGGCGCATGGCAATCCGCATGTCAGCCTGCGGCTGGCCATGGGTAATGCGGGCATCATGGCGGCAACCAATGAGGAAGTTTCACAGGCGCAATTGCGCATCAACCTTACCCTGTTTGCGGCGGTGGGTCTTTTTGTATTCCTGACCTTTTTGTCCTGGCGGGCAACGCTATGCGCGATGGTGCCCTTGATCCTCGTGGCTTACTTTGCCAACGTGGTCATGGTTGAGATGGGCATTGGCCTGAAAATCTTTGTATTGCCGGTGTTGGCGCTAGGCGTGGGGGTGGGTGTTGACTACAGCATCTACCTGATTGCCCGGGTATTGGCGCACATGAATAATAACCTGAACGTAAAGGAATCCTACGCACATGCACTGCGCGAGGTAGGTGTGCCCGTGATCTTTACATCGATCACGATGAGCGTGGGCGTTGCAACCTGGCTTTGGTCGAGCCTGAAGTTTCAGGCGGATATGGGCGTCTTGCTTGCCTATATGTTTTTTGTGAATATGCTGGGTGCAATCTTCCTCATGCCTGCGCTGGCCAGCTTTCTTTTGAAGCCAAAAAATAAAAAATGATGCTCAGCAAAATTAAGCGCTATTCACTTCAGCGGGGGATTGCATGGTTAATGTAAAAGCATGCAATCCTCCTGTCTTGATGCCGGCCAAAGCATTTACCCATGCGTTGGCCGTTGATGGAGTGCAACGCTGGGTTTTCATCTCTGGACAGGTTGCGGTTGACGCCGGCGGACAAGTCGTTGCCCCGGGAGACTTGTTTGCACAGCTCGAAGCAACTCTGCAGAATTTGGGCCACGCCCTGGAGGCTGCCGGGGCTTCGTTTCGCGACCTGGTAAAAGTTAATATCTACGTGGTCGATCTTGACCCCGCCGAGTTGGGCCGCATCCGCGAAGTCCGGTCGCGTTACCTGCCTCAGGATCCGCCGATCGCGATAACCCTGGTCGGGATTGAGCGGCTGGCCTTCCCCGGTTTGCGGATCGAGATCGAAGGAGTCGCCGCTCTTTAGCGATGCGCACTGGCTGCTCTTTGCGTCAAAGGCCAATGGCGCAGGAGAATAGCCGGTCGTCTGATCATGCCGGATTGTGTGGTTGCACCGGATAACTCGGCGCTGGCGAGACGGTGGTTTTCGTTCAATCTATCTTTTTTCTGCGCGGGGTAGTTCCATAATGTATCAACAACTTATCCCGATGAGTCTCGTACTCGCACTGGGTGTGCTCTGGCGCCGCATCGAGCCCGCTGGCTTGCCGATCAATCAGGTACGCGGTGTGCTTGGGACGCTGGTCATCAATTTGATTGCACCGGCGCTGATCGCCGAAGTCATGCTGACTTCGTCCCTGAAGGAAAAGCTGTTCCAGATTCCTGTAAGCGGCAATGCGACCATTCTCACCGTCTTGTTTCTAGGCTTGGGACTTTACACACTGCTGTTACGGTCGGGCGTGATTACCCGCGCACAAGCTGGCGCGCTGATTCTGGCGAGCACCTTCGGCAACGGCATGGGGATTGCCCTTCCTGCCGTGGCAGCCTTGTTCGGTGCAGAGCAGCGCGATATTCCAGTCGTCTATGATCTTTTGGCGACGGTACCCTTCGTCTGGGTTGTCGGCGTCCTTCTCAGCGCCCACTTCGGTACGCGCGTGACGAATGGGCACCTGGGACGGGAGTTGCTGCGCATGCCGCCGTTCTGGGCAATGGCGGTTGCGCTTGCGCTACGATATCTTGGCGTTGTACCGCCGGATGCGGTCATGAAAACCCTGCATCTCGTCGGCAGTGCGGCGGTGCCCTTGCTGCTGCTGATGGTGGGGATGACGCTCAACCTCGGGCGACGCATGCACCTGCTGCTGCTGATTCCCGTTATCGCCCTGAAACTGGTGCTGAGCGCCGGCCTTGCGCTGGGCGTCGGCGGCTGGGCTGGACTGAGCGGGGAATCGTTGACGGCTACCGTGCTCACGGCTGCGGCGCCGCCGGTTGCAGTCGGCGTAGCCCTGTGCGACCGCTTCCGTCTCGATACCGAGTTGTTCGGAACGGCGATGACCGCGGCAACGGTGCTCTATGTCGTGCTCATTCCATGGCTCGTTACGTGGTTGGCCGGGTAGGGGCGGCTGGCGAATTTTTCCCATGCTTCCGGCCAGCGGTGCCGGCATGGCAAGCTATTGCGCTTGATGCGAATCGGTGATTGGGTGTTTATCTGCGCAGACCGCACACCCAATGGGTGAAGATAGGCTCGGCAGCGGCATGCAGGGCGGCGATCCGGGTGGGTAAATTATCGAGAATCTGCTCTCGTGTCTGCACGTGTGGATGATCGGCGAGCGGACTTTCCGGCGCTTCCAGGAGAGTCCATTTTTTGACCATCTCGGCCGTCGGTTCAACATGGCATTGCAGCGCAAGGCTGTTACCGAGTGCGAAGGCCTGGTGTTCGCAATGGACCGAGCGCAACAGGTGCGTGGTACCTGCAGGTAGCGAGAAGGTTTCGTTGTGAAAGTGAAAGACAGGGAAGCGCTGGACATGCGGCGAAAACAAAGCGTGCGCGAAGCCGTTATCGACAACCTCAACTTCGCCCCAACCCATTTCGCGCATAGGACTAGGCTGTACAGTTGCGTCCAAGGCGCGAGCCATCAACTGCGCGCCAAGGCAGATGCCGAGCACGGGAACATCTTCACTGAGAGCATTGCGAATCAGCGTCAGTACCGGTTCGATCCACTGCAGATCGTCGTTTACGCTCATTGGCCCACCCATGATGATGAGACCCGGAAAGCTGTGTGCTGACCCTGGAACGTCCTCTGGCTTATGGATTCTTAGAGTCTCGAACGGGATTCTTTTTGCCTCAAGAAATTCACTGAGGAAACCCGGCCTGCCGCCGGAAGCGAAGCGCAATACGGGAATAGGTTTTTTCACCCAATATTGTCCAGACATTCCATGTTCAGAACATTTCGAAGTATTCGTTTTGCTCCCAGTCTGTCACGTGGGACATGAAGCGACTGATCTCGTGGCGTTTCTGTGCGACGAAATGGGCAACGAAGGTTTCGCCCATCGTCTCGGCAAAAAGCTTGGAATTCGCCAAGGCATCGATGGATTCAAGCAGGCTTCCCGGCACCAGTTCCATGTGCGCCTGTGCATAAGGATTGTCGTTGAGAGGGGGGCCAGGATCCTTTTTGTTTTGGATGCCGTCAATGCCGGAAAAGATCTGGCTCGCCATATAGAGATAGGGATTCGCCGCCGGTTCGCCAATGCGGTTCTCAATACGCGTGGCAGGATCGCCGTGCCCGCCGACGAGACGGCACATGGCGGCTTTGTTGTCGTTTGACCAGACGGCGCGCTTGGGCGACAACGGGTTGGCGTTGAGCCGCTTGTAGCCATTGATGGTCGGATTGGAAAAAGCCGCTCCGGCGCGCACATGTTGCAGCAGTCCGCCAACGTAATAGCGACCGATGTCGGAAAGCAGACTGGCTTCAGTGGCGAAGGCGTTGCGTGCTGTCGTGTTGTTTACCAGCGATTGATGCAGATGCCAGCCGCTGGAGAAGACGTTCGGCAGATTGGGCTTGGCCATGAATGTAGCCATCAGTCCCATGCGCCGGGCGACCTGCTTGACTGTCGTGCGTAGCATGATAATGGCATCAGCCGTGGCGACGCCGATCAGCGGATCAAGGGTAACTTCCAGTTGTCCGGGTCCCCATTCGGTTTCGAATGTCCTGACGGGTAATTTCATGCCAATCAGCGCGTCACGAAGAGCTGCTATGACAGGTTCGAGCGCGTCGGTGATCTGGTCATTCATGTATTGATAACCGTGGCGCAGGGCAACGACGCTCGGTGGCCGCGGTGGCTGGGTGCAGTTTTCAAGTTCGTTGTGCGAATCGACAACCTTGAAAACATGAAACTCGACTTCTGCGCCGCCGACGAAGCTCAGGCCCATCGCGTCGAGCGCGGTGCAGGCTTTCTGCATCGTCCAGCGTGGATCGAACGGGCAGCGTTCGCCATTGATGAGATAGAGGTCGCTTAGCACCCAGCCTGTCCTGGGGGTCCAGGGCAAAACGCGGAAGGTTGCAGGGTCTGGCATGGCCATCATGTCACCCGCGCCACCCATTTGTGCGTGACCAAAGCCGCCGTCGGCGGAGAAGACATTCTGATAAATGATGTTCGCGCTGTCCATCGCGAGGAGCGCTGTAGTAAAGGCAACGCCGTTTCTTGCCGCTTGCGCGAAGTGCCGCGCTTCAATGGCGTGCAGTCGCACTTGTCCCTGCGTATCGACGAAGCAGACACGGACGACTTCGATTTTTTCATTTTCGATTTGCGCGAGAACCTCCTCGACTGCCGCTCGGCGTTCCGATGTGTCGAGAGCCGTGCGGCGAATGAAATCAGTGCGTCCAACCGCCGTCCTCGTGGCATTGCGAGAAAGTTCTTCGACGTTGACATGGTTCTGCATGGGGTATTTCCTCGCTGTTGCGTTTTATAGGGTGAACGAGAGGTTGCTTTGCGGCATGTCGGCGTCGAACAAATTGACGCGCTTCAAAACGATGCGCCAGTCGTTTTCTTCACGGCGCAGTACGTAGCCGCACCAGCCGCACCGTGGCGTCGCGTCCTCGCCGCGCCGCGTCTGAATCTGGAAATTGCACAAGACATGGACGTTCGCATTATCGACCGTCATGACTTCGATATTGCTCAGATAGTGCACGGTGCGGGTATGTGGAATTTGCGAATAGGCGCGCCCCGTTTCCAATCGCTCGACGCGTTCTTCCAGTCGGCGGCGGTCATTGAATTCCCAAGAGACGGTGGTGCGCGGATCACGAATATCGACGTCGGCCGGAATCCAATAGGCGCAGTCGTCAGTAAAGAGCGCGAGCCACTTATGCAGTTGTCTTTGATCAAGCAAACGCGCTTCGAGGTAGAGCAGACGCGTCACCTCGTCCGTGATTTCGCGCGGAGGAATGCGCTCGGCCGGAATCTCTCCCAGAGTTCTCCACTCGCGAATCATGTTCCAGACGCGCTCGTAGAAGATAAGATCAAAATAGTGAGCCGGGATTTTTTTGGCTGGCACGTCCATCAAAAATCCTCCTTTGCTTCGATACTGGCGCGTTTCCCGGCGTTCATCAGCTGCTGCCAGCGGAGGTAATAGCTACGCATGTGCAAGTCGGATGACATCGGCTCGTACCAGAGGCCGTTTTGCTCGTCAGCGTGACCGTGATTGGTTGCCATATGGCGGCGGATATCGATCCATTCCAGTTCGGGTACGGATTCCATGCCGAGTTGGCATGACTCAAAATTGGCGGCGTCATCGACTTCGCCGAAGGAAGGAAAATCTTCCTGCATACGCATACGGATAGCGTTTACTTCGTCGGGTACACCATCAAGCGTAGTCGAAAACCAGGTCAGTTGCGTCCTATTCACGGCGAGGGGTTCCGGCATTTGAATCTGGTTGCCGATAATCAAGAGGTTAGGAAAAATGTTGAGGTTCATCCCCGAGCCGGTCGAGGCATCGAGCATTTTGATCGCGCGGTCCTCGCCAAAACGAGCGATCAGGTTCGCTTCCATCGCTTCATAACCCGGCATGACATGTTGGCGTTTCCAAGCCGAAAGTTTATGCATTTCCGGTCGCTGGTCGAGAAAGGTGTGGCCGTTACCCAGGTCTTTGGAATACATCGGCGACTTATCGAAATCGCTGCCGTAATAGTTCATATCGACATCGCCATAGCGACGACCGAAGACAGACAGCATCGATTCATGCGAAAACGGCGGGTGATAGCCGTCGCCTGCATTGTCATAAACCGTCTTCCAGTTGGCGTGCACAAGAAAAGGCATTGAGCCGCTACGCACGACGATGGCGTTGCGGTCTCCGCGATCAAGCCACTGGTCGAGCAAATTCCCTGCCGCGCCGAGATGGTCAGTGAGCGTCGGCACGTCAGCCGAGAAAGAGGCGAAGATGAAGCCGCGGTAAGAGTCTATCCGCGCCGGACGGGCCAGATCGACGCTGGAAAGATCGAAGTCGGAACCATAACCCTGGCGCAGCGGCACCGAGTTGCAGCGGCCATCGTTGGCGAATGTCCAGGCGTGATAGCCGCAGATGAAGCCTTTGGCTTTGCCGCGTGCTTCGCGGCAGACCAGTGCGCCGCGATGGGGGCAGCGGTTGATGAGCACAGTGACTTGTCCAGCTTGGGTGCGAACCAGGATGAGGGGCCGGCCACCAACGCGACGCGTGACAAAATCGTTGGCTAGCGGCACTTCGCTTTCGTGTCCGATATAAAGCCAGGTTCGTCCATAAAGATGGCGAATTTCGTCGCGGAAAATCTGTTCATCGACGTAAAGGTTACGATGCGCAAATCCGGGGCGGAACAAGTGCTGGTAAGGGCCGGCAACAAGGTGGGCCGCCGCCGGCTGGCTCGGCGTGTTCATGAAAGTATCTCCTCAGCATTTTCCGCTTTGTGGGCGGCTCGATCTTCAATAAGTCAGATCAGTGCATAACTTCATGGATCACTATAATCAATGATCATTATCCCATATTGTCGATTCTTTTTTCCGGGCAATGGCGGTTGCACTTGCGCTTCCGATACCTCGGCATTGTGCATGGGCCATCTGCCGGGAATAACACCAGAAACCTCCTTGGGCAGCTTAGAGGGTGTTCACCGGAATCTTGAGATAACGCACGCCGTTGTTCTCCGGCGGCGGCATATCGCCGGCCCGGATATTGACCTGCACGGAGGGAAGAATCAGCACGGGCATCTCAAGCGTTGCGTCCCTGGCGCGCCGGATGCGGACAAATTCCTCTTCGCCGATTTCATCCCGTAGGTGAATATTCTTTCTGCGTTGTTCTGCAACGGTGGTTTCCCATTGCGGACCCCGTCCTGCCGGAGGATAGTCGTGACACATAAAGAGCCGTGTCCCCTGGGGAAGGGAGAGAAGTTTCTGCACGGATTGGTATAGCGTATGCGCATCGCCGCCGGGGAAGTCGCAGCGGGCTGTTCCCACATCCGGCATGAATAATGTATCGCCGACAAAGACGGCGTCATCGAACTGATACGCGACATCGGCGGGGGTGTGCCCCGGTACCAGGAGCGCGTGCCCCTTCAGGCGACCCACCCGGAATGATTCGTTGTCGGAAAAAAGATGGTCGAACTGCGACCCGTCCAGGGCAAAGTCTGCCTCCAGGTTGAACAGTTTCTTGAAGACGCCTTGCACTTGCGTAATGCGCTCGCCAATGCCGATGCGTCCGCCCAGTTTTCCTTGCAGGTAGCGGGCGGAAGACAAATGATCGGCATGCGCATGGGTTTCGAGGATCCAAGCCACGGCCAGATTCTGGATGCGTACAAACTCAACCACCTTGTCGGCAGAGAGCGTCTGCGTACGGCCCGACTTCGGATCGTAGTCGAGCACCGGGTCGACAATTGCGGCATGTCCTCCGGGTTCGTCATAGATCACATACGTCACCGTGCCGGTTACCTGGTCGTAGAAGCCTTCTATTTGCGGTTTCATCATTGCCTCCAATGTTCGTACGCTGCACATGAATTGACTCCGGGTATCATTATATTTACTTTTATTATATTTACAAATATAATGTTTTCGATGAATCGTGGAGCGGAACATGGCAACAACTGAGGAAACAACTGAGCTTCTGTTATCCATTCCGCGCATGCGCGTTGCGGCAGGCGAGGCTGTTGCCGTGTTGCGCGCCCTGTCCAACGCAGATCGCCTGTTGCTGCTTTGCCAGCTCAGTCAAGGCGAGTGCTCGGTTGGCGAGCTGGAGGAACTGCTGGACATCCGGCAACCGACGCTCTCACAGCAACTGAGCGTGTTGCGGACGGAAGGCATGGTGACTACCCGGCGCGACGGCAAGCGCATTTATTACGCGGTGGCTGATCAGAAGGTGCTGGCCATCCTCGCCACGCTGTATCAGCTTTATTGCCCTAAAAAGTAGCAACCAACAAGTAGCAACCAACACAAGGGGAATTCATCATGACGATTGATATGCTGCATTTCACTCCGCTGACGGCGCTGGCAGGCGGTCTGCTTATTGGCATTGCGGCGACGCTGTTCATTCTTGTCAATGGCCGTGTTGCCGGGGTCAGCGGGATCATCGGCGGCCTGCTGCGGCCGGCAGCAGGCGATGTCGTGTGGCGCGCCGCTTTTGTGCTCGGCCTGATCATGGCGCCGGTACTGTATGGCGCCTTTACTGCGCTGCCCGTCATTCAGCTCGATAGCGGATATCCGGCACTGGTTCTTGCGGGCCTGCTGGTGGGTATCGGCACGCGCTACGGTTCCGGCTGCACCAGCGGCCACGGCATCTGCGGAATATCGCGCCTGTCGCCGCGTTCCCTGATGGCAACCCTGCTGTTCCTGGCCACAGGTTTTGTGACCGTCTTCGTGCTGCGCCATATCCTGGGAGGCAACTAGCCATGACTGTACTTTTTTCCCTGCTTGCCGGGCTTATTTTTGGCTTGGGCCTGATTGTGGCTGGCATGGCCAATCCGGCCAAGGTTCTGGGTTTTCTGGACCTGGCCGGAGCCTGGGATCCATCGATGGGTTTCGTCATGGCGGGCGGCATTGCGGTGGCAAGCGCAGGGTTTTTCTTTGCCCGAAAACGCACCCGGTCATTGCTCGGTTTACCAATGCAAATACCGGCGGCCCGGCAGATCGACCGCCGTCTGGTTATTGGCAGCCTGTTATTCGGCATCGGCTGGGGTCTGGCGGGCATCTGCCCCGGGCCGGCGCTGGTGCTGGTTGGCGCGGGCATGTTCAAGGGCGGCGTATTTGTCGTTGCCATGCTGGGCGGCATGGGCTTGTTCGAATTTTTTGAACGTCAAAAACAACTTGTGCCATCTTCCGGCAACCTGAATAAACCAGCCGGATAAAACCGGAGTTATCGCAAATGTCGGCTATCCTGATTCTGGGTCTATGCGTAGGCATTGTTCTGGGGCTGACAGGCGCAGGCGGCGGCATTCTGGCGGTTCCCGCGCTGGTATTCAGCCAGGGATGGTCGGTGGCGCAAGCAGCGCCCATCGGACTTCTGGCGGTGACTGGCGCCGCCATCATCGGTACGGGCGAAGGCTTCCTGCACAAACTGGTGCGCTATCGGGCAGCGCTGCTGATGGCGCTGATCGGCATCCCCATGACGCCGCTGGGCCTTGCTGCGGCCCGGATGGTGCCGGCGCCATGGCTCTTCGGGTTGTTCTCGCTGACGATGTTTGTCGTTGCCGCACGCCTGTTAAAACCTGCAACCGAGCGCGACACAGGCCAGGCGCCCTGTCATGTCAATCCGGCAACCGGACGCCTGGACTGGACGCCAAAAACAGCGCTCATCATGACCGGCATCGGCGCATTCACCGGATTTCTGACGGGCCTGCTGGGTGTGGGCGGGGGGTTTGTTCTGGTGCCCGCCTTGCGCAAGGCGACCGATATCAGCATGCATGGCATCGTGGCAACTTCGTTGATGGTCATTGCGCTGGTCGGCAGCGCCGGAGTCATGGCCACTCTGCTGCAAGGCTATGCGCTGCCCCTGCGCGTTGCCCTGCCATTCATCGCTTCCTCCGCGCTGGGCATGCTCGGCGGCCGTCTCCTGATGCGTCGGTTTCATCCGCACCATGTGCAGCGGATATTTGCATTCCTGGTCATCGGTGTCGCAATCATGATGCTTTACCGGGCCGTCACGTAGCGATGTAACCGGCTCACGTGGTTTTCAATGAGCATGACTTTGCCGAATTCCGCGACCGCGATTGTATAGAATCGCGGCATGGCTTATTACGCACTGGTTCCCGCTGCCGGCGCAGGCGCGCGCATGGGGCACGCACAACCCAAGCAATATCTTCCGCTGGCGGGACAGCCGCTGATCTGGCATGCGCTGGCGGCGCTGTGCGCGACGCCAAAAATTGCGCTGGTTTTTGTGGTGCTGGCAGCCGATGACGCCCATTGGCCGGAAGCGGCGATGGCGGCCCTGGGGCCCAGACTGCGAGTGTTGCGCTGCGGCGGCGATACGCGTGCGCAAAGTGTGCTGAACGGCCTGCGGGCGATGGCGGTCGAGCTGGACGGGATTGCCGATGACTGGATTCTGGTGCACGACGCTGCGCGGCCGTGTCTGAGCGTGGCCTTGGTCGAAAAGCTGATGGCCGAGGTGGGCGACGATGCTGCCGGCGGCCTGCTTGCCGTGCCGGTGGCGGATACATTGAAACGCGCGGACGAGGATTTGCGCAGCGTTAGCGGAGTGCAAGGCCGCAGCGCCAGCGGAGTGCAAAGCCGCAGCGTGGCGACCGTGCCGCGCGAGGGGCTGTGGCAGGCGCAGACGCCGCAAATGTTCCGCCACGGCCTGTTGCTGGCGGCGCTCGATCAGGCGGGCAAACTGCAGCCGGTGACCGACGAAGCCGGCGCCATCGAAGCCCTGGGTCTGGCGCCGCGGCTGGTGATGTCCGATGTGACCAACTTGAAAGTGACGTATCCGTCCGACCTGCAACTGGCAGCCAGGATTTTGCATAATCGGGAGATCGTATGAGTACTGCTTTCCGCATTGGCCAAGGCTTCGATGCGCATGCGCTGGTTCCCGGCCGCAAGCTGATTCTGGGCGGGGTCGAAATTCCCTACACTATGGGTCTGCTCGGCCATTCGGATGCGGATGTGTTGTTGCACGCGATCACCGATGCGCTGCTTGGCGCTGCCGGGCAGGGGGACATCGGGCGCATGTTCCCCGACGCCGACCCGCAATGGGCGGGCGCGGATAGCCGGCATCTGCTGCGCCGCGCAGTGGCGGCCGTGCATGCCGCCGGCTGGCGGGTGGGCAATGTGGATGCCACCATCATTGCGCAGGCGCCGCGTGTGTTGCCGCATGTTCCGGCGATGTGCGAGAACATCGCCGCCGATCTGGGCGTGACAGCGCAGGCGGTGAACATCAAGGGAAAAACCACCGAGCAGCTGGGTTTCACCGGGCGCGGCGAAGGCATCGCCGCCGAGGCCGTGGTTTTACTGGTGCGCGAGGCGTGAGGTAATGCGTGACGCGAAAAAGCGTCGCGTTTTCTTTGCCCTCTGGCCGGACGAGGAAGCCGCGTCGCATCTGGCGGCGCTGGCGCAGCACCTGACGGCCACGGGCGGCGCGCGTGTCACGCTGCCGGAGAGCCTGCACTTGACGCTGGTTTTTGTCGGTGCGGTGACCTCGGCGCAAATTGACGGGCTGGCTGCCATTGCGGCCGATGTCAGTGCAGAATTTTGCGATGCGCCTGGTGGTGCCTTCGATCTACGCCTTGATCGGCTCGGCTTCTGGCCGCAAGGCGGCATTCTCTGGGCCGGGTGCCGTCAGCCGCCGTCTGGCCAGCGCCGACTTTCCGCCGTATTTCCCGCTGCGCTCGCCACGCGGCTTGCCACCCGCTTGCGCGCTGCCGGTTTTGGCATCGCGCCGCATTTTTTCGTTCCGCACGTAACGCTGGCCCGCCGCGCGCGTTGCGCATCCCTGCCGCGCCTGGAAGCGCCGCTGGTTTGGCACATGCGCGCGTTCGCGCTGGTGGAATCCATTCCGCAGCCTATGCGGCCACGCTACGAGACTCTGGCGGTATTTCCGCTGGATCCGGCAAGCTGATCCGCAGGCGTTGCTGATACTGTTTTCGCTCATTGGACAATGAGCGTTATGCGGGCAATGAGTCCGCCTGCGGGGCGCGCAACGAGGTCGAGGCGGCCGCCATGGACGCGGGCAATGCGGTCGACGATGGCCAGTCCCAGGCCGGCGCCGGTGGTGTTGCTGCGCGCTGTCTCCAGCCGGGTGAAGGGACGTTTCATGCGCTCTGTTTCGCTTTCCGGAATGCCGGGGCCGTGGTCATGCACTTCGATGCAGAATGTTTTGCCCTTGCAGGCGAGCGTCAGTTTTACCGCCTGCCGGTTGTCGGCGTAACGCAGGGCATTGTCGACCAGATTGTTGATCGCCCGCCGCAGGGTTTGCGGGCGCACGCAGGCAAGAGCCGGCATTGACGGTACGACTGCGTCGACCTGGCAGCCGCGCCGCCGGTATTGCATGGCGAGCTCCTCGAGCAATGCGACAAGGTCCGTGTCCTGGGGCGCTTCGCCGCCTTCGGAGCGGGCGAAGTCGAGGAACTGGCCGATGGTCTTGTCCATTTCCTCGACGTCGGCAATCATGCCTGCGCGCAGGGCGTCATTCGCCGCCATTTCGATGCCCATGCGCAACCGCGTGAGCGGGGTGCGCAAGTCATGCGAAATGCCGGCCAGGATCAGCGCGCGATCCTGGTCGATTTGCGCCAGATCGGCGCCCATTTGATTGAAGGCGCGGCTGACGGTGGCAATTTCCGTCGGGCCGTTTTCCTCCAGCCGCAGTGGCGTCTCGCCAGCGCCGACTTTGCGCGCCGCAAGCTCGAGCGTCTTGAGCGGACGCGTGATGCGAAACACGATCAGCCACGCGCCGGCGAGCGAGAGCAGCAGCGCGGCCGCGCCCCAGCCGATCCAGCTCAGGGGAAAGATTCTTTCAATGCGTTCGCGCGGCAGGGCAACCCAGTATTCGCTTTCAGCAGAGTCGTCGATGCGAAAACTGACGAAGAGCGCTTCTTCGCCTTCGCGCTCAAGCGTGAGCCGGGTTTCCGACCCCAGGAATTCTTTCACCAGGGCTTCCACGCGATGCAGGAAAGCGCTGTCGGGCAGCGGCTTTACCCGGTCGTCCGCCTCGGCGGGATAGATGTGTATGCCTTCGCGGTCGGAGAGTTCGCGCAGCAGTTCGCGGCGCGCTTCGACGCGCGCCGAGATCAATGCGGCGCGGGTCAGATTGGCTACGCTGACCAGGGTCTGCGCCAGTTGCCTGGCGCGCGGCTCGCGCTCGTAGCTGCGGAAAATGGCGAACCAGGCGACGACAGAGAGCAGCATCAGCAGCGCGACGAGCAGGAAAGTGCGCCAGAGCAGCGAACGCGGCAACAGCTTCATCATCGGCGGTACGGATCAATCCGCTTTCTTGCCATCGGGGACAAACACGTAGCCCAGGCCCCACACCGTCTGGATATAGCGCGGTTTGGCCGGGTCTTCCTCGACCAGTTTGCGCAGACGCGATATCTGCACGTCAATGGCGCGGTCGAAGACTTCGTATTCGCGGCCACGGGCCAGTTCCATCAGCTTGTCGCGGCTCATTGGCTGGCGCGGGTGTTCCAGCAATACGCGCAGCAGGCCGAATTCGCCGGTGGTGAGGAGAGCGATTTCGCTGCCGCGATGAAGTTCGCGCGTGGCAAGATTGACCTGCACTTTGCCAAAGCGGACCGTTTGCTCGGTGCTGGCCGGAGCGCCCGCCGGCGGCGGCGCGCTGCGGCGGCGCAGGACGGCATGGATGCGCGCCACCAGTTCGCGCGGATTGAAGGGCTTGGGCAGATAATCGTCGGCGCCCATCTCCAGGCCGACTATGCGTTCCACTTCGTCGCCCTTGGCGGTGAGCATGATGATCGCCACAGAATTCTTCGCCCCGCGCAGGCGGCGGCAGATGGCCAGGCCATCCTCGCCCGGCAGCATCAGGTCGAGCACGATGAGATCGTAGAGTTCCCGCTCCATGGCGCGATCCATCCCTGCGCCGTCCGGCACGGCCTTGACGGTAAAGCCCTGGCCGGCGAGGTAACGTTCCAGCAGTTGGCGCAGGCGCAGGTCATCGTCGACAACCAGAATCTTGGCAGTATTGTTTAAGTGTTCATTCATAGCGCAAATCCTAACGGGATTACCCGTTGTCCGCCAGCGGGTCTTACAAAAGATTACAAAGCGGGCATCGCCATGGGCGGAAGCCGGGACTAAAATTTCGACGAATCGTTGTAGCGGGAGCAGGCGTTGAAATCACCGTGGCGAATTTTCTGCAGGACTTTACTGTGTCCCTGGCTATGCCTTGCGGCATTGCCGGCGGCTGCGCAGCAGCCCTTGCACTATCAGCATCATTGGCCGCCGGCAGAACGGTTTGCCGTACAACGCGCAGCACAGGAACGGGTACAGGAAGGCAATGCGCGCACGGACCCGCGTGCCGGCCGTTCCGCCGATCAGGAGGAAGCGGTTCCCGCCGGCCAGCGCCGAGAGCGCATGTCGGCTCAGGATCGCCTCCAGTTGCGCCGCGACGTGCGCAATGCGGGACGGGATATTTATCCCGACCGGATGCCGGGCCGGCGCAACTTGCGCCGCCGCTAAGTTGTCCCGAGTTGTCGTTGATTCGCGGTCAGCCCCGTTTATCGCGCATGACACGGGCTTTTTCCCGTACCCAGTCGCGTTCTTTTTCGGCGTCACGCTTGTCATGCTGTTTCTTGCCCTTGGCCAGGCCGACGGCAAGCTTCACGCGGCCCTTGCTGTAGTGCAGATCAAGCGGCACCAGGGCGTAGCCTGCGCGCTCCACCTTGCCGATGAGCTGGTCGATTTCACGGCTGTTCAACAGCAGTTTGCGCGTGCGTACCGGATCGGGCTGGACATGGCTTGAAGCAGACAGCAAGGGGCTGATGTGCGCGCCGAGCAAAAAGATCTCGCCCTTCTTGATTACCACATAGGCTTCCTTGATCTGTGCGCGTCCGGCACGGATCGCCTTCACTTCCCAGCCTTCGAGCACCAGGCCGGCCTCGTAGCGCTCTTCGATGAAGTAATCGTGGAATGCCTTCTTGTTGTCGGCGATGCTCATGGGGCAGTTGCAGGACGGTGCGCTAAAATACGCAATTCTACTTCACCCGCCGCCGCGGCTTTCTGATGGCCCTGGTCGAAAAATCCGTGTTGATCGAACGTACGCCGGCCCAGATGTTTGAACTGGTCGATCGTGTTGAAGACTATCCGCAGTTTCTGCCCTGGTGCGGCGGCGCCGATCTGCTTGAGCGCACGGCAACGCGCACGGCGGCTACTTTGCACATCAATTATCATGGCATCAAGTCGAATTTTTCGACCGAAAATGCGAAAGCGGCGCCGCACCTCATGGACATCCGGCTGACCGATGGACCGCTGAAACGCATGGACGGGCAATGGCGTTTTTTGCCGCTGGGCGAAACCGCCTGCAAGATCGAGTTTCGCCTGCACTATGAATTTTCCAACCGGCTGCTGGAGAAAGTGCTGGGTCCGGTATTCAGTCATATTGCCGACACCTTTGTTGAATCGTTTATCAGACGGGCGCAGAAAATTTATGGCTGAACCCGCCGGGAGCGACATGCTGCGCATTGAGGTTGTCTACGCGCTGCCCGAACGGCAGGCTGTGGTCAGCCTGACCTTGCCTGCGGGCAGCACGGTGCAGCAGGCCATCGAGACATCCGGGCTGCTGGCGGCGTATCCGGAGATCGACCTGATGCAGAACAAGCTGGGTATCTATGCCAGGCTGGTGAAACTCGATGCCCCTTTGCGTGACCGCGACCGGGTGGAAATCTATCGGCCGCTGATTGCCGACCCGAAGGAAGTACGCAAGCAGCGCGCCGCCGAAGGCAAGGCGATGAAGAAAGGCGGCGGCGACGGGCAGCCGGCGCAATAAAAGCCGCTGAAAAGTCGGCGCTGGCGATACGCCGGCGAGTCACATTGGACCCATGCTGGCAGGGGCTGGGCGCGTATAATGCGTTTTTGGCACCAAGGAATTTACTATGCGACTCCTCCAGAAGGCGCTGACGTTTGATGATGTCCTCCTGGTTCCCGCCCACTCGGCGATCCTCCCGCGCGATGTCAGCCTCGCGACGCGCCTTACGCGCAAGATCCACCTCAACATGCCGCTGGTTTCCGCCGCCATGGATACGGTGACGGAAGCGCGCCTGGCCATTGCCCTCGCCCAGGAAGGCGGCATCGGCATCGTGCACAAGAATCTTTCTCCGGCGCAGCAAGCGGCCGAGGTGGCCAAGGTCAAGCGTTTCGAATCCGGGGTGCTGAAAGACCCGATCACCATTCCGCCCACCATGACCGTGCGTGAAGCGATCAGCCTCACCCGCCGGAACCGGATTTCCGGCCTGCCGGTCGTCGAGGCAGGCCGGGTGGTGGGCATCGTCACCAATCGCGACCTACGTTTCGAAACCCGCATGGACGACCCTGTGGGCAACATCATGACGCCGCGCGAGCGGCTGGTGACGGTGAAAGAGGGCGCCAGCGTCGAAGAAGCCAAGGCCTTGATGCACAAGCATCGCCTGGAGCGCGTACTGGTGATCGGCGACGACTTTGATCTGCGCGGCCTGATGACAGTGAAAGATATTCTCAAGTCGTCCGAACATCCGCTGGCGGCAAAAGACAGCTTCGGCCATCTGCGCGTCGGTGCGGCGATTGGCGTCGGCGAGGGCACGGAAGAGCGTGCTGCACTGCTTGCCGAAGCGGGTGTCGATGTGATTATCGTGGATACCGCCCATGGCCATTCGGCAGGCGTGCTGAAGCGCGTGGCATGGGTCAAGAAGAATTTTCCGCAGGTCGAGGTGATAGGCGGCAACGTAGCCACCGCAAATGCGGCCAAAGCATTGGTCGATCATGGCGCGGATGGCATCAAGGTGGGCATCGGTCCCGGTTCGATCTGCACCACGCGCATCGTCGCCGGTGTCGGCGTGCCGCAGATCA
>CAZQTB010000030.1:0-23614 GCA_964596295.1 uncultured Rhodocyclaceae bacterium | reverse complement strand
CTACTCCTCAGTGCGCCTGGACATCCGCCGCACCGGCGCGATCAAGAAGGGCGACGAGGTGATCGGCAACGAAACCAAGGTCAAAGTGGTGAAGAACAAGGTGGCGCCGCCTTTCCGCGAGGCGCATTTCGACATTCTCTACGGCGAGGGCATTTCGCGCGAAGGCGAGATCGTCGAGTTGGGCGTCGAACACAAGATTGTCGAAAAATCCGGCGCCTGGTACGCCTACAACGGCGAGAAAATCGGCCAGGGCAAGGACAACGCGCGCGATTTCCTGCGGGAACATACCGACCTGGCAACGGAAATCGAAAACAAGGTGCGCGCCGCCGTCGGTGTTGCCGCGCTGGCCGCCAAGCCCGTTGAGTGAGTGAATTTGAATGCATTGCGCAGCCGGGCGATCAGGCTTCTGGCTCGGCGCGAACATAGCCGCGCCGAGCTGGCCCGCAAATTGGCGGCGCACGGCACACAGGAAGAAATTAACGCAGTGATTGTCGATCTCCAGGCTTGCCAACTGCAATCGGATGCCCGCTTTGCCGAAAATTATGTGCGCGCCAACGCCGCTCGTTTGGGCATTGCGCGCTTGCGGCAGAACATGGCGGCCAGGGGCCTGGACCGTGAACTTGTTGATACGCAACTGGCGCATGCCGGCCTGCCCGACGAACTGGCGCGCGCGCGCAGCGTATGGGCAAGAAAATTCCCCGCTGCGCCTGCCGACGCCAAGGAATGGGCGCGCCAGGCGCGCTTTCTGCAGGGCCGGGGCTTTGCCAGTGACACCATTCGCCGCTTGCTGAAAAATCCAATCGAAGAAAATTCGGGAGAACACTCTGCATGACAGCCATGGCTGCCACCCTGTCAGTACATAACCTGCGCAAAAAATACAAGGCGCGCACAGTAGTAACCGATGTTTCCTTTGAGGTTGCCGCAGGCGAGGTGGTCGGCCTGCTCGGCCCCAACGGCGCCGGCAAGACCACCTGCTTTTACATGATCGTCGGCCTGGTGGCGGCGGATGGCGGCGAAATCCGCATCGACAAGGAAGGCGAGCATGACCGCCTCACCCACATGCCGATTCACCAGCGTGCGCGACTCGGCCTTTCCTATTTGCCGCAGGAAAGCTCGGTATTCAGAAAACTGACCGTTGCCGAAAACATCCGTGCCGTGCTGGAACTGCAAGATATCGCCGAAGAAGAAATCCTGGAACGGCTGGAAGCCTTGCTGCAAGAACTGCACATTACCCACATCCGCAAGAGCCTGGCGGTTTCTCTTTCCGGCGGCGAGCGCCGTCGGGTGGAGATTGCCCGCGCATTGGCCACCAGTCCGCGATTTATCCTGCTGGATGAACCCTTTGCCGGCGTCGACCCGATTGCCGTGGTGGATATCCAGAAGATCATCCGCTTCCTCAAGGAGCGCGGCATCGGCGTGCTGATCACCGACCACAATGTGCGCGAGACATTGGGCATCTGCGATCGCGCCACAATTATCAACGATGGCCTGGTGCTGGCGGCTGGACATCCGGCCGAGATTGTCAATAATGAAAGCGTGCGCCGGATATATCTCGGCGAACACTTCAGGATGTAATGAAACAGGGACTCCAGCTCAAGGTTTCGCAACATCTGACGCTGACGCCGCAATTGCAGCAGGCGATCCGGCTGTTGCAGCTATCGACGCTTGAGTTGAACGCGGAGATCGACCAGGCCCTGCAGGAAAACCCCCTGCTGGAGCGTGACGAGCCCGGGCAGCCAGCCTTCACTCCGCCGGCCGACAGGCTGGCAGCACCGCAATCCGCGACACCCGCCGAACATGAAGAAGAGCCCCAGGATCTGCGCAGTGGCGATGACGAAGGCTGGGGCATGAGTTTTTCCGGCAGCCACAGCCAGCGCGATCCGCACGACGATGACATGGACAGCGGCGGGACGCAGACCGCCAGCACCAGCCTGCGCGAACACCTCGGCGCACAACTGATGATGACGCACATGCCGGATCGCGCACGGGTGCTGACGGCCTTTCTCATCGAAGCACTGGATGATGACGGTTACCTGACGCAATCGCTGGAAGAGATGTCTGATCTGCTCCCTGCGGATGATGAAGCGGAGCGCGAGACGTTGCGCGCGGAGTTCGCCGTTGCCCTGCGCCATGTGCAGGATTTCGACCCGCCCGGCGTCGGCGCTCGCAATGCGCGGGAGTGCCTGTCCCTGCAACTGAAACCCATGCCGCCGTCGCCCGAACGCGATCTCGCCCTGACGATCGTCGAGCAGCATCTGGATCAGCTTGCCGCGCACGATTTCGTGCGCATCAAGAAATCGCTGCACTGCACGGAGGATGAGCTGCGCGTGGCGCGGGACCTGATTTGCTCGCTCAACCCGCACCCGGGCGCGCAATATGCCCCGCTGGATACACGCTACGTGATACCCGATGTCACAGTGAAAAAACTGCGCAATGAATGGGTCGTCAGCCTCAACAATGAAGCCATGCCGCGGCTGCGCATCAACCGGCTCTATTCCGATATTTTGCGGCGCAATCACATCGGCAATGCGGCCTCGATGGGTCTTGCCACCCAGCTGCAGGAAGCGAAATGGCTGATCAAGAACGTGCAACAGCGCTTCGACACGATCCTGCGCGTCGCGCAGGCGATCGTAGATCGCCAGCGCGCATTTTTCGACCACGGGGCCGTGGCCATGCGGCCGCTGATACTGCGCGAGATCGCTGAAGCCGTGAATCTCCACGAGTCGACGATTTCCCGCGTGACAACACAGAAATACCTGGCGAGTCCGCGCGGGATTTTCGAACTCAAGTATTTTTTTGGCAGCCATGTCGCCACGGATTCCGGCGGCGCGGCGTCAAGCACCGCAATACGGGCGCTGATCAAGCAGCTGGTCAGCGCCGAGGACGGCAAAAAACCGCTCTCGGATGCCCGCATAGCGGAAGTCCTCGGCGAACAGGGCATCGTCGTGGCGCGTCGCACCGTGGCAAAGTACCGCGAATTGCTGCACATCCCGCCCGTCACTCTCAGAAAGCGCCTCTGAGCAAACCTTTTGACAAGGAAATTCCATGAATCTCAACATCACTGGACATCACATTGAAGTCACTTCGGCCATCCGCGATCATGTCAACCTGAAACTGGAGCGGGTGATCCGGCATTTTGACCACGCCACCAGTGCTCATGTCATTCTTTCGGTTGACAAGTTGCAGCAAAAAGCCGAGATCACGCTGCATGTCAAGGGCAAGGACATTTTTGCCGACTCAACGGACACGGACCTTTACGCCGCGATTGATCTGCTGGCCGACAAACTCGATCGCCAGGTCGTCAAACACAAGGAAAAAGTGTCCGCTCACAGCCGCGACAAACGGCTGGATGCCGATAACCCTTAATCAGCGGCGCGTTATACTTTACGCTGCATTATCTGCCAGCAGCTTTCCCTGCGACCTTCATGAACCAGATCACTCGTCTGCTGCCGCTTGACAACGTGGTCGCTGCTCTTGACGCGAGCAGCAAGAAGCGTGTCTTCGAACATGCGGGGATTCTTTTCGAGAATCATCAGGGCATCGCCCGCAGCATGGTCTACGATGCGCTCTTTGCGCGTGAAAAACTGGGCTCCACGGGCCTTGGCCAGGGAGTTGCCATTCCGCACGGACGCATCAAGGGGCTCAAGAAACCACTGGGCGCTTTTGTCCGCCTTGATGTGCCTGTGCAATTCGATGCTCCCGACGGCAAACCCGTCAGCCTTATTTTCGTGTTGCTGGTGCCGGAAGCGGCCAACGAGCAGCACTTGCAATTACTCTCGGAGCTGGCGCAAATGTTTTCCGACCGGGCATTTCGCGAGCAACTTGCCGGTGCGCCCGATGCGGCCGCATTACACAACCTGTTCGTCACATGGAACGCCAGCTGATCGTCTCCCAGCTCTTTGAGCGCAACCGCGAACGTTTGCAGCTCACCTGGGTGAGTGGCGCCCTGACGCGGGTGATATCGGCGGTCGATGAATTTGTGGCGCCTGCCGACCTGGTCGGCCATCTTAACCTCATGCATCCGGAGCGCATCCAGGTGATCGGCGCGCCTGAACTTGCCTGGTCGGCGCGGCATGCGCCGGAAAAGGTGGCGCACCACATGCAGGAAATCTACACAGCGCGGCCACCGGTGCTGATCGTCGCCGACGATTGTGACATTCCTGACGCCATCCGGCGCGGGTGCGAGCTATCCGACACGCCGTTGCTGAAAACACCGCTCCCCTCAGCTTATGTCATCGACACGCTGCGCCACTTCGTTGCCCGTCAACTGGCCGAAACCGTCGCCTTGCACGGCGTATTCATGGACGTACTCGGCATGGGCGTGCTGATTACGGGCGATTCCGGCGCCGGCAAGAGCGAACTGGCGCTGGAGCTTATCTCGCGCGGTCACGGCCTGGTAGCCGATGATGTGGTTGATGTCTCCCGTATCGGGCTCGACGTCCTGGAAGGCCGTTGCCCTGATCTGCTGCGCGATTTTCTCGAAGTGCGCGGACTGGGCCTGATCAATATCCGCACCGTCTTCGGTGAAACCGCTTGCCGGCGCAAGATGCGACTGAAGCTTATTGTGCACCTGCAAAAGCCAGCCCGGGGCGTGCCCGAGGCGGCGCGCTTGCCACTCGACGCACAAAGTGAAACCATTCTCGGTGTGCCTGTCCATCGCGTCACGCTGCCCATCGCCGCAGGACGCAATCTGGCCGTGCTGCTGGAAGCCGCCGTGCGCGTCACGATTCTCGGTTTGCGCGGAATCAACAGCATGCAGGAGTTTCTTGACCGCCAGGAAAGTGCGCTGAACACCGGCAGCGGTCAGGTCAACTAAACTCCGCCGGTCGCGTTTGTTGCCTACGGCGGCTGCCGTCACTCACTCAAGGGGAACAAAATGAACAAACAGATTGTCATTTTTCTGGCTTCTCTTTTTGCTGCCAATGCAGCGCTGGCCCAGACTTCTGTCAGCACCAGCAAGGATGTCGCGCCGGCAGCTCAACCGGTTGCTGCGGGTAATTGCGAAGCCAACGCGGTGAGCAAGGCCGGCAAGCCGCTGTACGGCGCCGCCAAAGCGGCATCCATCAAAAAGTGTGAAAGCGCGAACAAGCCTGCCACTGCAGGCAAGATCGCCCAGAAGAACAAAATGGCCATGTGCAGCAAAAACGCCACAGGGAAGCAAGGCGCCGAGCGCAAGGCCTTTATGAAGGAATGCCTGTCGAAGTAGTCGCACATTTCGACTACGCCCGCGCCAGCCAATGAATGCATTGGCTGGCGTTTTCTTGTGCAGGCTACGCGCATTCCGCAGCGGATAGCCCGCCTTCATGCGCGAGGATTCTGTCCGGCTCTTTATGATTTCCCGCTCTTCGACGCCTTGTCTTGGCTAGCGTGGATTCGTGCTAGCATTAGGAGTTTGGCATACCGTGTCAAGAAACTAAAAGCCGCATAGACGGCATATTTAATAATACCGTTCCGGGAGGCTGTCATGCGCAGACCCAAAAAATCCGTCGATTCAACAGATGACAGCGGCTTCTTCTGGCACATTTACAACGAGGCCCGGGATCCCATCCTCCTGAGCAAGGATGGCGGCTTTCTTGATTGCAACCAGGCCGCCCTGGCGCAACTGGGCTTGCGCAACAAAGCCGAACTCCGCCACCTGACGCTGATTTCGATCTCGCCGCCGTTTCAACCTGACGGCCGCGACTCGGCTGAAAAGCTGGCCGAAGTGTCGGAGCTTGTCGCACAAGCCGGATATCACCGCTTCGAGTGGGCGTGCAAACGAGTGGACGACTCCCTGTTCGATGTCGAAGTCACAGCCACAGTCATCACCATAAATGGCGAGCAGGTGATCCATGCGCATTGGCGCGACATCGGTGAGCAAAAGCGCCTGGCCAAGGAACTGGATGAAAGCCAGGAGGCTGCGCGCAAAGTTTTTGACGAAGCCGCCGACCCTGTAATCCTGTTCAAACAAAGTGTTGCAGTCGATTGCAACAAGGCGGCACTGCAACATCTCGGGTATCGCCACAAGCGGGATTTGCTGGGCCTCACCCCGCAAGACATATCGCCACCGGTTCAGGAGGACGGACGGCAAACGGCAGACCGCCAAAAGGAAGTCACCGCCGTCGCGCTGCGCGACGGCAAGGCGAGTTTCGATTGGCTGCTAAAACGTACCGACGGTTCGCTAATCGAGACTGAAATTACGCTCACCACCATTACCGTGCATGGCGAGGGGATGCGGCACATGCGCTGGCGCGACATCGGCGAGCAAAAGCGCCTGGCCAGGGAACTGCACGAAAGCCAGGAAGCGGCGCGCAAAATCTTTGACGAGGCCGCCGACCCCGTAATCCTGTACAAACAAGGTGTTGCAGTCGATTGCAACAAGGCGGCATTGCAACATCTCGGGTATCGCCACAAGCAGGATCTGCTGGGCCTTAGCCCAGAAGACATATCGCCACCGTTTCAGGAGAGCGGGCAGCAGACGAAAGACCGTGAAGCGGAAGTGATCGCCGCCGCGCTGCGCGACGGTACAAAGAGTTTCGAGTGGCAGCTAAAGCATGCCGACGGTTCGCTGATCGAAACTGAAATTACGCTCACCGCCATTACCGTGCATGGCGAGGAGGTACTGCACATACGCTGGCGCGACATCGGCGAGCAAAAGCGCCTGGCCAAGGAACTGCGCGAAAGCGAAGAGTCCTTCCGGCGGATTTTTGATGAAGCCGCTGCCCCGCTCTTGATAATAAAAAAAGATGGGCGTATTTTCGACAGCAATCAGGCCGCGATCCGGCTGTTTGGCTACCCCAGCAAGCAGCTTCTTGCCGGCAAATCGCCGACAGAAATGGCTTTGCCCTGGCAGCCCGACGGACGCGCTTCTACCCAGATGGCACAAGAAATGATCGCCATCACGCTGCACAAGGGATACCACCATTTCGGGTGGCAGATGCGGTGCATGGATGGTTCCCTCGTGGATACGGAAGTCACCCTGACCAGGATAACCGTGCATGGCGAAGCGCTGATCCACGCGCAGATACGCGACCTGACCGAGCAAAACCGCCTGCGCGCCGCGCTGTATGCCGAAAAGGAGCGGGCAGAGATCACCCTTGCCTCGATCGGCGATGCCGTCATCACGACCGATGCCGAAGGGCGCGTCACCTTCCTCAACCATGTGTCCAGCCAGCTTACCGGCTGGGACGCGAGCGAGGCCATCGGCCAGCCCGTGGCAGAGGTCTTTCATATCGTCAATGAAGCCACTCGCGCGCGCGTGGTCAGCCCCGTCGACGAAGTCTTGAAGAATGGCAAGACGGTAAATCTTGCCAACCACACGGTACTGATTGCGCGTAACGGCAAGGAATACAACATTGAAGATTCCGCCGCACCGATTTTCCTGCATGACAATTCGCTTCTGGGCTGCGTCCTGGTTTTTCATGATGTTTCCGAAAAGCACCAGTTGCTGAAAAGTGTGCGCTGGCAGGCGGGGCACGATGTACTCACCGGTTTGCCGAATCGCGTATTGCTTGCCGACCGGTTTGCGCGCGCCCTGGCGAACGCCAAACGGCAGAAAAATCTGTTGGGCGTGTGCCTGATGGATCTGGATCAGTTCAAGCCGGTAAATGACCTGTATGGCCACGACATGGGCGACCGCCTGCTGGTCGAAGTAACCGCCCGCATGAATCAGGCCGTGCGCAGCGAGGATACTGTCGCCCGGCTCGGCGGCGACGAGTTTGTCATGCTGCTGGGCGGCCTGGTCGACATCCCGCAGCTTGAACTCGTCCTGCGGCGCATCCTTGAAGCCGTGTCTGCGCCGTATTTGATCGAAGGGCATTCAATCGACATTTCGGCCAGTATCGGCGTAGCCATTTATCCGCTTGATGAAGTCGATGCCGACACCCTGTTGCGTCACGCCGATCAGGCGATGTATCTGGCCAAGCAGGCAGGCCGCAACCGCGTGCACTGGTTCGACGTCGCGCACGACCGGCAGACACAAACATCCCAGCAGATGCTGTCCAGCATCCGCGAAGCGCTGCAGGACAACGAGCTGTGTCTGTACTACCAGCCCAAAGTGAATATGCGGAGCGGCAAGGTGGTGGGCATGGAGGCCCTGCTGCGCTGGCTGCATCCGCAACAAGGGCTGCTGCCGCCGCTGGAATTCCTGCCTTTGGCCGAACAAAGCGATCTGATCATCGAGATCGGCGAATGGGTGATCGAGCAGGCGCTGCAGCAAAGCGCCGCGTGGTCGGCGGCAGGAAAAGACTGGCCGGTCAGCGTGAACATCGCGGCACGGCATTTCCAGCTGCCGGACTTTCTCGACCGGCTCAAAGCCATCCTTGCCCGCTACCCCGATGTGCCGCCGCAGCGGCTGGAAATCGAGATTCTCGAATCGGTCGCGCTGGGCGACATGAATCATGTGCAACAACTGATTCTTGCGTGTCAGACCCTGGGAGTAAAGTTCTCGCTGGACGACTTTGGCACAGGATATTCGTCGCTGAGCTATCTCAAGCAGCTGCCTGCCGATACGCTGAAAATAGATCAGTCGTTCGTGCGCGACATGCTCGATGATCAGGACGACCTGGCTCTGGTTGAAGCGGTTATCGGCCTGGCGGCGGCGTTCGGCCGCAAGGTGGTGGCCGAAGGCGTGGAGACGATAGAGCACGGCGTGCTGCTGATGCGCCTGGGGTGTGATATCGCCCAGGGCTATGACATTGCACGGCCCATGCCGGCAGCGCAGGTGATGGACTGGGCAGCGCAGTTTACCCCTGCCCCGAAGTGGGGCCGGTGGGCCGGCAAATGGGATATACGCGACTTCCCTCTGCTGGTGGCGCAGCATGACCATCTTGACTGGGTCAGGCGCGTGCTCCTGGCGGTGGAAGATGCGCCCTTGCCGCTTTCCCATGAACAACTGATCGGCCACCAGCAGTGTCGTTTTGGCCTCTGGTATTACGGCGAAGGCAAGGCACGCTACGGGCATCTCGCCGAGTTTACGGCCGTTGAGCCGGTACACGTCCAGGTGCATCAGGTCGGAACGGAGATTGTCCACCTGCACGCTGCGGGGAAACTTGAGGTCGCCCGCGAACTGTGCCACACCCTGCCGGGGTTAAAGGATCAGATTGTGGAACGGCTCGAAGCCTTGCAATTGGCGATGGCGGAGATAATGGCGACAGGCTATTCCGCAGCGCATGAAGGCAGCGAAATGAACTGATTACGCAGGTGTACCGACGCCCTCCCCTTACAAATTCTGCGCAGTTTTCCCGCAGCTTTTGCTTGCATGCCGGATAATCTGGTTTTATTTCGAGATGGCGCCATGAGTCACTTTCAGCATCACGTTTTCTTTTGCACCAACCAGCGTGAGGCAGGCGAACCCTGCTGCAACAATCACGGAGCCAGCGAATTGCGCAGCTATGCCAAGGAACGCGTCAAGGCGCTGGGCGAGCAGTTGCCGGGTACGGCGCGCATCAACACGGCGGGCTGTCTCGACCGCTGCGAACTGGGGCCGGTGCTGGTGATCTATCCGGAGGCCGTCTGGTACACCTACGTTGACAAGGAAGACATCGACGAGATCATCGACCAGCATCTGGTGCATGGTCGCGTGATTGAACGCCTGAAGGTGTAAACCGGTGCAGCAAAAGCCGCTTCTGCTGGACGGCCCGGACGGGAAAATCGAGGTCTTCGTCGATCTGCCGGCGGGGGATGAAATGCCCCGCGGCATCGCATTGGTTGCGCATCCGCATCCGTTGTTTGGCGGCACGGCGGATAACAAGGTCGTCACCACGCTGGCACGCGCACTGCGCGGCAAAGGCTGCGTTACGCTGCGGCCGAGTTTCCGCGGCGTCGGCGGTTCGCAAGGCGCGCACGATCATGGCGACAAGGAAACCGGCGATCTGCTCGCCGTGCTGGCCTGGGCGCAGCAACGATGGGGAATCCTGCCGCTGACGCTGGCCGGTTTTTCTTTCGGCGCATTCGTGATGACGCGCGTCGCCAAAAAACTGGCTGACCAGCAGCATGCCGCGCGCTGGATGATATTGGTCGGCACGGCGGCCGGTTATATCAAAGGCGCCCGCAGCTACGCGACCGAGGCGGTGGCCCCCGGCACGCTCGTCATCCACGGCGCGCAAGATACCACCGTGCCACTCGCCAACGTGCTGGCCTGGGCCGAGCCGCTGGAACTGCCCGTTGTCGTGGTGCCGGGCGCCGACCACTTTTTCCATCGCAAGCTGCATATCCTGCAGGACATCGTGCGTCGCGGGTGGCCATCGTGAATTTGTCACCGGACTTACAGTTGGCTTCACCCCTGAGCGTCAGCCGGCTGCGCAAGTCTTATGACGGCAAGGAAGTCGTCGCCGGGCTCAGCTTCACGCTGCAGCGCGGGGAGTGCTACGGGCTGCTGGGCCCCAATGGCGCAGGCAAAACCACGACCTTGCGCTGCTGCCTGGGCCTGACTGCGCCGGATTCCGGCAGCATCCTGCTGGCCGGCCTGCCGGTGCCTGCGCAGGCCCGCGAAGCGCGCATGAAAGTCGGCGTCGTGCCGCAATTCGACAACCTTGACCCGGACTTTACGGCGGCTGAAAACCTGCTCGTCTATGGCCGCTATTTCGGCATTGCGGATGCCGAACTGCACCCAAAAATTCCGGCCCTGCTCGACTTTGCCGGACTGGGCGGCAAGGAGGATGCGAACATCCGCACCCTGTCCGGCGGCATGAAACGTCGGCTCACGCTGGCCCGCGCGCTGGTCAATGACCCCGACCTCCTGGTGCTTGACGAACCCACCACCGGCCTCGACCCGCAGGCGCGGCATCTCATCTGGGAACGGCTGAAACGCCTGCTGACGCAGGGCAAAACCATTCTGCTCACAACGCACTTCATGGATGAAGCCGAACGTCTCTGCCAACGCCTGGCCATCATCGATGCCGGCCGCCTGATCAGCGCAGGCCCGCCGCGTGAATTGATCCGCCAGCACATTGAGGCCCAGGTGGTCGAAGTCTATGGCGAAGATGCGCCGGGCTGGGCGGCGACCGAAGCCCGGGCTTTTTCCCGCCGGGTTGAAATCAGCGGCGAAACGGCGTTCTGCTACGTTGCCGACCCCGCGCCGCTGCTCGCCCATCTGGCCGGTCGCCCGGCCCTGCGCACCCTGCACCGGCCGGCCAGTCTGGAAGACGTCTTTCTCAAGCTCACCGGGCGCGATTTGCGCGATTAAGACAGAATCGCCGTATTGCCATCCGCTACGGCGAGGAGACCTGCCCGCAAAGCGGGAATCCCAGGTCTGCAAAGCAAAGTGTTTTTTGCTCGACCGCCTTGTAGCGCAGTTGCTTCACCAGCGCCAAGTTTTCAGCAGAAGCGAAGATCGCCGTTCAGACTAGCCCGGCGCCAGCGATGACTATCCCGTAGCGCGCCGCTTTGCCCAGCGCCATCCACAGCGCGCTGGGCAGCCAGGGCAAACGCAGCCAGCCGGCGGCGGCGCACAGCGCGTCGCCGATCAGCGGAACCCAGGCAAGGAAGAGCACGGGTGCGCCCCAGCGCCGCGCCAGCGCCAGCCGCTGCGGGTCGTACGGTGCGGGCAGCACGCGCGCCATCCAGTAAGTCGCCATGCCGCCCAGCGTATTGCCGATGGCGGCCAGCACGAATGCCGCGCCGGTTTGCGCGGGATGCAGCTTGACGAGGGCGAGCAGCGCGAGCTCCGAGCCGCCGGGCAACAACGTGGCGGAAAGAAAGGAGGCGACAAAAAGACCGGCCAGGCCGGCCGCCGGCGTAAAAGAAAAATCCATGCCGCATGTTACCCTTTGCGCTTCGCGGATTCTTCGCCACACTACCTGTCACGCCCATGGATTACCTTGAAAAAATCCTGAATGCCCGCGTCTATGACGTCGCGGTGGAAACCCCGCTGGAGCTTGCCGTCAATCTTTCTGCGCGCAGCGGCAATCGCATTCTGCTGAAGCGCGAGGACATGCAGCCGGTGTTCAGCTTCAAGCTGCGCGGCGCTTACAACAAGATCGTGCATCTCGCGCCGGCGCAGCGCAAACGCGGCGTAATCTGCGCCTCGGCGGGCAACCATGCGCAGGGCGTGGCGCTGGCGGCGCAAAAGCTCGGCATTCGCGCGGTGATCGTCATGCCGACCACCACGCCGCAGATCAAGATTGACGCCGTCAAAAAACGCGGCGGCGAAGTGGTGCTGGCGGGCGACTCGTACGACGCGGCCTACGCGCACGCCCTGACGCTGGAAAAGAAGCACCGGATGAATTTCGTGCATCCTTTTGACGACCCCGACGTGATTGCCGGCCAGGGCACCATCGGCATGGAAATTTTGCGCCAGCACCCGGATCCGATTGACGCGGTGTTCTGCTGCGTCGGCGGCGGCGGCCTGATTTCAGGGGTCGCGGCCTATATCAAGCGCCTGCGGCCGCAGACCAGGATCATTGGCGTCGAGGCCGTGGATGCCGACGCCATGGCGCGTTCGCTGGCCGCCGGGCGGCGGGTGCGGCTCGACACGGTCGGCCTGTTCGCCGATGGCGCGGCGGTCAAGTACGTCGGCGCGGAAACCTTCCGCCTGTGCCGCGAATACGTCGATGAAATGGTGCTGGTCGATACCGATGCCATCTGCGCCGCAATCAAGGATGTGTTTGAAGACACGCGCTCGATTCTCGAACCGGCCGGCGCGCTGGCCATCGCCGGCGCCAAGGCGTGGGCAGCGCGGCACCGCGTGCAGGGAAAAACGCTGGTGGCGGTGGCTTCCGGCGCGAACATGAATTTCGACCGCCTGCGCTTCGTCGCCGAGCGCGCCGAAGTGGGCGAGCAGCGCGAAGCCCTGCTCGCCGTGACCCTGCCCGAGCGGCCGGGCAGCTACAAGAAATTCGTCACCCTGCTCGGCGCGCGCAATATCACCGAGTTCAACTACCGCTTTCACAGCGCCGGCGAAGCGCATGTTTTTGTCGGCATGCAGGTGGCGGATCGCAAGGAAGCCAGCAGACTGGTCGCGCAACTCAAAAAACACGGCTACCCCGCGCTGGACCTCACCGATGACGAAATGGCCAAGCTGCATATCCGGCATCTGGTCGGCGGCCATGCGCCGCAGAGTGGCGGCAAACTGCATGAACTGCTCTACCGTTTCGAATTTCCCGAGCGTCCCGGTGCGCTGATGAATTTCTTGAACAAGATGAGCGCGGGCTGGAATATCAGCCTGTTCCATTACCGCAACCACGGCGCCGACACCGGCCGCGTGCTGGTCGGCATGCAGGTGCCGCCGCAGGAGATGAAAGCCTTCGGCGTGTTTCTCAAGAACCTCGGTTACCAGTTCCGCGACGAGACGAAAAACCCGGCGTACCGGCTGTTTCTGGGATGATCTTCAATTTTGACGCGCCGGTTGAGCGCGCGGGCACGGATTCGGAAAAGTGGGCGAAGTACGCGGGGCGCGACATCCTGCCGCTGTGGGTGGCCGACATGGATTTCACTGCGCCGCCGGCCGTGCTTGCGGCCTTGCGCGAGCGCGTGGCGCACGGCGTGTTCGGCTACAACCAGCCGACGGCGCGGCAGACCGAAATCGTGCTGAATTATCTGGCGCGCCAGTTCGCCTGGACAGTTGCGCCCGAATGGATCGTCTGGCTGCCGGGGCTGGTGTCGGGCATCAATGTGGCTTGCCGCGCGATCGGCGAGCCGGGCGACGGCGTGTTCACCGCAACGCCGGCTTATCCGCCGTTCCTGACTGCGCCCCAGCTTGCGGCGCGGCGCTTGCTGAGCGTGCCGCTGGTATGTTCTTCAACGCAGGGCTGGCAATGGGATTTCGACGCGGTGGATGCCGCGCTGCAAGGCTCGGCAACATTTGAATCCGTTTCTGGAAAACTTTTCCTGTTATGCCACCCGCACAATCCGACCGGCCGCGTATGGCATGAAGACGAGCTGAGGCAGATTGCACGGCTGGCTGAAAAATACAATCTGGTGGTGTGTTCGGACGAAATCCACAACGGACTGATTCTCTCGCCGCACATTTCATCCTCCGGCCAGCACCGGGTTTTTGCGGCGCTCGGCGATGACACTGCGGCGCGCACGATCACCCTGATGGCGCCATCGAAGACCTTCAATATTCCGGGCCTGGGCTGCGCCTTCGCGGTGATTCCGGATGTCGCCTTGCGGCGCCGCTTCACCGCCGCCATGCGGGGCATCGTGCCGCATGCCAATGTCTTGGGCATGGCGGCGGCCGAGGCGGCTTTCAGCGCCTGCGACGATTGGCAGGCCGCGCTGCTGGATTATCTGCGCGGCAACGCGCGCGCGGTTGAAAATGCCGTCGCCAAAATTCCGGGCCTCGCCATGCAGCCGGTGGAAGCAACCTATCTGGCGTGGATCGATGCCCGCGAATTTTCCCAACAGCGCGGCATCGAAAATCCGGCGCGCCATTTTGAAGCCCACGGGCTGGGACTTTCCGACGGCGCCGCCTTTGGCGCGCCGGGTTTCGTGCGCCTCAACTTCGGCACCCGCCGCGCGCTGCTCGATGAAGCGCTGGCGCGGCTGGCCGCCGCCTGCCGCTAACGCGACGCGAGCAGAACCGCGCCGGCTTCGGTGACAATGGCATCCAGCGGCACGTCGTGCGCTTGCGGCCGGATGCTGGACACGCGGGCGAGTTCGAAACCCACCCCGACCGCCAGCGGACGCGGAACCTGGACCGCCAATGTGCGGTCAAAATAGCCGCCGCCGTAACCCAGCCGGTACCCTGCGGCATCAAAGGCGACCAGCGGCAGCAGCACAATGCCTGGAGCGAGCTCTTCGCCCGCCGTGGGAATGGGTATGCCGTAACGGTCCCGGCTCATCGGTGCGGCAGGTGTCCAGGCGCGAAAAACCATCGGCGCGGCAGGCGCGATAACCACCGGCATCGCGGCACGCCAGCCACGGCTGATGAGGCGGCTGGCCAGCGGGCGAGCGTCGAATTCGTTCCTGCTGGGCGCGCAAAAGGCCAGCGTGTTTGCAGGCTGCATGAGGAGAAAGGCTTCCAGATGGGCTTCAAGACGGGCCGAAAGTTCAGCGTGAGCGGCATGATCAAGCGCCACGCGGGCGGCAAGCTTTTCGCGTCGCATTGCGGCGCGAAAAGCGGATGAATCGGCAATGTCTTCATCAGACGCAGGATGGCTGACCATGTTAAGGTGAAAGCATGAACGCGTTGAAAAAAGGCATGATGACATGAAGTCGGCCGCAGGCAAACACCGGGCGATTTTTTATCTCGCCGGCGTGGCTCTCGTCTTATGCTGCGCCGTGCCGCCCGCGCCGGCTTTCGCGGCCGCGGGCGACACGGCCTTTCTGGCTGCGCGCGAGGCCTTTCGCAAGGGCGAGCCGGTGCGCGCGCCGGCGGCCTTGCCGGGCCATCCGCTGCAGGTCTGGGCGGAATACTGGCAGTTGCGCCAGCGGCTGGAAGATGATGACGCATCCGGCATCGCCGCTTTTCTGACTGCGAACGAAGGCAGCTACCTGGCCGAAAAACTGCGCGGCGACTGGCTGCGTTATCTGGGAGAACATGCCGACTGGGTAGGCTTTCAGCGCGAATTTGCCTTGCTGGTGCAGCCCGATGCGGAGCTGAACTGCTATGCGGCGCAGGCCGCAGGGACACCGCAGAATGTCCGCCCGCTCTGGCTTTCCGGACAGGACTTGCCGGCCGCCTGCGACACCGCCGTCGATCAGCTGGTTGCTGCCGGCGGCCTGACGGTGGAAGACGTCTGGCAACGCATGCGGCGCGTGCTGAAGGCCGGAAAACTCGGCGCCGGCAAGACGGCGGCGCTGTATCTGCCGGCCGATCAGGGCTTCGACGGCAGTCGCCTGGAAGCCGTTGCGGCCGATCCGCTGCGCTATTTCAGACACCTGCCGCAAGACTTTGCGGCCACGCGCGGCGGGCGCGAAATGGCGCTGTTCGCCTTGCAAACATTGGCGCGCAGCGATACGCAGGAAGCTGCATCGCGCTTGAGCGGCATCGAAGCAAAACTTACCTCCGCCGAGCGCACCTATGTCTGGGGAGAACTGGCACGGATTGCCGCCTGGCGCCATCAGCCGGAAGCGCTGGCCTGGTACGACAAGATAGCCGGCGCGCCGCTGGATGACGAGCAGCTTGCCTGGCATGTGCGCGCTGCCTTGCGCGCACAGGAGTGGGCGCAGGTGCAGCGTGCGATTGCCGCCATGCCGACGGAACTGGCGCAACGGCCGGAATGGATTTACTGGCAGGGCCGCGCGCTCGCCGCCCTGGGACGCGCCGAGGACGCGCGCGCGCAGTTCGCGCAAATTGCCGGGCAGCCGGATTTTTATGGCAATCTCGCCGACGAGGAACTGGGGCGGACGATCGGCCTGCCGCCGCAGGCTGCCGCGCCCGCGCCCGGAGAAATGGCCGCCGCCCGCGCCAACCCCGGATTGCAGCGTGCGCTGAACTTGTTTCGCCTGGACATGCGCGTGGAGGGCGTGCGCGAATGGAACTGGAGTTTGCGCGGCATGGACGACCGGGCGCTGCTCGCTGCCGCCGATCTGGCCCGCCGCAATGAGGTGTGGGATCGCGCCATCAGCACCGCCGACCGCACGCTGACGCAGCATGATTACAGCCTGCGCTACATCGCCCCCTTCCGCGCCTGGGTCGAACCGGCGGTGCAGGAGCTGGCGCTCGACACCGGCTGGGTATATGGCCTGATGCGCCAGGAATCGCGGTTCGTCACCACTGCCAATTCGTCCGCCGGCGCGAAGGGACTGATGCAGATCATGCCGGCCACTGCCCGATGGGTGGCGAAAAGAATCCGGCTGGCGGACTTTCACCCACGCCAGGTGGCCGAGATAGATACCAATGTCAGGCTCGGCACGAACTACCTGAAGCTGGTGCTTGGCTCGTTCGATCAGCATCCGGTGCTGGCGTCCGCCGCTTACAATGCCGGCCCCAGCCGCGCGCGCCGCTGGCTTGGCGAACAGGCGCTGGAAGGGGCGATTTACGCCGAAACCATTCCCTTTCCGGAAACCCGCGATTATGTCAAAAAAGTCATGAGCAATGCGGTGTATTACAACCTGTTGTTCGACAGCGCGCCGCAGTCACTGAAAAACCGCCTGGGCGTGGTGAACGCGCGCGGCGACAGCGGCACGGCAGCGGAGATGGTGCCGTGAAAAATATCCTGTGAAGATTTACGCCGTTGGCGGCGCCGTGCGCGATGCCCTGCTTGGCCTGCCGGTCAAGGATCGCGACTGGGTGGTTGTCGGCGCCACGCCCGAAGAAATGCTGGCCGAGGGCTATGTTGCCGTCGGCCGCGACTTCCCCGTGTTTCTTCATCCTGTGACGCACGAAGAGTATGCGCTCGCCCGCACCGAGCGCAAAACGGCGCCGGGATATGCCGGTTTTGTTTTTCACACCGCGCCCGGAGTGACGCTGGAAGAAGATTTGCGCCGCCGCGATCTCACCATCAATGCCATTGCCCAAGCGGAAAACGGCGAACTGATCGACCCTTACGGTGGCCGCGCCGATCTGGCATCCCGCGTGCTGCGCCATGTTTCGCCCGCCTTTGCCGAAGACCCGGTGCGCATCCTGCGCGTGGCGCGGCTTGCCGCGCGCTTCGCCGACTTCACCGTGGCGCCGGAAACGCTGGCCTTGATGCAGCAGATGGTGGCGGCGGGTGAAGCTGACGCGCTGGTGCCCGAGCGGGTGTGGCAGGAATTGTCGCGTGGCCTGATGGAAGCCACGCCTTCGCGCATGTTCGCGGTGCTGCGCGAATGCGGCGCCTTGCGCACGCTGTTGCCGGAAGTGGATGCCCTGTGGGGCGTGCCGCAACGTCAGGACTGTCATCCCGAAATCGATACCGGAGCGCATGTGATGCTGGTGATTGACCTGACCGCCCGCCTCGCGGCCCCGCTGCCGGCGCGCTTTGCGGCGCTGACGCATGATCTGGGCAAGGGCGTGACGCCCGCTGCGCTGTTGCCGCGTCATCACGGCCATGAACAGAAAGGCGTGGAGCTGCTGAAGTCGCTCTGCGCACGGCTGCGTGTGCCGGCCGATTGCCGCGATGTGGCGCGCCTGGCGGCGCGTTTTCATGGCGACATGCATCGCGCCGCCGAATTGCGGCCAGCCACGGTGCTCCGCGTGCTGCAAGACTGCGATGCCTTGCGCCGCCCCGAGCGCTTCGAGCTCGTGCTGCTGGCCTGTGAAGCCGATTACCGCGGACGCCTCGGCTGTCCAGATACGCCCAGAGACGGGTTCAAAGATTCAAAGGAAGCGCGCGACTATCCTGCGGCCGGGTTTTGGCGCCGCGCGCTGGCTGCCGTGCGGGCGGTCGATGCCGGCGCCATTGCACACGATGCGCGCAACATGGCGCACGCAGAAGAAAACCCCTCCGCCGCGACGCGCAGAATTACCGACGGCATTGCCAGCGCACGGCTTGCCGCGATCAAGGCGATGGCCCGGTAGAATGCCGCCGGGCGCCGCTGCGCGCCGCTACCGTACTCCGGCCCGTTGCAGATGCCGCAACCACTCGATGAACAATGAACACACCGCGCTTGCAAACCCACGAAGTTCTTGTCCATCTTCCGCAGCAGGCAACGGCACATGCCACGCCGCTGCTGTTCGTCCATGGCGCATTCACCGCCGCCTGGTGCTGGGACGAGCACTTCCTGCCGTTTTTCGCCGCGGCAGGCTATCCCGCGTATGCGCTGAGCCTTTCCGGCCACGGCGCATCGCCCGGCCGCGAGCGGCTCGACAGCCTGTCGATCAACGATTATGTAAATGATGTGGCGGCAGTTGCCGCCACGCTGCCCGCGCCGCCGGTATTGATCGGCCATTCCATGGGCGGCTTCGTGGTGCAGAAGTATCTGGAGCGGCATGTGGCTCCGGCGGCCGTGCTGACCTGCTCCGTGCCGCCGCAGGGCCTGATGTTCGCGGCATTGAACATGCTGTTTGCGCGGCCCCGCCTGTTGCATGAATTGAATGGCCTCATGAGCGGCGGCCAGGTCGTGCTGGAAACGCTGCGCGAGGCGCTCTTCGCGCAACCCGTACCGGCGGAGGATTTGCAGCGTTTTTACCGCATGGCGCAGCCCGAGTCGCACCGCGCGCTATGGGACATGTCGCTGTTTGTTGCAACGCATATTGCGCAAGTCAAGCGCACGCCGCTGTTGCTGCAGGGTGCGGAACTTGACCATCTGATTCCCGCCCCGCTGGTTGAAATGACGGGCCGCAGCTATGGCATTGATGCGCACATTTTTCCCGCCATGGGCCATGGCCTGATGCTGGAACGCGACTGGCAGAAACCGGCGCAGCATATGCTGGACTGGTTGCGGGCGCAGGGGCTATGAAATAGCGAAGCAGGGGAAAAACAAATGATCGTCACCTTTCAATCCGCCGCTGCCGGCGATGTCATCATGTTTGGCGACGTGGCGCAGCGCATGATGCGGATCATGGGCAAGGAGGCAACCGAAAAAGGCATCGTTACGGTCGAGCAACTGCCGGAAGCCATTGCGCGGCTGCGCACGGCGATTGCCGAAGACAAGGCGCGGCTGGCGAGAGTGGCCGAAGAAGACCGGCCGCAGACCGAACCCGCGCCGGGCGGCAAAACCGGGCAGCGCCCCTTCGTCAGCCTGGCCCAGCGCGCCGTGCCGCTGCTGGAATTGCTCGAGTGGGCGCTGAAGAAAAAGAAGCCGGTTACCTGGGGTGTCTGAGGTTTACACGCGACCGTAATTCGGGATGAGTTGCCTGTTGCGGCGTAATACCAAAAAACCGAACACAGTGGCGGTAATGAGCATGCTGGCTGAATAAATGGCCGATGGCAGCGCCAGCGGGGAGTTGTTGAGCACCTTCATCGCGATGTACATGGCGAGTGCGGCATTGTGGATGCCGATTTCAAAGCTGATGGCCGTGGATATCGGCTTGTCGAGGCCGCTGGCGGTGCTCAGGTAATAGCCCGCCAGCAGGCTGATGAGGTTGAAGGCCACCACGGCCGGGCCGAGATGGGTGAAGTATTGGGTGAGCGCCGCCCATTCCCTGACCATCGTCAGCACCACGAGGGACAGCAGCAGCAAGCCGCTGAATATTTTCATCGGCTTTTCCATGCGCGCGGCAAAGCCCGGCGCACGCGCGTGCGCGAGCATGCCCAGCGTCACCGGAATCAGCACCAGCGTGATCACCTCGATCACTTTGCTCATCTGCAGCGGCACGACCTGCCCGGTCTTGGCGAAGGTGTCGATGGCCCAGTTGGCGATCAGCGGCAAAGTGACAATGGAGAGCACGGTATTGGCTGCGGTGAGCGAGATGTTCATGGCCAGGTTGCCGCCGAACAAATGGCTGAACAGATTGGCCGATATGCCGCCGGGCGAAGCGGCCAGCAGCATCAGGCCCACGGCATACACCGGGGAGAGGTCGAAGCTCACAATCAGTCCGTAGCAGACCAAAGGCAGCGCAATGATTTGCAGCGTCAGCGCAATCAGCACGGCTTTCGGGTGGGATTTGAGCCGCGCAAAGTCCTGCAGCGTCAGGGACAACCCCAAGCCGAACATCATGAGGGCCAGGCAAACCATCATCAGCGTAGGCAGCAGCGCAATCCAATTCATGAAGCATGTCCCCCGTAGTTTTTTATATGGAGTAGCTTAATCAGCATGGGGCAATGAAAAAAGTCGCCCCTACAACAGGGGCGCCAGCCACCGTTCTGCTTCTGCGATGCCCATGCCGGTGCGTTCCGCCCAATCCTGCAACTGGTCGCGGCCGATTTTGCTGATCGCGAAATACTTCGCATGGCGGTGCGCGAGATAAAATCCGGCGACCGAGGCGGCCGGCGTCATGGCGTAGTTCTCGGTGATTTCCATGCCGGCATTGGCCGGCGCGTCGAGCAGTTTGAACAGCGCGCTCTTGACCGTGTGGTCGGGGCATGCCGGATAGCCGGGGGCGGGGCGGATGCCGCGATACTGCTCGGCGATCAGGGCGTCCTTGCCCAGGCGTTCGTCCGCCGCGTAACCCCAGTCGTCCTTGCGCACGCGTTCGTGCAGCCATTCGGCAGCCGCTTCGGCAAAACGGTCGGCCAGCGATTTGAGCATGATGGCGCGGTAATCGTCGTGCTGCGCGGCGAATTCTGCAAGCTTTTTGTCGATGCCGATGCCTGCCGTCACGGCAAAAGCCCCGGCGTAGTCGGGACAGGCGAGCAAACCCGCCGTCCCGACTACGCCGATTTTTGCGGGGGCGACGAAATCGGCCAGGCATTGGTGCGGCTTGCCGGCCGGCCGCTCCTGCTGCTGACGCAGGCCGTGCCAGGTCATCAACACCTTGTCGCGCGCCTCGTCGGCATAAAATACGATGTCATCCGCCACCGATTGCGCGGGGAAAAGGCCGAACACGGCGTTGGCGCCGATCCATTTTTCGGCAATGAGTTGCGCCAGCATGGTTTTGGCATCGTGAAAAACATTGCGCGCGGCTTCACCGACGATCGCGTCGTCGAGAATCTGCGGATAGGCGCCGGCCAGATCCCAGGTTTGGAAGAACGGGCCCCAGTCGATATAGTCGGCGAGCACCGCCAGATCAAGATCGCGCAGCACGGTGACGCCCAGGCACCGGGGTTTGACCGGAGCGCAGGGGCCATCGAATTCCAGCCTGGCGCGGTTGGCGCGCGCCGCGGCGAGCGGCACCAGCGCCACGCCTTTTTTGCTGGCGTGCTGCATGCGCAGCCTGGCGTAGTCGGCCGCCACTTCATTCACGTAGTCGTCGCGCATCTCAAGCGAGAGCAGCCTGGTCACCGCGCCAACGGCGCGCGAGGCATCCGGCACATACACCACCGGCCCCTGGTAATTCGGCGCGATCTTGATGGCGGTGTGGGCGCGGCTGGTGGTGGCGCCGCCGATCAGCAGCGGCTCGGTGAAGCCCTGGCGCTGCATTTCGCCGGCGATATGGGCCATTTCCTCGAGTGAAGGCGTGATCAGCCCGGAGAGTCCGATCGCCTGCGCGCCATGCTCTTTCGCGGCGTGCAGAATCTTGTCCACCGGCACCATCACGCCAAGATCGACAATGTCGTAGCCATTGCAGCCGAGCACCACGCCGACGATGTTTTTGCCGATGTCGTGCACGTCGCCCTTGACGGTGGCCATGATGATCTTGCCCTTGGAAGCGGAGCCGGTGCGCTTCTTCTCCTCTTCGATATAGGGAATCAGGTGCGCCACCGCCTGCTTCATCACGCGCGCCGATTTGACCACCTGCGGCAGGAACATCTTGCCCGCGCCGAACAGGTCGCCGACGACGTTCATGCCCGCCATCAGCGGCCCTTCGATCACTGCCAGCGGCGGTTTGCCCGCGGCCAGCAAAGCCGCGCGGCATTCCTCGGTATCGGCCACGACATAATCGGTAATGCCTTTGACCATGGCGTGCGCGAGCCGCTTTTCCACAGGCCATTCGCGCCAGGCGAGATCAACGGCCTGCTCCCGGGCCTGGCCCTTGACGGTGGTCGCCAGGTCGACCAGCGTCTCGCCGGCGCCGACTTTCCGGTTGAGCACGACATCTTCAACCTTCTCGCGCAGCACGGGATCAAGATCGTCATACACGCCCAGTTGCCCGGCATTGACGATGCCCATGGTGAGCCCGGCCTTGACCGCGTGATAGAGGAAAACCGTGTGGATGGCTTCGCGCACCAGATCGTTGCCGCGAAAGGAAAACGAGACGTTCGAGACGCCGCCCGAGGTATGCGTGTGCGGCAGATTTTCCCTGATCCAGGCCAGCGCATTGAGAAAATCCACGGCATAGTTGTCGTGTTCGGCGATGCCGGTGGCAATGGCAAAGATGTTCGGGTCGAAGATGATGTCCTCGACCGGAAAACCGTCGGCAACCAGCACGTCATGCGCGCGCCGGCAGATGTCGATTTTGCGCTGATAGGTGTCGGCCTGGCCCTGCTCGTCAAACGCCATGACGATCACCGCCGCGCCGTAGCGGCGCGCCAGCCGCGCCTGCGCGAGAAACTTCTGCTCGCCTTCCTTCATCGAAATCGAATTGACGATGCCCTTGCCCTGGATGCACTTCAGGCCGGCTTCGATCACCTCCCATTTGGATGAGTCGAGCATCAGCGGCACTTTGCAGATGTCGGGTTCGGAGCCGACCAGATGGAGGAACCTCACCATCGCCGCCTGCGAATCGAGCATGGCTTCGTCCATATTGACGTCGACGATCTGCGCGCCGTTTTCCACCTGTTGCCGCGCCACGGCCAGCGCGTCATCGAAGCGGCCTTCGAGAATCATGCGGGCAAAGGCCTTCGAGCCGGTGACATTGGTGCGCTCGCCGACATTCACGAACAGGCTATCGTCGCCGATGGTGAAGGCTTCCAGACCCGACAGGCGCAGTTTCCGGTCGATCCGCGGAATGCGGCGCGGCGGCAGGCCGTCGAGCGCCGCGGCAATCGCGCGGATGTGTTCCGGCGTCGTGCCGCAACAACCGCCGACGAGATTCAGCCAGCCGTTCTGCGCCCACTCGCGCAACTGCGGAGCCATCGTTTCGGGCGTTTCAGGAAAACCCGTCGGCGACAACGGATCAGGCAAGCCGGCGTTGGGATAGGCGCTGACGTAAAGCGGCGCAATCGTGGCAAGCTCTTCGATGTAGGGCCGCATTTCCTTCGGCCCCAGCGCGCAGTTGATGCCGATGCTGAGCAGGTCAACGTGCGAGACCGCGTTCCAATAGGCTTCGACGGTTTGGCCGCTCATC
>CAZQTB010000029.1:0-27020 GCA_964596295.1 uncultured Rhodocyclaceae bacterium | reverse complement strand
GTGCAGGGGACGCTGCGCGATAAAGCCGCGCCGCGCCCCTGACCTTGAACGTTAGGCGTATGCGGTACCGCCTTCAAATACCGCAATAAATGGAGATCGCACATGAAACTGAAACATCCGAATCTGGCTTCGAAATTCTGCCAAGTCTCTTGGACCGTAAAGGATATTGATGCGGCTGAAAAATTCTTTGTGGAGACCATGGGCGTGGAAAAATTCATGCACATGAACGTCAACGCGCGCGATACGGAAGGAACCTACCTCGGCAAGCCTGGAGACTGGGTGTGCGATTTGTACCTGGCATATGCAGGAGATACGCAGATTGAATTGGTCCAGCCGGTCTCGGGTTCGAGCATGTTTGCCGAATCGTTGAAACAACACGGCAATGCTGTCCAGCATGTTGCCTATACGCTTGACGATGCTGACTATGATGCGGCGGCCGAACACCTTGAATCATCGGGCTATCCGCTGATTCAGAGTTTCAAGCTGCCTATCGTACGGATTGGATATTTTGATACTCGTGCAGCGATTGGGGTCGTGACGGAGATTGTGGGCGCAACTAAAGAAGGACATGAGTTTCTGCGTAATCTTAAATTGGGCAATTTTTAATTTTCGAGACTTTGCGACAAACCACTGCCGACAAACCTATTGCCATTGGGGAGCACTCCCAGCGCCGGCCCTGGATACCGCTTCGCATAACTTTTCGCGTGTTCATCGCTGCCCGCAACCGCGCCACCCGGAAAAGCATCTTCGGTGCAGCGAGCCGGCGTTCAAACTGAAAATGAAGCGGGGCGGCCTTGACCGCGAGCGTGCCCTCGTCTACCCTTGAGTCCATGTGTCGATTCCGCATCATCCTGTCCCTGCTGCTCTGCCTCGCCATCTCGGTTCAGGGCTGGGCAGGCGCGCTTGCGGCGGTGTCGGCCTGCCCCATGGAGCAGGCTGCGCCGCACATGACGATGGCAGACATGGATAGCGGACAGGCGCATGACTGTTGCACAGACACTCATTCTCCTGGCGGCAAGACCTGCGATAGCGGACAGGATTGCAGCTACTGCGGGCACATCGCATTCACCGTTCAACAGAACGCAAAACCCGTTGCGGCCCTGCTGGCGGATAACTTCTCCGCGCCGCAGGCGTTTCTGCTGGCCTTTGCGCCATCCGGCGTCTGGCGTCCGCCGGCCCTGCTCTGACTCCCTGAAAACCTGAGTCCCGCGTCGCAAGCGGCGCGGGCGTCGGCGCACTTATCGCGCCTTCTTTTCGGAGTTGGAAAATGTTTATCTGGAATCCTCATCACGCGTTACGCGCGGGGCGGCGTGGCGCATGCCGCTTTGGGCTGGTGCTTGCGCTTGCCGGCCTTGCCGCAACGGCGCAGGCCGCGCCGCTCAGTTTCGAGCAGGCCCTGACGCTGGCGCTGCACGAAAATCCGGCGCTGGCTGCCAGCGCCGCCAAAACCGACGCCGCACGGCAAGCGGCGATTCCCGCCGGCGCCTTGCCCGATCCGAAGCTCGCCCTCGGCATCGACAACCTGCCCATCGACGGCACGGATCGCTTCAGCGCGACGCGCGATTTCATGACCATGCGGCGCATCAGCGTCATGCAGGAGGTGCCTAACCGCGACAAGCGCCATGCCCGTGAAGCCGTGGCGCAAGGGCGGACAGCGGTCGCCGAGGCCGAGGCGCGCATTGTCCGGCTGACGGTGCAGCGCGAAACCGCAGTCGCCTGGATCAGCCGTTACACGCTCGAGCAGCAGTTGCTGCGCATCGATGCGCTGTTCGCCGAGAACCGGCTGCTGGATGCCGCCGTGCGCGCCCGCTTCGCATCCGGACTTGGCCGTGCCGATGAAACCGTGGCCCCGCGCCAGGAAGCCGCGCTGCTCGAAGAACGCCGGGATGAGCTCATCGCCCGCCGTGAACAAGCCGTTGCCCTGCTCAAGCGCTGGATCGGGGCGGCCGCCGATGCGCCGCTGGCGGGAGTGCCGCCCGACTGGCCGATTGCGCGCGACACGCTGACGCACAACCTGGCGCACCACCCTGCATTGACCGCGTTCGATCCGCTGGGTCGCGTGCTCGATGCGGAGGCCGACGAGGCGCAGGCGGCGAAGAAATCCGACTGGAGCGTGGCGCTGTCCTACCAGCAACGCGGCCCGCAGTTCGGCAACATGGCGGGCGTCGAGTTCAGCTTTGATCTGCCGCTGTTTCCGGGCACGCGCCAGGAACCCCGCATCGCGGCCAAGCGCGCCGAACGCGCCGCGCTGGACGCCGAGCGCGAATCGATGCTGCGCGAACACGCGGCCCAACTGGCCGGCGACCTGGCCGACTATGAACGGCTGTCGCGCGCGGTTTCGCGCCAGCGCACCGTGCTGTTGCCGCTGGCTGACGAGAAGGCCGCGCTGACCCTGGCCGCCTGGCGCGGCGGCAAAGGCGGCCTGTCCGACCTCATCATTGCCCGGCGCGAACGCATCGACGCCGAACTCAAAGCCACTGCACTTGAAGGCGAACGCGGGCAGATGGCTGCCCGGCTGCACTTCGCGTATGACGTACTTATGGACACAACTGCGGACACAACCACGGACGCAACTATGGACGCAACCTCGGACGCACCCACGTTATCGGGAGAATCGCAATGAACCTCCGCATCCTCAAAAAAACTGCGCTGACAACTGTGCTGACCTTTGCGGCTATCGCCCTATTGCTGGCGCTCGGCGCGGCCGGCGGCCTGTGGTGGGCCAAGCCTCCGGCGGCGACCGAACACCAGGCCGCACCCCAGGCCGCACCCCCGGCCGCAAGCCCCCAGGCCGAGCGCCGCGTGCTGTACTGGTACGACCCGATGGCGCCCCAGCACAAGTTCGACAAACCCGGCAAATCGCCCTTCATGGACATGGAGCTGGTGGCCAAATATGCGGACGAAGGCAATGACGTTGCGGCGCTGAAGATCGATCCGCGCGTGGCGCAGGGCCTGGGCATGCGCCTGGCCGCCGTCACGCGCGCGCGCCTCGACACGAGCGTGCAGGCGACCGGCATCGTCGGCTTCAACGAGCGCGAGGTGACGGTCGTGCAGGCGCGTGTCGGCGGATTCGTCGAGCGCGTGGCCAAACTGGCGCCGAACGACGTGATCGGGGCGGGCGCCTTGATCGCGGAAGTGCTGGTGCCGGAGTGGGCGGCTGTGCAACAGGACTATCTGGCGCTCAAAAATCTTGGCGACGCCGCCTTGACCGCCGCGGCGCGCGAACGCATGCGGCTGGCCGGCATGCCGGAAAGCCTGATCCGCGAAGTCGCGTCCACCGGCCAGGCCAGGGAGCGCATCGCGATTACCGCGCCCGGCGGCGGCGTGCTTCTGGAGCTTGGCGTGCGGCCCGGCATGACGCTCGCGGCGGGGCAGACGCTGGCGCGCATCAACGGCATCGGCACGGTATGGCTGGATGCGGCCGTGCCGGAGGCCCAGGCCGGGGAGGTGCGGGTAGGGCAATCCGCCGAAGCCGATTTCGCCGCATTCCCGGGCGAGACCGTCAAGGGGCGCGTTACCGCCTTGCTGCCGAGCCTGAACGATGCCTCGCGCACGCTGCGCGTGCGCGTTGAGCTGCCCAACACGCGCGGACGTCTGCGGCCGGGATTGACGGCCCAGGTCAGCATCAAGGAGAGCAATGGCAAATCCGTGCTGCGCGTGCCGACCGAAGCGGTGATCCGCACCGGCCGCCGCGCGCTGGTTATCGTGGCCGAAGAGCAGGGGCGCTATCGTCCGGTCGAGGTCACTCTCGGGCGCGAGGCCGGCAATGACACGGTGATTCTGTCCGGTCTTGACGAAGGGCAAATGGTGGTCGCCAGCGGCCAGTTCCTCATCGATTCCGAAGCCGGCTTGCAGGGCATCACCGCGCGTGGGGGGAATGCATCCGGCGGCGCTGCCGCTGCGCCCATTGCGCCCATTGCACCTATTGCACCCATTGCACCCATTGCGCTGCATGAAACCGACGCCACGATTGAAGCGATTTCCGCCACTGAGGCGACGCTCGCGCATGGCCCGTTGCAGACGCTGGCGATGCCTGCCATGACCATGACGTATGCCCTGGCGCGCCCCGAACTTGCCCGCGGATTGAAGGCAGGCGACCGGGTGCGCGTCGGCATACGCGAAACCGACGACGGGCTGGTGGTCGAGAAACTGGAAAAAACAGGAGGCGGCAAATGATTGCCCGCCTCATCCGCTGGTCGGTCGTCAATCGCTTCCTGGTGCTGCTCGCCACGCTGGGTGTCGCGGCCTGGGGCATCTGGGCGGTGCAGGCCACGCCGGTCGACGCGCTGCCCGATCTGTCCGATGTGCAGGTCATCATCCGTACCTCGTATCCGGGACAGGCGCCGCAGATCGTCGAGAACCAGGTGACCTATCCGCTCGCCACCACGATGCTCTCGGTGCCGGGTGCGAAAACGGTGCGCGGGTTCTCTTTCTTCGGCGACAGTTTTGTCTATGTATTGTTCGAGGACGGCGTCGATCTTTACTGGGCGCGTTCGCGGGTGCTCGAGTATCTCAACCAGGTGCAGGGGCGGCTGCCGGCGACGGCGAGGCCCGCGCTGGGGCCGGACGCGACCGGCGTGGGCTGGATTTTCCAGTACGCGCTGGTCGATAAAAGCGGCCGGCACGACCTGGCGCAGTTGCGCGCCTTGCAGGACTGGTTTTTGAAGTTCGAACTGAAAACCCTGCCCAACGTGGCCGAAGTGGCGACCGTCGGCGGCATGGTCAAGCAGTATCAAGTGGTGCCCGATCCGGTCAAGCTCGCCAGTTTCGGCATCACCCACGAACAGCTCATCGCGGCGATTCGCGCGGCCAACCAGGAGAGCGGCGGCGCGGTGCTGGAACTCGCCGAAACCGAGTTCATGGTGCGCGCCAGCGGCTATCTCAAGAGCGTCGCCGATTTTCGCGCCATTCCGCTCAAGCTGGCGGGCGGGGTGCCGGTGAGCCTGGGCGATGTGGCGCACATCCAGACCGGCCCCGAGATGCGGCGCGGCATCACGGAACTCGACGGCCAGGGCGAAGCGGTCGGCGGCATCGTGGTGCTGCGCTCGGGCAGGAACGCGCGCGAAACCATCGCCGCGGTCAAGGCCAAGCTCGCCGAGTTGAAGCACAGCCTGCCCAAGGGCGTCGAAATCGTAACCACCTATGACCGCAGCCTGCTGATCGATCGCGCCATCGATAACCTGAGAAACAAGCTGGTCGAGGAATTCATCGTGGTGGCGCTGGTCTGCGCGGTGTTTCTATGGCATCTGCGCTCCTCGCTGGTGGCTATCGTCTCGCTGCCGCTGGGCGTGCTGATTGCCTTCATCGTCATGCAGCGGCAGGGCATCAACGCCAACATCATGTCGCTGGGCGGCATCGCCATCGCCATCGGCGCGATGGTCGACGCGGCGGTGGTGATGATCGAAAACGCGCACAAGAAGATCGAGGCCTGGAAGCATGCCCACCCCGGCGACACGCTCCAGGGCGAGGCGCACTGGAAAGTGATCACCGAGGCGGCGTGCGAGGTCGGCCCGGCGCTGTTCTTCTCGCTGCTGATCATCACGCTGTCGTTCATTCCGGTGTTCACGCTGGAGGCGCAGGAAGGGCGGCTGTTCGGCCCGCTCGCCTATACCAAGACCTACGCCATGGCGGCCGCTGCCGGCCTGTCGGTGACGCTGATCCCGGTGCTGATGGGTTACTGGATCCGCGGCAGGATTCCCGACGAGGCGAAGAATCCGCTCAACCGCTGGCTGATCCGCGCCTACCGCCCATTGCTGGAGGCCGTGCTCGAGCGCCCCAAAACGACGCTCGCCGTTGCCGCGCTGCTCTTCCTGACGGCGCTGTGGCCGATCAGCCGATTGGGCGGCGAGTTCCTGCCGCCGCTGGACGAAGGCGACCTGCTCTACATGCCCTCGGCCTTGCCGGGCCTGTCGGCGCAGAAAGCGGCGGAGTTGCTGCAACAGACCAACCGCATGATCGGGAGCGTGCCCGAGGTAGCCCATGTATACGGCAAGGCCGGGCGCGCCGAAACCGCCACCGACCCGGCGCCGCTGGAGATGTTCGAGACCACCATCCAGTTCAAGCCGCACGCGCAATGGCGCGCCGGCATGACGCCGGAAAAGCTGGTTGATGAATTGGATCGCGCGGTCAAGGTGCCGGGGTTGACCAACATCTGGATTCCGCCGATCCGCAACCGCATCGATATGCTCGCCACCGGCATCAAGAGTCCGATCGGCGTCAAGATCGCGGGCGGCAATCTCGCCGACATCGACCGCATCGCGCAGGATGTCGAGCGCATCGCCCGGCGCGTGCCCGGCGTATCCTCGGCGCTGGCCGAACGGCTCACCGGCGGGCGCTATGTGGACGTGGACATCGACCGCGCGGCGGCGGCGCGCTACGGCCTCAACATCGGCGACGTGCAATCGGTGGTGACGAGCCTCGTCGGCGGCGAAAACATCGGCGAGACGGTCGAAGGCCTGGCGCGCTTTCCGATCAGCGTGCGCTATCCGCGCGAGTGGCGGGATACGGTGGAAAAACTCGCCGCCTTGCCGATTGTTGCGCCCAACGGCAACCAGATCACCCTCGGCATGGTGGCCAGGGTGAGCGTGAGCGATGGCCCGCCGATGTTGAAAAGCGAGAACGCGCGGCCTTCCGGCTGGGTGTATGTGGATGTGCGCGGCCGCGATCTTGCCTCGGTCGTGGCCGACCTGCGCGCCGCCGTGACGCGCGAGGTCAGGCTCGAACCGGGCATGAGCCTGGCCTACTCCGGCCAGTTCGAATTCATGCAGCGCGCCAACGCGAAGCTCAGGCTGGTGGTGCCCGCCACCCTGCTGATCATCTTCGTGCTGCTGTATCTCACCTTCAGTCGCTTCGACGAGGCGCTGCTGATCATGGCCACCCTGCCGTTCGCGCTCACCGGCGGCGTGTGGTTCCTGTACTGGATGGGCTTCAACCTGTCGGTGGCCACCGGCGTCGGCTTCATCGCGCTGGCCGGCGTGTCGGCCGAGTTCGGCGTGATCATGCTGCTGTACCTGAAGAACGCCTGGCATGAGCGGCATGACGCGGGCAAAACCGGCGAGGCCGACCTGCTCGAAGCCATCCGCGAGGGCGCGGTGCAGCGCGTGCGGCCCAAGGCGATGACGGTGGCGGTAATCATCGCCGGACTCCTGCCCATCCTTCTGGGCGGCGGCACCGGCAGCGAGGTGATGAGCCGTATCGCCGCACCCATGGTTGGCGGCATGGTCAGCGCGCCCTTGCTATCCCTGTTCGTGATACCGGCGGCGTATCGCCTGATGCGCCGCCGTAGCCGCCTGGCCGGGTAATCGGCCTGTCAGGCGGCTACCGGGGTAAAACGGATGAAGCGGCGGTCAAATCGCCGCTTCATCCGTCTCGCCGGTGCGTATGCGCACGACTTGCTCGACGGGCAGGACGAAAATTTTCCCATCGCCGATTTTGCCGGTGTGGCCTGCCTTGACGATCGCATCGAGGGCGGGCGCCAATGTGTCGTCAGCCACGATGATCTCGATTTTTATCTTGGGCAGAAAATCGACCACATATTCCGCCCCGCGGTACAGCTCGGTGTGGCCTTTCTGGCGGCCGAAGCCTTTGACCTCGGTGATGGTGAGGCCGGTGACACCGACGTCGGAGAGCGCCTCGCGGACTTCGTCGAGCTTGAAAGGCTTGATGATGGCTTCAATTTTTTTCATGTAAATCTCCTCCCCGGTTCTTAGTATTCGTCAGGATAACGCGATGTTATCGGATAGCGCCAGTCTTTGCCGAAGCCGCGTTGCGTCACGCGAATGCCGACCGGGGCCTGTCGGCGCTTGTACTCGTTGCGCTTGAGCATGCCCACCACCTTGCGCACGTCGGCTTCGCTGTAACCGCGGGCGATGATTTCACGCGGGCTTTCGTCGCGCTCCATGTAGGCCTCGATGATAGCGTCAAGCACGGCGTAGGGAGGCAGCGTGTCCTGGTCGGTCTGGCCGGGTTTCAGCTCCGCCGAGGGCGCGCGCGCGATGATGTTTTGCGGTATCGCCGCGGAAAGCGAATTGCGCCAGCGCGCCAGATCATAGACGAGGGTTTTGAACACATCCTTGATCACCGCAAAGCCGCCGGCCATGTCGCCGTAAAGCGTGGCGTAGCCCACCGCCATTTCGCTCTTGTTGCCGGTGGTGAGCACGATGCGCCCGCTGCGGTTGGACAACGCCATCAGCAGCATGCCGCGGATGCGCGCCTGCAGGTTTTCATCCGTCGTGTCCCCCGCCGGTTTTTCCCCGAGGCCGGAAAAAGTCGGCGCCAGCGCGACGGCGAATTGCTCCATCAGCGGGCCAATGGGAATCTCGTCGTATTCGACGCCAAGGCGCTTGACCATCTCGCGCGAATCGTCCAGGCTCATTTGCGCGGTCCACGGCGAAGGCATCATCACCGCGCGCACTCTATCGGCGCCGAGCGCATCGACGGCAAGCGCCAGGGTGAGCGCCGAATCGATGCCTCCCGACAAGCCGATGATGGCGCCGGGAAAACCGTTCTTGCCAAGGTAATCCGTGATGCCGAGCGTCAATGCGCCCCACAGCTCCGCTTCGCGCATGGGCTGCTCATGCACGCGCCCCGGCAGCAGGTGGCCATCAGCATAATCGGCAAATTCCAGCGCCTCGGCAAATGCCGGCAACTGGTGTGTCAGCCGGCCCTGGCCGTCCATGGCGAAGGAGCCGCCATCGAACACCAGTTCATCCTGGCCGCCCACCAGGTTGGCATAGATGACGGGCCGGCCGGTGGCGGTGATCCGCTCACGCAGCACCTCGTGCCGCCGCGCCTGCTTGTTCATGTGGAAGGGCGAGGCATTCAGCGTGAGCAGCAGTTCCGCTCCCGCGCGTACCGCCGCCTCGGCCGCACCGGCTTCCCACACATCGGCGCAGATGGCAAGCCCGCAACGCACGCCATTCAGCTCAACGACGCACGGCGTATCGCCCGCCGCGAAGTAGCGCTCCTCGTCAAAGACCTCGTAATTCGGCAAGCGGTGTTTGCGATACGTGGTGACGATGCGGCCAGCGGCCAGCAGCGAGGCGGCGTTGTAGGCCGCATCATCGGCGATGAGCGGATGGCCGACCACCACCGGCAGCGGCACGGCCCGCGCCAACGCCGCAAGTTCATTGGCGCAGGCGCGGTAGAAATCCGGCCGCAACAGCAGGTCTTCCGGCGGATAACCGCACAGCGCAAGCTCCGGCGTCAACAGCACATGGGCGCCACCGGCGTGGGCGCGGGCGGCAAACTCAAGAATGCGCCGGGCATTGCCGGCGAGATCGCCGACGATGGCATTGAGTTGGGCGATGGCGATGCGCAGACTGGACATGGCGCGAACTATAGTCTTCAAACCTGGCGTAAAAAAGCTTGCTTTGCAGCGGGCTGCGCATGCATGCGCAGCCGGAGCAATGGCAAATCAGTACGCCGGCTTTTCCTTGGCGGAATTGTAAGCGGCAACGCCGTCCATGATTTCCTTTCTCGCCTCTTCAAGGCCGCCCCAGCCCTGCACCCTGACAAACTTGCCTGGCTCCAGGTCCTTGTAGTGCTCGAAGAAATGCGCAATCTGGTTGAGCAGGCCCTGCGGCAGATCGCGCAGGGTTGCCACGCCGCTGTACATCGTGGTCAGCTTGTCCACCGGCACGGCCAGCAGTTTGGCATCTTCGCCCGCCTCATCGACCATTTTCAGCATGCCGACCGGGCGGCAGCGCACGACAACGCCGGGCGGCAAGGCGAATTGCGAGACCACCAGCACATCCACCGGGTCGCCGTCACCGGAAATGGTATGCGGGATATAGCCGTAGTTGCAGGGGTAGTGCATGGCGGTGGACATGAAGCGATCAACGAAAATCGCGCCGGATTCCTTGTCGACTTCATACTTGATTGGCTCGGAATGCATCGAAATTTCGATAACCACATTGAAGTCATCGGGCAGATCCTTGCCTGAGGGAACGCGATCAAGACCCATGCCAGCCCCTTGAAAAGCTACGGATTATATCGTCTGGCGCGCGCCGGGGTTCTGTAATATGCGGAGCCCGAATGCTCAAGGCAAACGCATTTCCCGGCGTTTGACAGGGGCAGTTATGTCAAAGATACTTTGCCGTCTGCGATTGAATTTCCTATCCCTACCGACATGAACATGAAAATAGACTGTTTCACGCATGTCTTGCCGCCGCGCTTCTATGCCGCCATGAAGCAGAAGATGACCGGCCCCGACTACCTGTCGGGCCTGCTCGCGTCGCTGCCGCAACTGGCCGATTTGCCGGCGCGCCTGGCGGTCATGGACCGTCATGGCGTGGCTGCGCAGGTGATTACGCTGTCCTCGCCGCCGATCGAGTTCGCCGTCGCCGACCCGGCTGCCGCCGCCGAACTGGCCTGCCTGGCCAATGACGAGATGGCCGGGATGGCGGCCGCGCATCCGGGCCGTTTCATTCCGGTCGGCACCGTGGCCATGAATAACCCCGCGCACATGGTGCGCGAAGCCGAGCGCTGCCTGACCCAGCTTGGCATGAAGGGCGTGCTGATTTACTCGAATGCCGCCGGCCTGGCGCTCGACCGGCCGCAGTTCCGGGATTTCTTTGCCGTCATGGCCGAGCATGACTACCCGATCTGGTTGCATCCGGCGCGCGGCGGCAATCAACCCGATTACCGCGACGAGGAACACTCGAAGTACTGGATCTGGCAGGTGTTCGGCTGGCCCTACGAAACCACGGCGGCGATGACGCGCCTGGTGTTCGACGGCCTGTTCGACCGCCACCCCGACATCAAGATCATCACCCACCACGCCGGCGCCATGGCGCCGGCCTTTGCCGGCCGCATCGATTGCATCTACGGCAATCCCACCGTGCCGGAAATCCGCGCTGCGGCCGACAAGCTGGCCCGCCCGGCGAACGAGTATTTCCGCCTGTTCTACGGCGACACGGCGCTCATGGGGGCGGTGGGCGGCCTGGCGGCGGCGTACGGCTATCTCGGCGCCGACCGGCTGCTGTTCGGCACCGACGCGCCCTTCGACGGCACGGGCGGCGAGGACTTCACCCGCGACACGCTGTTCAGCATCGAGGCGCTGGTCATCCCGCCGGCCGAAAAACAAAAGCTCTATGCCGGCAACGCGCAGCGGCTGTTGAAGCTGGCCGATCCAGTCGCGACAAAAGTCAAGAGCAGGTCTGCGTAAGTGCTGGCCCTGGCGTTTGACAGAGACACTTATGTCGAGGATACTTTATACGTACGATTGGATTTCCTATCCTTACCAAAATCATCGAACCCTGCTTGATGCGCTGGGAAATGTCTGGCGGCGAAACCATATTCCGCAGAATCTTCTAATAATTAATACGAGGAGCGAACATCATGTCTGTGCAACAAATCAAACGAGCGGACACAGCGTCCGTGCAACAAACCAAGCGAGCGACAACGTCCGTGCAACAAACCAAGCTCTGGATCGGTGGCGCCTTTCGCCCCGCGCAAGGCAATGCCACGTTTGTGGACCTCAACCCCGAAAATGATCGCCCCTATGCCGAAGCTGCCCGCGCCTCTGCAGAGGACGTCAACCTGGCAGTGGATGTGGCGCATGCGGCCTTTACCAGTTATCGCATGACCACGCCCGGGCAGAGGGAAACCTGGCTGGCGAAGGCAGCCGATCTCCTCGAGCAGCGGATGGATGAGTTTGTCAATGTGCTGGTGGATGAGGTGGGTTCACCCCTCTTCAAGGCGCAGTTCGAAGTCAAGTTTGCAGTCGACACCCTGCGTACGGCGGCAGGCATTCCGCGCCGTGTGACGGGGATGACCTTGCCTTCGGATGTGCCGGGGCGATTCTCGATGGCTGTGCGCGAGCCGCTGGGCGTTTTTGCCTGCATCACGCCGTTCAATGTGCCGCTGATCAAGGCGCTAGTCGAGGGTACGGGACCCCTGGCCACCGGCAATACGGTTGTCATGCTGGCATCGGAAGAAGCGCCGGTGGTTGCCATTCGGGTAGCCGAGCTGCTGCGCGATGCGGGCTTCCCGGCGGGCGCGTTCAACGTGCTGACCGGCTATGGCCACGAGATCGGCGATACGCTGGTCTCGCATCCGCATGTGAAGGGCGTGAACTTCACCGGTTCGACGCGCGTCGGGCGCCATCTTTCCGAACTGTGCGGCAAGCACATGAAACGCGTTCTCCTGGAACTCGGCGGCAAGAACCCGCTGGTTATCCTCAAGGATGCCGATCTTGACGCCGCCGTGCAGGGGGCGATTTTCGGCATGTTCTTCTATCAGGGGCAGGTTTGCATGGGATCCAGCCGGATTCTCGTTGAAGCTCCCGTGCATGATGAGTTCCTCAAGCGTTTCAAGGCGGCTACCGCGGCTATCGGGTTTGGCGATCTGCGTAACCCGAGAACGATCATGGGGCCGATCATTTCGCAACGCCAGCGTGACCGGGTTCGCCATCACATCGAAGATGCCGCGGCACATGGCGCCAAAATCGAAACCGGTGGCACCTGGGAGGGCAACCGGTGCGCTGCGACCATTTTGACGGGTGTCAAGAAAGACATGGTCTGCTATTACGAAGAAACATTTGGCCCGGTCACCGCGGTATATAAGGTGGGCTCTGCCGATGAGGCGTTGGCAATCGCCAACGACACCACGTATGGGCTCTCTGCGGCGGTCTATACGCAGAACCTTGCCGAGGCAATGCGGCTCGCACAAAGCATTCACGCCGGCATGGTGCATGTCAACGCGCCGTCGTTGCAGGACGAGCCGCATGTTCCGTTCGGCGGCGTCGGCGATTCCGGCATGGGTCGCGAAGGAGCGATTACCGATATCGACCATTGCACCGAATGGAAATGGGTGACGATTCAGGCACCCGGAGCGGCTCCCGGCCATTGATGGCCTATCCGTTTAGCGTACGCCACTGAGACAGATAACCAGAAGAAACAAGGATGTCGTTGCAATAAGCCAGACTCGGGCGACGATGAATTCATCGTCGCCCGAGTCTGGCTGCTTTATGGATATCTTTCCTTAATCGAGGCTGTGCCTGCGCCGCAAGTGCAACGCCGATGGATGGGGGATAAGACGGTCTATTGCGCCGTGTAGCCACCATCGATCGTAATAATCGAGCCGGTGATGAAGCTGGCCTCGTCCGACGATAAAAACGCGACCAGGTTGGCGATTTCGGTTGGATCCGCGCCACGGCCCATCGGCGTCATTGCGGTGGCCGCCTCAATGAACCCGTGGCCGATGCGCGCCACCATCGGCGTCATCACCAGGCCAGGACAAATCGCATTCGCGCGAATGCCCTGCCTGGCATAGGTGACGGCCCAGGCCCGGGTCAGGGCGATCACCGCGCCCTTGGACGCGCTGTAGGCGTGCAGCCCCGGCGTGCCGATCAGTCCGCCGATCGACGAGGTGGTGGTTATGACGCCGCCGCCGCTCCGCAACATGCTTTGCAGCGCATACTTGGCGACCAGGAACGGGCCGCGCGAATTGACGGCGTGGATATTTTCCCAGCGCGCGAGGTCCAGCGACTCCGTGGTGCCGTCGCCGGATTCGGTACCCGCGTTGTTGAACAGCACGCGCAGCGGGCCGTAGGCGCCCTCGGCGCGCGCTACAGTCTCGCGCACGGAGGATTCGTCCGCAACATCGCAGTGCGCGGCAAAGGCTTCGCCCCCGGCGCGCTGGATCAGCAGCAGTGTTTCCTCGATGCCGGCGTGATCGATGTCGGCCAGACACACGCGCGCACCCTCATCAGCCAGCCGCAATGCGGTAGCGCGCCCTATGCCTGCGCCCGCGCCGGTGACCAGCGTACAACGTCCTGCGAATCGATCTGTCATCGTGAGGCTCCTTTTTTCATGTCGCCGGTGGTGGCGTGATTGGTTTTGTGGAGTACGGCTTCAGAAGAACATGTTGAGATTCTTGTCCATTATCACTCGCTCCGGCGTGTAACTCGCGCGACAGGCGTTGCCCATGTTTATTTAAAACCAATGGCATAAGCTTGCCGCCACGTTTCCCTCCATTCCCATGACAAGAAAGCTGCCTGCTGATGAGCTGCACGATTTTTCGCCACAAAGCGTCCATTATCGCCGTCTCGCCAGCGCATGAATCGAAGTCGACAGACTGGCCGCGGCAAAAAATAGTGCGGCAAAACGGCATTTTCCAGCAGCCATCCGGCTTCTCTTCTCGCTATGGGGTATGAACAGAATAAAAAAGCAGGGGCCGTGTATTCACTTCCATGGTCTGCCCGCCCTGTCGCTGTTGACATTATCGAAATGGTTGTTGATAATCATTCTTATTCGTGTTGCGATGAGCCTGCTGCCCCATGAAACCTGAAACCTCTGTATCCAAAGCAACGTCCGGTACAAAGCCTCTGGCTTTGCCTGCATCGCGTACGTTGAATAGCCATACACTGCTGAGCGGGCAGGATGAAGTTGAAATCAGACATGGCAATGAAACCTATCGTCTGCGCCGCACCCGTCAAGACAAGTTGATTCTGACAAAATAATGAAGAAGGGCCGCCATATCTTTTCTGCCAGCTTGGCAGGCGCGATGCCTTCGGCGCATAGCCCATGACCGCCATTGCCCTCGTCGGACAGCCGAATGTCGGCAAATCGGTGATTTTTCACCGCCTCACCGGACATTATGTCAATGTTGCGAATTACCCCGGTACCACCATCGAGGTGACGCGCGGCCTTTCGCGTGCGCAGCCCGGCGTTGAGGTGCTGGATACACCGGGCGTGCTGACGTTGCCGGCCCGCAGCGAAGACGAACAGGCCACGGCGCGCATTTTGCTGAATGAAAAACTGCGCGCCCTGGTGCAGATAGGAGATGCCAAAAATCTGCGCCGCACGGTGCAGCTCTCTCTGCTGCTGGCCGAAGCCGGTGTGCCGATGGTGCTGGCGCTGAACATGATGGACGAAGCCAGGGCACGCGGCATCGTTTTCGACCCAGCCAAGCTGGCGGCCGAGCTTGGCCTCGTGGTAGTGCCTACCGTCGCCACCGGCAACGAAGGCATGGCCGCGTTGGCGAGCGCCATCGCCGAAGCCCGGATACCTGTCTTCCGCCTTGCGTATGCCAATGAAATCGAGGCTGCCATCGACGATCTGGTGCTGATGCTGCCCGCCGCCAATTTATCGCCGCGCGTTGTTGCGCTGCTGTTTCTGGCGGGAGACAATGCCTGCGAAGAATGGCTTGTCGCGCAGGGAGCCGACCTCTTCGCTCTCACCGCACGGCGTGATCGCCTGCAGGATGAATTCACCGATCCGCTGGCGGAGATTTTGCAGCGCGCACGCATGACCGCCGCCGAAGCCATCGTGCGCCGCGTGGTCAGGAATGCCGGCCATGCTGGCCACGGCCTTGCGCAGCGCATGGGCCAGTGGTCGGTGCACCGCTGGCTGGGCTGGCCTGTCCTCGCGCTGGTGCTGTATGCGGTATATGCCTTTGTCGGCCAATTCGGCGCCGGCGTGCTCGTCGCTCTGCTGGAACAGGACTTGTTCAATGCCATCATCAACCCATGGTTCCGGCAGCTGGTGACCGCTTGGGTGCCGGTTGTCTGGCTACAGGATTTTCTCGTCGGCCCTTATGGGCTGTGGACCATGGGTATGACCTATGCGCTGGCGCTGATTCTGCCCATTGTCACCACGTTTTTCATTGCCTTTGGCATTCTCGAGGATTCGGGCTACTTTGCCCGACTCTCGGTGATTTCGAATCGCGCCTTCAAGCTGCTGGGCCTCAATGGCCGCGCCGTGCTGCCCATGGTATTGGGTCTCGGTTGCGTCACCATGGCGACACTGACCACGCGTATTTTGCATACGCCGCGCGAACGGTTGATTGTCACCTTTCTGCTGGCACTCGCCATTCCCTGTTCGGCGCAACTCGGCGTCGTCATGGGCATGCTGGCAAGTTATGGTGGACCGGCCTTCCTGATCTGGCTGGGCACGGTAATTGTCGTGTTATTCGCCGTCGGCTGGCTCTCGGGCAAACTGGTCAAGGGGCGCCGCATCCCGCTGATGACTGAACTGCCACCGATGCGCCTGCCCGTGGCAGGCAATGTCGCCAAAAAAACCTGGTCGCGCCTGAAGTGGTATCTCCAGGAAGTGATTCCGCTATTTCTCATCGGCGCGGCGCTGATGTTCACACTTGATCGCATTGGTTTGCTGCCCTGGCTGATCCGCGCCGGCGAGCCGCTGGTCACCGGCTGGCTTGGCCTGCCGAAAGAGGCTTCGGCTGCCTTTCTAATGGGTTTTCTGCGCCGCGACTTCGGCGCCACCGGGCTGTTTGCCATGGGCAGCGCTCTCTCGCCGGAACAGGGGCTGGTCGGGCTGGTCACGTTAACCCTCTTTGTGCCCTGCATTGCCAGCATGCTGGTGGTTATCAAGGAGCAGGGACTGAAGACTGCCGTCATCATGCTGGCTCTGATCACGCCGCTGGCTTTTCTCATCGGTGGCCTGCTGCATCGAATCCTGCTCGTGGTCGGCTTCGCCTGATGTTTACCCTGCGCGACTTTGCTCCCGGCGCCAGACTCGTGGTGCGCGGTTTCGATAGCAATCTGGCGCCTGACCTGCGCGGCCACCTCTCGGCCTGGGGGCTCACGCCCGGCACGCCCATCACGCTGCTCGCCCAGCATCCGGTGACGCGCATCGCCGTCGAGCACACCGAATTGGCGCTGGAAGATATCACTGCCCGCGCCGTTCTTGTCGAGGAGTCGTCCCTCACGTAGTTTCACTTTGTCATTTTTAACCGTAGGCAAGCCAGGCGATGTCTCCCAGCCAGCCGCAGCAACTATCAAAGGAGAATCGCCATGTCTCATTGCTTGCCCCGTTTGCGTAACACCCTTGCCCTTGCCGTCATCGGCCTGTTCGCCGTGCCAGGCTGGGCGGCCGACATCAGTACGGAAGGCCGACTAAAAGCGCTCGAAGCGCGACTTGATGCAATGGAAAAAGAAAATCGCTCGCTGAAACAGCAGTTGCAACAGACCGACCAGAAGGTTGAAGCCACGGGAGATCAGGTCGAAAAAATTGCCATTTCGGGCACTTCATTCGGATCAAGCTGGGCGGAGAAAACCAAGCTTGGCGGCTATGGCGAAATGCATTACAACACGCTGGATGGTGAAGGCGGCGCAGCCAGCAAGGACGAGATCGACCTGCATCGCTTCGTGCTGTTTTTCGGCCATGAATTCAACCCGCGCACGCGCTTTTTCTCAGAGCTGGAAGTGGAGCACAGCATCGCCGGCGAAGGCAAGAAAGGCGAGATCGAACTGGAACAGGCCTATGTCGAGTTTGACCTTAACGCCAATCACCGCGCCAAGGCCGGCCTGTTCCTGGTTCCGGCCGGCATCATCAACGAAACGCACGAACCGCCCACCTTTTATGGCGTTGAGCGTAACCCAGTCGAAAAAGACATTATTCCCGCCACCTGGTGGGCGGGCGGCGCGGCGCTATCCGGTCAACTCGGCGGCGGCTTTGGTTACGATGTCGCCCTGCATGAGGGGCTCGCCACGACGGCGGCCAAAGGCTATAAACCACGTGACGGCCGCCAGAAAACCAGCGAGGCAAGCGCCAAGAAACTGGCCGCCACCGCCCGCCTGAAGTGGACTGCCATCCCCGGCGTCGAACTTGGCGGCACCGTCCAGCATCAGAGTGACATCACCCAGGGCCTGGATGCAACCGCAGGCAGCGCCAACCTGTATGAACTGCACGGCATCGTCAACAAAGGCTCGTTCGGCCTCAAGGCGCTGTACGCGCAATGGACTTTGGACGGTAGCGGCCCGGCGGCTATCGGTGCCGACAAACAAAAGGGCTGGTATGTCGAGCCTTCGTTCAAGTTATCCGAACAATGGGGCGTGTTCGCCCGTTACAACCTGTGGGACAACAATGCAGGCGACGCCGCCGGGAGCAAGAAGAAGCAGATCGACGTCGGCGTGAACTGGTGGCCGCATCCCGACGTGGTGCTCAAGGCCGATTATCAGCAGCAGGATAACGACGATGGCAAAAACCAGGACGGCTTCAACCTGGGCGTGGGTTATCAGTTCTGACATGCTGTCCTGCTGCCGCCTCCTTCTTCCCTGTCTGATGCTGCTCGCGCTGCCCTGGTCCGCAGGGGCAGCTGCTACGGAGGCGGAAACCGCGCGCTTTCTGCGCGAAGCATTTACTGCCCCGCCCCCGGCTGCCAGCCTGTGGCTTACCGCTGAGCTGCGCCCTGCGATTCGCCGCATTCTGGATCACGACTATCCAGCCGCTCGTCTGCGCTACTGGCGGCTGGGTAAGCGAACTGCCTGGGTGCTCGATGACATTGGCAAGGAAATGCCGATTACCACCGGTATCGTTATTGATGACGGCCGCATTGAACGTGTGCGCATTCTCGCGTATCGCGAAAGCCGTGGCGGAGAAGTGCAAAGTCCTGCTTTCACGCAGCAGTTTGCCGATGCGCGGCTGACCGCAGAGCAACAGCTTGATCGCCACATCGACGGCATTGCCGGTGCCACGTTCTCGGTGCGCGCCCTGAGCCGGCTGGCTCGTCTTGCCCTGCTGCTGCACCAGCACACCATGCACACGGAACCAAAATGAGCCTGATCCGCAGCATCCGTATCGTCTCCGGCTTTCGACGCCTGATTTATGCCGTCGTCGCCCTCGTTGCCGTCAGCGGCATAACTTGGATTGCACTGGGCTTTGCCATTAATGCCGAGGATTTTACCGACCCGTTGCGTCCATGGCGGCATCGAGCGCTCGTGCTGCATGGCATCGCTGCCTATGGACTGGTCTGGATCGTCGGCAGCTTGCTGCCGCAACATCAATGGGGCGGTTGGCGGGCGCAGCGCAACCGGAGCAGTGGCGGCGCGCTCAGCGCTGCCTTGCTGCTGCTGGCAGTCAGCGGGCTGCTGCTCTATTACCCGCCGCAAGAGAATTGGCGCGGAGTCAGCAGTCTGCTGCATCAGGCGATTGGTCTGCTGTTGCTCGCGTTGCTGCCGCTCCATGTCGTTCTGGGCCGTCGCCGGCGGCGCCGCACATTGCCCCGCCCCGGGGCTGTGCCGGCGCGCTAACGCGGCTTGCTTGCCGTCTTGCCAGCGCCGACTTTTAAACGTAGCAGACTACACCCTGCCATAGCTTGCCGCCCAGCGTGGTGGCATTGAAGAGACCCCAAACGCCGAATGCCAGTACCAGGAAGCCGCTGCCCAGGCGCAGCGTACGACCCTGCATGATGCGGCGAAACCGCACCAGCAACAGGCCGGCGAGCATGAGATTGGGCAGGGTGCCGAGGCCAAAGACCAGCATGATCAGCGCGCCGCGCGCGGCACTGCCGGAGAGCAGCGTCAGCGCCAGCACGCTATACACCAGTCCGCACGGCAGCCAGCCCCACAGCATGCCCAGGGGCAGGGCTTGCGCCGCGCCACGCACCGGCAAAAAGCGCCGCGTGAAAGGTTGCACATGTCGCCACAGCATCTGTCCGGCACGCTCGATAAAGGCCAGCGCCTGCGTCATGCCGGTGAGATAGAGGCCGAGGCCGATCATCATCAGGTTGGCGGCAATGTAGAGCGTCATCTGCATCGGCAGCCAGTGGTTGAGCAGCAGCCCGAAACTGCCCAGCGCACCCATCAGCGCACCAGCCGCCATATAACTGGCGATACGGCCAATGTTATAGGCCAGATGGATGGGCCAGGGAGTTTTCTGGCTGGGTATCTGCAGGGTCAGCGCGGAGACGATACCGCCGCACATGCCGGCGCAATGCACCCCGCCGAGGACCCCGACGAGAAATACCGCAAAAAAACCGCTGTCAGGCACGGGGCGTCATCGTGTTATCAGATGACTTTTGAATAACGGACGCGCTCCCGGTCAGAACGCAGGTAGCGGTCAAACACCATGGCAATTGCCCGCACCAGCAGGCGGCCGGGTGGATTGACGGTAATCCACTGATCATCGAGCGTGACCAGCCCGTCTTTTTCCATGGCCGCCAGATCGGCCAGTTCCGTAACGAAATAGGATTTGAAATCAATCAAGTGGGCAATCTCGATAGACTCGATGGACAGGGTAAAGTGGCACATCAGCGCCTGAATGATACTGCGTCGCAGCAGGTCGTCGGATGTTAACTGAATGCCGCGCAGCACAGGCAGCAGGCCGTGGTCGAGGCGGTCATAGTAATCGTCCAGCGTGCGCACGTTTTGCACGTAGCTCGGGCCCATCTTGCCGATGGCGGAAACACCGAAGGCCATCAAGTCCGCTTCCGCGTGGGTGGAATAGCCCTGAAAATTGCGGTGCAGGCGCCCCTGGCGCTGCGCCACGGCAAGCTCGTCGTCCGGTTTGGCAAAGTGATCCATGCCGATGAACACATAGCCCGCATCGGTCAGGCGGCGAATCGCCAGCTGCAGAATCTGCAGGCGCGCATCGGCTGTGGGCAAATCGGCCTCGTTGATGCGGCGCTGCGGTTTGGCCAGATTCGGCACATGGGCATAGTTGTAGATGGAAAGGCGGTCAGGGCCGAGCTTGATGACTTCATCCAGCGTGTGATTGAAGCTGATCGCATTCTGTCTGGGCAGGCCGTAAATCAGATCGACGGCGAGCGACTTGAAACCGGACTCGCGTGCCGCATCCATCACCCGTTTCGTTTCGTCCAGGCTCTGGATGCGATTGATCGCCCGCTGCACCTCCGGCGCAAAATCCTGCACGCCGATGCTCATGCGATTGAAGCCAAGCTCAGCCAGCAGCTTTACGGTGCCGCGCCTCATTGCGCGAGGATCCACCTCGATTGAATACTCGCCGTCCGGCAGCAGCCGGAACCGGCTGCGAATGATCTCCATCAGATGCCGCATTTCGTCATCGGCGAGAAAGCTCGGCGAGCCGCCGCCCCAGTGCAGCTGCGCGACATCGCGGGTACCGCCCAGCGCCGCCAGCGCCAGATCGATCTCCCTGCCCAGATAGTTGATGTACTTGGCCGAACGGCCGTGATCTCTGGTGATGATCTTGTTGCAGGCACAGTAGTAACAGATCGTCTGGCAAAACGGGATGTGGACATAGAGCGAAAGCGGGCGGCCGATGCCCATTCTTCCGCGCTGCTCCAGCCAGTGCATATAATTACCGGCCGTAAAGGCTTCGACGAAACGGTCAGCGGTCGGATAAGATGTATATCTCGGACCGTTAACATCGAAACGACGAATAAGCTTGCGGTCGAAAATCAGTTCCTGATCATCCATGAGCGTGGGTGAAGACATATGTGTGTATGATGCCGAAATCACCACTGCGCCGAGTTGATGCAGGTCAAAGATGTTGAACGGAGCGCACCCTTGACGGAGTACTACAGGCATGGCCCAGATTGCTGAATCCCCTGTCTCCTTGCCGGATCGAGAATGACCTGTTCGCAGTGTAACTTACAGGAGCTCTGCCTGCCCCTCGGGCTTTCGGAGGCTGAGCTTGCGCTGGTGGATAACCTGGTCGGCGGGCGGCGCAAAATTGCGCGCGGCCAATCAGTTTTTCGTTCTGGCGACGCATTCACCGCGATCTATGCGGTCAAGCTCGGTTTTTTCAAAACAGAAGTACTGGCTGAAGATGGCCGTCATCAGGTGACTGGTTTCCACATGGCGGGCGAAGTGCTCGGCATGGACGGCATCAGTACGGAAGCCCACAGTTGCGATGCCGTCGCACTGGAAGACAGCGAAGTCTGCCTGCTCCCCTTTTCCGAACTGGAAATGCTTTCGGGACAGGTTCCCACGCTGCAACGTCACTTGCACAGGGTTATGAGCCGCGAGATTGTTCGCGATCAGGGAATGATGATGATGCTGGGCTCCATGCGTGCTGAGGAGCGAGTAGTTGCTTTCCTGCTTAACCTGTCGCAGCGTTATGTCACGCGGGGTTATGCAGCCGCTGAATTCCACTTGCGCATGACTCGCGAGGAGATCGGTTCGTATCTTGGCTTGAAACTGGAAACCGTCAGCCGCGCCTTTTCCCGCCTTCAGGATGAAGGGCTTATTGCAGTGGAGAAAAAGCATATTCGCCTGGTGGATGTGCCCCGGCTCCGCCTGCTGTTGGCACAGGCAGCCGCTTGTAGCTAGTGACCTGCTTCGCAAGCGGAGCACGCACCCTGCATGCACTACCCCCTGGCGCGGACTATGGGCCATGCTCATTCTTCACGTTGACTCTGGTCAACGTGCCTGCCCCGGGTTACGTTAGACTGATACGTAACATTTTGCTTTGGAGGGCATTATCATGTTCAAACATATCCTTGTCCCGGTTGATGGTTCACAACTCTCCGACAGCACGGCCGACCGCGCTGTTTCTTTCGCCGGGGAAAGCCGGGCGAAAATCACGTTTTTCTTTGTCAAGCCGGAATATCCGCTGGCGTTTTATGGTGAAGGCGCGCTGATTGATCCCACCACACCGGAGCGGTTTGCAGAAATGGCTGACGAACAGGCCAAGGATATTCTTGGCAAAGCGAAAACCAAGGCCCAGGCCCAGGGGGTGACTGTCGCGTCGCTGAGTCTAACCAGTAGTGCTCCGTGGGAAGGAATTATTGCCGCCGCTGAGCAAACCGGCGTCGACCTGATTTTCATGGCGTCGCATGGTCGCCGGGGAATCAGTGGGCTGTTGCTTGGTTCGGAGACACAGAAAGTTCTCACGCACTCGAAAATTCCGGTGCTGGTTTATCGCTGAAAGCCTGTCGCCGGATCAGGGAGTGGCGCGGGCAGGTTTCCGGTCCCTGAAAATCACTCCTGACCGGCGTCGCGATTGACGTCGGCCGCAGTGCGCAGGAGATAGCAGGTCATCAGGCTGGACGCTGCGCATAGGGCCCAGAAGCACAAAAAACCAATGGAATAGGTGGCGATGCTGGAAAAGTGTACCGGCTCGCCCAAAAGGTAGAGCTCACGGGGGTCTATCAGCGTAAAGAAGATACCCTCCCCAATGCCTGCCACCAGAAAGGACGGCCACAGTATCGATAAGATATTTTGCATTTCCTTTCCCCCTGCTGTAGTTGAAAGCTATTTGTTGTAAGCGCCTGATGATGGTGCCGTGGCAATGCCTGCTGCGCCGATCAGTGTTTCGCCATTGGCCGGCAGGACGATATTGCCCAGCAGACGCCAGGTTTTCTTTTCATCTTCCAGCAGCACCAGCCAGTGTCCGGCGGCGGGTAAGTGCATCGTGCCGTGATAAATGTCACCCGACCGCAGCAGCACGCCGGATTGATCCAGTCCCGCGCGCGTAGGGTGCGAAATGCTGGCCAGCAGCGCAGGCGGCAGCGCAAAAGCCGGGTCTTTTGCTTGCAGCCGTACCGAAAGGGCGTCGCCCGCAATACGGATACCCGCTAACAGTCCGGCTTTTCTCGCCTGTTCGCTGCTCGCAAGGGTTTGATTGATGGCCATCCCCTGCTTGTAATAATCCTCCGTCACCAGGCCATCGCTGGTCTTGACGGCGATCCATGCGGTAATCAAACCGGCGACTACGACCGCACACGGTCCGGCCATCAATATCCAGGGCCAGGGTTCGCGATGCCAGGAGCGAGCATCTGTTTGCTTCGTGAATGTCTCTTTCATGGCAGAAGAAAAGAAGCCTTTTCATGCACGGCTATTTTTTCATCGGCCAATGACTTCACGTCAAAATAAATCGTATTGGCGCCCTGCTTGCCGCTTTCCGGCGGCACGCGAACCCGAACCGTGAAAGTTTTGTCGGCGGCGGGGGGCAGCTCGACAATGCGGTCTCCCACCATGTCGATGCCGGGCAAGCCGCTGATCGTTATCGCATAGCGGCGCGGGATTTCGGATACATTCATGACGTGCAGGCGATACACGTTTTCGATCCAGCCGTCATCCGCTTCACGCGCCAAGGTTGCGCGATCACGGATGACATCCACGCGCAAGGCGCTCTTGGTAGCAATGCCCCAGACGAAAGCGGCACAGATCGCAGCCAGCAGCGCTGTATAAATCAGTATCCGCGGGCGCATGCTGTGACGAATGATTTCCTGCCACCCCCACTGCGCCTTAATGGCATGTTGTGTCGAATAGCGGATCAGGCCTTTCGGATAGTCCATTTTCTCCATGACCTGATTGCAGGCATCGATACAGGCAGCGCAGCCAATGCATTCGTATTGCAGCCCCTGGCGGATATCGATGCCGGTCGGACAGACCTGCACGCAGATATGGCAATCGACACAGTCCCCCTTGCCGATCGATTGGGGATCAACACCTTTTTTACGCGCACCGCGCGGTTCGCCGCGTTGGGTGTCATAGGCGATAGTCAGCGTGTCCGCATCGAACATGACACCCTGAAAACGCGCATAGGGACACATGTACTTGCATACCTGTTCGCGCAGATGACCCGCAAACAGATAAGTAGATGCGCCATAAAAAACAATCCAGAACGACTCCCACGGCCCCAGCGAAAAGCTCCACACCGACGTCCACAGTATCTTGACCGGGGTGAAGTAGCCGACGAAGGTAAAGCCAGTCCATAAGGCCAGCAGCCCCCATGCCCCGTACTTGGCGGCGCGCAAGCAGAGTTTGCGGACGCTCATGGGCTGGGCATCCAGCTTGATGCGGGCAGTGCGATCCCCTTCGATCCTGCTTTCGATCCAGGTGAATATTTCTGTATAGACCGTTTGCGGACAAGCGTAGCCGCACCATAGCCGCCCGCCCACGGCGGTGAACAGGAAGAGCGAGTAAGCCGAAATGATCAACAGCACGGCGAGAAAAATAACGTCCTGCGGCCAGAAAACCAGGCCCAGGATATAGAACTTGCGCTCGACCAGATCAAGCAGCACGGCCTGGCGGCCATTCCAGGGCAGCCAGCACAGCCCGTAATAAAGCAGTTGCGTGAACCAGACCAGTGTCCAGCGCCAGATGGCAAAAGCGCCACTCACCGCGCGCGGATGGATTTTCTTATGGACTTCGTAAAGGCTTTCTTCAACGAAGTAGGGCTGGCGTTCAAGTGGCTTGATGGATGAGGAGGAAGCCATGATTGATCGCGTGATGAGGTTCTGGTGATTGCAAGCGGCGGGTTATTTCTTCCCGTCGCCAAGACCGTAAACATAGGCAGCCAGCAGGTGCACTTTGGCGTCGCCAAGAAATTCACCAAAGGCAGGCATGTGGTTTACGCGGCCCCGGATGATTGTTTCGATGATGCTTGCCTCGGAGCTGCCATACAGCCAGACCTTATCCGTCAGGTTGGGCGCCAGGCCGACATTGCCTTTGCCCTCCGGCCCATGACAGGCCGCACAGGCAGCGCCAAACAGATTCTTGCCATTGTGCGCGCGAATGGAGTCGCTTGCGAGTCCGGCGAGGGAGCGCACATAATTTGCCAGGTCCTTGATTTGTTCAGTATCGAGATCCGGTTGCATGCCTTTGGCCGGCATCATCGCTGTGCGGCCATTGAAGATGGATTCCTTGATCTGCTCGGGCGTGTGATCAAACAGCCAGTCGTCATCGGTTAGATCGGGAAACCCCTTGGCGCCCCGGGCATCCGAACCGTGACACTGCGCGCAATAGGTAAGAAACAGGCGTTGGCCCATTTCCCTGGCTTCGCTGTTGGCGGCCACTGTTCGCATATCCTGTTTCTGGAATTTCTGGAAAATCGGCCCATATTCGGCTTCCGCTTTCTTCATCTCGTCTGCGTACTGTCCGGTGGAAGACCATTTGTATTGGCCCTCGAAACGGCCGAGGCCGGGATACATGACCAGATAGACCAGTGCGAACGCCACCGTCAGGTAAAACAGCCAGCGCCACCAGTTCGGCAAGGGATTGCTGTATTCCTCAAGGTTCTCATCCCACACATGACCGGTCGTTTGCCCGGGAACATGCTTGGCCGAACTCTGCGACCAGAGCAAAACGGCACAGGCAACGATGCTGATCAGCGTGATGCTCACCACATAAAAATTCCAGAAATCACTCATGATGATTCTCTTTCTTTTCTTCTGTCGCATGCGGTGTAAACGGTCCTTCGTCATCCAGCGGCAGGCGGGCCGCTTCGTCGTAGTCCGCCTGACGCCGGTCCGAATACGCCCACCACACAATGCCGATAAAGAGCAGCAAGGACAGCACCGTGAGGGCGGAACGCAGGTCATTGATGTCCATGGCCGATCCCGCTTATCTGGTTTGCTTGAGCGCTGTGCCCATGCCTTGCAGATAGGCGATCAGGGCGTCCAGCTCGGTCCTGCCCTGGATGGCTTCCCTGGCGCCGGCAATTTCCTCATCGGTATAAGGCACGCCCACCACGCGCAATGCCTTCATCCGGGCTTCGATGTCATCGGCAGCGAGCGGCCTGTCAAGCCAATAGTAAGCAGGCATGTTCGATTCCGGCACCACATCGCGCGGATTCAGCAGATGCATCTTGTGCCACAGATCGGAGTAGCGGCCGCCGACGCGCGCCAGATCCGGACCGGTACGTTTGGATCCCCACTGGAACGGATGGTCATAGATGAACTCGCCCGCCACCGAGTAGTGACCATAGCGTTCGGTTTCCGCACGAAAGGGGCGAATCATCTGCGAGTGACAGTTGTAGCAGCCTTCGCGGATATAGATATCGCGGCCCATCAGGCTCAACGGCGCGTAAGGCCTGACCAGCTCGTTGGCGGGCGAGGTCACGGACTTCTGGAAAAACAGCGGCACGATTTCCAGCAGGCCCCCGACGCTGACCGTAAGAATTGTTAACACGATCAACAGGCCGATGTTCTTTTCAATCTTGTCATGTGTCAGCATGATCCGTGGCTCCTTGGGGCGCGATGGGCTCAGTGGCCGGCCGGTTGCAGTACCGGGGCATCGATTGCCCGGCCGCCGGCGATGGTGCGGAACATGTTGTAGGCCATGATGAACATACCCGCCAGAAACAGCACGCCGCCCAGCAAACGTATGCTCCAGAACGGATACGTTGCCTTGACTGACTCAACAAAGGAATAGGTCAACGTGCCATCGGGATTGGTGGCGCGCCACATTAAGCCCTGCATGACGCCGGCAATCCACATGGAGGCGATGTAGAGCACCACGCCGAGAGTGGCGACCCAAAAATGCACCTCCATCAGTTTCTTCGACGCCATCTGTTGTTTGCCGAACAGGCGGGGCAGGAGATAGTAGGTCGAGCCAATGGTAATGA
>CAZQTB010000028.1:0-30526 GCA_964596295.1 uncultured Rhodocyclaceae bacterium | reverse complement strand
GCGAGGCCGAAGGCGCTCATGCCGTAGATCAGGCCGAAGTTGATGACCTTGGCGGCGCGGCGTTGTTCGCTGCTGACTTCGGGCGGACTGACGCCGAAAATCTCGGCCGCCGTGGCGCGGTGCACGTCCTCGCCTTGAGCAAACGCCTCCAGCAGCCGCGGGTCATCGGAGAGATGCGCCATGATGCGCAGCTCGATCTGCGAATAGTCGGCGCTGGCGATACGGCGGCCGGGCGGTGCGACGAAGGCGGAGCGGATGCGCCGGCCTTCGGGCGTGCGGACGGGGATGTTTTGCAGGTTGGGGTCGCTGGATGCGAGCCGCCCGGTGACCGCCACGGCCTGCGAAAAGCTGGTGTGCACGCGGCCCGTTGTGCGATCAACCATCTGCGGCAGCTTGTCGGTATAGGTGTTCTTGAGTTTGGCCAGGCTGCGGTACTCAAGAATTTTCTTCGGCAGCGGGTAATCTTCGGCGAGCTTTTCCAGCACTTCCTCATCGGTCGATGGCCCGCCCGAGGGGGTTTTTTTCAGCACCGGCAGGCCTTGCTGCGTGAACAGAATTTCAGCCAGCTGTTTCGGCGAATTGAGATTGAAGGGCTGGCCGGCCAGCCCCTGCGCTGCGGCTTCCAGCGTCAGCAGCTGGTGTCCGAGTTCATCGCTTTGCCGCGTCAGCGCGGCGGCGTCAATCAGCACGCCGTTGCGCTCGATGCGGAACAGGACCTCGGCAACGGGCAATTCCAGGTCGCGGTAGAGCCGTTCCAGACCGGCTTGCGCGGCCAGTTGCGGGCGCAGCACCTGATGCACGCGCAAGGTGACATCAGCATCTTCGGCGGCGTATTCGGTGGCGCGCGCGATGTCGACCTGGGTGAAGGCAATGCGCGAGGCGCCCTTGCCGGTGACATCGTCGTAGCTCAGGGTTTTCAGCCCGGCATGGCGCAGGGCAAGTGCGCCGAGATCGTGCGGCTTGTCTGATTCCAGCACGTAGGATTCCAGCAGCGTGTCTTCGCTGACGCCGGCGAGCCGCACGCCGTGATTGGCGAAGATATGCCGGTCATATTTGAGATGCTGGCCGAGCTTGTGATGCCGTGCCGATTCCAGCCAGGGCCGCAATTTTTCCAGCGTTCCGGCGAGCGGCAGTTGCGCCGGCGCGCCGGCGTAGGCGTGGCCCAGCGGCAGGTAGGCGGCCTGGAGTACGCCATCCGCCATCAGCGCAAAAGAGATGCCCACCAGTTGTGCCTGCATCGGGTTGAGGCCGGTGGTTTCGGTATCCAGGGCGACCAGCGCGGCCCGGTCGAGCCGTGCCAGCCAGGCGTCGAGCTGCGCGGCATCGAGGATGCATGCATAGCCGCTGCGGTCGGGCTCGGTGGTAAAAGTCGGCGCCGGCGATACGCCGCGAAGCGGGTCCCCTCGGGGGGTGGTATCAAGGAGGCCGTCCTGCGGGGCGGCGGGATCGTCTTTCTGCGGCGCACGCAATTCCCTCAGCCAGCCCTTGAATTCCAGGCGCGTGAATAGTTCTGTCAGCCTGGCGATGTCCGGCACTTGCGGCGCCAGATCGGTGATCGTCGTTGGCAAATCCAGATCGCAAACCACGGTGACCAGTTTTTTGCCCAGCGGCAAAAAATCCAGATGACGGCGCAGATTGTCGCCGACCGCGCCGCTGACCTCGCCGGCATGGGCGACGATGGCGTCCAGCGAGCCGTACTGGGCGAGCCATTTCACGGCGGTCTTCGGCCCGACTTTGTGCACGCCCGGTACGCCGTCCACCGCGTCGCCCATCAGCGCCAGGTAATCGACGATGCGCTCCGGCGGCACGCCGAATTTCGCCAGCACGCCCGCTTCATCGAGCACCTCGTTGCTCATGGTGTTGATCAGCGTGACGTGATGATTGACGAGCTGGGCAAGGTCCTTGTCGCCGGTAGAAATCACGCAGTCGATGGCCGCGGCGGTGGCGGCATGCGCCAGGGTGCCGATCACATCGTCGGCCTCGACGCCATCGATCATCAACAGCGGCCAGCCCGCTGCGCGGATGCATTCGTGCAGCAGCGGAATCTGCGCCGCCAGGTCTTCCGGCATCGGCGGCCGGTGGGCCTTGTACTCTGGATACCAGTCCTCGCGGAAAGTCTTGCCCTTGGCGTCGAACACCACGGCGCGGTAATCTGCCTTATAGTCGGTTTCAAGCACGCGTAGCATCGAGAGTACGCCGCGTATGGCCCCCGTCGGTTCATGCGCGGTTGTGCGCAGATCGGGCAGGGCGTGAAAGGCGCGGTAGAGGTAGGAAGAACCGTCGACAAGAAGCAGCGTGGGCATGGAGGAATGAGTCAATGAGCGTGAAAGACAAGTTGCCGAAAGGCTTTGAACTGGCCCCTGCGGCGCAGGCCACAGGCGGCTCCCGCGAGGCGTGGCGGGTGTTCGGCATTATGGCAGAGTTTGTCGAGGCAACCGAGCGCCTGGCGGCGGTACGGCCGGCGGTATCGATTTTCGGCAGTGCGCGCATCGCGCCGGATTCCGGGATCTACCACTTGACGGAAAAAATCGCCCGCATGCTGTCGGATGCCGGTTTTTCGGTAATCTCCGGCGGCGGCCCCGGCGTGATGGAGGCAGCCAACAAGGGCGCGTTCAATGGCAAAAGCCTGTCCGTCGGCCTCAACATCCAGTTGCCGCATGAGCAAAAGCCGAATCACTATCAGGACATCTCGCAGAGCTTCCGCCATTTTTTCGCGCGCAAATACATGTTCGTCAGGGTCGCTGCCGCCTATGTCGTGATGCCCGGCGGTTTTGGCACGCTGGACGAATTGCTCGAAGCGCTGTCGCTGATCCAGACCGGCAAAAGCCCGCGCATTCCGCTGATTCTCGTCGGCAGCGAATTCTGGGGTGGCCTGCTGGACTGGTTTCGTGCGCGGCTGGTGGCCGATGGCATGATCCATGCCGATGACCTGGACCTGATCCAGGTCATCGACGAGCCGGAACGCATCCTTGCGGCGATCTTCGACCACTATGAGACGCGCGGATTCGAACGCCTGCCTGAAGAACACGAGCTCTTGCTCAACCTTTGATAAACTGCACCGAACCTTTCAAGGACACTGCCATGCGCCGCCTGCTATTTGTGCTGTCTGCCCTGTTCGCGCTGACCGTTGCCGCGCAAAACCTGCCACCCAAGCTGGAGCCTATCCCCGAGCCGCCACCACCGCCGCCGGGCGTGGTTGATGAAGCGCTCGAACCGCAGGTGACCATCAGCAAACGCGGTGAGGACAAGGTCGAGGAATATCGCATGAACGGCAAGCTCTACATGGTCAAGGTCACGCCGCCGCACGGCGTATCCTATTACCTGATCGACAATCGCGGCGACGGCAGCTGGGTGCGCCAGGATGCCGCCAACGGCTCCGGCCTGCGCGTACCCATGTGGGTGATCGGCACGTTCTGACCTGAGGGTGCCGGAAAACAAAGCTGTCTTGCGGAAAGTCGGCGCTGGTTTGTCCGAAGGAGGACTTTTGAATCCGTCTCTGGACGATATGCCGGGCATGCTCCACACGCCCACTATGCCGCCTCGCGATATTGTCACGTTCGGCCAGGTGTTCACGCCGTCCCCGGTGGTTGATCGCATGCTGGCCCTGCGCCGAAACGCCGGTCGCGTGCTTGATCCGGCGTGCGGCGACGGGGCGTTTTCTTCCGTGGTTCCCGGTTGCGTGGCGATTGAGCTGGACGCCGCGCATTGTCCGCAGGGAGCGCTCAATATCGACTTTTTCGCCTATCCGGAGAGTGAGCGGTTCGCCACGATCATCGGCAATCCGCCCTATGTCACGGCGCGCAACATCTCGCTGTCAACACGCCGCCATTTGCATTCGCGGCTGCTGGATGGCCATGCCAACCTGTATCTGCATTTCATCGAAAAATCCGTGCGCCACCTCGATGCGGGCGGCGAGATGATTTTCATCACCCCGCGTGATTTTCTTAAAGCCACGGGCGCAGCGCGGCTCAATACCTGGCTGTTCGAGCAGGGCACGATCACCGATTTCGATGATCTGGGCGATGCCCGGATTTTTTCCGGCGCCATGCCCAACTGCGCCATCTGGCGTTTTGAAAAAGGCAACGCGAGCCACCATCTGCATGACGGCCGCCGCATGGTGCTGGCTAACGGGCAATTGATGTTCACCCGCGGCATCTATACCGTGCCGCTGAACCGGGTGTTCTTCGTCAAAGTGGGCGCCGTCTCGGGCGCAGACGAAATTTTCACTCATGCCGAACTGGGCAACGCTGATTTCGTCTGCTCAAGAACCGCGCAAACGGGCGAGACGCGGCGCATGATTTTTCCGGATGGCGAAAGTACGCAATGGTCGATGGCCTATCTTGAGCCGTTCAAGGAGCGCTTGTTGCAGCGTCGCGTGACAAATTTCAACGAGGCCAACTGGTGGCAATGGGGGCGCCGCCACCATGTGTCCGCAGCGCCGCGCATTTATGTGAATGGCCGCACGCGCAACGCGCAGCCTTTTTTCCTCCACCCCTGCAACAACTACGACGGCGCGGTGCTGGCATTGTTTCCGCATCGATCCGGTCTCACCCGCGCCGATCTCAAACGCCTGGCGGCCCTGCTGAATGCGGTTGACTGGGCCGAGCTGGGTTTCGTTTGCGCCGGCCGTTTTATTTTTTCGCAGCGCAGCCTCGAGCATGCCCTGTTGCCGGAAGATTTTGCCGAGTTCACGGTCAAGGGACTCGTGTAACATCGCAAGATACGAAATCTGCGGACAAGGAATCCATGATCCGCGCTGCAACGAAGGAAGAAAGAAAACCATGGTCCCACATCTCACCACGGCCCTGACCGGGCCGCTGCTCGATCTCGAACGCCGCTTTCTGGAGAACGAAACAACGGTTGAACGCTGGTTGCGCACGCAATGGCTGGAGCACACGCCGCCGTTCTATGCCTCGGTCGACTTGCGTAACGCGGGGTATAAGCTGGCGCCGGTTGATACCAACCTGTTCCCCGGCGGCTTCAATAACCTCAACGCGGATTTCCTGCCCTTGTGCGTGCAAGCGGCCATGGCGGCCATCGAGAAAATCTGCCCTGAAGCCAGGAACCTGCTGCTGATCCCCGAGAACCACACACGCAACCAGTTCTATCTGATGAACGTGGCGCGCCTGGCGAACATCCTGCATCACGCCGGGCTGAATGTGCGCATTGGCTCGCTGCTGCCGGAAATAACCGCATCGACGGCGCTTGATCTGCCCGACGGCCAGCAGCTCGTGCTTGAGCCCTTGAAGCGTATCGGCAGCGATGGCCGGCGTTTGGGCCTGGAAGGTTTTGACCCGTGCGCGGTGCTGCTGAACAACGATCTTTCCGCCGGCGTGCCCGAAATTCTGCTTAACCTGAATGAGCAGTTTGTTATCCCGCCGCTGTGGGCGGGCTGGCACGTACGGCGCAAATCGGCGCACTTTGCCGCCTATCGTGATGTCGCCAATGCCTTCGCCACCGAACTGGGAATCGATCCCTGGCTGATTGATCCCGGCTTCGAGGTTTGCGGCGAGATCGATTTTCACGAGCGCGTCGGCGAAGAGTGCCTGGCCGGCAATGTCGATAAGCTGCTCAATCGCACGCGCAGCAAATACACGGAATACGGCATCGATGCCGAACCTTTCGTGATCGTCAAGGCGGATGCCGGCACCTATGGCATGGGCATCATGACGGTGAAGGATGCGAGCGAGGTCAGGCAGCTCAACCGCAAGCAACGCAACAAGATGGCGGTTGTCAAGGAAGGCCTGCAAGTGACCAATGTGATCATCCAGGAAGGCGTGCCGACGGTTGAGCGCGTTGATGAAGGCACGGCGGAGCCGGTGGTGTACATGATCGACCGTTATGTCGTGGGCGGTTTCTACCGCGTCAATGCCGCGCGCGGCATTGACGAGAATCTCAATGCGCCGGGCATGCACTTCAAGCCGCTGGCTTTTGCGACCGGCTGCTCGTTGCCCGACGCCCGCCTGGATCCCGATGCGCCGGCCAACCGGTTTTATGCCTATGGCGTGGTGGCGCGGCTGGCGCTGCTGGCGGCTGCGCAGGAGCTCGAGCGCGCCGCACCGCCGGGGGCATCATGACTGCCTTCCTCTCGTCCCCCTTCCTTGGGAAGGGGGTGACCATGGTTCGCAAGCCTGGCTTGCTCCGGTTTGCTGACTTGCTGTCCTCTTGGGGCGGCCCGGCGAGGACAGCATGAAGATCGCTTTCATCGTTGACCCTCTGGCGGAGTTGAAAGCCTACAAGGATTCCAGCATCGCGATGATGCGCGCCGCGGCGCAGCGCGGCCATGAGGTGTGGACCGTCCAGCGCGAGGCGCTGCATTGGCGCGATGGCCGCGTCGCCGCGCAGGCGTTGCGCATCGGCCTGACCGACGATACGGACAGGTGGTTTTCCGCTATCGAACAAACCCGCCTGCCGCTGACCGCATTCGATGCGGTGCTGATGCGGCAGGATCCGCCCTTTGATTTCGAATATATCGCCGCCACCTGGTTGCTGGAACGGGCTGAAGCCGAGGGCGCACGTATCTTCAATCGTCCGCGCGCGATTCGTGACCACTCCGAAAAGGTTGCCATTACCGAGTTCGCCCGGTTTGCGCCGACGACGCTCATCGCACGCGATCCGGCCGACATTCATGCCTTCGTCAACGAACTGGGCGAAGCGATACTCAAGCCGCTCGACGGCATGGGCGGCAGCAGTATTTTTCATGTGCGGCGGGATGATCCCAACCGTAACGTCATCATTGAAATGCTGACCCGCTTTGGCACCCGCAGCATCATGGCGCAGCGCTATCTGCCGGCCATTCGCGAAGGCGACAAGCGCATCCTGCTGATTGCCGGCGAGCCTGTGCCGTATTGTCTGGCGCGCATTCCCAAGGCGGGCGAATCGCGCGGCAACCTGGCCGCAGGCGGTACCGGCGTGGCGCGGCCGCTCAGCGCGCGCGATCGTGAAATCGCCGTCGCGCTGGCGCCGACTTTATGGGCGCGCGGGCTGCTGATCGTCGGGCTCGACGTCATTGGCGAAAACCTGACCGAGATCAACGTCACCAGCCCCACCTGCTTTGTCGAGATCGCGCAGCAGACCGGCTTTGATGTGGCGGGAATGCTGCTCAATGCGCTGGAGCGGGAGTGCGCGCGCGCCTGACACGGCTGCTTGCCGTCTGCGCTGCGAGCGCGGCCGTATGCATAGCGGGTTGCGGGCCGTCCGCACCGTGGCATGAAGAGTCGTGTGTTTTTGGTACCCGTGTTGAACTGTTGATCACCGGAGTGCCTGAAGCGCAGGCGCATGCGGCGGGCAATCGCGTACTGGCGGAATTTGACCGCCTGCATCGCACGTACCACGCCTGGCAACCCTCCGAGCTGTCGGCGCTGAATGCGGCCATTGCCGCGGGCCGGGCGCACGATGTTTCGCCCGAATTCGCCGCCTTCATTCGCGAAGCGCAGGTGATGGCGGCGGCGGGCGATTATCTGTTCGACCCCGGCATTGGACGCTTGATCGCGTTGTGGGGCTTTCAGGCGGATGAGCTCGCGCCGCGCCTGCCGGATGCGGCGGCAGTGAAGGCATTGCTGGCGCAGCGGCCGTCAATCGCCGATCTGCATCTGGACGGCCAGCGCGTCACCAGCCGCACGCGCGCCGTGGCGCTCGACTTCGGCGGCTATCTGAAAGGCGTGGCGCTCGACCGTGCGGCTGCCATCCTGCAACAGGCGGGCATCCCCAATGCGCTGATCAACATTGGCGGCAACATCATGGCCCTGGGGACAAAGAATGGCGTGCCGTGGCGCGTCGGCATCCAGCATCCGCGCACCGCGCAGGTAGGCGGCGCGGCGCTGGCCAGCCTTGAGTTGCGCGATGGCGAGGCGATCGGCACCTCGGGCGACTACCATCGCTATTTCGAGATCGCCGGCCGGCGTTATTGCCATTTGCTGGACCCGCGCACCGGCCGTCCGGCCGACGGTACGCAGGCCGTGACGATATTGATTGCGCCGGGACCGCAGGCGGGCATGCGCTCGGACGCCTTGTCCAAACCGCTTTTCATCGCCGGTGACGACTGGCTGCGCCAGGCGCAGAAGCTTGGCCTGACCGCTGTGCTAAAAGTCGGCGCTGACGGGACGGTGAGTGCGACACCGGCGATGCGTGCGCGCCTTACAATGGAGACATCCGATCCAGCCGCTACTGCGCATGCCAACCCGCAGTAACCGACCCCTGCGCTAGAATAAGATCATGATCGGTATTTTCCTCATTACCCACGCCACCTATGGCGAATCGTTGATCCAGTGCGCCTGTCATGTGCTGAATAAACGGCCGTTGCAGATCGCGCAACTGGGCGTCTCCGTCCAGGACGATCCGCTGGATCTCCTGCCGCTGGCGCGCGAGATGCTGCAACTGGTCGATCACGGCAAAGGCGTGCTGATTCTTACCGACCTCTACGCCGCCACACCTTCCAACATCGCCATGAAGCTGCTTGAGCCGGGCCGCATCGAGGGCTTGGCCGGGGCAAATCTGCCCATGCTGCTGCGTGCGCTGACCTACCGCGACAAGGATATGGAAACGCTGCTCATCCGCGCCGCTGCCGGCGGCCGCGATGGCGTGCTGAATATCCTCAACCACTGACATGCCGCAAGCCGAAGCCGAAATCGTCAATAAGCTGGGCCTGCATGCCCGTGCCTCCGGCAAGCTGACCCAGCTTGCCGGCAGTTTCCCCTGTGAGGTATGGATGGAACGCGGCAGCCGCCGCATCAATGCCAAGAGCATCATGGGCGTGATGATGCTGGCCGCAGGCAAGGGTTCGAAGGTGATGGTGACCACCACCGGCGAGCAGGCAGACGAAGCGCTGCAAGGCATACTGCAACTTATCGCCGATCGTTTCGGCGAGGCGGAGTAAGGCATGAGCTTTACGCTGCACGGTCTCGCGGTATCCGGTGGCATCGCCATCGGCCATGCGCACCTGGTCTCGCACGCCGTGCTGGAAGTGACCCAGTACCAGTTGCGCGAGCGCGATGTTGCCGGTGAGCTGGCGCGGTTCGATGCGGCGCTCGCCGTTGTTGCCGGCGAGCTTGAGGCATTGCGCGAAGAGGCTGACAGCGCGGGCAGTCCAGGGGAACTGTCGGCATTCATCGATCTGCATGCGATGCTGCTTGCCGACCCGGACTTGACCAATGGCGTGCGCGCGCTGATTCGCGATCGCCGTTGCAATGCCGAATGGGCGCTGGTGCAGCAGATGCAGGAAGTCATGGCGCAATTCGATGCCTTTGAAGATGCCTACCTGCGCGAGCGCAAACAGGATATCTCGCAAGTCGTCGAGCGCGTACTGCGGGTCTTGCAGAACAAGCCGCGCAAGCTTGCCTGGCGCAAGACGGCGGCGGTCGATGCTGACCTGATTCTGGTTGCCCATGACCTTTCCCCCGCCGATACGCTGCAATTCAAGAACCTGAAAATTGGCGGTTTTGTTACCGACATGGGCGGCTCCACCTCGCACACCGCCATTGTTGCGCGCAGTTTTGCCATTCCTGCCGTGGTCGGCATGCAGCACGCGCGGCCGCTGATCCAGGATAACGACCTGCTGATTCTCGATGGCACGCGCGGCGTGCTGATTGTCGATCCCGACGCGCGTGTGCTGGAAGAATACCGGCTCAGGAAAACCGGACTGGAGCTCGAACGCAGCAAGCGCATGCGCCTCAAAACCGCGCGCGCCGCCACGCTGGATGGCGAACTGATCGAACTGCATGCCAACATCGAGTTGCCGCAGGATGCGGAACGGGCAAAGGACGTGGGGGCTGACGGCGTCGGTTTGTTTCGCACCGAATTTCTCTTCATGAATCGCGATGAACTGCCGGATGAAGACGAGCAATACGAGGCCTATCGCCATGTGGTGAAGGCCTTCGCCGGCAAGCCGGTCACCATTCGCACGCTCGACATCGGTGCCGACAAGGAAGCGCGCGCATTGAGGGCGCGCGCGGGCGAGCACATATCGGCCAACCCGGCACTCGGCTTGCGCGCCATTCGTTTTTGCCTGGCCGAACCACAGATTTTTCTCACCCAGCTGCGCGCCATTCTGCGCGCCTCGCATCATGGCCGGGTACGGCTCCTGATTCCGATGCTGGCGCACGCACAGGAAATCGCGCAGACCCTGGCCTTGATCGAGGAAGCCAAGGCGCAACTGCGTGAATCGCGGCATAAGTTCAACGACGCCATTGAAGTCGGCGGCATGATCGAGATTCCTGCTGCGGCGCTGGTGCTGGGCCCGTTTCTGCGCCATCTCGATTTTTTGTCCATCGGCACCAATGACCTTATCCAATACACCCTCGCCATTGATCGCAGCGACGGGGCTGTGGCCTACCTCTATGATCCGTTGCATCCGGCGGTGCTCCAGCTCATTCTCAAGACATTGCACGCCGGCGCGCGCGCCGGCCTGCCGGTGGCGGTGTGCGGCGAAATGGCGGGCGATCCGAAATTGACACGCTTGCTGCTGGGCATGGGTTTGCGCCAGTTCTCCATGCATCCGGCGCAACTGCTGGAAGTCAAGCAGCAGGTACTGCAGGCGGACACGGTGCGCCTGGCGCCGCACGTGGCCCGCTTGCTCAAGGTGGACGAGCCGGAAAGGGTTTATGAGCTGATGGACCGGCTCTGACGTTATCGCTATGAGCATAGGCATTGTCAGCGCCCAGCGCGCGCATTTTGCAACGCCCCTGGCACTCAGGAGCGGCGCCCTGCTGCCCGCTTTCGATCTGGTTTACGAAACTTACGGCACGTTGAACGCCGCGAAGTCGAACGCCATTCTTGTTTGCCATGCGCTTTCCGGCCATCATCATGTTGCCGGCCATTACGCCGGCCAGCCAGATAACCTCGGCTGGTGGGACAACATTATCGGCCCCGGCCGGCCGCTGGATACCGGCCGCTTTTTTATCGTCGGGGTGAATAACCTTGGCGGCTGCCATGGTTCGACCGGCCCGGCAAGCATCAACCCGGCTACCGGCAAGCACTGGGGAGCCGATTTTCCGGTGGTCACGGTTGAAGACTGGGTGGCGGCGCAAGCGCGCCTGGCCGACCATCTTGGCATCGCCGCCTGGGCCGCCGTGATCGGCGGCAGCCTGGGCGGCATGCAGGCATTGCAATGGGCGTTGAGTTTTCCCGAGCGGGTGCGCCACAGCCTTGTGATTGCCGCTGCGTCGAAACTTTCAGCCGAAAACATTGCCTTCGACGATGTAGCCCGCCAGGCTATTTTGAGCGACCCGGATTTTCATGGCGGCCATTATTACGCGCATGGCGTGCGCCCCCTGCGCGGCTTGCGTCTGGCACGCATGCTGGGCCACATCACCTACCTGTCGGATGACCAGATGGCCGAGAAATTCGGCCGCCGCCAGCGCCCGGGCGCCGGCAGCTACAGCTTCGATGTCGAGTTCGAGATTGAATCCTATCTGCGCCATCAGGGCGACAAATTTGCCGGTCTCTTTGATGCCAACACTTATCTGCGGATGACCAGGGCGCTCGATTATTTCGACCCGGCGCTGGAATACGACGGCAATCTGGCGGCTGCGCTGGCTTGTGCGCGTGCCGGTTTTCTGATCGTTTCTTTCTCTACCGACTGGCGCTTCACTCCATTCCGCTCGCGCGAGATTGTGCATGCGCTGGTGCATAACGGGCAGCCCGTGGCGTATGCCGAGATCGACTGCGCGCACGGCCACGACTCCTTTCTCATGGACGATGCGCATTACCATGCCGTAGTAGCTACCTATCTGCAACGGATAACACTGTGAAATACGCTCCCGAACGCGCCGATTTTGATCTGATTGCCAGCTGGGTGAAGCCGGACGAGCGGGTGCTCGATCTGGGCTGTGGCGACGGCTCGCTGCTCAAGCGCCTGATCGAGGAGCGTGGCGCGCACGGCTACGGCATCGAGCTTGAAGAGGCGGGTGTGCTGGCGGCGATTGCCAATGGCATCAATGTCATCCAGGGCAATCTGGAACAAGGCCTGGCCGGTTTTGACGACGGCACGTTCAATCACGTTGTGCTCTCGCGCACATTGCAAACCGTGCGCCACACGGAACGCATCCTGGCCGAAATGCTGCGCGTGGGGCGCGAGGCGGTGGTGAGCTTCCCCAACTTCGCCTACTGGAAGAACCGCGTGGCGGTGATGAATGGCCGCATGCCGGTTTCTGAAGACCTGCCCTACGAATGGTTTGATACGCCCAACCTGCGATTTTTCACGCTGCTCGATTTTGAGGCGCTGTGCGCCAAGATGCAGCTTGTTATCCGCGAGCGGCAAGTGCTTGACGAGGCCGGCCGGCTCGTCGTCGCAGGGCCTAATTTCTTAGGCAGTCTCGCCGTCTACCGGCTGGGGCGCTAGGCCCTCCGGCTGCGCCGGCACATTGTCCGCCGAGGTGTCCGGCGTGCCCTGCTTGCGCAGGCGCTTCTCTTCTTTTTTCTGCTTCTTGGCCAAGTCGCGCTGGCGTTTTTCGAAGGAGTAGTTGGGTTTGGCCATCGGTGTTCCTCAATCGGGGAGTAAGTGAATAACAGGACAGGCCGGTGATTATACGGTAGCGGACCATGCGCAAATTGCCGATGTGAAAAGGTCGCTAAAGCGGGCAGCGGGTCAGGTCAAGGCTGCAATGATTTCTCCGAGCGTGGTGATCGCGGCTTCCGACTGCGGCGACCAGGTTTGGCCATAATTCAGGCGGATGCAGTTTGCAAATTTGCGTTGCGGCGAAAAAATCTGACCCGGCGCCACCGTGATCTTTTTTTCCATGGCGCGCCGATGCACCTCCAGCGCATTCACCGATTCAGACATTTCGACCCAAAGAAAATACCCGCCTTCGGGACGGGTTACGTGGATACCTTGCGGGAATTTGTGGCCGATCGCGTGCAGCATCTGATTTTGCAGAGCCTGCAACTCCTGGCGCAAATTGCGCAAGTGGTGTTTGTATCCCGAATACTTGAGAAACTCGACGATTGCCGCCTGCAGCGGGGCGCTGGTGGCGATGGTCGTCATCAGCTTCACACGTTCTACCTGTGCGGCGAAGCGCCCGGGGGCGGTCCACCCCACGCGGTACCCCGGGGCAAGGCATTTCGAGAATGACGAGCAATGCATGACGAGGCCCTTAAGGTCGAAAGCCTTGGCCGGCTTGGGCCGATCCCGTCCGTAGTAGAGCTCGCTGTAGACGTCGTCCTCAATCATGGGTACATCGTGCAAGGCCAGAAGTTTTACCAGCTCCTGCTTCTTTTCGTCGGGCATGAGACTGCCGAGCGGGTTCTGGAAATTGGTCATGAGCCAGCATGCCTTTATCGAATGCCGCTCCAATGCGGTTGCCAGCGCAGCCAGGTTGACCCCTTTGCCCGGGCAAGTGGGTATCTCGACCGCTTTCAATCCCAGTCGTTCGATCGCATCCAGTGCGGCGTAGAACGAGGGACTTTCGATCGCTACGAGATCACCGGGCCGGGTCACTGCCTGCAGGCACAGATTCAATCCTTCAAGAGCGCCGCTCGTGATGATGATCTCCTCGGCCGGTACGCTGTATCCGAGTTCAAGGTATTGCCGTGCGATCAGGCGCCTTAACTCGGGATTGCCGGGCGTCATATTTGCGTAGATGCTCTGGGGGCTCAAACGGCCCGCGGCGGTATGGAGCGCACGCGCGAGTTTTGCCATCGGGAAAAGCTCCGGGGCGGGGAAGGCCGATCCGAACTGCACGAAATCCGCAGATTTCGTCGTATCCAGCAGTTGAAACACCAAATCGTCAATGTTAACCACTGTGGACGTCGCGGCAGGCCGGGAAGATTCAGGCTGCGCAGGAAAGCCCTTCCAGTTGGCGCTGACGTAATAGCCGGAGCGGGGCCGGGTATGGATCTTTCCGCGGTCCTCAAGCAGGCGATACGCCTTCTGCACCGTGCCCGGACTGAGAAGGCGGGTGCGGCAGGCATCGCGCACCGAAGGTATGCGATCTCCCGAGCGCAATACGCCCCTGTCGATATTGCTTGAGATCTCATCCGCATACTGCTCATACAGTGTCATGGCAGCCTCTTTATGCGGTTCAGCTTTGTGCGAGCAACCGCACCATTGCCCATAATGGCCCAAATCTGTGACTGTCGCAAGCTGCATCGACTGTGCCTGTCTATTGCCCTGTGGCAGGCGAAAGTTGCGCCTTCTGTATCTTTTCTGTTTTTGGCATGGCCTGCATATTGGGCCACATCCTGATATTTCCCGGGAGCAATCATGCCAAAACAATTCAAGCAGCTGATGGCGGAACGTACCGAGCCGAATATCGAGCTTGAAACGCTGCGCCAACAAATACGCAGCGTAGTGTCGACGTTGCCGGACGTGGTCTGGTCTGTCGAGGTGCCCTCGCGCCACGTTTGCTTTGTCAGCCCGGCGGTTGCTGCCACTTTTGGCCACACTCCGGATGAAATCTACGCCATGAACCTTGTCTGGGGCGATCTTATTCACCCCGACGATAAAGCCAGGGTGCTGGCCGAATGGGATGAGGCAGCGCAAGGCGGAATCTTTGAGTCCGATTACAGGGCGCTGACCCCGAGCGGTGAAATACGCTGGATTCACAGCCGCGGCCATACCGCTGCGGATGCAAGCGGCAAGGTTGTCCGCATGGACGGGATATCGCGCGATATCACGGAGCGACGCGACCAGGAAAGAAAAATAGCCCAACTGAGCCGTCTGCATGCGGTTCTGAGCAAGATCAATTCGACCATCGTGCGGGTGCGTGACCGGCATGACTTGTTGCATGAGACTTGCCGAATTGCCGTCGAACAGGGCGGGTTCGGCATGGTATGGATCGGCATGGTCGATTACGACAAAGGCCTGGTGCGGGCCGTCGCCCATCATGGCTTCGAGATGGAGGCACCCGATGAATACGTCGTTTCACTGGACGCGGACGGCGTAGCGCCATCAAACCTCGTATCGCGTACGGTTGCGGAGAAGAAGCCATTCTTTGTGAATGACATTGCGGTGAATCCGCCTAAAAACTGTTTCAGGGAATTGGCGCTGCGGCACGGATACCGCTCGGGTATTGCGCTGCCGCTGGTGGTCGAAGACGTCTGCGTCGGCGTGATGCTGATGTACGCCAAGGAACCGGATTTTTTCAATGGGAATGAACTGGGCCTGATGAATGAACTGGCGGGCGACATATCCTTCGCGCTAGAGCACATTGCCAAGGATGAGCAACTCACCTACCTGACCCACTACGACCCGCTGACGGGGCTTCCCAACAGAGCGCTGTTCCAGGAGCGGATAATGTTATTGCTGGACGCAGCAAGAAAAAACAACACGCGGGTGGCTGTCCTGATTGGCGATATCAGGCGGTTTCGTCTCATCAACGAAACATTCGGGCGGCAAGTCGGCGACAGGTTGCTGCACGACGTCGCACAGCGCATCAAGGCCGTTTGGCCGGAGGTGGAGTCTCTCGCGAGAGTTTCCGCCGATTGTTTCGCCGGCGCCCTTGTTGACGTTCGCGATCCTGAAAACCTGCCTTATCTGATCGGCAAATCGGTGACTGCAATCCACAAGGAATTGTTTTTGATCGACGGCAAGGAAGTCAGAATTGCGCCGGCGCTCGGGGTCGCGATATTTCCCGACGACGGAGAAGATGCCGATACGCTGTTCAGAAATGCCGAGGCCGCGGTAAAGAAAGCCAAGGCAATGGCGGAGCGGTTCTTCTTCTACCGCCCAGAAATCAATGCCCGGGTCGCGCAAACGCTGTTGCTTGAGCAAAAGCTGCGCAAGGCGATCGAACAGGAACAATTTCTTCTGCATTACCAGCCAAAGATACACGCCATGAATGGCAGTATTGCCGGCTTCGAGGCCTTGCTTCGCTGGCAGAACCCGGACAGCGGCCTGGTGCCGCCCGGCGAATTCATCCCGATACTCGAAAATACAGGGCTCATCCTCGAGGTCGGCCCCTGGGCGATACGCAAGGCGCTGACGGATGGAAAGAACTGGCGCCTGCCGGACGGGACCGCACCGCGCATAGCGGTCAATGTGTCGCCAATCCAGCTTCAGCAACGCGACTTCGTAAAACTCGTACAGCGCGCGGTGGAAGAACTTGGTGGCAAAGGATGCGGACTCGATCTCGAAATCACCGAGAGCCTGATCATGAACGACATCGAGGAAAACATGAAGAAACTCGCCGCCATCGGGGAAATGGGCGTCAAGATTGCCATCGACGATTTCGGCACGGGCTATTCCTCTTTGGGATATCTCGCGAAACTGCCGGTGCATGCACTCAAAATTGACCGATCCTTCGTTGATACGATGACAACCAGCTCACATAGCTTGACCATCGTTTCGACCATTATCTCCCTTGCCCATGCGATTGGCCTGAAGGTAATCGCCGAGGGTGTGGAAACCAAGGAGCAGGCCAAGTTTCTGCAATTGCTCAAGTGCGACGAGTTGCAGGGCTACCTCTACAGCGTTCCGATTCCATCCGATGCGGTCGCGGGATTCCTGAGCAAGCCTGCCCTGTCGCTTGTGGCATGAGGCGGATGGATTCCGTACTCGCTGGCCACGATTTGGCTATGCGGGACACCAATGAAAACGGCTTCCGCTGCTGGAAGCCGTCGGGAAATTGGTGGGTTGTGAGTGGCTCGAACACTCGACCTACGGATTAAGAGTCCGCTGCTCTACCAACTGAGCTAACAACCCAAGAAAGCGGGTTGGCAGTATATTACGAAAAATGGTGGGTCGGGCGAGATTCGAACTCGCGACCAACGGATTAAAAGTCCGCTGCTCTACCGACTGAGCTACCGACCCGGCTTGGAAGGGCGCGAATGCTACAGCTCTTCCAGAATACTGTCAAACCAAGTGGTATGGTTTTAATAAATGAAATGGCGGGACCAATAATTATTGTGCTTTTGTCATAAGCGCATGATGTGATTTGAGCACACAACGCGATATCTGCCGTACTGAAAGGGCGCTGAATGCGCGCTCCAGTTTAACCAGTCAACTATTCACCGTACCGTCCAGACACGTCCAAATACGGACTCAAGGATTCAAACCAGCGCCGACTTTCACATGTCCTGTTCCGTATCCCCTTCCTGGCGGGTGACTGCACTCAAACAGCTCGGTATCGCCGTGTTCTACGCGCTACTGGTGTTGGCTGTTCTTGCCTATCTCGCACCTTCCGGCGGCGGCAGCATCTTCTTCCTTGCCAGCGGATATGCGCTTGCTGTCCTGCTGCTCGGCGGCAAGCGCTATGCCTGGGGCATTCTCCTTGGCGCACTGGGCGCCAATACGCTGTTCGGCTATCCGCCGGAAACCGTTTTGCTCAAATCTGTCGGCAGCACGCTGGGCGCACTGTTGGGTGCCTGGCTGTTGACGCGCGACAGTAAATTTGATGCCTCCCTCCAGGCGTTGCCCGACTATCTGCGGCTCATTGTCCTGGGCGGCTTTGTCAGCAGCGGCCTGAGCGCCCTGGCCGGCGCCACGAGCTTGCTGCAGGCAGGAATTCTGACTGGTGAAACCTATCTTTATGGCATGTTTGACTGGTGGCTGGGCGATGTGCTCGGCGTTATCCTGCTCACCCCCCTGTTTCTCCTTTGGAAACGTTCGTCCAGGGACCATCCAGCCACGCAACAACCGAGAGAAGCCCTGATGGTGGCCGGAGTCACGTTCCTGGCAGGACAGGTTATTTTCATGGACTGGTTCCACGACAGCATTGGCCATGTGGCGCAGAGTTACTGGATGTTCCTGTTCATTGCCTGGGCCGCCTTGCGCCTGGGCGCCCGCTGGACGGTACTTCTCCTTGCCATGACGGCCATTCAGGGGGTGCTGGGCGCTTATCAGGGAATTGGTTTCTTCGCTCATGACCTTGTGGATACCCGGCTCAGCAACTACTGGTTTTTCATGGTGATCCTGTCGCTGGTGGGCATGACGCTCACCACCTACCTCGCGCAGCGCCAGCAGGCGGAAACCGGATTGCGCAACCGTACCGATGAGCTGAGCTTGCATAACCGGATTCTCCAGCAGATCAATCATGGGGTTTCGCTGCATCAGGTGCTGGATGAAATGGCTCGTGAAGTTGAGCGTCTTCACCCCGGGATGTTGTGTTCGATTTTGCTGCTGGACGAAGATGGCCGGCATTTGCGCCATGGCGCTGCACCCAGCCTGCCGGATTTTTACAACCAGGCCATTGACGGCCTGGCGATTGGCGAAGGGGTCGGCGCATGTGGCACGGCAGCGCATCGCGGCGAGCGTGTCATCACTGAAGATATACGGCAAGATCCTGCGTGGACCACCGCTTTTCGTTTTTTGGCGCGCCGGGCAGACGTTCAGTCCTGCTGGTCGCAACCCATCAAGGACGGCAAGCAGCGCGTGCTGGGTACCTTTGCCATTTATCACCCCCAACCCGCACAACCGTCGGACACGGAAATTGCCCTGATTGAACGCATGGCCGACCTGGCCGCACGCGCTATTGAGCAAACGCATATTCAAAACGATCTGCGCTTGAAGGATTACGCGCTTAATGCGTCTGCAAATGCCGTGCTGATTACCGACAAGGATGCCCGGGTCCAGTGGGCCAACCCGGCTTTTAGCGAACTGACCGGGTATAGCCTGAGCGAAGCGGTTGGCCTCAACATCCGCGATCTGGTGAAATCCGGTAAACAGGAACCCGGTTATTACCAGTCAATATGGAAGACCATTCTCGCAGGAAACGTCTGGCACGGCGAACTGGTTAACCGCCACAAGGATGGCGCCGAGTATGACGAAGAAATGACGATTACGCCCATTAAAAATGCGGCGGGGGAAATCACCCACTTCATCGCCGTCATGCGCAATGTAACCGAGCGCAAGAAAGCCGAGGAACAGATTCGCACGCTGGCTTTCTACGATGCCTTGACGCGCTTGCCGAATCGACGCCTGCTGGACGACCGTCTGAGGCAGGCCATGGTTGCCAGCAAGCGCAGCGGCCGTTATGGCGCGCTGATGTTTCTCGATCTGGATAACTTCAAACCGCTTAACGATGTGCATGGGCATGGCACAGGCGATCTGCTGCTGAGCGAAGTGGCGCGTCGCATTACCGCCTGCGTGCGGGGAAAGGATACTGTCGCCCGCTTTGGCGGCGACGAGTTTGTGGTGATGCTCGACGAACTTGACACCGACAGGAGCGCATCGATCAACCAGGCCGGATTCGTTGCCGAAAAAATCCGCCTTGCCCTGGCTGAGCCCTACGTGCTGAAGCTGCAGCATGATGGAAAAGAGCAGCTCACTATCGAACACCGGTGCACATCGAGCATTGGCGTCGTGCTGTTCATCAATAACGAAGCCAGCCCGGACGATATTCTCAAATGGGCTGATCTGGCGATGTACCAGGCCAAGGACGAAGGACGCAATGTAGTGCACTTCTTTGATGCAAAGACCTGACAGCAGCCTGCCATCTTCAGCCGTCGCGCCCTGACGCTACCGGTTTCAGACTTGGTGCCGGCAACCGGGGAACCACCAGACGCCGGTCCTCGCGCAGCAGCGACGTAAACTCCGCCGCCGGTACCGGCTTGCTGAACAGGTAGCCCTGGATTTCGTCGCAGCCATGCCGTATCAGAAAGTCGAGCTGCTCCGCTGTTTCCACCCCTTCAGCGATCACGTGCAAGCGCAAGCTGTGCGCCAGCGTGATGATGGCCAGGACGATGGCTGCATCATCCGTATCCGTTGTTATATCGCGGACGAAGGACTGGTCGATTTTCAACAGGTCAATGGGGAAACGCTTAAGGCGGCTGAGCGATGAATAGCCGGTGCCAAAGTCGTCAATGGAAACGCTGATGCCCAGCGTGCGCAGATCATCCAGGACGGTGATGACCTCATCCATGTCCTTCATCATCACGCTTTCGGTGAGTTCCAGCTCCAACATGGTGGGTGGCATTTCGCTTGCCGCCAGGATACGCCGTACGTTGGCAGCAAATCCTTTCTGCCGGAACTGGCGGGCAGAGATATTGACCGCCACGTGCAAGCCGGAAAAACCCATGCTGGCCCAGCGCTTGCCCTGCGCACAGACCGTCGCCAGCACCCATTCGCCAATCGGTACGATCAGCCCCGTGTCTTCGGCTACGGGAATGAATTCAGCAGGCGGGATGTGACCCAAGTCCGGGTTGTGCCAGCGCAGCAGGGCCTCCATGCCAACGATTCTGCCATTTCTGACATCCACCTGCGGCTGGTAATGGAGCTCCAGTTCATTGTTCTCCACCGCCCGTCGCAGGGCATTTTCCATGCGGCTGTGGTGTTGTGCTGTTTCATTCATGGCAGCAGTGAAAAATTGGTAGGTGTTGCGTCCGCTATGCTTGACGTGATGCATAGCCGTATCGGCAAAACGCAACAAGTCTTCCATGCTGGCTGCATCATCGGGAAAGATGCTGATGCCGATGCTGGCGCCGATGAAAATCTCGTTTCCCCCCACGTGGCATGGCGGGGTCAGCGCTGTCAGGATTTTCTGCGCCACCGTGGCGGCATCCTGGATGGTAACGATATCGGGCAACATGAGGAGAAATTCATCGCCCGAGAGTCGAGCTACGGTGTCGCCCTCGCGCACGCTGTCCAGCAGGCGCTGCGCGACCACCTGCAACAAGCGATCACCCACTGAATGGCCAAGAGAATCATTGGTCTGCTTGAAATTGTCGAGATCGATGAACAGGACGGCCACCCGGCCACCCTGGCGGTGCGTATGCGCCATCGCCAGCTTGATGCGATCGGTTACCAGTTCACGGTTGGGTAGCCCGGTCAGCGTGTCATAGTGGGCCAGATAATCCAGGCGTTGGTGTGTCTCCATGATTTCTTCCAGCGCGGAGGCATTGTCCAGCACCAGCGCGAGCGCATGGGAGAAACTCGTGGCCAGCAATTCGTCCTCCGCTGTGAATGGTTCGCCGCTCCATTTGTCACACAGGTAGATGCGCCCATACACGCGCCCGGCATGCGAGACGGGCACGGCCAGCAGGGATTTCATGGGCGGGTGATGAGGCGGAAAGCCGGCAGATTGCGGATGTGTCGCCATATCCTCCAGCCGGACGGTCATGTTATCCCGGATCACCACACCGAGCAGACCGCGTCCGCTCGGCTTCTCGCCAATGCGTGCGGCTTCCTCGGCACTGATGCCGGTGGTGATGAATTCGGACAGGCCACCTTCTTTATCGAGGATGCCGATGGCGCCGTAGCGCGTCTCCAGCAGCTTGGTCAGTGCCTCTATCGCAACTTGCAGCAGATCTGTTTCCAGCGCCGTATGCGCCAGCACGTTGAGCAGCGTGCACGCGGCGGCGTGCAGTTCGCTAAGACGCGACGACCAGCGTTCCAGTTCCTGGCGCTCATCTTCGGCCGCGTGATAGTGATGTTGCGCCAGCCGCAACAACTCGCGCTCCTGTTTCAGCAAGCCGCGCAGCAGGCTGCTCTGGGTGACGGCACCGAGGAAACGGCCGGTACCATCGGTCACCGGCAGCGCATCCAGCCCGCTTTTCTTCATCAGTCCGAGGCAGGCCGAGAGCGACGTCGCCGGTTTCACCTTATACAAAGAGCGATGTTCAACCAGGTCGGCAAATATCCAGTTGGGGTGGGCAGCGATATCACGCTCGCCGGCCAGACCGCAAAACTTTTCCCCTGGCGGCGCGGCGAACACGGCGAACACTGTACCTTGCGCGGCGTGCGTGGGCCGCTCTTCCTCCAGTACGCGCTCCACATGCGGCCACAGGCAATCGGCAGCAACCAGACGTTTCATGTACCCGGAGCGGTCACGGTGACTTCAATATCGAGGTCGACCTGCAGCACTTCGTCTATGCCCATCAGCGGCTTGATGTGCGTCAGCACGAAGGTGGTGATCTGCTGCTGCGACATGCGCCTCAGCAGGTTTTCGCGGATCAGGATATCAGCGACGATGTTGTCATCGATCTCGATATGGGCGAAGGGAGCTTTCACCAGCAGCGTCAAGGCACGCTGCACGGCTTGGCAGCCGATCGAAGCTTCGCGCCCCAGCACCAGAGCGTCACGGAAAGGCGGCATCTGATACTCCCTAACGCGAGCTACCAACCCATTGTTCATCTGCGCATCGGCCATGGTTTCTCCCCCCGTTTTTGTTATGACATTGCTATGACATTCACACATTATCATAACAAGGGCGAGACATTATCTTGGATATGGTTTTTTCGCATGGCGAAAAAGTTCCTGGGCCAACTGTGTCTGCTCAAGCCTGTATCGTCTTGCCATTGGCAATCACTTTCATGATCCTCCACCCGTGCCCGTGTTGCGAGGCAGGTTATTTATGCTTATCTCCCCGGCTGCCCATATTTTGACCTGACGCCCGCTGGTAAATGACATGGTATACCAAGCCGACCAGCACGCTGCCGCCAACGAGATTGCCCAGAATGACCGGCACCAGGTTGCGGAAGAGACCAGCCCAGGTAACGGCGTGGGTGGCTGCGCCGGCGCTGCCGAAAGATTCCAGCAACATGGCGAGGGGAATAAGGTACATGTTGGCGATGCTGTGTTCGAAGCCGGCGGCAACGAACGCGGAGATGGGAAAAACAATCGCCACCGCCTTGTCGGCGACGTTGTGGCCGGCGATAGCCATCCACACGGCCATGCAGACCAGCACATTACACAGCACGCCTTTGAAAAAAGCCGTCCAGAACGGCAGGGCGCACTTGGCGGCGGCAATCCGGATGTATTGTTCTGCAATCGCGCCGTCGTTCATTTCCGCATGCCGGGAAAGAAAGACCAGCAGCGCCAATCCGGCAGCGCCGATGAAATTGCCGGTGCAGACAACTGCCCAGTTGCGCAGCAGTTCGCGGATGGAAATCTTTCCGTCGGCCCAGGCGATCACCAGCAGATTGTTTCCGGTGAATAACTCCGCGCCGGCGACGATAACGAGAAGCAGCCCCAACGAAAATGCCACGCCGCCGAGCAGCTGGCTGGCGGCAAAGCCCAGGGAAGGGTCGGATTTGACCAGCACGAAGTAGAGCGCACCCAGGCCGATGAAGGCTCCGGCCAGCACGCTCAGCATCAGCATGGAAAGCAGCGGCAGCCGCGCCTTGGCCACACCGATGGCTTCCGCCCGCGCGGCAATCTCCTTGGGGGAGAACGCATCGAAACCGAAGACTTCAGGCATAACGCGCCCTTTCGTAACAAAGCCTCAATGTTTGAATTCACCCATGGTGCATGGATGCAATTTCCCGTTTTTCCGCCGTCTTGTCCAGATACGTCCAAATACGGACTCAAGGATTCAAACCAGCGCCGTCCCACTGGATATCGCTTCGCATAATTTTTCGGTATTGCGCGAGTGCATGCGCTCAAGCCTGCATGGTCTTGATGTTGGCGATGACTTCCGCAATCGCCTGCTGCGCGCTGCCATACAGCAGGCGCGTGTTTTCGCCGTAGAACAGGGCGTTTTCGATGCCCGAATACCCGGTGCCCTTGCCGCGCTTGTTCACAATCACGTTTTGCGCGTAATCGGCGTTGAGAATCGGCATGCCGTAGATCGGGCTGGATTTGTCGCTGCGCGCGGATGGATTCACCACGTCGTTGGCGCCGATCACCAGCGCGACGTCGGCCTGGCGAAATTCCTCGTTGATCTCTTCCAGGTCGAAAATCATGTCGTAGGGTACGCCCGCTTCGGCCAGCAGCACATTCATGTGGCCGGGCATGCGGCCGGCCACCGGATGAATGGCAAATTTGACTTCGACGCCGGCTTCCTGCAACAACCTGGCCATTTCCCACACCTTGTGCTGCGCGCCGGCCACGGCCATGCCGTAACCGGGAACGATGATGACCTTCTGCGCAAAACGCATCATCGCCGCTACGTCCATCGCGCTGGCTTCCTTCATGGTGCCGGTGACCGGCCCGCCTGCCTGCGCCTCGCCGGTCATTGGCGTGAAAATGATATTGGTGATCGGCCGGTTCATCGCCTTGGACATCAGTTGCGTCAGCAAGGTGCCGGATGCGCCGACCACAATGCCGGCGATGATGAGCGCCGGATTGCCCAGCACATAGCCCTCAAAACCCACGGCCAGGCCGGTGAAGGCATTGAGCAGCGAGATCACCACCGGCATGTCGGCGCCGCCGATGGGACTGGTCAGCACCACGCCAAGAACCAGCGAGACGATGAAAAAGGCGATAAGGGTCGCGGTGTTCAGCGGGGTTTCCGCATCAGATGACGCTCCCGCTGCAACAAGCTTGATCGCCAGTCCCAGCGCAACCAGCGCCAGCACGACATTCACCGCGTTCTGCGCGGGCAGGCGCCAGGCTTTTTTCATGAGGCCTTGCAGCTTGGCGAAGGCGATGCACGAACCGGAAAAAGCTACCGAGCCGATCAACGCGCCGAGCACGGCCAGCAGCGTCACCACCACGCCATGCACATGGCCCCGCGCAAATTCGAGCGCCGCGATGGCCGCCGCCGCGCCGCCGCCCATGCCGTTGTAGATGGCCACCATCTGCGGCATGTCGGTCATCTTGACGACGCGACCCAGATACCAGGCCAGCCCGCCGCCCAGCACGATGGCCGCGCTCATCAGGCCGATGTTCCGCATGCCCGGTGTGGCAAACGTAATCACCGTGGCCAGCACCATGCCGATGCCGGCCCAGAGGATGCCGCGCCTGGCTGTCACCGGCGAAGCCATGGCCTTGAGGCCGAGAATGAACAGAACGGCGACGACGAAGTAGGAAACCTGGATCAGTGCAGTCATTGCGCGCCTCTTATTTTGAACATCGCCAGCATGCGTTCAGTGACCACATATCCGCCCGCCGCATTGGCAGCGCCGAGAAATACGGCGAAGAAACCGATGGCCAGTTGCAGCGGATCATGCGGGTCGGCATTGCCCAGCGCCACCATCGCGCCAACCAGCACTACGCCATGCACAAAATTTGAGCCGGACATCAGCGGCGTATGCAAAATCACCGGCACGCGGGAAATCACCTCGTAGCCGGTAAAGGCGGCCAGCATGAAGATGTAAACGTAGATGAAGTTTTCCATGTCAGACCTCTCCGCCGGGCCGCCCCAAGGAGGGGGCAGCGTTGTTTGTGGAAGCCGCACCAGCGGCTGAACCGCTGTCACCCCTCTGCGTGGCTGGAGGGCTGGGGGGGATGCCGTTGCTCTCCCCTAAGGTTTTTTTCACGCCTTCATGCACCAATTCCCCGTCGCGCGTAAGGCACGCGCCGGCCAGCACCTCATCGCTCCAGTCCAGATTCAGCGCGCCGTCCCTGATGAAGGGCGAGATGAAGTTGTAGAGGTTCTTGGCGAACATTTCCGAAGCATGCACCGGCATTTGCGCGGGCAGGTTCACCGCGCCGATGATCGTTGCGCCACCCACCCTGACGGTCTGGCCGGCCTGCGTGCCGACGCAGTTGCCGCCGCCTTCGGCGGCCATATCAACGACGACGGCGCCATTTTTCATGCCGGCAATCATCGTCTCGCTGATTATCAGCGGCGAACGCTTGCCGGGAATGGCTGCCGTGGTAATCAGCACATCGGCATTGGCCACTGCACGGCCAAGTTTTTCGGCCTGCCGGGCTTTTTCCTCGTCGGTCAGTTCGCGCGCATAGCCGCCGCTGCCCGCCGCCGAGACGCCGGTATCGACAAACTTCGCTCCCAGCGATTCAATCTGTTCGCGCGTTTCGGGACGCACGTCGTAGCCCTCGACAATGGCGCCCAGCCGTTTGGCCGTGGCGATGGCCTGCAAACCCGCCACCCCCGCGCCAATCACCAGCACGCGCGCCGGGCGGATGGTGCCGGCGGCATAGGTCAGCATCGGGAAGAATTTCGGGCAGTGGCTGGCGGCGATCAAGACCGCCAGGTAACCCGAAACAGCCGCCTGGCTGGAGAGCGTATCCATGCTCTGGGCCCGCGAAATGCGCGGGATCAGTTCGGTAGCCAAAGCGGTGATGTTCCTGGCTTTCAGCGCAGCGATGCGCTCCCTGCTCGAATAGGGGGCGAGCGCACCGATCAGCACCGTGCCCGGTGTCATGGCGTTGATTTCGTCCACGCTGGGCGGCTGCACTTTGAGCAGCACCTGGGCGGCAGCGAATACTTCGGCCGCGCTGGGCGCCACGGCGTCTGCGCCGAAATCTTCGTCGCCAAGACAGCTGGCCGACCCGGCATTCGTCTCGATGCAAAACGCGGCGCCGAGCGCCCTGAATTTCTTCACCACATCGGGCACGGCGGCGACGCGCGTTTCGCCGGCGGCACTCTCCCGAACGACTCCAATGGTTAACGCCATAGTTCCCCCATGTGCATGTCCCTGCGACAACAAGAACATGGATGATACCCAAAGTCACGCCGCAAAAAGTCATGCGCAGCGGTATCCAGCGGGACTGGCGCCGCATTTTGCATGCGGACGCCTTTTCTTATCTTGTATACTTGCGCCCTTGGCCGAAGCGCCTGAAAAACACGCACAGGCCTTCAGTTTTCCCCGTTTCCACACTTCCACTTTTTGGCCGGCAGGTTTATAACAGCACGATGGAAAACCTTTCCACTATTGACAGCATCCTGGCAGCAAAGCACTCCTTGCCCGGCGCGCTGCTGCCCATCCTGCACGACATTCAGGAAGCCCTCGGCTACATCCCGCCGGATGCCGTTGCGTCCATCGCCGGTGCGCTGAATCTTTCGCGCGCCGAGGTGCATGGCGTGATCACCTATTACCATTATTTTCGCCAGACGCCGCCCGGCCGCCATGTATTGCGTGTCTGCCGCGCCGAAGCCTGCCAATCGCTCGGTTGCGAAGCGCTGGCGCAGCATGTGCAAACAGCCCTGGGCTGCGGCTTCCACGCAACCAGCGCCGACGGCGCGGTGACCCTTGAGCCGGTGTATTGTCTCGGCCAATGCGCCGCGGGGCCGAACATGCAGATCGACGAAACGACCTTGCACGCACGCATGACGCCTGAAAAATTCGATATGCTGCTGGCCGATTTGAGAAACAGGCCATGACGGTTACGCTCTTCATTCCGCGTGACTCGACCGCCCTCGCGCTTGGCGCCGATGCCGTCGCCGCGGCGTTTGTCACCGAAATTGCGCAGCGCCAGCGGAGTGCAAAGCCGCGGCGCGGGCTGGATGCGCGCATTGTGCGCAACGGGTCACGCGGCCTGTTCTGGCTGGAACCGATGATCGAGGTCGTCACCCCCGCGGGCCGCGTTGCCTACGGCCCGGTCACTGCGGCTGATGTACCTGCGCTGCTGGATGCGGGCCTGCTCGCCGGCGGCGCACATCCGCTGCGCCTGGGCCCTGCGGAAGAAATTCCCTACCTGAAGCGGCAGCAACGCGTCAGCTTCCGGCGTGTCGGCGTTACCGATCCGCTATCTGCCGACGACTATCTGGCCCACGGCGGTATCGCGGGGCTGCGGCGTGCGCTGGCCATGACGCCGGCCGCGGTCGTCAAGGAGGTAACCGATTCCGGCCTGCGCGGCCGGGGCGGGGCGGCCTTCCCCACGGGCATCAAATGGAATACCGTGCTGGCCGCCCCGGCGGCGCAAAAATACATCGTCTGCAATGCCGACGAGGGCGACTCCGGGACCTTTTCCGACCGCATGCTGATGGAAGGCGATCCGTTCCAGTTGATCGAAGGCATGGCCATTGCCGCGCTGGCTGTGGGGGCCACGCAAGGCTATATCTATGTGCGGTCCGAATATCCGCATGCCATTGCGGCGCTGAACGCGGCCATCGCCGGGGCAACGCAACGCGGCTGGCTGGGCGACAGCCTGCTCGGTTCTGGTAAATGCTTCCGCCTGGAAGTGCGCAAGGCGGCCGGGGCCTATGTCTGCGGTGAGGAAACCGCCTTGCTGGAAAGCCTTGAAGGCCGTCGCGGCATTGTCCGCGCCAAACCGCCGCTGCCTGCCATTGCGGGGCTGTTCGGCAAACCGACAGTGATCAACAACGTCATTACGTTCGCCAGCGTGCCGGACATCCTCGCCCAGGGCGCCGCGTTCTACCGCGCATTCGGTTGCGGCCGCTCGCGCGGCACCTTGCCCTTTCAGCTCGCCGGCAACATCAGGCACGGCGGGCTGGTTGAAGTGCCCTTCGGCCTCACTTTGCGTGAATTGCTCTACGATTTTGGCGGCGGCAGCCTGAGCGGCCGCCCCCTGCGCGCCGTGCAGGTTGGCGGCCCGCTGGGCGCATATCTGCCGGAGCCGCAATTCGACACCGTGCTCGACTACGAAGCCTTTGCCGCGATTAACGCGGTGCTCGGTCACGGCGGCATCGTGGCCTTCGATGACACGGTCGATATGGCCGCACAGGCGCGCTATGCCATGGAATTCTGTGCAATTGAATCGTGCGGCAAATGCACGCCCTGCCGCATCGGTTCAATACGCGGCGTCGAAGTCATCGACCGCATGAGCGCAGGCCGCCCCGGGCAAATCGAATTGCTGCGCGATCTGTGCGGCACGCTCCAGAACGGCTCGCTGTGCGCCATGGGCAGCATGACGCCCTATCCGGTACTCTCGGCCCTTAACCATTTTCCCGAAGATTTCGGCAGGAGATCCTCATGAACGCAATCAACGAGATCGACTACGGCACGCCCGCCGTCCGCAATGCCGCCACGCAAGTCACGCTGACCGTCGATGGCGCGCAGGTCACCGTGCCTGCGGGCACCTCGCTGATGCGCGCTGCCGTAGAGGCCGGCGTGATGGTGCCCCGGTTGTGCGCGACGGATTCACTCGAACCCTTCGGTTCCTGCCGTCTTTGCCTGGTCGAAATCGATGGCCGGCGCGGGTTCCCCGCCTCGTGCACCACGCCCGTTGAAGCGGGCATGAGCGTGCGCACGCAATCGCCCAGGCTGGCCGATCTGCGGCGCAACGTGATGGAACTTTACATCTCCGATCACCCGCTGGATTGCCTGACCTGCAGCGCCAACGGCAATTGCGAATTGCAGACCATGGCCGGCGTCGTGGGCCTGCGCGAGGTGCGTTACGGTTCAGGCGCCGATATGGGCAAGAACCATCTCGATGACAAGAAGGATGAATCCAATCCCTACTTCACCTACGACCCGGCCAAGTGCATTGTCTGCAACCGCTGCGTGCGCGCCTGCGAAGAACAGCAAGGCACGTTTGCCCTGACCATCTCCGGACGGGGATTCGAATCGCGCGTTTCTGCGGGGCAGGATCAGCCCTTCATGGAATCCGAATGCGTCTCGTGCGGCGCTTGCGTGAATGCCTGCCCGACGGCGACGCTGACGGAAAAAACCATCATCGCCAAGGGCCAGGCCGAGCACTCGGTCATCACCACCTGCGCCTACTGCGGCGTGGGCTGCGGCTTCAAGGCCGAAATGCAGGGCAATGAAGTCGTGCGCATGGTGCCGTGGAAAGACGGCGGCGCCAACGAAGGCCACGCCTGCGTCAAGGGCCGCTTTGCGTGGGGCTATGCCAGCCACCCGGAGCGCATCACCAAACCCATGATCCGCGCAAAAATCACCGACCCGTGGCGCGAAGTATCGTGGGACGAAGCCATCAATCACGCCGCATCCGAGTTCCGCCGCATTCAGCAGACGCATGGCCGGAATTCCATCGGCGGCCTGGTGTCGTCGCGATGCACCAACGAGGAGGACTACCTCGTGCAAAAAATGGTGCGCGCCGCCTTCGGCAACAACAATGTCGACACCTGCGCCCGGGTATGCCATTCGCCCACCGGTTACGGCCTCAAGCAAACGCTGGGTGAATCGGCCGGCACGCAAACCTTCGCCTCGGTGGATAAGGCCGATGTCATTATCATCATCGGCGCCAATCCGACCGACGGCCACCCGGTATTTGCCTCGCGCATGAAACGCCGCCTCCGCGAAGGGGCCAAGCTGATCGTCATCGATCCGCGCGCCATCGATCTGGTCAACTCGCCCCATGTGCGCGCCGCACACCATCTCAAGCTGCGGCCCGGCACCAATGTCGCCGTGCTCTCCGCGCTGGCGCATGTGATTGTCACCGAAGGCCTGGCGGACGAAGCGTTCGTCGCCGCCCGCTGCGAGGCCAAGGCCTTTGCCGACTGGCGCGAATTCATTGCGCGGCCCGCCAACTCGCCCGAAGCGCTGGAAGCCGATTCCGGCGTACCCGCCGCCGAAGTGCGCGCTGCCGCACGGCTCTACGCTACCGCCGGCAACGGCGCGATTTACTACGGCCTCGGCGTCACCGAACATGCGCAAGGCTCGACCGCAGTCATCGCAATCGCCAACCTGGCCATGGTGACGGGCAACGTGGGCCGCGAAGGCGTCGGCGTGAATCCGCTGCGCGGGCAAAACAACGTGCAGGGTTCCTGCGACATGGGCTCCTTCCCGCATGAGCTGCCCGGCTACCGGCATGTCTCCGACACGCTCACCCGCACCCAGTTCGAAAGCCACTGGGGCGTCACCATCCAGCCCGAGCCGGGGCTGCGCATTCCCAACATGTTTGAAGCTGCTCTGGACGGCAGTTTCAAGGGGCTCTACTGCCAGGGCGAGGATATCGCCCAGTCCGATCCCAACACCCAGCATGTCACCGCGGCGCTGCTGGCGATGGAATGCGTCGTGGTGCAGGACCTGTTCCTGAACGAGACGGCCAAGTATGCCCATGTCTTTCTGCCCGGTTCATCCTTCCTCGAAAAAGACGGCACGTTCA
>CAZQTB010000027.1:0-30848 GCA_964596295.1 uncultured Rhodocyclaceae bacterium | reverse complement strand
GATCGAGCAGACGATGATGCAGTTGTCCTTGCGGTCGCGCACCACTTCCATCTCGTACTCTTTCCAGCCGAGCAGCGATTCCTCGATCAGCAGTTCCTTGGTCGGCGACGCCTCCAGGCCGCGCTTGCAGATTTCGACGAACTCTTCCTGGTTGTAGGCAATGCCGCCGCCTGACCCGCCCATCGTGAATGAGGGCCGGATGATGGCCGGAAAGCCGATTGCGCCCTGCACCTGCTGGGCTTCTTCCATGCTGTGCGCAATGCCGGAACGGGCTGAGCCGAGACCGATTTTCGTCATCGCCTGCTTGAACTTCTCGCGGTCTTCCGCCTTGTCGATGGCCTCGCGCGACGCGCCGATCATCTCGACGCCATACTTTTCGAGCACGCCATGCTTGGCCAGATCCAGCGCGCAGTTCAACGCCGTCTGCCCGCCCATGGTCGGCAACACTGCGTCGGGCCGCTCTTTCTCGATAATGTTTTCCAGCACGCGCCAGCTGATCGGCTCGATATAGGTCACATCCGCCATGCCGGGGTCGGTCATGATGGTGGCCGGATTGGAGTTGACCAGGATGACCCGGTAACCTTCTTCGCGCAAGGCCTTGCACGCCTGCGCGCCGGAGTAATCGAACTCGCACGCCTGGCCAATGATGATCGGGCCGGCGCCGATGATCAGAATGCTTTTTATGTCGGTGCGCTTAGGCATGATGCACTCCGTTGTGTTCAGTCATCAACGTGATGAAACGGTCGAAGAGATACGCCACATCGTGCGGGCCGGGGCTGGCTTCAGGATGCCCCTGAAAACAAAATGCCGGCCGGTCTGTCCATGCCATGCCCTGCAGGCTGCCGTCAAACAACGAGACATGGGTCACCTTGACCTGCGCGGGCAATGTCGCCGGATCCACTATAAAGCCGTGGTTCTGGCTGGTAATCAGCACCTTGCCCGATTCAACATCCTTGACCGGGTGATTGGCTCCATGATGGCCAAATTTCATCTTCAGCGTTTTGCCGCCCGCGGCCAGACCCATCAACTGATGCCCCAGGCAGATGCCGAACATGGGCAAGCGCCGCTCAAGAAATTCGCGGATCGCGGCGACCGCATAATCGCACGGCTCGGGGTCGCCCGGGCCGTTGGAAAGAAACACGCCATCAGGATTCAGCGCAAATACATCCGCCGCAGAAGTCTGCGCCGGCACCACGGTGAGCCGGCAGCCGCGCGCAGCCAGCATGCGCAGAATATTGCGCTTGATGCCAAAATCATAGGCAACGACATGCAGGCGCGGCGCAGCTTGTGGCGTAAAGCCGGCTCCCAATGCCCATTCTCCATCGTGCCACGCATAGGGTTGCGGCGTGGTAACTACTTTCGCCAGGTCCATGCCGGCAAGGCCGGGAAAAGCGCGTGCCTGCATCACGGCATCCTCCGCATGCAGCGCGTCGCCCGCCACCAGGCAACCGGCCTGGGCGCCTTTCTCGCGCAGCAGGCGCGTGAGCTTGCGCGTATCAATATCGGCAATGCCCAGCACATTCTCGGCGCGCAGATAAGCATCCAGCGTTTGCTCGCTGCGAAAATTCGAGGCCAGCAGCGGCAAGTCGCGAATCACCAGGCCGGCCGCGTAAATGCGGTTCGACTCGCAGTCGTCACGATTGACGCCATAGTTTCCGATGTGGGGATAGGTCAGAGTGACAATCTGACGGGCATAGGACGGATCAGTCAGGATTTCCTGATAACCGGTAAGCGCCGTGTTGAACACCACTTCACCGACGCTTTTGCCGCTGGCGCCGATGGCCTTTCCCCTGAATACCGTTCCGTCGGCCAGGGCTAGAAGGGCAGGCGGAAAGTGAGGCACGGTAAACTCCTGAATCAAGGCATGCGATAGGCGGAACCGGACACCGCATTGTTTCACATGGTGTTCGGCAAACTAATAGATTATAGCCGTCGGCATCGCTTACGGCAAACCCGGGCTTCCCCCAAATTTCGCGGTTGAAATTTTCGCGGCCCGCTCATGCCTGCGGAATAGCGCGTTTGCGAATAGCGCCGTTTAGGCGCCAATCCTACGTAAACTGGCGCTGGGAGGGAATAGGCCTTACCCATCAGCGTAGCTGGCTGTTACTTCAGTGATGAGTAATGTAAAAGCTGATTTCAGTGCCTGATTTTCTGGCAACTGACTAAACAGCGAAGCGCAACATTTGAATATTCAAGCGAACTTGATTTTGATCCACCTTGCCCGCAGCTCTCCCGACTACAGCCCGCATCGGGACGGGTGAAAACTATCCTGCCATCTCCAACGGCTCGATCTTCGCCACCTCGCGCTTGAGCGCTTTCTCGGCCTGCCACAGTTCGTAATTCGCCTGCATGTGCAGCCACGATTCAGCGCTGCCGCCGAGAGCTGCAGTAAGCCGCACAGCCATGTCGGCGCTGATGCCCGCCTTGCCATTCAGCACACGCGAGAGCGCTACGCGAGTAACGCCGATCCGCTCGGCAAAGTCAGTAACGGTGATGCCGGTACCGGTGAAAACCCCATCCCGCAGGACTTCGCCTGGATGGGGAGGATTATGCATTCTGCTCATGATGTCCTCTGTCAGTGATAGTCCTGATAATCAACCAGGATTGCGTCGCCATTGTCGAAAGTGAAGGTCATACGCCAATTGCCATTGACCCACACCGCCCAGTAATCCTTGAGGCTGCCGGTCAGCGGATGCAGTTTCCAGCCAGGCAGCCCCATGTCCTCAGGGCCCTTGGCTGCATTCAAAAAGGCAAGTTGCAACCGCAGGCGCTTGGCATGTGCTGGTTGAATACCAGCCTTGCTTCCCTTGAAGAAGAAAGTCTCCAGCCCCTTGTGTCTAAAATTCTTGATCACGGCATGATTGTATAGCGTATATATACAAGCGTCAATTGTTTTCAATTGTTTTCATTTGCCTAGCAAGGCTATGCCGCCTTGATCTTGATCGGTGCGACCTTGTTGTCGCCCATCTTCCATGTGTCCAGCAAGTCGGTCCATTGCTGCATCACATCTCCCTTGGGAGCATCCACCCTGTCATTAGCGCATTGGCATCGGGTATGCCTCCAATTATGTCCCCCAGGCTTCAATGTACGGAATGGACGCTATCAGACAATCAGAAAAAGAAAAGCCCGCAGTTAGCGGGCTTTCAAGACATTTCCGGATTTTCTTGGATTGTCACGTGGTGCCGGGAGGGGGACTCGAACCCCCACAGTGTCACCACCGGCGGATTTTGAATCCGCTGCGTCTACCGATTCCGCCATCCCGGCAAAAATTCCGCCCACCGGATATGAACAAGCGGGCAGAAGGCAGCATTATCCTGCAAAGCCACTGCTTCATCAATCAGAAAATCACCATTAGCCGCTGCGGCAGCGTCTTGCCAGCGCCGACTTTTCCCGGTCTAGCGAATGCGTGAGCGCCGCGCCTCCAGGCACTCCATGAACTGCGCGCTCACATTGCGCAGGCGCTGGTTGAGCAGCATCAACAGTTCCATCATCAGTTTGACTCCCAGGCGCGGCTCTTCGGTGATGAGATGCGACAGGCTCAGCCGGTCAAGCACGGCGAATTCAAGCGGCGTCAGCGTCACGCAACTGGCAAAGCGCGGCTCGCCGTCGATCAGCGACATCTCGCCCAGCGTCTTGCCCGGCCCGACGCTGCTGATGACCTGCGGTTGTCCGCGCACATCCCGCTTGGTAATTTCGACGTTGCCATCAAGAATCAACAGCATGAAATCGCCCGTCTCGCCCTCGCGAATGATTTCGCTGCCTTGCGGCGCGCGGTAGCAACGCATGTAGCGGGCAAGTCCTGCGATCTCGGCGGCCTCAAAATCCTCGAACAGCTGGATGGACTCGATAATCTCGTGCATGCGATCAACGAAAGGCGTCGCATCTCCAAGGAAATCCAGATTCGGGACGGAGTCGAGAGTGCTCACGATGCTAAGAAATAAAAAGCAAATGGGCAGCCACAGGGCCGCCCATTTTATGGTTGCTGCGCGTAATCACGCCACCAGTGGCACGATAAGCAGTGCCACGATGTTAATGATCTTGATCAGCGGATTGACTGCCGGGCCGGCCGTATCCTTGTAGGGATCGCCTACGGTGTCGCCGGTCACGGCGGCCTTGTGCGCCTCCGAACCCTTGCCGCCGAAGTGGCCGTCTTCGATGTACTTTTTGGCATTATCCCAGGCGCCGCCGCCGGTAGTCATCGAGATGGCGACAAAAATACCGGTGACGATGGTGCCCATCAGCACACCGCCCAGCGCCCGCACGCCCGCGCCCGGCCCCATCAGCGCATTCATGGCGAAGGCCGTAACCACCGGCACCAGCACCGGCAGCAGCGACGGGATCATCATTTCCTTGATTGCCGCCTTGGTCAGCATATCCACGCAGGTGCCGTATTCGGGCTTGGCCGTGCCTTCCATGATGCCCTTGATGTCGCGGAATTGACGGCGCACCTCAACCACCACGGCGCCCGCCGAACGGCCTACCGCTTCCATCGCCATGGCGCCGAACAGGTAGGGAATCAGGCCGCCGATGAAGAGACCGATGATGACCGCCGGATCGGAAAGATCGAAGGCGAAGCTCTTGCCCATGGCTTGCAGGCCGTGCGTAAAGTCGGCAAACAACACCAGCGCGGCCAGACCCGCCGAACCGATGGCATAGCCCTTGGTCACCGCCTTGGTGGTGTTGCCCACGGCGTCCAGCGGGTCGGTGATGCCGCGCACGGAATCCGGCAGATCCGCCATCTCGGCGATGCCGCCGGCATTGTCGGTGATCGGGCCATACGCATCGAGCGCAACGATGATGCCGGCCATCGACAGCATGGACACTGCCGCAATGGCGATGCCGTAGAGGCCGCCCAGCGCATAGGAGGCCCAGATCGCGGCGCACACCGAGAGCACCGGCCAGGCTGTGGATTTCATCGATACGCCGAGGCCGGCAATGATGTTGGTGCCGTGGCCGGTGGTCGAAGCTTCGGCAATATGGCGCACCGGCTTGAATTCGGTGCCGGTGTAATACTCGGTGATGTAGACCATCAGGCCGGTCAGCACCAGACCCACCACGGACGCGCCATAAAGACGCATCTGCGAGCCGCCGCTGATGCCCAGCACGAGATCCAGCAGATGATCGTCGATCAGCCAGGTAGTCAGCGGATAGAAGGCGACCAGCGCCATCGCACCGGCGACCATCAGGCCCTTGTAGAGGGCGTTCATGATCTTCGCGCCGGGCGAGGTCTTGACGAACATCGCGCCGACAATCGAGGCGATGATCGAGAAACCGCCCAGCACCAGCGGATAGGCTACCGCCGCTTCGGCCATCAGATCGGATGACTTGAACAGAAGCGACCCGAGGAGCATCGTGGCGACGATGGTGACGGCATAGGTCTCGAACAAGTCGGCGGCCATGCCGGCGCAGTCGCCGACGTTGTCGCCCACGTTGTCGGCAATCACCGCCGGATTGCGCGGATCGTCTTCCGGAATGCCGGCTTCGACCTTGCCCACCAGATCGGCGCCGACGTCAGCCCCCTTGGTGAAAATGCCGCCGCCGAGACGCGCAAAAATGGAAATCAGCGAAGAACCGAAACCAAGGCCGACCAGCGGATGAACCACGCTGGAGAGCGTGGCTGTCGTGCCGCCGAGGGTTTTAAGCACGGCGTAGTAGCCTGCCACGCCGAGCAGGCCCAGGCCAACCACCAGCATGCCGGTGATGGCGCCGCCGCGGAAGGCCACGTTCAGCGCCGCATTGAGCCCGCTACGCGCGGCTTCGGCGGTGCGCACATTGGCGCGCACCGAAACATTCATGCCGATGTATCCCGCCGCGCCCGACAACACGGCGCCGATAATGAAACCAACAGCAGTCTGCCAGCCAAGCATGACCCAGATGACGACCGCGAGGATCGCGCCGACCATGCCAATGGTCGTGTATTGGCGATTCAGGTACGCCTGCGCACCCTCCTGAATCGCTGCGGCAATCTCCCGCATGCGGTCGTTACCTGCCGATTGCGCCAGAATCCACCGGCTCGATATCCCCCCGTAAGCGATGGCCACCACGGCACAGATCAACGCAAACATCAATCCTGACATGCTCTTCTCTCCTGTTGTTGTTAAATTAAACCTTAAACCACGAACTGCGGCAACTTCCTTGCAACACTTGCGTTCTGCAACCTCACGTAATCCGGCAGGCCGTCACGGAAAGGCGGAAAATCCTCGCCGGCGATCAGCGGCGCGAGATAGCGGCGAGCCGCTTCGGTAATGCCAAAGCCATCCGCCGTGATGAACTCGGCCGGTATCTTGTGTTCAACATTCGCCACCCGATCGAGCGGCGCTTCGACAATATCCCAGCGATACGGATTATCGGCGAGACGGCGTATTCCCGGCATGACGGCATTCTTTCCTGCAAGCGCCATTTCCACTGCCGCCTTGCCAACCGCATAAGCCTGCTCCACGTCGGTACGCGAGGCGATATGGCGCGCCGAGCGCTGCAGGTAATCGGCCACGGCCCAGTGAAACTTGTAGCCAAGCCGTTCTTTGACAAGCTGCGCGATCTGCGGCCCGATGCCGCCCAGCTGGGCATGGCCGAAGGCATCGGTGGTCCCGGCGTCCGCCATCAATTTGCCGCCCGCTCCGCGCAAACCCTCCGAAACGGCTACTGCGCAGAAACCGTAGCGATCGACACAGTCTTTGACGCGCGCAAGAAAACGCGGTTCGTCAAACACGACCTCGGGCAGCAGCAGCAGATGCGGCGCCTCGCCCGCATTTCTGGCCGCCAGCGCGCAGGCAGCAGTGATCCAGCCGGCATGGCGCCCCATCACCTCGAACACGAAGACCTTGGTCGACGTGCGCGCCATCGAGGCGACATCGAGCCCCGCCTCGCGCATCGAGGTAGCGACATACTTTGCCACCGAGCCGAAACCCGGGCAGGTATCGGTCAGCGGCAGGTCGTTATCCACGGTCTTGGGAATGTGGATGGCCTGCAGCGGAAAACCCAGCGTGGCCGACAGTTGCGAAACCTTGAGGCAGGTGTCGGCCGAATCGCCGCCGCCGTTGTAAAAGAAATAACCGATGTCGTGGGCGCGAAAGACCTCAATCAAACGCTCGAATTCGCGCCGGCTCTGCTCCAAACTCTTGAGCTTATAGCGACAGGAACCAAAGGCGCCGCCGGGCGTGTGGCGCAGGCGCGCAATGTCGGCGGCAGATTCAAGCGAGGTATCGATCAGGTCTTCGGTCAACGCACCGATGATGCCATCGCGGCCGGCCAGCACCTTGCCGATGCGGTCGGGATGCGCGCGCGCTGTCTCGATGACTGCGCAGGCCGAGGTGTTGATGACCGCGGTGACGCCGCCGGATTGTGCATAAAAAGCGTTTTTGATCATCATGGCAGAAAGATCAGGCCAGCGCGTTGAACAATTCGCTTGTTATGCCATCAACCGGACCAATCCCGTCGATACGTACGTATTTCGGTGCGGCCGGATCATTTACGGCTGCCCAGGCCCGGTAGTAATTCACCAGCGGCAGGGTTTGCGCACGATAGACCTCGAGACGCTTCTTGACCGTCCCTTCCCGGTCGTCATCGCGCTGAATCAGCGGCTCGCCGGTGACATCATCCTTGCCCTCAACCTTGGGCGGATTAAACCTGACATGGTAAGTGCGCCCCGAGCCCGGATGCACGCGCCGGCCGCTCATGCGGGCAATGATTTCGTCATCGGCCACGTCGATTTCGAGAACGTAATCGATAGGCACGCCCGCGGTTTTCATCGCTTCGGCCTGCGGAATGGTGCGCGGAAACCCATCAAGCAAATAGCCATTGGCGCAATCCGCCTGCCGCAAGCGTTCCTTGACCAGCCCGATGATGATGTCGTCGGACACCAGGCCGCCGGCATCCATGATCTTCTTGGCTTCCCGGCCCAGCGGCGTGCCGGCCTTGACGGCGGCACGCAGCATGTCGCCGGTGGAAATTTGCGGGATTTTGAATTTTTCGCTGATGAACCCAGCCTGGGTGCCCTTCCCTGCACCGGGAGGACCAAGAAGAATCAGACGCATATGTACTCCGAGGGATTGATCTGCATAAATCTCTGACGGCTTCAGAACTATTTTTTAGCCATTTTCTCTATCCCTGCGAAGATACCGTCAATCAGCGGCCTGGTCAAACGCGCGCCTTACCAGCGCCAGATCTTCGGGCGTGTCGACGCCCGGTGCGGGTGCATGGGCGCAATCGACGACATGAATGACAAATCCATGCACCAGCGCCCGCAATTGCTCAAGGGATTCCCATTGCTCGAGAAGAACGGGGGGCAGTTGTGTGTAATACCGCAGAAAGCCCACGCGATAGGCATATAAGCCGATGTGGCGGCGAACAGGCAAACCAGGCGGCAAAACATCATGGGTCGCCGCAAAAGCATCGCGCGGCCAGGGAATCGGGGCGCGTGAAAAATACAGCGCGCGGCCTTTTTCGCCGACAACCACCTTGACCGCATTGGGATTCAAAAACTCGACAATATCGGCCATCGGATGGGCCGCCGTGGCCATGGCGGCTTCCTTATCTTCCGCCAGCGCAGCGGCGACGCGGGTAATCAGCGCGGGGTCGATCAGCGGTTCGTCACCCTGCACATTGACCACCATGGCGTCATCGCTCCAGCCCCGCAGCATGGCTACTTCTGCAAGACGGTCGGTACCCGAAACATGGTCGGTGCGCGTCAACACCGCATGATGACCATGCGCTACGGCCGCCTCAACGACACGCTGATCATCGGTCGCAATCCAGATTTCATCGGCACCGCTTCTGGCGGCGGCTTCGGCGACACGCACCACCATTGGCTTGCCGGCAATATCCGCCAGCGGCTTTCCCGGCAAGCGAGTCGAGGCCCAGCGCGCCGGAATAACAACGCGAAAGCCCATCAGATTTCGTCAGGGCCGAGTTTACGCGCCTCATCTTCCAGCATCACAGGAATATCGTCCTTGACCGGAAAACCAAGCCGGCAACCCTTGCACACCAGTTCGGATTCGATTTTGCGGTAATCCAGCGGCCCCTTGCACACAGGGCAGACAAGTATTTCAAGCAGGCGTGCATCCATTGAGCTTCTCCAAAATAAAGGCCCCGAGATCGGGACTCACGCTTGCCGTCACGGGCAGTACCCAGACGGGCAAAGGCAAAGTGAGACGGGCTAATTTTACGGCATCCTTCTCCGTTGTCAGGATCGCATCACCGATAAAACAAAGCTCTTCGCTACGGTAGGCATGGTGGTCAGCAAAGGGGTGCGCCTTGAATGCCATGCCCAGCGCCTGCAGGTGATCGAAAAACCGTTGCGGCGCCCCGATGCCGGCGACAGCATGCAGATTCTGGCCAACGAAATCTTCAGCGCGGCAAATGGTCTGCGCATTGTCGAGGCGGTGGAAGGTGTCGCCCAGCAGGCGCATGCTGAAAACAGGCCGCCCAAAAGTCGGCGCTGGGGGGACGGCGATACCGTTCAGCACGATCGCGTCCACGCGCGCCAAGCGCGAGACCGGCTCGCGCAGCGGACCGGCCGGAAGTTGCCAGCCATTCATTACGCCACGGTCATCGAAAACGGCAATCTCGATGTCGCGGGCAAGACGATAGTGCTGCAACCCGTCATCCGCAAGAATCACATCGCATGCGGGATGGCCGGCAAGCAATGCACGCGCCGCAGCGACGCGAGCGCGGCCAACATATACGGGGCTCCGGCTACGCCGCGCAAGCAGCAGCGGTTCATCGCCGGCCACAGCGGGGTCGCTCTGCGGCGTCACCGCATTAACCGTTTTGGTTGCGCCATGATAGCCGCGACTGATAATGCCGGGCCGCATGCCGCGTGCGCGCAGCGACTCTGCCAGATGGACAATCAGCGGCGTTTTCCCGGTGCCGCCCGCCATCAGGTTGCCAACCACAATCACCGGCACCGGCAGACGCCGGACAGACAGAAAGCCGATGCGGTAGAGAGCGCGCCGCAGCGCAGCCAGCGCACCGAAAACCAAAGACAGAGGGTACAGCAGACAGGCAACAAAACCGCGCCGCTGCCAGAAGGCAGCAGGACCTGCCGGATCAACGCTGGGCTTGCTGGGTAGCAAAGGAAATATGCGAGAGTCCCGCCGATTGCGCTGCCTGCATGACGTCAATCACACTTTGGTGCGTTGCTTTGGCATCTGCGTTGATGATCACCACCGGTTCCTTGCCGGGAGGGGCCGCATGCTGCAGGGCCTGCCGAATCGCCGCGACATCATGGCTCGCCGCCGGCATCTTGTTGATCATGATCTCGCCTGCCGCCGTGACAGTTACGTTGATCTCGCCGGGCTGTTCCTTGTTCTGCTGCGCATCGGCCGTCGGCAAGTTGATGTCCAGACCGGAAAACTTGGAGTAGGTAGTGGTGATCATGAGAAAAATCAGGATGACCAACAGCACATCAATCATGGGAATCAGGTTGATCTCCGGCATTTCGCGCTGACGACTACGCTGAAAATTCATCGTCGTTCCTTCAATGGCGATCGCCATGCATGATTTCGACCAGTTTCACAGCTTCCTGCTCCATCTCGACCAAGAAGCCGTCCACCAGCGCACGGAAATGACGATAGGCGATCATGCTGGGAATGGCAATGACAAGACCAAAGCCGGTGTTGTAAAGCGCCACTGAAATGCCGTGGGCCAAAGCCTGCGGGTTATTGCCCGATGCCGTAGGTGAACCGAAAATTTCAATCATTCCGACTACCGTGCCAAAAAGACCCATCAGCGGCGCAATTGAAGCAATCGTGCCCAGCGTCGTCAGGTAGCGCTCAAGATCATGCGCCACGCCGCGCCCCGCTTCCTCGATCGCCTCCTTCATGACCTCGCGTGAACTTTTTGCATTGCGCATACCCGCGGCCAGCACGCGACCCAGAGGTGAATGACCCTCGATCCGCGCCAGCAATGCATCGCTCACGCCGCTCTGCCGATACTCCGCGATAACGCCTTGCAGTACGCCCGGAGGGACAATTTTTATGCGCCGCAGAACCATGGCGCGCTCGATGATAAGTGCAACCGCAACGACGGAAGCGAGTAGCAAAGGCCATATGGGCCAGCCAGCAGCTTGAATGATGGCAAACACGTGGGCAAACTCCGGGAAGCAACGAAGGCTGCACTTTAGCCCGAGCCACCTGTTTCGGCAATACGTTTCGCCATGCGCAGTGCTCTGGCATGCTCGGGAATTGCCAGGATTACCCACAATATCTGTGGATAAGTAAGCAAGCCACGATCCGATGGCAACGCTAACATCGCTCACCCAAAGGCATTTTTTTGCCCCGTACAAAATAGAAACAGCGTTGCCGTTCACCGCCAATCGGGTAGTATTTCAGCTTCCGATTTACATCCGTACGCCCATGGCTGCCTCTCCTGTAGCTGTTATCAGCATCAGCGCACTGAACCGGCTTGCGCGCCAGACACTGGAGCGGGAGTTCCCCTTGCTCTGGGTCGCCGGTGAAATTTCCAATCTGATGCGCGCGGCTTCCGGCCATCTCTATTTCACGCTCAAGGATGAAACAGCACAGGCACGCTGCGTCATGTTTCGCGTGCGTGCACAAACGATTCCCTGGCGACTGGAAAACGGACAGCAAGTCGAAGCGCGCGCGTTGGTATCGCTCTACGAACCGCGCGGCGATTTTCAGTTGAACATCGACGCCGTGCGGCGCGCCGGGCTGGGACGCCTGTTTGAGGAATTTTCCCGGCTGAAGGAAAAACTTGAACTTGAAGGACTCTTTGCCGCGACACGAAAAAGGACGTTACCGCGCTTCCCCCGGCAAATCGGCATCATCAGCTCTCCGCGTGCCGCAGCGCTACACGATGTGCTGGTGGCCTTGAATCGTCGCGCACCGCATCTTGCAGTCGTGCTCTACCCTACACCGGTACAAGGCGAGATGGCCGCCGAGAGTATTGCTGCCGCCATAACCCATGCAGTGCAGCGCAACGAGTGCGACCTGCTGCTGCTCGTGCGCGGCGGAGGCAGCATCGAAGACCTGTGGGCCTTCAATGAAGAAATCGTGGCGCGCGCAATTGCCGGCAGCGCCTTGCCCGTCATCAGCGGCGTCGGCCACGAAACGGATACCACCATCGCCGACTTCGTCGCCGATGTGCGCGCCCCGACACCGACCGCCGCCGCCGAGCTGGCAACGCAAGACTGGCATGGAGTAGCCAATAAAATCGCTGACCTTAGCCGCATGCTGCGCACGGCGACGCACTATCGCATCACACGCGAACAGCAACGGATCGACCACTACGCGCTGCGCCTAATTCATCCCGCCACCCGGCTGCGCCATGGACGGGATCAACTAAACCTTCTCGATTCCCGTATCAACGCCGCTCTGGCAGCTCATCTGCGCCATCATCGCGAGCGCGTCAATACCCTGGCTTTGCGTTTCAACCGCATCGCACCGCGCACGGAGAGCCATCAAGGGCGCGTTGCTCTGCTGGCACAGCAGTTAAAAACGGCGATGGTCAGCCTGCACCGGCAACGGAAAAATTCCCTGCAGAATCTGGCCGACGCGCTTGTCCACCTCAACCCGCACAGTACTTTGGCCCGCGGCTTCGCCATTGTGCGCAATGACGAGGGGATGGTGGTAAGCAGCGCCCTTGCACTGCGGCCTGGCGCCGCCATCACGCTGGAACTCGCCAACGGCAGTGCCACGGCCAAAGTCCTCGCGACGCGTCCGCCTGTAGATGTTCCGACGTAGGTTCATTCATAACCACATGAAAGTCGGCGCCAGCGACACGCCGCATGGGGCCTTGGCTTGAAGCCATCGACTATCCTGACTTGCGCCAGGCAAAAGAATCTTTTAGAATTGCAAGTCTTTCATGTTTCCACCAGACCATCACTATGGCTAATACCGCACAAGCTCGCAAACGCGCCCGCCAGACCGTCAAACAACGCGTTCATAACATGGATCAGCGCTCGTCACTGCGCACTGCCATCAAAAAGGTTCGCAAAGCAATTGGCGCCGGCGACAAAGCCGTTGCCCAGGCCGTGTTCATCGAGTCGCAGAAAATCATCGACTCGATTGCAGATAAAAAAATCGTTCACAAGAATCTCGCTGCCCGCCAAAAAAGCCGTTTGTCAGCGGCAATCAAAGCGCTCTGAGGCTCTACACGCATGCACAAATAAAAAAGCTGCCTTATGGCAGCTTTTTTATTTTCAGGCCGGATGTCAGGGGCGAAGATTATCCTGACTAATCCGGGCTCAGGCTCAGTGACCAGCAGACGCCTTGTCGACGCCTGTAATCATAAAGCCTGTTTCCAGACTTCGATTCTTGAACCAGTCTAGGTTCATTTCCAGTGCATAACGCGCTGGTCTGGCAGCGCAATGGCTATCGTCAGTCTGGGGTTGCATGTCCTCAATGTTGATAATGCTGCCCTGCTCATCCAGGAAAGCAACCGACAGCGGAAGATAGGTATTCCGCATCCACATGCAGTGTCGGGCAACGACGGGAAAAATGAACAACATCCCATGCTGCATTGCCATAACTTTGCGTTGCATTAGTCCGGAGGCCCGGCTGTTGGGGGTGGCGGCGACCTCGGCTTCAATACGATGCATCCCCGCAAATAACTCCAGCACCGGCATTGTGGTGTACTGTTGCGCCTCAACGGACAGCGTTGCCGCGAACAACAGGGACACCATAATACTTCGTGAAACCACAGTCAAATTCCTTCCGCCAAGTACAAATACAAACGGCGGGTTGCCCCGCCGTTTGCAGTATTGAAACCGGAATTACTTGGTTTCAGCAGCTTTTTCAGCCGGAGCAGCTTCAGCTTTCTTGGCCTTTTTGGCTTTCTTGGCTTTCTTTGCCGGAGCTTTTTCAGCCGGGGCAGCTTCAGCCGGAGCGGCGGCGGCGGGAGCAGCAGCAGCGGGGGCAGCGGCTTCAGCCTTTTTCTCTGCGGCGGCGAAAGCCGAGGTGGCGATCAGGCCGGCAATCAGGGTAGCGATCAGCTTGTTCATGGCAAATCCTTTCGTTTGATTATGGGTGGAATATCTGACAACTGCCGATTTCCTGGAGTGTCGCAAGGATTAACGCGCCGTTTTGCGGCAGGTTGACGTGCAACGACAATTTCACGCCATTGCCCAGGCAACAGTTCATCCAGTGTCCAGTCGCCCACTGCCCAACGGATCAGCCGCAGGGCTGGAAAGCCGACCTTTGCCGTCATCCGCCGTATTTGGCGGTTCTTTCCTTCGCGCACCATGATTTGCAGCCATGCAGTAGGCACGGTTGCCCGATGACGAATAGGCGGATGCCGTTGCCATAAACCGGACGGCTCATCAATAAGGCACGCCTGGGATTGTTGTGTAACAAAGTCGCCAAGATCGACGCCATCCCTCAATTTCTGCAAAGCAGAATCAGAAGGAATCCCTTCAACCTGGACCCAATACACCTTGGGCTGCTTGTGGCGGGGATCGGCGATCTGCGCCTGTAATCCGCCATCGTCAGTTAGCACGACCAGTCCTTCTGAATCAGCATCCAGGCGGCCTGCCGCGTAAACCCCGGGTATCGGGATAAAGTCAGCGAGCGTAGGCCGCCCTTGCGCATCGGTAAACTGAGTCAATACCCCATAGGGCTTGTTAAAAAGAATAATGCGGCTCATGCGGAAGATAGGGGAAAAAGCCGTTTACTACTCCGCGGCGGATTTCATTCTGGGCGCACCGTCAGCAATCAACATCCAGCAGATACATCACGGATTCCGGAAAAAATCAGCGTTTCTCCAGCGCCGCCTTGTTGATTTCCACTGGAAACCTGTCTCTCAGTGTCGCCATCCACGCCGCCATCTCTTCTTCGGCAACCGCTTGGCCATAGCGTTCCAAAAGCTCGCGCGTAGCGGTGTCATCCTTGCCTGCCGCAATCGTCTTAACCGCATTAATGCGATAGATCGCGTAACTATTACCCGGCAAAACGATGCCTGCATACGCGGGCAAGCGATCCGTCTTCGCCTTGAACACCGCCTGTAAGGCGCCTGGCATCATGTCCTGCGCAGCCCGGCTCACGCTACGGGACGCCGACCACTTGAGCTCCACTGCATCGCCTTTGGCAAGACGGACGAGCTTGTCTTCACCATCCTTTATTGCCAATTTAAGGGCTTCCTCATGAATCAGGTATTTTTCAATGCTTGCCCTGACTGCTGCAAAGTCTTGCAAGGCCGCTGGCTTGTGTTCCACCACCCGCGCAGCGACAAGCGTGCCCGGCGCAACCTCCACGGCTTCCGTATTGCGTTTGTTTTTCACCGCATCGTCGCTGAAGAGCGCCCCTGCAAGCTTTGCATTGTCAAATGGAGAAGGCAGCTTGCCGGCCTTGGTTAACCATCCGGTTTGTTGCACGGCGAGCTTCCATTTTTCGGCTGCCGGTGCGAGGCTGTCTGCCTGCTCGTATATCGTGTTGCCAAACGCCTCGGCAGCTTCAGCATATCTCCTGGCGCCGATTTCGTGCTTGAGCTCGTCGGCGATCGCGGCCTTTACGTCTTCAAGCGATTTGACGCGCTCGGCCCGCACACCCGTAACATGGATAATGTGAAAACCGTAGTCGGAACGAACGATGTCCGAAATCTGACCGTCCTGCAACCCGAAGGCGGCATCCTCAAACGCCTTTGCCATCATGCCGCGGCCAAACCAGCCCAGATCGCCGCCTTTTTCTGCCGACTGGGGGTCTTGCGAATACTGCTTGGCCAGCCGGGCAAACGCACCGGGCGCCGGCTTCACCTGCGCGAGCACTTCTTCCGCTTTGTTCCGCGCTGTGTTCACCTCTGCCTCGGGCGCAGCTTTCGCCACAGAAATCAGGATATGACTGGCCCGGCGAGTCTCGCTTTCCTTGTAACGGTCAATCCGTGAATCATAACGAGCCTTGATTTCGTCATTGCTGATCGCCGATTGCGCCAGCAGGGCATCCGTATTCAATACGACAAACTCGGCGCGCACCTGTTCCGGCAATTCAAATTTCTTGTGGTTGGCCGCATAATATTTTTGCGCAGAATCTGCAAGCAGCTTCACCTGGGCGATGTAGGCATCTGCCGGCAGCTGGGCCTCGGCGATTTCGCGCTGTTCCAGTTGGATTGCCAACCAACGCCTGATTGAAATATCACCGGGAATGCCTGCCCCGGCAATGGGGAATACCAGTTGCCGCATGACCAGATCATGCCGCATGCGGGCCTCGAACAGTTCCTTGCTCATGCCCTGGGCGGAAATAACCGCCTCATAACGGGCCTTGGAGAACTGGCCGTTTTCCTGGAATTCAGGTATCCCTGCGATGACTCTTGCCAATTCGCTATCACTCACGGCGAGTTGACTCTGCTGCGCCTGCCGGGCCAGCAGGCGCCGTGTCACAAGTGAATCAAGCATCAGTCGGCGCGCCTGCGGCGTCTCAAACATGGCTGGATCAATATTGCCCCCCGATTGCGCGCGCAATCTTTCCTGTTGCTCATTCAATGCCGAGCGCAACTCCTGCTGGGAAATCTTGGTGCCACCTACTACGGCAACATCGTCCCCCGCGTCAGTATTGCGGATATAGGACTCAACCCCCCAAAGCGCAAAAGGGAGCGTAATCAGGACAAGAAAGCCCTGCACAATCTTTTTGTTATTGCGGACACTGTCGAACATATGGTGGAAATCCCGGATGCAAAAAAGGCGAACAGCCGTTCGCCTTTATTCGGTGTTCGGTGGTGGGTGCTGACGGGTTCGAACCGCCGACATTCGCCTTGTAAGGGCGACGCTCTACCAACTGAGCTAAGCACCCGCTAAACAACAACTACCGCTGCGAGCAACCAGCCGAATTCTATCATCTGGCTAAAAATCAGTGCGTCGTCACCACACCAGTCGTCACCACCTCGACCGCTGGCACAGGAGCCAGGGCCATCGCCTGCTCAGGCAAGGACTCCGGCATGCGTTCCAGCGCGAGCTCCAGCACCTGGTCAATCCACTTGACGGGCTGAATCTCGATGCGATTCTTGATCGTATCCGGAATCTCGGCGAGATCCTTCACATTCTCTTCCGGAATCAGTGCCAGACGAATTCCGCCACGCACCGCGGCGAGCAGTTTCTCCTTGAGGCCGCCAATTGGCAGGACTTCGCCACGCAAGGTGATCTCGCCTGTCATCGCCACATCGGCACGAACCGGAATGCCCGTCAGCACGGAAACCAGCGCAGTACAGATGGCGGCGCCAGCGCTGGGTCCATCTTTGGGCGTAGCGCCTTCCGGCATATGGATATGGATATCGCTTTTCTGGTAAAAATCCTCGGCAATGCCCAGTTGCTTACTGCGTTTTCTTACCACCGACAAAGCTGCCTGGATGGACTCCTGCATCACATCGCCAAGCTTGCCGGTTGTCATGGTCTTGCCCTTGCCGGGCAAAACCACGGATTCGATCGTCAGCAATTCACCGCCCACTTCGGTCCAGGCAAGACCTGTAACCTGCCCCACCTGATTCTCTTTTTCCGCCATGCCAAAACTGTAACGGCGCACCCCAAGGAACTTGTCGAGGTTCTTGGTATTGACCACAATCTTGTTCTTGCGCGGCTTCAGCACCAGCGACTTGACAATCTTGCGGCAAATTTTTGAAATCTCGCGCTCCAGGGAACGCACGCCTGCTTCGCGGGTGTAATAGCGGACAATATCGCGCAGGGCCTCTTCATTGACCGTCAACTCGGTGGCCTTGATCCCGTTGCTTTTCATCTGTTTCGACAACAGGTAGCGCATGGCGATATTGACCTTCTCGTCCTCCGTGTAGCCTGAAAGACGAATTACTTCCATGCGGTCAAGCAACGCATGCGGAATATTGAGCGTATTTGCCGTTGCCACAAACATCACGTCGGACAGATCGAAGTCCACTTCGATGTAGTGGTCCTCAAAGGTGTGATTCTGTTCCGGATCAAGCACTTCCAGTAATGCAGACGAGGGGTCACCACGAAAATCCTGTCCCATCTTGTCCACTTCGTCGAGTAGAAACAAGGGATTCTTGACGCCGACCTTGGCCATATTTTGCAAAATCTTGCCTGGCATCGAGCCGATATAGGTACGCCGGTGACCGCGAATCTCCGCCTCGTCACGCACGCCGCCCAATGCCATGCGGATGAACTTGCGGTTGGTTGCCTTGGCGATGGACTGCCCCAGCGAGGTCTTGCCAACGCCAGGGGGGCCGACGAGGCATAAAATCGGCGCCTTAACCTTATCCACACGCTGCTGAACGGCCAGATATTCAACAATCCGCTCCTTGACCCTCTCCAGGCCGTAGTGGTCCTTGTCGAGGGTTTTTTCGGCCAGGGAAAGATCCTTGCTGATCCGCGACTTCTTTCGCCACGGCAACCCGACCAGGGTCTCGATGTAATTGCGCACGACGGAAGCTTCGGCCGACATCGGTGACATGAGCTTCAGCTTTTTCATCTCGGCCGTAGCCTTGAGCAAGCCTTCCTTGCTCATGCCGGCAGTCTTTATTTTCTTTTCCAGTTCCTCAATGTCGGCGCCTTCTTCGCCTTCACCGAGCTCTTTCTGGATGGCTTTGACCTGCTCGTTAAGGTAGTACTCGCGCTGGCTTTTTTCCATCTGGCGCTTGACACGGCCGCGGATTCGCTTTTCAACCTGGAGAATATCCAGCTCGGCTTCAAGTTGGCCAAGCAGCTTTTCCAGCCGATCCGTCACGCGGACAGCCTCAAGAACTTCCTGTTTTTGTTCCAGTTTCAGCGGCAGATGGGCTGCGATGGTGTCAGCCAGGCGTCCGCCTTCGTCGATTCCGGCCAGAGACGTCAACACTTCGGGGGGAATTTTCTTGTTGAGCTTGACGTACTGGTCAAACTGGGTCAGTACCGCACGACGCATTGCCTCAATCTCATGATCGGCGTGATCATCAACTGAAATGGGCGTAATTTCGGCGACAAACAATGCATCCTTATCTTCAATGCTCAATACGTGGGCGCGATCAACACCCTCCACCAATACTTTTACTGTGCCGTCAGGAAGCTTCAGCATCTGCAGGATGTTGGCAACACAGCCTATTTCATACATATCCTCCGGTACCGGCTCATCCTTGGCGGCAAATTTTTGTGCCACCAGCAGGATGCTCTTGCCCGTCTCCATCGCAGTCTCAAGCGCTTTGATCGACTTTGGACGGCCGACAAACAGCGGAATGACCATGTGCGGGAAAACCACTACATCGCGCAAGGGCAGGAGGGGAAGAGTTTGCTTCTCTGCAGAAGCAGCGGAATCGGGTAGATTAGACATCATCGTGTCCTTTGGGTTATGGGCCATGCCGTCCACATTGGGGCGGCATGACAGAAATTCAAGGCAGGCACCCAGCAGGGTGGCGGGAAGATCAGTTCGAACCCGAAACTTTTGGCTGATCGGCGTAGATCATCAATGGTTGCGCGCCGCTCTCTATCGTCGTTTCATCGACCACGACCTTGGTCACATTCTCCATGGTCGGCAACTCGTACATTGTATCGAGTAATACATTTTCGAGAATGGAGCGCAAACCGCGTGCACCCGTCTTGCGCTTCAGCGCTTTTTTTGCGATCGCCTGGAGTGCCGAAGGACGAACTTCAAGTTCGACGCCTTCCATGGAAAAGAGTTTCTGGTACTGTTTGATCAGCGCGTTTTTTGGTTCGATCAGGATTTCAACCAGCGCAGCCTCATCGAGTTCCTGCAGCGTCGCCAAAACAGGCAACCGCCCGATCAACTCGGGAATCAAGCCAAACTTGATCAAATCCTCAGGCTCGACCTGCTTCAGTATTTCGGAAACATTGCTCGCATCACGGCTTCTCACCTCGGCACCGAAGCCGATACCGCCTTTTTCCGAACGGCCGCGGATGACCTTGTCCAGCCCGTCAAAAGCCCCGCCGCAAAAAAAGAGGATATTGGTGGTATCCACCTGAACGAAATCCTGGTTCGGATGTTTCCGGCCGCCCTGTGGCGGAATGCTGGCCACCGTGCCTTCGATCAGTTTGAGCAAGGCCTGCTGCACCCCCTCGCCCGAAACGTCGCGGGTAATCGAGGGATTGTCGGCCTTGCGCGATATCTTGTCGATTTCATCGATGTAAATGATGCCCTGTTGCGCCTTCTCGACATCGTGATCGCAATTCTGCAACAATTTCTGGATGATGTTTTCGACATCCTCGCCGACATAGCCGGCCTCGGTCAGCGTCGTCGCATCAGCCATGACAAACGGCACATTGAGCATGCGCGCCAGCGTCTGCGCGAGCAGGGTTTTGCCTGATCCCGTGGGGCCGATCAGCAGGATGTTGCTTTTCGCCAGCTCAACCCCGTCGCTGCCCGCCTCCTTATGGCGAATGCGCTTGTAGTGGTTATATACCGCAACGGCAAGGATTTTCTTTGCGGCATCCTGTCCGATCACGTATTGATCAAGCATGTTGCGGATTTCTTTCGGCGTCGGCAGCCCGTTTCCGGCTTTTTCGGCAACGTCACCCGCGATTTCGTCGCGCACGATGTCGTTACAGAGCTCAATGCACTCATCGCAGATGAAGACCGACGGGCCGGCAATCAGCTTCTTGACCTCATGCTGGCTTTTGCCACAGAAGGAGCAATACAAAAGCTTTTCACTGCCACCCGTTTTCTTTTCCACGATCGTCGTCTCCGTCAATACAAACTCAGCCTGCAACCGCCTCGGCGCGGCTCGTCAACACCTTGTCAACCAGGCCATACTCCACGGCCGCCTCGGCCGAAAGGAAGTTGTCGCGGTCGGTATCACGTTCGATGCGCTCGACTGACTGGCCGGTGTGCGAGGCCAGCATGCTGTTGAGCTTCTGCTTGAGAAATAAAATTTCCTTGGCGTGAATCTCGATATCCGAGGCCTGCCCCTGAAAGCCGCCCAGCGGTTGATGAATCATCACGCGCGAATTCGGCAGGCAATAGCGCTTGCCCTTCTCGCCCGCCGTCAGCAGGAAAGCCCCCATGCTCGCCGCCTGGCCAATGCACAGCGTCGACACATGCGGTTTGATGAATTGCATCGTATCGTAAATCGCCATCCCGGCAGTGACGGAGCCTCCCGGCGAGTTGATGTAGAAAAAGATGTCCTTGTCCGGATTTTCCGATTCAAGGAAAAGCAACTGTGCAACGATCAGGTTGGCCGTTGCGTCGTTGACGGGGCCAACAAGAAAAATCACCCGTTCGCGCAGCAGCCGCGAATAAATATCGTAAGCCCGCTCGCCGCGACCGCTGGTTTCGATGACCATGGGCACAAGGCCCAAAGCCTGGGGATCGTTCATGGACGCCTCGTGAGCACCGCTGTTCAGTTTCACACCGTGCATGGAACCTCCGGACAAAATCATGTTGCACTCCCCATCAATTCATCAAAGGCCACGGGCTTTTCGCTTACCTTGACGTTGCCCAGAACCCACTCGACCACATTGTTTTCCACCGCCAGCGCTTCAGCTTCCGCCAGACGCTGCGGCTGGGAATAGTACCAGCGCACAACTTCCTGCGGATCCTCGAACGACGCGGCGAACTCGTCGATGATGGCGCGCACGTGTTCAGGCTTGGCATGCAATTCCCGCGCCTTGACCAGTTCAGCCAGCAACAAACCCAACTTGACGCGGCGCACCGCCTTGTCGGTAAACCAGGCAGGCTCTATCGGGATGCCCATGGCCGCCATGCCGCGCGATTCCATATCGCGCCGTGCCGCATCCGCCATCTGTTTCGACTCTGCCTCGACCAGAGCCTTGGGCACCTCGATCGGATTCATCGCCAGCAAGACATCCATGATCTGCTGCTTGACTCGGGCATGCAGGCGTTTCTTGACTTCGCGCTCAAGATTCGAGCGCACCTCGGCACGCATGGTCGCCACAGTGCCATCGGCCGTGCCCAGCGCCTTGACAAACTCGGCATCCAGCTCGGGCAACCGGGGTTCTTCAACCTTCTTCACCAGAAGGTCAAACCGGGCGGTGCTGCCGGCCAAATCCTTGGCCTGATAGTCATCAGGAAATTTCACGTCAAAAGTTTTTTTATCCCCTGCCCTGACCCCTTCAAGGGCAACCTCAAAATCGGGCAACAGCGTGCCGCCACCGACGATCGCCTGGTGATCGTCGGCCTTGCCTCCGGCAAACTCTGCGCCATCCTTGCGGCCGACAAAGTCGATCAGCACACGATCGTCCTTCTGCGCGGGACGGTCCGTCTCAGCATAGGCGATGCGCTGCTTGCGCAGCACATCCACCGTCTTGTCAACTTCGGCATCCGTCACCACCAGCGTCGGCTTCTCGATGCTCTGGCCTGAAATATCGGCCAGCGTAATTTCCGGATACACCTCGAATGTCGCACTAAAGCCGAGCTTGCCTTCGCCCGCATCCGGCGTGGGCTGAATGTCCGGATAGCCGGCGATATGCAGCTTCTGCTCGCTCAGTTTTTTGCCCAGGATGGCTTCCACGGCAAATCCAATCGCCTCGGAGCGCGCCTGGCCGCCGTATTGCTGCGCAACCATTTTCATCGGCACCTTGCCCGGACGGAAACCAGGCAGCTTTACCGTGCGCGAAATACGTTTCAGCCGCGCACTCACATCCGTTTCAATCTCCGCCAGGCTTACCGTGATATCAATGCGCCGCTCCAGGGCCCTTTTCGCGCCTGATTGCGCGTCCGTTGTTGCCATATCCGTCATTTTTTTATCCGTCAAATTGAAAATATTACCGAACTCCGCATCCACCGTACCGCAAAGCCTGCCATCCGGATCGCGTCTCGCTGCTGGTGCCCAGGAAGGGACTCGAACCCCCACGCCTCGCGGCGCCAGAACCTAAATCTGGTGCGTCTACCAATTCCGCCACCTGGGCGCATAGCGCTGTCTCATCCGTTACGTATTACACGCCGGCGAAAGGCCTGACAATACGCAATGAATGGCCGATTTTACCTGCTTTAATCAATTCTTTCCGCTCACCCGCCTATACTTCATCCCACTATGGCTGTTGCGCATTACGAAAACTTTCCGGTCGCTTCCATCCTGCTGCCCGCACACCTGCGCGAACCCATTGCAGCCATCTATGCCTTTGCCCGCAGCGCAGACGATTTCGCCGATGAAGGCGATCTCGCCGCAGATGAACGGCTAAACCTTCTGCGCGGCTACCAGCGCGAACTGGATGCCATTGCGCAAGGCCTGCCGACGACGCATCCGGTCTTCCTGCGGCTGCGGCCCGTCATTGCCCGTTACAGCCTTCCGCTGCCGCTTTTTCACGATCTGCTGGATGCCTTCATGCAGGACGTGAGTTGCGATCGCTATGCCAGCTACGCCGAACTCATCGACTATTGCCGCCGTTCGGCCAACCCGGTGGGACGGCTGTTGCTGCATCTTTTCGCTGCGGCAACAGAAAAAAACGCCGCCTGCTCCGACGCGGTCTGTTCGGCCTTGCAACTCATCAATCACTGGCAGGATGTGGGCGTCGATAGCCGCAAAGGGCGGCGCGGCCGCATTTACCTTCCCGCCGACGACATGGCGCGCTTCAATGTCGGCGAAAACGACATCCTGCACCGTGTTGCCAGCGCCGACTTTTCCGCGCTGATGCGCTTTCAGGCCGACCGCGCACGCGCCTTGATGCTGCAGGGCGCGCCGCTCGGTCGCGCGTTGCCCGGCCGCATCGGGCTGGAGATCCGCGCCATCATCGCGGGCGGGCTGCGCATCCTGGAAAAAATCGAAGCGGTTGGCTATGACGTCTTCAACCGGCGGCCTCAACTGCAACCCCTCGACTGGCCGCTGATCGGCTGGCGCGCACTCTTCCACCCGTTATGACCCCCGACGACTACTGCCGGCAGCGCGCCGCGGCCAGCGGCTCCTCTTTCTATTACAGCTTTCTTTTTCTCGAACCCGCGCGCCGCCGGGCGATTACCGCCTTGTACGCTTTTTGCCGCGAAGTCGACGATATTGTCGACGAATGCTCCGACCCGCATCTGGCGCGCGCCAAGCTCGCCTGGTGGCGTACCGAAATCGCCGGTCTCTTTGCCGGCCAGCCCAGCCACCCGGTGACGCAGGCGCTGGCCGCGGCGCTCGCGCAGTTTTCCCTGCCGCAGGAACAACTGCTGGAAATCATAGATGGCATGGAAATGGATCTCGATGCCGTGCGTTACCCTGACTTCCGTGCACTTCACCTGTATTGCTACCGCGTCGCCAGCATTGTCGGCCTGCTCGCTGCGGAAATTTTTGGCTACACCGACCGCCGCACCCTGAAATACGCGCACGATCTGGGGCTTGCCTTCCAACTCACCAATATCATCCGCGATGTCGGCGAAGACGCGCGGCGCGGCCGTATTTACCTGCCGCAGGAAGACCTCGCCCGCTTTGGCGTGACGGAAACGGAAATTCTCCAGGCCCGTTACTCCGCCAACTTCCGTCGCCTTATGGAATTCCAGATCGAACGCGCGCAAGCCACCTACGCCCAAGCGCTTGCCCAGTTGCCCGCTGCCGACCGCAAGGCACAGCGCGCCGGGCTGGTCATGGCCGCCATTTATCGCACGCTGCTCGCCGAAATTGCCCGCGACGGCTGCCATGTGCTGCACCAGCGCATCTCGCTCACGCCGCTGCGCAAGCTGTGGCTGGCCGGCAAAACCTGGATCACGGCGTGAAAATCGCAGTCATTGGCGGCGGCTATGCCGGGCTGGCAGCGGCTGTCGAACTTGTCCGCCGCGGGCAGCAGGTTGAAGTCTTCGAAGCCTCGCGCACCCTGGGCGGACGTGCCCGCGGCGTCGCGATTGAAGGGTTCCCGGTCGATAACGGCCAGCATATCCTGATCGGCGCCTACAGCGAAACCCTGCGCCTGATGCGCACCGTCGGCGCAGACCCGGAACGCCTGCTCAAGCGCCTGCCGCTGCGCCTTGAATTTCCCGGCGAGTTTCGCCTGGTCGCGCCGCATCTGCCTGCGCCCCTGCACACCGCTGCCGCGCTGCTGTTCGCCACCGGACTCGGCTGGCGCGAAAAATGGGCGGCGCTGCGCCTCCTGCGCAGCTTGCAGCGCACACGCTTTCGCATTGCGCCTGATGTTTCCGTCAATACATGGCTGGAGCGGAATAAAACGCCGCCTCGCCAGCGCCGGCTTTTGTGGCAGCCGCTCTGCGTCGCCGCGCTCAACACGCCCGCCGAGGACGCCTCCGCCCAGGTACTGGCCCACGTGCTCAGGGACAGCTTCGCCGCCTCGCGCGCGGCAAGCGATCTTTTATTGCCGCGGGTCGATCTCTCGGCGCTCTTTCCCGAACCCGCTGCGCAATTCATCACCCAACGCGGCGGCATCATCCATCGCGGCCAGCGCGTAACCGATTTACAGCGGATGGGGCACGGCTGGCACATCGCTGGCCGCGGGCCGTTTGCCCAGGTCGTGCTGGCCGTCGCCGCTTATCACCTCGGCGCGCTGTTGCCTGAATTGCAGCCTGCAGTCGACCATTTTGCATGGGAGCCCATCGTCACCAGCTACCTCGCCTACCCCGCCGGCGTACGCCTGCCGCAACCCATGCTGGGCGTGGCCGAGGGCACGGCGCAATGGTTGTTCGACCGCGGCCAGTTGTGCGGGCAGACCGGGCTGATCGCCGCGGTCATCAGCGCGCGCGGCCGGCATCTGGATTTGCCCGCCGCAGAACTTGAACGTCGCATTCACGCCGAGATTGCGCGCATCGTGCCGCACCTGCCTGCGCCGCTGCGCGCCAAAACCATCACCGAAAAACGCGCCACGTTCGCGTGCACGCCCAACTTGCGCCGCCCCCTCGGCCAAACCGCTTTTCCCGGCCTGTGGCTGGCGGGCGACTATGTCGCCGGCGACTATCCCGCAACCATCGAAGGCGCCGTGAGAAGCGGCGTCAATGCCGCGCAGTCGGTGCTTGGCTCAGCTGTCCAGCAGACCGCCGCCTGAGAGCCGCAGCGTACGCCCGCAGCGACGCGCCAACTGATCGTCATGCGTCACCAGAATCAGCGTGGTGCCGGCTTCAGCGTTCATGGCAAACATGAGATCAATGATCTGCGCGCCGGTGGCGGCATCCAGATTGCCGGTCGGTTCGTCGGCGAGCAGCAATTGCGGCCGCGTGGCAAACGCGCGCGCCAGCGCCACCCGCTGCTGCTCGCCGCCCGACAGATGCTTCGGATAGTGCGTCAGGCGCGCACCCAAGCCGACGCGCGCGAGCATCGCTTCGGCCATCGCGCGGGCGTCGGCCTGCCCAGCCAGTTCCAGCGGCAGCATCACGTTCTCCAGCGCGGTCAGCGCAGGCAGCAGCTGGAACGACTGAAACACAAAACTCAGCGCCCGCCCGCGCAAGGCGGCTCGCGCATCTTCATTCAGCGACCCGAGGTCTTCACCCAGCAGGCGCACGCAGCCTGTCGTCGGCAAATCGAGACCGGCCATCAAGCTCAGCAGAGTCGACTTGCCCGATCCCGAGGCGCCAACAACAGCCACCGCTTCGCCCGCGCTCACGGCGAATGAAATATCGTGCAGAATCGGCAGAACGCCCTCGCCGCTGAGCACCGTTTTCCCCAAAGCCAGCACTTCGATTACCGGAACCATTTTTGTCATGTTCAAACGTCTTTCCTTTTTTATCCTGTTGCTGATCAGCTTAGTGATCAGCTTGGCCGCGCATCCTACACAACTTGGCGCAGCCGCCCCACATACCATCCTCGTCTTTGGCGACAGCCTGTCTGCCGGGTATGGCATTCCGGTCAGTGAAAGCTGGCCTGCCTTGCTCGCTGCGCGCCTGAAGCGGAACGGCGAGCCTTACACCGTTGTCAATGCCAGCATCAGCGGAGAAACCACCGCCGGCGGACGCACTCGCCTCGCGGCAGCATTGAAGCAGGCGCAACCTGCCATAGTCATTCTTGTCCTGAGCGCCAACGATGGCTTGCGCGGCCTGCCGATAGCCGAGATGAAAGACAATCTGGCCGCCATGATTGCTACTGCCAGGCGGCACAAAGCGCGCGTCCTGCTGGTCGGCATGCGTCTGCCACCCAACTACGGCAACGACTACGCACGAAGCTTCGAGGCCGCTTTCCGCACGATTGCCCGGCGCGAGAAAGTTGCCCTTCTGCCTTTTTTGCTGGAACCTGTGGCCCTCGATCCAGGCGCCTTTCAATCCGATGGCCTGCATCCCACCGCCGCCGCTCAACCGAAACTTCTGGAGCACGTCTGGAATGCTCTCAAGCCCTTGCTCGACGCCTTGCCCGCCAGGCCGCAATGAATTCGGCGCCAGTATTTCAACACACTATGGCGTTATAACGCACCGCATCGCATCCATGGTGTTGCACGCTGATTCTTGCGCCAGCGCATGTCGGGTATCATTTTGACCGCAAGAGCAGCGCATGTCGCGCATACTTGCCTTGCCATCCTTTCCCGGCGCATTCCTTTCCATGACCACCCCACTACCTACCAAGGACAAGTTATTCCCATCCAGCTGGTTGCATAACCGGTGGCATGAGCAGTTGAGCGAAACCGAACTGGCCTACAGCCGCTTTGTGCCGCGGCAATTCCTGCATCTGCTCGGAGTGAGCGACATCCGCACGGTGCAACTGGGACAGCAGGTGGAACGGTCAATGACGGTATTGTTCTCCGACATCCGGGATTTCACCTCGCTGTCGGAAAGCATGAGCCCGCAGGAAAATTTCAACTTCCTCAATTCCTATCTGGTGCAGATGGAGCCGGTAATTGCCGCGCATGGCGGCATCATCGACAAATATATCGGCGATGCCATCATGGCACTCTTCCCCGCCTCGCCGGATGATGCTCTGCGCTGCAGCCTGGCAATGCTGGCAAAGCTCGACGAATACAACGCAGGCCGCGAACGCGCCGGTTATCGGCCGATCAAGATTGGCATCGGCATCAATACCGGCATCGTCATTCTCGGTACCGTAGGAGGGGCGGGGCGCATGGATGGCACGGTGATTGGCGACGCCGTAAATCTCGCCTCACGGCTGGAACGTCTGACCAAGGAATACCAGGTGCCCGTTCTGATCAGCGAATACACCCTGTATAGTCTGGAAAACGCCAAGCCCTGGTCGATTCGCTTTCTCGACCGCACGCACGTGCGCGGAAAACACGACGATCAATCGGTTTATGAAGTCTTCGATGCCGATCCACCCGCGCTGCGCGTCTCCAAAAAAAATACCCTGAACGTTTTTCAGCAAGCGCTGGCTCACTATCATCTCGGCGACTTTTCTGCTGCCCTCGAGCATTTTTCCACCTGCCTCGCCGAAGTTCCCGACGATAGCGCTGCCCGCGCTTATCTGCAACGCTGCAAAGAGTCCGCACTGATTCCAGGCAGCCCGGGCACCCCGGATGACGGGCCGGAGTTCATCTGGCATGACGAATACTCGCTGGGCATAGCCGCGATCGATACCGCGCATCAAAACCTGCTGGCTGACATGCATGTGCTCACCCGCGCCATACATGCCGGCACGCGGGCTCTGACATCGCCGCTCCTGGCGCAGATACAGGCCGCCGCCTCGCATAGTTTCATGCTTGAAGAGCAAATGATGCAGGAGCGAACTTATCCCTTTGTCGAGCTGCATGCTCGTCAGCATCAGCGCTTTTTCGAGTATTTCATCGAACTGCAGAGCGAAATGGAACGCGACGAGGAAGACCGCATCTACCTTGGCTTTCGTGTCAAAAGCCTGCTGACTGACTGGCTGACAAACCACATCCTCAATGCTGACCGGCACTTTTCTCATCACCTGCACGGACGCAACGCCGGAAGAAAATGATGTTTCGGGGTGGCGGCAATCGCTGCGCAAAAAATCGTTTTGTGTGTTAATTCGATGACGACCCAGTCCTTTCCCGCATGCCTGACATCCACCTTCCAAAGCAAAAATGGTGTGCAGATCACGCTACGTCCGATCAAGCCCGAAGATGCCCAACGCGAACAGGCATTTATAAAGGAACTGTCGCCGGAAACGCGCTACCGGCGCTTCATGAGCACTCTGCGTGAGTTGTCCCCCGCGCAACTGGACCACTTCACGCATATCGACTATGACCGCGAAATGGCCTTCATTGCACTGCTTGAGGAAAACGGCAGCGAAAAAGAAGTCGGCGTCTGCCGCTACGCCGCCAGCCCGGACGGCGAATCCTGCGAATTCGCTATCGTTGTTGCTGACGACTGGCAGGGCCAGGGACTGGGCCACCACCTCATGGAGCGACTGATTGCCGCTGCCCGCAACCATGGCTTCAAGTACATGACAGGCGAATTTCTTGCCGAGAATAGCCCCATGCTCAAATTCGTTGCCAGCATGGGGTTTGAGCTTGCACCCCACCCGAATGATCGATGCCTGAAGCACGGCATACTTATATTGAATGCGCCATTGCCGGCCTCCTGACATCGATCATCATTGCCGCTGCTAAAAGTTTTAGGGGGCTGTCGACTGCCATTCTTGCCATTCTGCTCACGAGGAACATCTGATGACCGCATTGCCCACCCTGTTTCTGTCGCATGGCTCGCCCATGATGTCCATCCAGCCCGGCAGCACGGGGCCGGCCTGGGCACGGCTGGCGGCGCGTTTGCCACGCCCGCGCGCGATACTGGCTGTTTCGGCGCACTGGATGACGCATGCGCCTGCCGTCAGCGCCACTCTGCAGCCGGAGACAATTCACGATTTTTATGGTTTTCCTGCACCGCTTTACGAAATCGAATACCGTCCGCCCGGCGCGCCTGAGCTGGCAGAAAAAGTCAGCCAGTTGATTCCCGGAATTGCCGTGGATTATGCGCGCGGCCTGGATCACGGGGCCTGGGTGCCGCTGCGTTACATGTATCCGCAGGCGGATATTCCGGTAGTGCAGTTCGCCGTGCTGCCGGAGGCAACGCCGGAAGCGCACTACACGCTGGGCCAGCGTCTGCAAGCGCTGACCGGCGATGGCGTACTGGTTCTTGCCTCGGGCTCGCTCACGCACAACCTGCGCGATATGGTGCGTGATGCCCCGGATGGCGAAACGCTACCCTATGTCGCCGAATTTTCGCGCTGGTTTACCGACGCTCTGGCGCGACGCGACCTGCCCGCTTTGTTCGACTACCGGCGGCAAGCGTCCCACGCCGTGCGTGCGCATCCGACGGATGACCATCTGCTGCCGGTTTTTGTGGCGCTCGGCGCAGCGGGCGCCGATGCGGCCTGCGAAACCGTGCATCGCGAAACCACGCTGGGCTCCCTGGCGATGGATGCCTATATGTTCAGCGCACGCTGAATTACATCCCCGGCAACGGCATGGGGCGACTGTCGAGCAGCGCCAGCCAGCCGCGAATCACGCGATAGAGAACCCACAGGCCGGCGCCAACGATGGCCAGAATGGCGGCCGGAATGCCGATAAAGGTAATGAACAGCAGCCCGGCGATCAATAGCCACAGGGCGGCGAACCAGAAGCTGCGCCACTGCCAGCGCCAGTGCGTTTCCAGCCAGGTGCCGCGCACGCGCTCGCGCGTGGCGACGTTGATGATGACGGCGATAATGGACGGCCAGCCGAAGACAAACGCGCCGGCCACGGTGGCCGAGCTGAGAATGCCGGACAAGGCCGAAAGCGCGTGCAAGCCGTACATCACGTGCGCCCAGGCCCGCGGCCCGTCCAATTGTCCTGCGGGATCGTCGCCTGCAGCGATCACTTCAACCTCATCGTTCATAGTCCCATTGCCTTCCAGAGTTGGTCCACCCGCTGCTTCACCGCTGCGTCCATGATCATCGGCCTCCCCCATTCGCGCGCCGTCTCACCAGGCCATTTATTAGTCGCGTCAATGCCCATCTTGCTGCCCAGCCCGGCCACCGGCGAGGCGAAGTCGAGGTAGTCGATCGGCGTGTTTTCGGCGATCAGGGTATCGCGCGCGGCATCGACGCGAGTGGTCAGGGCCCAGATGACTTCTTTCCAGTCGCGCACGTCGATATCGTCATCGGTGATGATGATGAACTTGGTGTACATGAACTGG
>CAZQTB010000026.1:6236-31206 GCA_964596295.1 uncultured Rhodocyclaceae bacterium | reverse complement strand
GCTGCTGGCGCGCATCGTCCAGATGGTGTCGGAGGCCCAGCGCTCGCGGGCGCCCATGCAGCGGCTGGCCGACGTGGTGGCGGGCTATTTCGTGGTGGCGGTCATGGGCGTCGCTCTGCTCACCTTCTTCGGCTGGGGCTTCTTCGGCCCCGAGCCGAGCTGGGTCTATGCGCTGATCAACGCGGTTTCGGTGCTGATCATCGCCTGTCCCTGCGCTCTCGGGCTGGCGACGCCGATGTCCATCATGGTGGCGACCGGCAAGGCGGCCACGGCCGGCGTGCTGTTCCGCGATGCCGCGGCGATTGAACAATTGCGTACCATCGATACGCTGATCGTAGACAAGACCGGCACGCTGACGGCAGGCAAGCCGGCCTTTCACCGGGCGGTGGCCGCCACAGGGTGGAGCGAGGACGAGGTGCTGCGCATTGCCGCCAGCCTCGACCAGGGCAGCGAGCATCCCCTGGCCCATGCCATCGTCGCCGAAGCGCTGCGGCGGCAACTGGCTCTGGATAAACCCGAGAGCTTTGAATCCAGTTCCGGCATCGGCGTGCGCGGACGGGTGGCGGACAAGGCGGTGATCCTTGGCAATGCCGCATTGATGGAAGATGAAAAAGTTGCTGTGACGGACCTCGCGGAAGCGGCTGACACCCTGCGCAAGGAAGGGGCCAGCGTGATGTATCTGGCGGTGGACGGGCATCTGGCAGGCCTGGTTGCCGTGGCCGATCCAATCAAGGATTCAACGCCGGAAGCGCTGGCGGGACTCAAGGCCGCCGGCATGCGGGTCGTCATGGCGACGGGCGACGGCTTGACGACAGCCCGCGCGGTAGCCTCACGCCTCGGTCTCGATGAGGTGCATGGCGAGGTCAAGCCGCGCGACAAGGTGGCGCTGGTGGAGCGCCTGCAGCGGGAAGGGCGCAAGGTCGCCATGGCGGGCGACGGCATCAACGATGCGCCGGCCCTGGCCCGCGCCGATGTCGGCATCGCCATGGGCACGGGCACCGATGTCGCCATGAACAGCGCCCAGGTGACGCTCGTCAAGGGCGACCTGCGCGGCATCCTGCGGGCGCGGGCGCTCTCCGCGGCAACCGTGGGCAACATGCGCCAGAACCTGGCTTTTGCCTTTCTCTACAATGCCCTTGGCATTCCCCTCGCGGCGGGGCTGCTCTATCCTTTCAGCGGCTTGCTGCTCTCGCCCCTGATCGCGGCCGTCGCGATGAGCTTCAGTTCGGTCTCCGTCATATCCAATGCGCTACGCTTGCGGCAGGTCAGGATATGAATGCGTTGCATCCGCGCCATGTCCGGGTACGGCAGGCATATCGGTAACCATCAAGCGGCGGATGCCGAAAATCGGCGGCGCATTGCGGGCAGGCAGGCGAGGGCGGCCAGCGCCAGGGCGAGCAGGTTGCCCCAGCGCGCATAGGGGGTGAGGCCGCTGTAGCCCTGCGCGCTAACGGTCAGCGCGGCGGTGGCGAATGGCGGTAGCGCGGCGGCCACGATGCCGTTGGGCGCGATCATCGCCGTCATGCCGGTATTGGTGGCGCGCAGCATGACGCGGCCGGTTTCGATGGCGCGCATCTGGGCGATCTGCAGATGTTGCGGTTGCGCCAGCGAGTCGCCGAACCAGGCGGTGTTGGACAGGTTCATCAGCAACGTGGCGGCGGGCAGGGCGGCGAGCAGTTCCTCGCCGAAGATGTCTTCGTAGCAGATGTTGGGCGCAATCTTCTGGCCGGCGACGGCGAGCGGCTCCTGATACGGCGGGCCGGCGGTGAAATCGGACATGGGGATGCGCGCGAACCGGAAGAACCAGGCAAATCCGGCCGGCGCGTATTCGCCAAAGGGCACAAGGTGGCGCTTGGCGTAGGCGCTGACCTGCAAAGCCTTGAATCTGTCACTGGACGGTGTCAGCAACACGGCGCCATTGGTGTAACCGCCATCCGTTGTGCCGATGGCAACACCGATCAACGCCGGTCCGTGCTGCGTGAGCTCGCGTAAAACATCGCGCGGGACTTCACTGAAGAATAGCGGCAGCGCAGTTTCCGGCAACACGACGAGATCGGCCGGATGCGCGCGGGCAAGATGCAGATAGGTGTCTATCGACAACGCCAGACGCTGCGGATCCCACTTCAAACTCTGCGGCACATTACCTTGCAGGAGCGCGACTTTCAGCGGCGCGCCGACGGGTTGCGTCCAGTCCATCTGGCGCAGCAGGGCGCCGCCGGCGAGGAGCAGGACGATTGCCAGCCAGGCCAGCGGTTTTTTCCAGCCTGTCATGGCCAGACTGCCAAGCAGGCCGCCAATCAGCGCGACGCTGAAGCCGACGCCATACACGCCGAGCACTGCGCCCCATCCGGCCAGCGGGCTGGGCGGGCTTTGCGAATAGCCGATGGCCAGCCAGGGAAAGCCGGTGAATAGCGTGCCGCGCAGCCATTCGGCGAGCGTCCATAGACCGGCGAAAAGAAAAACGTCGCGCCCCGTGGTTGAACGCCAGCGGGCAAACAATCCGCCAGCGAGTGCGGGAAAGAACGCGAGCACAAGGCAAAACAGCAGCGTGGCCAGGGCAGCCAGGGGCGCCGCCATGCCGCCGAATTCATGGAGGCTGACATATATCCACGAAACGCCGGTGAGAAAGCAGCCCATGCCCCAGGCGAGGCCGAGCAGCGCCGCAGCGCCCGGATTAGGCGCACGGCGCCAAAGCAGGAACAGGCCGGCGAGGGAAAAACCCGGCGCTGGCAAGACGCCGAATGGAGCGAATCCGATGGCGCATAGCGCGCCCAGGAAAAAGGCAAGGACGGCAGACGCCGTGCGTGACTTCATGCCCCGGTCACGGACAGCGGCAGGCCTTTTTGCGGATCAACGAGCAGAGTATGCACGCGACGGCTGTCGGCGCGCAGCACCTGGAAGCGCAAGCCTTCGATATCGAGCGCTTCATTGCGCTGGGGCAGGCGGCCGAGATGGTGGATGACGAGGCCGCCGACAGTATCAAAATGTTCGCTGGAAAAGCCGGTGCCGAAGGCGGCGTTGAAGTCGCCGATTTCAGTGACCGCCTTGACGCGATAGCGGCCGCTGTTGTCGAGCACGATGGTGCCTTCGGTTTCATCGAAATCATATTCGTCTTCAATGTCGCCGACGATCTGCTCCAGCACATCCTCGATGGTGACGATGCCCGCCACACCGCCGTATTCATCGACCACCACGGCCATGTGATTGCGCGAGGCGCGGAATTCGCGCAGCAGCACATTCAGCCGCTTCGACTCGGGAATGAAAATGGCCGGACGCAGGCTGTCGCGCAGGTCGAATTCCTTGCCGGCGAAGTGGTGCAGCAGGTCTTTTGCAAGCAGGATGCCGATGACGTCATCCTTGCCTTCGCTGATCACCGGAAAGCGCGAATGCGCGGTCTGCAGCACGAGTTCGACGATTTTTTCGGGCGGGTCGTTGATGTCGACGACATCCATTTGCGCACGCGGCACCATGACGTCGCGCACAGGCATGTCGGCGACGGAGAGCGCGCCTTCGATGATGGACAGCGCATCGGCATCCATCAGGTGGCGCTCGAAAGCGCTGTGCAGCAGGCGGAGCAGTTGTTCGCGGTCTTCGGGTTCGCGCATCAGCAGCGCGGAAAGACGTTCAATGAGACGGGGTCGACTGGCAGGGTCCATGTTCAGAGGTAAGGGTCGGGATAGCCCAGGTGGCCTAAAATTTCGCGCTCGCGCGCTTCCATGCGCGCGGCGTCGGCAGCGCCGGTTTCATGATCGAAGCCTTGCAAATGCAGCATACCATGCACGACGAGATGAGCGAAGTGGGCGTCAAGCGGCTTGCCCTGCGCTTCCGCTTCGCGTTCCACCACCGGCAGGCACAGCACCAGGTCGCCGCGCAGCGTTGCGTCGTGCTGGTAAGCGAAGGAAAGCACGTTGGTGGCGTAATCCCTGCCGCGCCAGTGACGGTTGAGCGCTTGACCCTCCGCGGCGTCGACAAAACGCACCGTTATTGCGGCGGGCAACGCACAGGCGGCGCGCACCCAGCGCCGCACCTGGGGCCGCGGCGGGGCGCCGTCCTTGCCGCCGGGATATTGCACCGCAAGCTGCAGTTCAGGCAGGCGCCGGGCCATGTTTCTCATACGCATCGACAATGCGCGCCACGAGCGGATGGCGCACGACATCGCCGGCGGTGAAGTCGGTAAAGGCCAGTCCGCGCACATCGCCGAGGACGCGGCGCGCCTCGACCAGGCCGGACTTTTGCCCGCGCGGCAGGTCGATCTGCGTTACATCCCCGGTTATCACGGCTTTCGCGCCAATGCCGATGCGGGTAAGGAACATCTTCATCTGCTCGGGCGTGGTGTTCTGCGCTTCGTCGAGAATGATGAAGGCGTGGTTCAGCGTGCGCCCGCGCATGTAGGCGAGCGGCGCGATTTCGATATTCTGCTTCTCGAAGAGTTTTGCGACCTTGTCAAATCCCATCAGGTCGTAAAGCGCGTCGTAGAGCGGGCGCAGGTAGGGATCGATTTTTTGCGCCAGGTCGCCCGGCAAGAATCCCAGCCGCTCGCCGGCCTCGACCGCCGGGCGCGTGAGGATGATGCGGCTTACCTGGTCGCGCTCCAGCGCATCGACGGCTGCGGCGACAGCGAGGTAGGTTTTGCCGGTGCCGGCAGGGCCGATGCCGAAGGTGATGTCGTGCGCCTGGATGTTGTTGAGGTAGGCCACCTGATTCGGCGTGCGGCCATGCAGCCCGGTTTTTTTTGTCATCAACCCGGCTCCGGGCAATGCGTCGCCGGGCTGGTTGCGGTTGATTTCGATCAGGCCGAGCTGCAGCTCATCAATCGAAAGCGGCTGACGCGCCAGCGCGTAGAAGTGCCGCAGGGCCTTGGCGGCTAATCCCGACTGCGCCCGGTCGCCGCTGATGCGGCAATGCCAGCCGCGCCGCGCGATGGTGACATCGAACGCCGCTTCGATCTGGCGCAGGTTTTCATCCAGCGGGCCGCACAGGTTCTGCAGCAGCTCGTTGTCCGGCGGCTGCAAGGTGATGGCAAGAGGATGCGACGGGGCGTTCAGAAGCTGCGCTCTCGCTTGAGCTTGATAAAAAACTTCATGGAATGCGGCTTGCGCGCCGCGAGGGCCAAGGTGCGCGGGGCGATGTGTTGTCGCATCGAATCAGTCGGGGCTTTGCTTTGCATACGTCTCAATTTGGGAAAGCTTGTGCACCAAAGACGCAAACGGTGAAAATCCGCAAATCAAAAGGGCCCGCGCATCTGCAAGCCCCTGGGTTTACTGGTGCGCCCGGAGAGATTCGAACTCCCTACCCCTTGGTTCGTAGCCAAGTACTCTATCCAGATGAGCTACGGGCGCTGAAGAGGGGCGAATTATACGCAGGAAATCCCGAAATTTTGAACGCCTGATCAAAAAGACAGGGCAATCGCATCGAAATGACGCCAGCGCCGATGATCATTGCTTTTTTACGAAACCCGGCTAGATCGGGGTGACCAAAAGCGTTTCGATGCGATGGGTGTCGAAAATGCAGATGCGTTTGCGGAACTTCAGCCCGCCGTTCTCGCGGACGATCTCGTCGACGTATTTGCCGGCGTTGTAAACCCTGGTCTCGCCGTCCGCCCGCGTCTGGAACACGACGTAGCTGGTTTGCGTGCTGATGACATCGCCGTTGATATGGGTGACGAGCGTGCCGCCCAGGATGTGGCGGCTGTAATGGGCCGGATAGATATTCGCCTTGCGCAACGCAACGACCCGGTCAACCAGCATGCCGCGGCTGTCGCAATACATCACTGCGGCCGGCAGCCCGGCATCGGCGTTTTCCCGCGGCAGTATCTGATAGTCGCAATTGTCGACAAAGAAATCCGGCCAGCGCTCGAGATCGTCGTCATCGATGCAATGGGCATAAGCCAGGTTCAGCGCTTCGATCTGGTTGCGCAAGTCGTTGCTGTTTTCCATCGTTCGGGTCCTTGTTGTCTTGTCGTCCGGCGCACGCATGCTTCAGCGCGAAGGGGCGTTACTGCCGTTCATGATCGCGATGTAACCCTTCCAGAAGCCGCGTACCCCGTTTTCATCCATGCCGATCGGAGATACCGCCGGATCGATTCCGTCGCCGCCCAACGCGACGAACGAGCGGTCCTCGCCGCCTCCGGCAATGCCGGCCTGGCAGATTTCCACCGCCTCCCCGTCCTCCATCGAGATGAGGCCCGCAGGTCCGACCAGATTGATGTTGCGCAGCCGGTGCTTGTCCATCTCCGGCGTGTCGTCGGCAAAGCCGAAATAGGTCCACATGAGTTCCGTCCGGTCGATGCCCCTGGGCAACACCTGGCGGGTGGCCAGCGTATTCTGGATCTGCTGCAGAACGACGGAGGGGAAGAGGGACTGGATGCTCAGGCCGATGCCGTCGTTGAAGTCCGGCCGGAATTCGATGACCCGGGGATCCTGGAGCGTGACGGATTCCTGCAACTGGCGGTTCGCTTCCTTGCCGAAATTGTCGTAATTGATGTCGCCGCGCGGCTTGGACACCGTGAAGTGGTTATGAAAACCCTGCGCGTCGACGACGCCTCTGCTCTCCTGGCTTTGCCGGTAGATGCCGAACGTGGGATAGAACAGGTGCAGCAGTCCCCCGTGGTAGCCGTCGCGGCTATTTTCCGAATACAGTTTCCAGTTGCCGCGCATGTGCTGGCGCGCGTAGCCGAGGATCTTGATCGGTCGGCTGAATATCCGCCGGATATTGCCGCACATTTCTTCGCCGAGGAAAGTCTCGAGCGGCGGCGCCGCGTCGGAAAACGTACCGAACACCATTCCCGCGATGGAATCCACGCGCAGCTTGCACAAGCCATGCGCTGCCTTGTCGAAGCTGCCCGGGTAACCGCCGACGCCCTGCAGCCCGCGCTGGAACGGCACGCCAAGCAAATCGCCGCTGGCGTCGTAGGCCCACTGGTGGTAGACGCAGACAAAGGTCTGGTCCGCCATGTGGCCCCTGGGCGTGCGGCAGACCAGCGCGCCCTTGTGGGCGCATTGGTTGACCCAGGCGCACAGCGCGCCGGTCCTGCTGCGCGTCAGCACCACCGGCGTTTCGCCGACGAAGGTCGAGCGGAAGTCGCCAGGATTGGGAATTTCCGCCTCAAGTCCGAGGTAGCACCACGTCGGCCCGCGGAAGATGCGCTCCTGTTCTGCGGCGTATATGGCGGGATCGCGGTACAGCCTGTAATCGACCGAGGTTGGCTGCGAATTCGACAACGGTGCGTTCATGCAGTTTTCTCCCTATTTATTATTTTGTGATTGCGCAATTCTCCGCGCGGATAAAGCGCCTGATCGTAAAAATCTTTTTGGTCTGGATGCCATTGTAACAACGTAACAACGTAAGTTGAGGCGGCGGGCCGGGCCGGTTGCGCAGCGCGGGCCGGGCGGGACGGGCAGTGTATATTTCGCGCCGATGCTTGCCTACATCGTCCGCCGCTTGTTGTATACCCTGCCGATTCTGCTCGGGGTGAATCTCATCACCTTCGTGCTGTTCTTCGTCGTCAATACGCCGGACGACATGGCGCGCATGCAACTGGGCATCAAGCGCGTCACGCCGGAGGCTATCCAGAAATGGAAGGCTGAGCGCGGTTATGACAAGCCGTTAATCTGGAATGCGGCGGCGGCGGATTCCGCCAAGCTCACCGAGACGGTTTTCTTTGCCAAGTCGATGCGCATGTTTGCCGGCGACTTCGGCCGTGCCGACGATGGCCGCGACATTGCCCGCGAGATCGCCACGCGGGCAGGCCCCAGCCTTGCCATTGCGCTGCCGACGTTCATTCTCGGCCTGTTCGTGGCCATCGCCTTTGCCCTGCTGCTGGTGTTTTTTCGCGCCACCGCCCTGGATTTTTCCGGCGTGGTGCTGTGCGTGGCAATGATGTCGGTCTCCGGCCTGTTCTACATTATCGGCGGCCAGTGGCTGGTGGCCAAGGTGTGGCACTGGGTGCCGATTTCAGGCTACGCCACGGGGCTGACGGCGGCGAAATTCCTGCTGCTGCCGGTGGTGATCGGAGTCATCGGCGGCATCGGCGCCTCGGTGCGCTGGTACCGGACGATTTTTCTCGAGGAAGCTACGCGTGACTATGTGCGCACCGCCCGCGCGAAGGGGCTCTCGGCGGCGGCGGTGCTGTTCCGCCATGTCCTGCGCAATGCTTTGATCCCGATCCTCACCGGCGTGGTGGTGGTGATCCCGACGCTGTTCATGGGCAGCCTGCTGACCGAATCCTTCTTCGGCATTCCGGGCCTGGGCAGTTACACCATCGAGGCCATCAACGCGCAGGATTTCGCTGTGGTGCGGGCGATGGTGTTCATCGGCTCGCTGCTCTACATCGTCGGCCTGCTGGCGACCGACATTTCCTACACGCTGGCCGATCCGCGGGTGCGGCTGCAATGAGCGTCCGGCGCCGGGCCGCCCCAAGCGCACGCAAGCCCTTGATAAGGAGACCGCGCGTAGCGCGGTCGAACCCATGTCACCCCCTTCCCCGAGAAGGGGGAGGGGAGGATGGCCCATGATTCAGCCGGTGCTGCTCTGGTCGGATGCGCTGCTCTTTGCGCTGATCGCGGCTATCGCGGGTTTTGCGTTGTGGGCGCGGCGGCAGGCGGCGCTGCGCGCGGCATGGGGACGCGTGGCGCGCAATCCGGTGGCGATGGCGTCGGCGACGGCGCTGGCGGTGTTTGTGCTGGCGGGCGCGCTCGATTCGCTGCATTACCGTGTGCGCCTTCCCGTACAGCCGGGCCAGCCGGTGCACTATGCGGTGGAGGTCAATTCCGCTCTGGATGCCCTGCTCGCGCCGTTGCGGCTGAATACCGAGAAGACCTATTCCGCGCCGCTGGCGACTCGCCTGTTTGCCAAGGAAACCCTGCCTGGTTCAAACGCGCGCGATTTCCCGCGCCTAGTATGGGGCGGAATGCATCTGGGCGAGGCGCTGGACAATTACGAACGCGATGTCGCCCTGCGCGCGCTGGCGGGATTGGGCGGCGGGTTTGCGCTCTGGCTTTCCGTATTCCTGCTGTTGCGGCGAAAAGTCGGCGCTGGCACGACGGTGAATAAAGCTGCCGCAAGCAAGGCCGTCGCGGCCACGCTGCTGGCGATTTTTCTGCTCGCCGGCGTGACGATTTCCCTCGCCGGCGGCTATCACGTTCTCGGTACCGACAAAGTGGGGCAGGATGTGCTGTACCTGGCGCTCAAAAGCATTCGCACCGGCCTGTTGATCGGCACCCTGACGACGCTGGTGACGCTGCCGGTGGCGGTGCTGTTCGGCATTCTCGCGGGTTACCTGGGCGGCTGGGCGGATGACGTGATCCAGTATCTCTACACCACGCTGAATTCGATTCCCGGCGTGCTGCTGATCGCCGCCGCCGTGCTGATGATGCAGGTGATCATCGATACCCATCCCGACTGGTTTGCCACCACGGCGGAACGCGCGGACGCGCGGCTGCTGGCGCTGTGCCTGATTCTCGGCATGACCAGCTGGACCGGGCTGGCGCGCCTGCTGCGCGGCGAAACGCTGAAGCTGCGCGAGCTGGAGTTCGTCCAGGCGGCGCGCGCATTCGGCGCGGGTCGCCTGGCCATCATGCGGCGTCACATCCTGCCCAACCTGATGCACATCGTGGTGATTGCGCTGGTGATGGATTTCTCCGGGCTGGTGCTGGCCGAGGCGGTGCTCTCCTATGTCGGCGTCGGCGTCGATCCGACGACCATTTCCTTCGGCACCATGATCAACGCCGCGCGCATGGAGCTGGCGCGCGAGCCGATGGTGTGGTGGTCGCTGGCGGCGGCCTTCTCCTTCATGTTCGTGCTGGTGCTGGCCGCCAACCTGTTCGCCGATGCCGTGCGCGAGGCGTTCGACCCGCGGGTGTCGGCGTGAGCCTGCTCTCCGTCCGCGATCTGGTCATCGAAATCCCGCAAGGGGATTTTCCAGGAACGGATTCAAAGCTTCGCGGCGTCGGTGCGGCGCGGCCGGTGGATGGCATTTCCTTCGACATCGCCGCAGGCGAGTGTTTTACCCTGCTCGGCGAATCGGGTTGCGGCAAGTCGATGACGGCGCTTGCCGTGCTGCGCCTGCTGCCCGAGGCGGCGCGGGTGACAAGCGGCGAGGTGGTGTTTGACGGGCGCGATATCCTGCGGCTGACGGAAAGCCGGATGCGGGCGCTGCGCGGCGGCGGCATCGGCATGATTTTCCAGGAGCCGGCGACCAGCCTTAATCCGGTGATGCGAGTCGGCCAGCAGATCGGCGAGGCGCTGATACTGCACGAAGGCCTGGCGGGCGCGGCGGCGCGCGCGCGCGCCGAGGAATTGCTCACCCAGGCCGGCATTCCCGATCCGACACGGCGGCTGGACGAGTTTCCGTTCCAGCTTTCCGGCGGCATGAAGCAGCGGGTGATGATTGCCATGGCCCTGGCCGGGCGGCCGCGCCTGCTGATTGCCGACGAGCCGACCACGGCGCTCGATGTCACCATCCAAGCGCAGGTGCTGGAAGTGCTCGACGATCTGCGCCGGCGCCACGGCATGGCGCTGCTGCTCATCAGCCACGATCTCGGCGTGGTGGCGCGCATGGCTGACCGCGTCGGCGTGATGTATGCCGGGCAACTGGTCGAGACCGCATCTCGCGCCGCGTTTTTTGCGGCGCCGGCGCATCCGTATGCGCAGCGTCTGTTCGCCGCCTTGCCCGACCCGGCGCGGCGCGGCGAGCGCCTGGCAATGATTCCCGGCAGCGTGCCGGCGGCGCATGTGCGGCACACCGGCTGCCGCTTCGCCGAGCGTTGCGCGGCAGTGCTGCCGGCGTGCCGCGAGCGGCCCCCGGCCTGGCAAGAAGCGGCGGCCGGCCATGCCGTGCGGTGCATCCTCGATCAACCGGCAGATGCGATAAAAGTCGGCGTCCGCAAGACGGCGACCGAGGTAAAAAATGCACAGGAAAACGGCGCCGCCCGCATTCCCATACTCAAAGTCACCGATCTGCGCGTGCACTTCCCGATCCGGCGCGGCATCCTGCAACGCACCGTGGGCCATGTGCGCGCGGTCGATGGCGTCTCGCTCGAACTCCGCCCCGGCCGCACGCTGGCGCTGGTCGGCGAATCCGGTTGCGGCAAGACGACCGCCGGCAAAGCCATTCTGCAACTCATTCCTCCCACGGCCGGCCACGTTGCGCTGGCCGGAACGGAATTGACGACCCTGCCGCCATCGCAGCTGCGGCCGTTGCGGGCGAAGATGCAGATGGTGTTTCAGGATCCGTATGCCTCGCTCAACCCGCGCCTGATGGCCGGCGAGATCATCGCCGAAGGCATGCGGGTGCTGCGGCGCGGCGCGGCCAGCGCGCTACGCGTGCATGAGTTGCTGGAGCAGGTAGGTCTGCGGGGCGAAATGGCGGCTCGCTATCCGCACGAATTTTCCGGCGGCCAGCGCCAGCGCATTGCGATTGCGCGGGCGCTGGCGGTGCAGCCGGAACTGCTGGTGTGCGATGAGCCGACCAGCGCGCTGGATGTCTCGGTGCAGGCGCAAATTCTCAACCTGCTCGCCGATTTGCAGCGCGAGCTGGGACTCGCCTACCTGTTCATCACCCACAACATCGGCGTCGTCGATTATCTGGCGCACGAAGTGGCGGTGATGTATCTCGGCCGCGTGGTCGAACGCGGCACGACCGATGAAGTCCTGCGCGCGCCGCGCCATCCCTACACGCAGGCGCTGCTCGCCGCAGTGCCGACCATTGACGACAGCGGCAAACGCAACGTGCGGCTGGCCGGCGATATGCCGTCGCCGGCCAATCCGCCGGCAGGATGCCATTTTCATCCGCGCTGCCCGCTGGCGGATGCCGCCTGCCGCGTTGGCTATCCGTCGGAAACCATGGTCAGCGCAACGCACGGCGTGCGCTGCCTGAAGGCGATAGGGAATTAACGCTTGCCGCTGTTCGGCACCGGCCGCGATTTTGCCGGTTTGACCGCTTTGCCGACGGGCTTCCTGATTTTGACGGCGACAGCCGACTTTTTCCATTTTTTCCCGGCACGCGACGTCTCGGCCGGAATTTTCGGCAGGCGGGCGACGATCGCGTCATAGCCCGCCGCGTCCTTGCCCGGCACCAGCAGCGCAAGGCCGGGGCCGACCCTGGTGCGGCGGGTGATGCCGTTCAATTGTTTGAGACGAGCCACGCTCAAGCCGTAACGGCGGGCTACGCTATCGAGTTTCTCGCCGCGTTGCAGGGTATGCGTATTCCACGCCGAGAGCGGTTTGTTGCTCGCCGTGTAGTCCGCGAGGTTGTCGCGAAAAGTGCCGACCTTGTCGGCGGGGAGCAGCAGCGGGCTGTCCGCGCTGTCGGGCATGACCGGGCGGCTGTACGCCGGATTCAGGGCGATGAATTCATCGACCGGAATTTCCGCCAGTCGCGCCGCCAGCGCCACGTCCATTTTTCCGTTCCGTTCGACAAGTGAAAAGTAAGGCTGATTCTGGATGGGGTCGAGCTTGATGCCAAACAGCTCCGGGTCGGCGATGATGTTCTTGATCGCCTGCAACTTGGGCACGTAGTTGCGGGTCTCGCCCGGCATGGAGAGGTGCAGGTAGTCTGTCGGCAAGCCTTTGGCCCGATTCCTGGCGATGGCGCGGCCGACAGCGCCTTCGCCCCAATTGTAGGAGGCCAGCGCCAGGTGCCAGTCGCCGTGCATTTCGTAGATGTTCTGCAGATAGTCGAGCGCGGCATTGGTGGAGGCGATGATGTCGCGGCGCTCGTCGAACCAGGCGTTCTGCTTCAGGTTGTAATGCTTTCCGGTGGAGGGAATGAACTGCCACATGCCGAGCGCGCGGGCGGGAGAGTAGGCCTGCGGGTTGTAGGAGCTTTCGACAACGGGCAGCAAGGCCAGCTCGGTCGGCATGCCGCGCTTTTCCAGTTCGGCAACGATGTGATACAGGTAACGCCGACTGCGGCTGAAAACGCGTTGCAGGAATTCCGGCCGATTGAGATACCAGGCCTGTTGCCGGACGACCAGCGGACTGCCCAGATTGGGCATCGAAAAACCGTTGCGTGTCCGCTGCCACAGGTCATCCGGCGGGGTAGTCAGGTCGATGGTCGGGATGCGCGGCAGGTCGTCCTGCACTTCCTGCGCCGGAGCGGGGCCAAGCGCCAAGCTCGGCGCCAGGCTGGGCGTCGCCGGGGTTTTTGCGTCGTGTCCCAGGGACGATTGCCGGGCTTGCTCGGCGCGCGCGCTGCCTGTGAGCACAGACAGCGAGAAAAAAATGCAGGCAAAAAATAGACGCATCAGTAAGCAGAAAGTCAGGAGAAAGCCGGCAAGCGGCTAAAGGGAGCGGCTAAAGGGAAGCCTCTCAGAAATGATTTTTCCATTCGCGAATGGCGGCAAAGGTTTCCACCGCATTCGCCGGCATGTGCCCCAGGCGCCGGGCAGCGGCGGCGCGTACGGCGGGCGCGTCCGAACGCAGGAAGGGGTTGGTTTCCAGTTCCAGGTCAATCCGCGTAGGCACGGTGAAGCGGCCCGCGGCGCGGGCGGCGGCAACGTCTTTGCTGCGCTGCTGAATGACCGGATTGTCCGGCTCGACGGCGAGCGCAAAACGCAGATTGGCCTGGGTGTACTCATGGGTGCAGTAAACAAAAGTCGGCGCCGGCAAGGCGGCGAGTTTGCCCAGCGACGCGTGCATTTGCGCCGGCGTGCCTTCAAACAGCCGCCCGCAGCCCGCGGCAAACAGCGTGTCGCCGCACAACACCGCGCCCGCGTCGCCGATGCGTGGGCCATAATAGGCGATGTGTCCCAGCGTATGGCCGGGAACGGTGATGACGTCGAACTCGATGTCGAGTGCGGGCAGGCTGATCTGCTCGCCGCCGCTCAAGGGCCGGGTGACCTGGGCAATGTTTTCGCTGGCGGGGCCGTACACGGGAGCCGGGTGATGCGCGATAATTTCGGCAATGCCGCCAATGTGGTCGGGGTGATAATGCGTGACGAGCACGGCGCACAGGCGTTCGCCGCTTTGCGCCAGGTAATTCAGCACCGGCGCGGCGTCACCCGGGTCGACAATGGCCACATTGCCGGCATGGCGCAACACCCAGATGTAGTTATCCGCAAACGCGGGCAGGGCGAATAGTTCCACCGCAGATTTTTTTGTCATTGCTGCATTCTCCAAACAGATCACGATGTCAATTCAAGGTTTCGAAGAGTGGCTGGAAACACCGGCAGGCCGGTATGTGCTTGACTGGGAACAGAAGAAACACGACCTGCTGGTGGCGGACGTGTTTGGCTTCAATGCCGTGCAACTCTCACTGCCGCGCCACGATTTCCTGCGCGCCAACCGCATGCCGCTGCGCTTTCGCTGCGACGACGGGCGCTACGCGGGCGCGGCTGAAACGCTGGCCGACCTGCATTATCTGCCTTTTGCGGCCAACAGTCTCGATCTTGTGGTGATGCCGCACACGCTGGAGTTTGATGCGCACCCCCACCAGGTGCTGCGCGAGGTGGAACGCGTGCTGGTGCCCGAAGGCCAGGTCATCGTGACCGGCTTCAATCCGTTCAGCCTGTGGGGCGCGAAACGCAGGTTCTCGCGGCGCGAAGCCGTCGCGCCCTGGCGCGGCGACTATCTGAGCGTGTCGCGTCTGAAAGACTGGTTTACCCTGCTCGGCTTTGAAATGCAGGCTGGCGCATTCGGCTGCTACGCGCCCGCCGTGACCCAGGAAAAGTGGCTGCGCCGCTTCCGCTTCATGGATGCGGCAGGCGACCGCTGGTGGCCTATCGCAGGCGCCGTATATATTGTGCAGGCCGTCAAGCGGCAGCACGGCATGCGGCTTATCACGCCAGCCTGGCAGGACCGCAAGGCGCGCGCCAAGGCCATGGTGACCGTAACCCGGAAAGTGGAACGATGATTGATATTTTTACCGATGGCGCATGCAGCGGAAACCCGGGTCCCGGCGGCTGGGGAGCGATTTTGCGCATGAACGATAAGGAAAAGGAACTCTTTGGCGGCGCAGCGCAGACGACCAATAACCGCATGGAGATGATGGCCGTCATCGAGGCGCTGAAAGCCGTTAAACACCCTGTCGCGCTGCGCGTGCATACCGATTCGCAATATGTGCAGAAGGGCATCAGCGAATGGATCCACGGCTGGAAGCAGCGCGGCTGGAAAACGGCCAGCAAGGCGCCGGTGAAGAATGAAGACCTGTGGCGCGAGCTGGACCGGCTGGCAAGCAGGCATGCGATCGAATGGATCTGGGTCAAGGGTCATGCCGGGCATGCTGAAAACGAGCGCGCCGACGTGCTGGCGCGGCGCGGCGTCGAGCTGGCCCGCGCGGGGAAGTAGGGACATGCGCAAAATAATTCTGGACACGGAAACCACCGGCCTGGATTTTCGCACCGGCGACCGCATCGTCGAAATCGGCTGCGTCGAAATGATCGGCCGCCAGCTCAGCGGAGTGCGTTTCCACACATACATCAACCCCGAGCGCGAAATTCCGCCTGGCGCTACCGCGATACACGGCCTGACCAGCGAATTCCTCGCGGATAAGCCAAAGTTCGCCGGCATTGCTGCGGAGTTCATGGATTTTGTGCGCGGCGCCGAAATTGTCATCCACAATGCGGCATTCGATGTCGGCTTCCTGAATAACGAACTTGGCCTGATGCGGCTCGAAGGCATCGACCAGCTATGCAGCGGCGTGATCGACACGCTGCGCATGGCGCGCGAGATGCGGCCGGGGAAGAAAAACAGCCTGGATGCGCTGTGCAGCGAATTCGGCATCGACAACACCAGCCGCACGCTGCACGGCGCCTTGCTGGACGCCGAACTGCTGGCCGAGGTTTATCTCGCCATGACGCGCGGGCAGAATTCGCTGGCGATGGATTTTGCCGCACCGGCAGCCGGCATGTCGTCAACAGGCGCGAACGAGCGGCCGCCGCTCAAGGTGTTGCGCGCCAGCGCAGCCGAACTGGCCGACCATGCGCGCGTGCTGGCCGAAATCGGCAAGGAAAGCAAAGGCAAGTGCCTTTGGCGCGACGCGGCCGATTTATGAATGGATGGCTGCTTTATGTTGGGCTGCAAGCGGAACATTGATATTCTTGAAGTCCAATCAATGAATTGAACGGGGGGATGCATGACAACCGAACTCTTTTATCTTTTGTTTGCCGCTTTGCTTACAGGGGTACTCTGGATTCCGGTTGTCATTGGGTACTTGTCGTCTCGCGGCGCCCTGAAGCCCGCCGACTACAAGGTCGCACCGCAATCGCCCCTGCCCGACTGGGTCAATCGCGCCAACCGGGCGCACATAAACGCGATCGAGAATCTCGTGTCATTCGCCACGGTTGTTCTGATAGCCCATGCGGCCGGAGTGTCGACATCCGTTACCGTGGCGTCCGCTGGCGTCTTCTTCTATGCGCGCGCCGCGCATGCTGTTATCCACATCAGCGGATTCAGTCATTTTAAGGCGCGTACCGTGGCTTTCGCAGTTGGCTGGGCCGCGTTTATGACGTTTACGGTTGAACTGCTGCGGCATGTGATTTGAAGAAAAGCGGGCGCGCGCCTGCCGCCTCCGCGCCTCAGCCGGCGTGTTGAGCCGGATCAATAATGCAGCAGAAAATCGCGCACCGGGGCTACCTGCGCAACGTCCATCAGCACCGGCGCATGGCCAACGCCGGGAATTTCAACGAGTTGCGCGCGCGGGCCGCGCTGGGTCATGGTCCGCGCGGTTGCCGATGTCAGCAGGTCGGACAACGCGCCGCGCAGCAGCAAGGTTGGGCAGGTGATGGCGTCGAACAGCGGCCAGAGCTCGACATCCTTGCCGCCGCTGATCTGCTGTCCCTCGCGGTAGGCCTGGGCGATGCCGGGGTCGTAGGCGAAGTCGATCTTGCCGTCCGCCGCCTGGCGCACGACATGCACGGTCAGGTGCCGCCACTGGGCATCGGTGAGCGGGCCGAACGGGGCGGAAACCAGGCGCACGTAGGCTTCGGCCTGGGCAATGCCGTCAAAGCGCGGCGGACTGCCGAGATAACCGCCGATGCGCGCCAGGGAAACCGCCGTGATGACGGGGCCGACATCGTTCAGCACCAGCCGGCGGATCGGGTTGCCGGGCTGCTGGGCGGCGAGCGCCATGCCGATCAGTCCGCCCATCGACGTGCCGAGCCAATCGACCGTTTCCACGTTCAGCCGGGCCAGCAGCGTGACCATGTCGGCGCAGTATTGCGGCAGGGTGTACAACGACTTGTTGGCCAGCCAGTCGCTTTTGCCGCGGCCCGCGACATCGGGACAGACCACGCGGTAATCGGCCGCCAGCGATTGCGCCAGGAAATCGAAATCGCGCCCGCTGCGCGTCAGGCCGTGCACGCAGACCAGCACCCTCGGATTGTCCGCATCGCCCCATTCGACGTACGCCATGCGGTGGAAGCCTGCGGTGCTGAGACATTTCACATTACCTTCGCGCATGGTCGTTTTTCCTTTTATCCTGAAAACCTTGTTCCTGTGATGAACTGCTTTTGCTAAGCGAGCGCCGGTTCCTGCATGCGGGCGATTTGCTCGCGCAGTTCAAGAATGCGTTCTTCCCAGTAACGATTGGTCGCGAACCACGGGAACGCCGCCGGAAACGCCGGATCGTCCCAGCGCCGCGCCAGCCAGGCTGAATGATGCAACAGGCGCAGGGTGCGCAGCGCTTCGATCAGATGCAGTTCGCGGTCATCGAACCCGCGGAACATTTCATAGCCTGCCAGCACATGCCTGAACTGGCGCCCCATTTCCGCGGCATCGCCTGACAACAGCATCCATAAATCCTGGATCGCCGGCCCCATGCGGGCATCGTCGAAATCGACGAAGTGCGGGCCGCCGGATTTGCCCACCTCGCCCGGCGTCCACAACACATTACCGGCATGGCAATCGCCATGCAACCTGAGCTGCTGTACCCGGCCGGCGCGCTCAAAACAGTGGCGCACCCCGTCCAGCGCCTGATCGGCCACGCCCTGCCATACGGATTCCAGCTCTGGCGGTAGCGTCCGGTTTGCCAGCAGCCAGTCGCGCGGTTCGCTGCCGAAGGTCTGCATGTCAAGGGTTTCGCGTTGCGTAAACGGCTCGCGTTCGCCGACAAGATGAATGCGCGCCATCAGGCGGCCCATCCATTCCAGCACCTGCGGTTCGCAAAATTCCGGCGCGCGGCCGCCCTGGCGCGGATACACGGCGAAGCGAAAATTTGAACCTGTACCTGAATCCGCATGCGAAAACAGTGTCTGTCCGGCGATAACCAGCGGCGCCACCACGGGCAGTTCGGCCTCCCGCATCGCCGCGACAAAGGCATGTTCCTCGGCGATTTGCGCATCGCTCCAGCGCTCCGGCCGGTAGAACTTGGCGATGACCGGCGCGTTGTTTTCAATGCCGACCTGCCATACGCGATTTTCGTAACTGTTGAGGGCCAGCAGGCCGCCATCGCAGCAGTAGCCGACGCTTTCCAGCGCATCAAGAATGCGCTCCGGCGTGAGGCCGGCAAAGGGGATGGCAGAGGACATGAGGCGCGCTTTATTCCAGCCAGATGCAGCTCGCCATGCGGCCGGTTACCCCATCGCGGCGGAAGGAGTAGAAGCGGTCCACGTCGCGCACCGTGCAAAAATTATGCGAAGCGGTATCCAATCGGACGGCGCCGGCGATACGGCGAATATTCACTGCGTGCAGGCGCTGACGGGCCAGAAGGTAGATGTCGCACAGCCACTTGCCAGTCCCCACCGGGGTGAAGGCGTGCGCCGCCTGCCCGCCCAGCGACGGGTGCGCAAGGAAAGCGTCGCGCACATCCGCGCCGACTTCGAATGCCGCCGGGCCGATCGCCGGGCCGAGCCAGGCCATCAGCCGCTCGCCGGGAACATTCATTGCCGCCACGCCGGCTTCGATCACGCCGTCGGCCAGTCCGCGCCAGCCCGCATGCACGGCGCTGACCGCGCGGGCGCTGTCGTCGCACAGCAGCACCGGCAGGCAGTCGGCGGTGAGCACGGCGCAGACGACGCCGCGCCGGCGCGTGAAGCTGGCGTCGGCCTCCACGCCGGATTGCGTCAGCGCGGCATCCACGCACCGCGTGCCATGCACCTGCGTCAGCCACGGCGGGTCGGCAGGCAGGCTGCGCCGCAACTGCGCGCGATTGGCCGTTACGGCGGCTGCATCGTCGCCCACATGCGCAGCCAGGTTGAAACTTGTCCATGGCCCCGCGCTGGCGCCGCCCTGGCGCGTGGTCACCAGCGCGCGCACGCCGGCAGGGGCCGGCCAGGCGGGAATGATCAGATTACTCATGGCGGGTTTTTCCACGAAGCTCCTCCAGAAGTTGTGCGAAGTCGGCGGGCAGGAGCGATTCCCATGACATCTCGAGTTTGCTGACGGGATGCGCCAGCGCCAGTTGCCAGGCATGCAGGGCCTGGCGCCGGAAGGCATCAAGCCGCGCGTCGCCGCTGCGTGTCTTGCCATAAACCGGATCGCCCGCCAGAGGGTTTCCGCGCGCCGCCAGATGAACGCGAATCTGGTGCGTGCGCCCCGTCTCCAGCCGGCATTCCAGCAGCGTGGCTTTGGCGAAGCGCTCGCGCACCGTGTAGTGGGTGCGCGCCTCCTTGCCGCGATGGTTAACGCCTCGCACTACCGCCATTCTGGTGCGCTGCACAGGGTGCCGGCCCAGCGGCGCATCGACTGTGCCGCCGTGCTCGATGACGCCCAGCGCCAGCGCCAGGTAATGGCGTTTCACCGTGCGCGCCTGGAGCTGGCGCACCAGGTCGGTTTGCGCAACGAGCGTTTTCGCCACCACCAGCAAACCGCTGGTGTCCTTGTCCAGGCGATGCACGATGCCTGCGCGCGGCACGTCCGCCAGTTGCGGCGCATGGTGCAGCAGGGCATTGAGCAGGGTGCCGCGGGGGTTGCCGTTGCCCGGATGCACGACCAGTCCGGCGGGTTTGTCGATCACCATCAGCGCTGCGTCTTCAAACACGATCGTCAGCGCGATGTCCTCGGCGGCATTGCCGTGCGTTGATGGCCCCGGGATGGCGGCGGAAAAATCCACCCGCTCGCCGCCCAGCACGCGGCGCTTGCCTTCGGCACGCGCGCCGTTGAGCCGGATCAGGCCCGCTTTCAACCATTCCTGCAAACGGCTGCGCGAATGTTCCGGCAACAGTTTGGCCAGGGCGGCGTCAAACCGCAGCCCGGCGCATTCACGTGGAATTTCCAGCGCCGGGAATAGCGGGGCCGCGTTTTTGCTTGGGCTATAATCGGCCGGAAATTCTTGCGAGGCATCACTCATCATGCGTAGTTTAGCGGCAATCCTGCGAACGCTTTTTTCAGCCGCCCTGGTCGGCGCTGCCTTGCTAGGCGGCTGCGGCGTTCTTCCCGATCAGATTGATGAGACCGCCCAGTGGTCGGCAAGCAAGCTGTACACCGCGGCAAAAGAGGCGATTGCCGAGGGCGGCTACGATACAGGGATCAAGTATTTCGAGAAACTTGAAGCGCGCTTCCCCTATGGGCAATACGCCCAGCAGGCGCAGCTCGAAGTGGCTTATGCGTATTACAAGAAAGAGGAAACCAGCTCGGCGCTCGCCGCGTGCGACCGCTTCATCCGTTTGCACCCGAACCATCCCAATGTCGATTACGCCTATTATCTGAAAGGCTTGGCCAACTTTAACGAAGACCTCGGTTTGCTGGGGCGCCTCAGCATGCAGGACCTGACCGAGCGCGACCCCCAGGCGGCGGCGGATTCCTTTGAGTCATTCAAGACGCTGGTGACGAAGTACCCGGCAAGCCGTTACACCCCGGACGCAACGCTGCGCATGAACTATCTGGTGAATGCCCTCGCTTCGCATGAAGTGCATGTCGCCTTCTACTACATGAAGCGCGAGGCCTATGTCGCCGCGCTCAATCGCGCCCAGGCCTCGATCAAAACCTATCCCGATGCCCCGGCCAATGAAGAAGCCCTGTTCATCATGGTCAAGGCCTATGATCTGCTCGGCATGAATGACCTGCGCGATGATGCCGAGCGCGTGATGCGCAAGAATTTCCCGAAGAGCGAGTATTACGCGCGCGGACTCAATCGCGCCGAGCCGTGGTGGAAGCTCTGGTAAAAGCAGCGGCAAGGCGGCGTCAGCCTCGGCGCTGGCGCCTCGTTTCAAACAGGCAGATGCCCGCGGATACCGAAACATTCAGGCTGTCCACGCTGCCATGCATCGGGATATGGGCCAGTTCGTCGCAGGTTTCGCGCGTCAGCCGGCGCAGGCCGCTGCCTTCGGCGCCCAATACCCACGCCACCGGGCCTTTCTGGTCTATCGCATAGATTTCGCGCTTGGCTTCGCCCGCCGCGCCAATCACCCAGATTTCGCGTTCCTGCATCTCGCGCAGCGAGCGGGCGAGATTGGTCACCACGATGTAGGGCACGGTGTCGGCGGCGCCGCTGGCAACCTTGATGACGGTGGCGTTGAGGCCGCAGGCCTTGTCCTTGGGAGCCACCACGGCGTGCGCCCCGGCGGCATCAGCTACGCGCAGGCAGGCGCCGAGATTGTGCGGATCGGTGATGCTGTCGAGCACCAGCAGCAGGGCCGGTTCCTGCAGGCCTTCCAGCACGTCGTCCAGCGTGACATGCCGGGCCTGCGCCGCGACGCGCGCCACCACGCCCTGATGCGTGGCGCTTTTGCCGGTAGTGCCGACGGTGCCGGCCATCGCATCCAGCCGCGCATTGTCGGACATGATCACGCGCACCCCCGCCGTTTCGGCCAGCTTGAGCAGGTCGCGCATGCGGCCATCCTGGCGGCCTTCGGCGACGATAATTTCGCGGACATCTGCGGCGGCGTGGCGCAGCTTGGCGGTAATGGCATGAAAGCCGTGAATCAGGCGGGTTTCAGACATTTTTCTCTTCCAGACACGGATGAAAACCCGCAATGCGCACTTCCCGTTGCGGGAAGGGGATGGAAATTCCGTGCTGCCTGAAGTTGCGCCAGACGGCCAGGTTGATGTCCGAGCGCAGCATGCCCAGCCCGTTCTCGGGATCGGTGATCCAGCAACCCAGCTCAAGGGTGATGCCCGACTCCGCGAACTCCTTGAGTAATACGGCAGGTTCAGGCTGCTTGAGTGCGCGCGGATGCGCTTGCGCAGCGTCGATCATGAGACGCATGGCGAGTTCCAGGTTGCTGTCGTAGCTTATTTGCACGGGTATGGCGACCCGCACCTGACGGTCGCTGTAGGACTCGTTTTGCACCACGGAGCTGATCAGCAGCTCGTTCGGCACCAGGATCTCGATGCCGGTCAAGGTGCGCAACACGGTGAACCGCGTCGTGATGCGGGTGACCTGGCCGCGATCATTGCCCACGCTGATGACGTTGCCGATGCGAATGGAATGATCGAGCAGGAGGATGAAGCCGGAGACATAATTGCTGGCGATTTTTTGCAGGCCAAAGCCCAGCCCGACGCCCAGCGCGCCGCCGAATACCGAAAGCGTGGTGAGGTCGATGCCCACCAGGGGCAGGGCGATCAGCACGGCAAGCAACGCCAGCAAGGCGCGCAGCAGGCGCGCCAGCACCATGCGCAGGCTGGTGTCCATGCCGGAAGCCCTGCCCAGCCGCGCTTCGAAGGCGTTGGAAAGCCACAGGGCGACGAGCAGCGTGGCGGCTACGGTAACAATGCCTTGCAATATCTGCCACACGGTGAGCTGCGTCTTGCCGATGGGCAACGCAATTGATTCAAGCAGGTCGATGGCCTCGGGCAGCAGGCCGAGAATGTGCAGGGCGACGATGCTCCAGGCCATGGCCGAAAAAACGCGCTCAAAGCTCGCCAGCCAGGTCGCAGTGGCGAAGCTGTGGCGCAGGATGTAGAAGACCATGCGGATCACGGCCAGCGAGCCCAGCAGCGGCAGCGCCAGCGTCAATAGATGCGTGTGGATGGCCGGTTGCAGCGCCAGGCGCGCGAGGAAAATCAGCGCCAGCGCGGCCAGCGGGAAAATCACACGCTTCAGGCTGCCTTGACCCAGATGCCAGGCGCGCCCCTGGGCGTGCATTGTTCCAGCCGCCACATGGTCGCGCACGAAGCTTTCGACCAGCTTGGCCAGCAGCAGCGCAACGGCCAGGGTTGCAATCTGCCAGACGATGTCGGGGTGTTGCAGCTCGGCAGCGATGTCTTGCCAGAATGCGGAGAGTTCAGCGGCCATGGTGGGTTTCCTTGGAATACTCGGAATAGGGTAGCGCTTCTGCGCGGTGGCGTTGCCAGTTGCCAAGATAGCGCTGCAAAAGCGCCGGGTTGTCGCGCAGGATCAAGAGGTTTTCGGCATTGCGCGCTTGCGCCGACCAGGTGAAATTGTAGCTGCCGGTGATGACGGCGCCATGCGCATCCGCCGCATCGATCAGCATGATCTTGTTGTGGGCCACGGCGTAGCGCGTCTCCAGCCACACCGGAATGCCTTCCGCCGCCAGCCTCGGAATTTGCGAATTCTGGCCGTTGTCGAGCATTTCGCGGTCCGCCAGGATTGCCACTTTTACCCCGCGCGCCTTTGCTTTCATCAGTGCGTTGCCGATCGACCGGCTGGTGAGCAGGTAGGCCTGCACATGGATGCTGTGCCGCGCCCCGGCCAGCGCGCGCATGATGGCGCCTTCGGCGTCGTCCCAGGGAGTGAACAGGACTTCAATCGTGCCGCTCGCCGGGACCGCTTCTGCACTGGCTTCCGTTCCCGCAACGGCCAGGCAGCCCAGCAGCAGGGCAGCGCTCAGCTGTCTCCGCAAATGTTTCATTGCGTCCGTTCCAGCACGGCAGCGTAAAAACCATCCGTGCCGTGCTTTTGCGGCGAGAGGCGCATGTCTTCGCCGCAGTCGATGACGATGCCCTGCGCGGCCAGGATTTCCTGTGCCGACAGCCGGTGAAATTCGGCGTGAGCAGCGAGAAAGGCATTGACGATCGCCTCGTTTTCTTCGCCGAGAATGCTGCATGTGGCATACACCAGCCGGCCGCCGGGTTTCAGCAGCCGCGCCGCCGCGGTGAGGATGTCCGCCTGTTTCCGTATCAATTCAGCCACGCTCTGCGGCGATTGCCGCCATTTGAGATCGGGATTGCGGCGCAGCGTGCCCAGCCCGGAGCACGGCGCGTCGACCAGCACGCGGTCCACTTTGCCTGCCAGGCGTTTGACGCGGATGTCATTTTCGTTAGCAATGAGAATGGGATGGACATTCGACAGGCCGGCCCGGGCCACGCGCGGCTTGAGTTTGGCCAGCCGTTTCTCGGCCACATCGAAGGCATACAGCCGCCCGGTGGAGCGCATCATGGCGCCGAGAAGCAACGTTTTGCCGCCTGCGCCCGCGCAAAAATCCACCACCATTTCGCTGCGGCGGGGGGCCAGCAGGTAGCCCAGCAACTGCGAGCCCTCGTCCTGAACTTCAATCGACCCGTCGAGATACAGCGGATGCTTTTGCAAAAACGGTCGGCCCTTGAGGCGTATGCCGAGCGGCGCATAGTGGCAGGGCAGTGCGGCGAGCCCTTCGGCGGTTAGCTGGGCCAGCACGGCGTCACGCCCGGCCTTCAGGCTGTTGACGCGCAGATCGAGCGGCGCCGGCGTGTTCAAGGCGCGCGCCAGGGCCAGCAATTCGCCGGCGGGCAGATGCGCAGCTAGGCGTTCCGCCAGCCAGTCGGGAAAATCAAGCTGCTCGCCGAACGTGAGTTCCGGCTCCGGCTGGCGACGGATTTCAGCCAGCCATTCAGCCTCGCCCGGCAAAAGGGTGGGTTCAAGCTGGCGTTGCGACATGCCACGCAGGCGGGAAAGCGCGAGCAGCACCAGTTCGCGCGGCGAGATGCGCTGTTTGGCGGCAGGCCGGGCGGCCTGCGCGATGGTTGCCAGGCGTTCCAGCAGGCGTTTGCGGCGCAGCACGGCGTAGGCGGTTTCAGCGATGAAGGCACGGTCGCGCGCGCCGCTTTTCTTGCTGCGGAAAAACGCCGACAGCGCGGCATCCGCCGGCTGCGAAAACTGCAGCAGCTGGGCCGTGGCCTCGACCGCGGCATTCAGCAGCGGGGCGCTTAAGCCATC
>CAZQTB010000026.1:0-6136 GCA_964596295.1 uncultured Rhodocyclaceae bacterium | reverse complement strand
CGCGCGGCCGGCTGGCTTTTCTATCCTGCTGCTTATCTTGGTTCATGCGGGCTCCCGGAGCTTATGTCTTCCGCGAGCTGATCGAAGATTTCGCCTTTGCGGTCGGTAAAACGAATTTTAAGGGGCATGCCCGGCATGCCGTGCGCTACCCATAATTCGATGATGTCGCCACTGCTTTGGGTTTGCAGATGCAGCGTGCGGTAGGCAGTGCCCTGGTAGATGAGCGATTCTTCGCCGACCAGCTCAAAACGATAGCGTTCCAGCTTGCGTCCGGTGGCGATGGGCAATTCCAGCGGCAGTTCCGGCGCACTGGCCGGATTTGCCTGGGCGACAAGCAGTACCAGTTGATAGTACATCGACAGCATGTCCTGCGTGCCTTCGGTGAGCGGGTCGGCGCGGCCTGCGTAGGACACCACATGCGATGTCCAGTCAAACTGCGCTGCATCCGTTCCGCCCTTGCGTTCGTTGCGGAACTCCAGCGGCCGCAAGCCTGCGGATGTCACTTCGCCATGGCTTTCCTGCACGACGCGGGCGGGTTTGAAGAGGGCGGCCAGCCCCGTCGTTTCCGTTACGCTTTTCAGCGTGTAATTGATGCTGTCGTGCTCCCAGGTGTTCACGGACTGGCCGACGATCAGGCCGTTTTCGCCGCGCGTAATGACGAAGCGCATGCGGCCTTTGTTCGGCAGCGCGATGGGAACGGCGGCCGCAGCGGGTGCGGCAGCAGTTGAAGCCGCGGACGCAAGCGGCTCAAAAGTCGGCGCTGGCAAGACGGCGGCTTCTTCGGTTGCAGGGTTCGGCTCCGTTGCTGCGGCAACCGTTGCGGGAGGCGGTTCAGGCGCAGCGGCAGGCGTGGCTGCCCGCGGCCTGGGCGCACGGCGGGGATGCGGTGAAGCGTACACTGCGGCCACTCGAGGGCGCGGTGCGGGAGGCGGTGCGATCACCGCATCCAGCGGGGTTGCCGTGTCAGCCGAATCCAGATCGGGCAGTTCCCACGCCGGGTTCATCAGCGCGGCAAGATGAATGAGCGCCGAAGCAACCAGCGCAAGCGCAAATGTCATATCAGTCGATCGGCGGCGCATACAGCACGGCAGGAACAGGCAGAGGTATTTCCTCGACGTGCGTCACGCGTCCGGCCGCCAGATGCAGCCGGCCGTCGAGAAACCAGCGGGCGGCGCACGGATAAAGCAGGTGTTCTGCAGCAAGCACGCGCGCGGCTAGCCGCGCTTCGTCGTCATCAGCCAGAACGGGCACCGCCGCCTGCGCGACGATGGCTCCGCCATCCAGCGCCGGAGTGACGAAATGCACCGTGCAGCCATGAATCCTGACACCCGCCGCCAATGCCTGGGCGTGGGTCCTGATGCCGGGAAAGGCGGGCAGCAGGGAGGGATGGATGTTGAGCATGCGGCCGCTGAAGCGGTGCACGAACGCGTCGCCCAAAATGCGCATGAAGCCCGCCAGCAAAACCAGATGCGGCGCATGGCGCTCGATTTCAGCGGCCAGCGCCGTGTCGAATGCCGCACGGGTGGCGAACCGGCGATCATCAACCACAGCCGTCGGAATGCCGCGTGCAGTCGCCGCAGCCAGGCCGGCAGCCTGCGTACGATTGCTGATGACCGCCGCGCATCGGCCCGGCAATTGGCTGTCCAGCAAGGCTTTCATGTTGCTGCCGCGGCCGGAAATGAGAATGACGTAGGATTTCACGTGCGTTTTGTTTTATTTAATTGCCAGTACGGGCAAAAAAACCGCCGTGGCCACGTTTTGCGTTACCCGCGCAATCGTGCGGTGGCCCCTGTCGGCGATCATGATGGAAAGCAGGTCGAGATTGCCTATCATTCGGCCGAATTCTCGCTCAAAGCTCAAGTTGGCCGGCTGTTGCAGGGCAGAGGCTTCGTTGGTCAGCAGGAGCAGGTTGCCTTCTGTATCGCGCGCATTGGCCACTTTCCAGGCGGCAATTTCCAGGTTGCGGGCGCTATTGTGGAGTTTTTGCGGGTCAAGCGAATCAAACATGAAAAATTCCGTTTTTTCTTCAAACGCGATATTCAGCATGCCGCCCATGCCGGCGATAAAGGCCGCCACGCGATCGCCGGCATAGTCTGCCGACAGCGCCAGCAATATGGCATCCGTACCGCGCCTGTCGCCCAGTTCAGGCAGGCGCCAGCCGGTGCGCGGGTCGAGCAGATGGTCGAGCGCGGCTTCCAGGCTGGCGTAGCCGCTTTTCCTCCATTCGCGCGGGTTGCGGCGATAGAGCTTTTCAGTCAGCACCCGCAGGCTGGAAAATATTTCCCGGCGATGAATATCGGCCACGCGGTCAATGTCGCTTTTGCCGAGCTGCTTGGGTTCGAAAGTGGCAACTGAGGTAGAAACTGATTTTCCCGCCTCGTTGGTTTGCGCGCAGCTTGCGAGCAGGGGCAGCAGCAGCCACCCCATACGGATTTTCATGCTGCCCTTGCCGCAAGGCGATGGCGCACCCAGGCCAGCGCCATGGGGCTTAGCGACAAGCCGATGATGCCGAAAATGACGAACGACAAATTGGCCTTGACCCAGGGCAGGTTGCCGAACAGGTAACCGGCGAGGCTCAACGAGCCGACCCACAACACGGCGCCGGCGAAGTCAAAGGAGAAAAAGCGCGGGTAATGCATGTTGCCGACACCGGCAACGAAGGGCGCGAAAGTGCGCACCAGGGGGATGAAGCGCGCCAGCAGCATGGTTTTTCCGCCGTGCTTTGCATAGAAGGCGTGGGTTTTGTCGTAGGCGCCGCGATTGAAAAAGCGCGAGCCCGCTCCCCAGTGGAGAATGCCCCGTCCCGCCCAGCGCCCGATCCAGTAATTGGTGTTGTCCCCCAGCACGGCCGCAGTGGTCAGCACCAGCATCACCGTGGCGATATTGAAGCCGTCGCCGCTGGTGGCGGCCAGCGCCCCGGCCACGAACAGCAGGGAATCGCCGGGCAGAAAAGGCAATATCACCAGGCCGGTTTCGCAGAAGACGATGGCGAAGAGGATCACATAAACCCAGATGCCGTAATGGGCGAGAAGCAGCGCGAGATGCTTGTCGAGGTGCAGGACGATGTCGATGAACTGGGCAAAAAATTCCATGGCATGGCGCAAACGGGGAAAGTGGCGATTTTACCGGAAGCTATAATCCGTCCCCTATGAATACCCGCCTTCGAGAACAAAAAATCCGGCAGCTGCCCGATCTGCTCATCAGCCAGATTGCAGCCGGCGAAGTTGTCGAACGGCCGGCCTCGGTGCTCAAGGAACTGCTGGAAAACAGCCTGGATGCCGGCGCGACAAGAATAGACGTGGTTCTGGAAGAGGGCGGCGTGCGCCTGATACGCGTCGCCGATGATGGCGGCGGCATCGCGGCGGAAGATTTGCCGCTGGCGCTGGCCCGCCATGCGACGAGCAAGATTGCCAGCCTGGATGATCTCGAGCATGTGGCCAGCTATGGCTTTCGCGGCGAGGCGCTGGCCTCCATCGCCGCAGTGGCGCGCGTTACCGTGACGAGCAGGCAGGCGGCGGAAGCGCATGCCTGGCGCCTCCGCCGCTGGGAAGGCGAAGGCGATGCGCCCCAGCCCGCGGCGCTGGCGGGCGGCACGGTGATTGAAGTCGCCGACCTTTATTTCAACACGCCGGCGCGGCGCAAGTTTCTCAAGGCCGAGGCGACGGAGCTTGCCCATTGTGACGAAGTGCTGCGGCGCATGGCGCTGGCGCGGCCGGATGTTGCTTTCACGCTTGCCCATAATGGCCGCGAAAAGCGCCGTCTTGCCAGCGCCGACTTTTCGCGGCGCGCGCGCGAGATCATCGGCAGCGAATTTTTTCCCCATGCGCGCACCGTCGCGGCGGCTGCCGGGCCGTTGCGGCTGGCGGGGCTGGCGGCGATGCCGGCCTATTCGCGTGCCGGCCGCGATGAGCAGTATTTTTTCGTGAATGGCCGTTTCGTGCGCGACAAGCTGCTGGCCCATGCGGCGCGCCAGGCTTACGAGGATGTCCTGCACGGCGCGCGGCACCCGGCCTATGCGCTGTTTCTCGAACTCGATCCATCCGGCGTCGACGTGAATGTGCATCCGGCCAAAATAGAGGTGCGTTTTCGCGAGGCGCGCAGCATTCACCAGTTTGTTTTTCACGCCTTGCAACGCACGCTGGCCGTGCCGCTCTCCGGCGCGGGGGAGAGCGATGGCCAGCCCGGCCCTGACGCGTCGTCTGCTTTTTCGTCCAGTTCGTCGCCCGCGTTTTCCTTTCCGCGCCAGGCCGCGCTGGCGGTGGGTGAATCGGCTGTGCGGCCCTATCTCGAATTTGCCCGCGCGGCTTTTGCCGATGCGACCGGCGTTTCACCAGCGCCGGCTTTTTCGCCGTCCGAAGCGGGCGTCGCGCCACCGCTGGGTTATGCCATCGCCCAGTTGCACGGCATTTATGTCCTCGCCCAGAATGCCAGCGGGCTGGCGCTGGTCGACATGCACGCGGCGCACGAACGCATCCTGTATGAAAAACTGAAGGCGACGCTCGACGCCGGTCCGCCGGCGACGCAAACCCTGCTGGTGCCTGTTGTGCTGGCCGTCAGCGAGGGCGAGCTCGCCACCGCTGCCGAACAGGCCGATGGGCTTGCCGCGCTCGGCTTTGATGTCGCCGGCGTAGGCCCCAGGGAACTTGCCGTGCGCGCCGTACCGGCTGTGCTCGCCGGAGGCGATATCGTCGAGCTGGTGCGCTCGCTGCTGCGCGAACTGGCCGAGCACCCCGCCAGCCGCGTCGTTGAAACGCAGCGCAACGAGCTGTTGTCCACGCTGGCCTGCCACGGCGCCGTGCGCGCCAACCGCAACCTCACGCTGCCGGAAATGAATGCGCTGCTGCGCCAGATGGAGGAAACCGAGCGCGCCGACCAATGCAACCACGGCCGCCCGACCTGGGTGCAGTTGTCGATTGCGGAACTCGACAAGCTCTTCATGCGCGGTCGCTGAAGTTGTCAATAAATTTTCCAGCAGAATTGCCAATAAAACTGCCTCCCGCCATTTTCCTGATCGGCCCCACGGCCAGCGGCAAGACGGCGCTGGCCTGTGAAATCGCCGCACGTTTTCCGTGCGACATCATCAGCGTCGATTCCGCGCAAGTGTTCCGCGACATGGACATCGGCACCGCCAAGCCCGATGCCGCTACGCTGGCGCGCTTTCCGCACCGCCTGCTCAACCTCATCACCCCGCAAGAGCGCTACTCCGCCGCGCGCTTCCGCGCCGATGCATTGCGCGAAATGGCTGCGATCACCGCTGTGGGGCGCATTCCGCTGCTGGTGGGCGGCACCATGCTGTACGTCAAAGCCCTGCGCGAAGGGCTGGCCGACCTGCCTGACGCTGATCCCGAATTGCGCGCAGCGATTGACCGGCAAGCGGCCGAACACGGCTGGCCCGCGTTGCATGCCGAGCTGGCGAAATTTGACCCGCAAACCGCCGCGCGTCTGAAACCCACCGATGCCCAGCGCATCCAGCGCGCCATTGAACTCACGCGCCTGACCGGGCAGACATTGCATAACCTGTTTGCCATGCAGGAAAAATCAGTGCCGCCCTATGATTGCCTGATGCTGGCGCTGGTTCCGCAAGACCGGGGCGAATTGCATCGCCGCATCGCGCAGCGCTTCGATGCCATGCTCGCCACCGGCCTGGTCACTGAAGTCGATGGACTGCGACAGAAATACACGCTAGATGCCAATCTACCCTCAATGCGTTGCGTCGGCTATCGTCAGGTGTGGGAAATGATTGAAGGCCAAATCCCGAAGAGCGAGTTGCGCGACCGAGGTATTTTCGCCACACGCCAGCTCGCCAAACGGCAACTGACATGGTTAAAGAGCATGCACGGTTTGAACGTCTACGATCCTTTGGCGGCTGACATCACAGCTACCGTACTTGCGGCTGTCGACCATCACATCAGTCGCTGATTTTTCGGTGTATCCGGAATCTGTGATTGTTTGTGCGGCGCCTTGCCGTGTATGCTAATGCCTTATATTTTCAGCTCACCAAACCGCTGAACAACACGATAAGAGATTCCGTGGCAAAGACCAAAGTTAACAACAACGGTACCGGCGCCAACCTCGGCTTTGAAGCCAAGCTTTGGGCCGCCGCCGACGCGCTGCGCAACAACATGGACGCCGCCGA
>CAZQTB010000025.1:0-33103 GCA_964596295.1 uncultured Rhodocyclaceae bacterium | reverse complement strand
GGATGGTTTCCAGATCGCGCATTTCGCCGACCAGGATGACATCCGGGTCTTCGCGCAGGGCGCTGCGCAGGGCATTGTTGAACGACAGCGTGTGCGGGCCGACTTCGCGCTGGTTGATCAGGCACTTTTTCGATTCATGCACGAACTCGATCGGGTCTTCAACCGTCAAGATGTGGCCATACTCGTTTTCATTCTTGTGATTGACCATGGCGGCAAGCGTCGTGGATTTGCCGGAGCCGGTGGGCCCGGTCACCAGGACGATGCCGCGCGGCTGATCGGCCAGCTCCTCGAAAATCTTTGGCGCCTTGAGGTCTTCCAGCGACAGGATTTTCGAGGGAATGGTGCGCATCACCGCGGCCGCGCCGCGATTCTGGACAAAGGCATTGACGCGAAAGCGTGCCAGATTGGGCACGGCGAAAGAAAAGTCGCACTCCAGGTTTTCTTCGTAAACCTTGCGCTGGCCATCGTTCATGATGTCATAGATCATGCCGTGCACTTCCTTGTGCTCCATCGGCGGCAGATTGATGCGGCGCACGTCGCCATTGACGCGGATCATCGGCGGCAGGCCGGAAGACAGGTGCAAATCGGAAGCCTTGTTCTTGACGACGAAAGTGAGCAGCTCGGTTATGTCCATGTGATTTCCCTGTAAATGGGGTGCGATATACTCTAAAAGCGTTATATGACAACAATCGCCGCCAACTTGCAAGCTGTGCATGGCCGCATCGCGGCCGCCTGCATTGCCGCAGGCCGGTCCGCGGATACCGTGCAGCTCGTCGCGGTGTCAAAAACCTGGCCTGCCGCCTGTGTGCGCGAAGCTGTTGCAGGCGGGCAACGCGCGTTTGGCGAAAACTATGCGCAAGAGGGCGCAGACAAGGTTGCCGAGCTTGCCGGCCTTAACCTGGAATGGCATTTCATCGGGCCACTGCAAAGCAACAAAACGCGCGCGGTAGCGGAAAATTTTGCCTGGGCGCATTCGCTGGAGCGGCTGAAGATTGCCGAACGTCTTGCCGCCCAGCGCCCTGCCAGTCTTCTCCCGTTGCAAGTGTGCGTGCAGGTCAATGTGTCAGGCGAAGCGTCGAAAAGCGGGTGTGCTCCGGCAGAGGCGCCGGCGCTGGCCCGTGCCATCGCCGCCCTGCCCAATTTGCGTTTGCGCGGGCTGATGGCAATTCCCGAGCCTACGGCGGATAGCGATCTCCAGCGCCGCCGTTTTTCCCGTTTGCGGCAACTGCTCGCCCAACTCAACACGGAAGGCCTGGCGCTTGATACGCTGTCAATGGGCATGTCGCACGACCTGGAAGCGGCGATCATGGAAGGCGCGACGCTGGTGCGCGTCGGCACCGCGATATTTGGCGAACGAATTGGACAAACTGGATAACGGGCAGGGGAATTCATGAAAATTACATTTATCGGCGGCGGCAACATGGCAACCGCCTTGATCGGCGGGTTGAACAAGCAGGGGTTTTCCGCCAGCGGAATCCAGGTGGTCGAGCCTTTTGCCGAGGCACGCCAGCGAATTGCCGAGACGTTCGGTGTGCGCTCCGCAGCCGCCATTGACACGGCTGCGCTCGACTGTGACGTACTGGTGCTGGCGGTGAAGCCGCAACAGATGAAGGAAGCTGTGGCGCCTCTGGCCGGCAAACTGGAAAATCACGTGGTGCTCAGCATCGCCGCCGGTCTGCGCGTGGCGGATATCGCACGCTGGCTGGGCTACGCCAAGGTGGTGCGCGCCATGCCCAACACCCCCGCGCTGATCGGTTCCGGCATGACCGGCCTGTATGCCGACCCGAGCGTCGGCAGTGAGGGTCGCCGCCACGCCGAAAAGATTCTCAATGCCGTGGGCACGACCTTGTGGATGAACGACGAAGCACAGATGGATGCCGTTACGGCAATTTCCGGCAGTGGACCGGCCTACGTGTTCTACTTTATCGAGGCCATCGAGGCGGCGGCGCTGAGTCTTGGCATCGATGCCGCCGCTGCGCGCCAGTTGTCAGTGGAGACTTTTCTCGGCGCCGCCCGGCTGGCCGCGCAGAGCAGCGAAACCATCTCCACCTTGCGCGAGCGGGTCACTTCCAAAGGCGGCACTACGGAGGCGGCATTGCGGGCCTTCGCGGCGCAGGGCGTGGCCGCAGCCATCCAGCAGGGCGTGATGGCCGCCAACGCCCGTGGCTGCGAGTTGGGCGAGATGCTCGGTAAAGCATGATGCTCGCGCAAATTGTCCTGTTCGCCGTCGATTCCGTCTGCGGCTTTCTGACGCTTGCACTGCTGGCGCGTTTCACCCTGCAGGCTGCCAAGACGCCCTTCCGCAATCCGCTGGGGCAATTCGTGATTGCCGTTACCGACTGGCTGGTGCGTCCGGCGCGGCGGCTGATCCCCGGCCTTTGGGGCCTCGACATGGCGAGCCTGCTGCTGGCGTGGTTCTGGCAGGCGGTCTATCTGGGCATTGCCCTGGGGCTTTCCGGCACATTCGGCGCCGTGTCGCCAGCGCCGATTTTCATGATCGCTGCGCTGGCTGTGCTCGAAACGGTGAAGATTGGTTTTTATCTGATGATCGGGGCGGTGCTGGTATCGGCTATTTTTTCCTGGGTGAATCCCTATGCGCCGCTGGCCGATGTATTCAATGCCGTCAGCCGGCCGTTGCTGCGCCCTTTTCGCCGTTTCATTCCGTCTGTCGGCGGCGTCGATCTTTCGCCGCTGGCGCTGCTCCTGTTGCTTCAGGTGGGCATGATGGTGCTGGAGCGCCTGCGCCTGATCGTCCTCACGCTTTGACCCTGTCTCCGGAAATGGGCTGGTTGTGCGCGGATGCGGAGGGTGTCACGCTCACGCTGCACATCCAGCCCGGCGCGAAAACAACCGAAGTCGCCGGCGTGCATGGCGAGGCATTGAAAATCCGCCTGCATGCGCCGCCTGCGGAGGGCAAGGCGAACGTCCAGCTGATTGCGTTTCTTGCGCAGCGCCTGGCGGTGCCGAAAACCGCCGTCACGCTGCTTTCCGGTAAAGCGTCGCGCGCCAAGCGGGTGCGCGTGGCCGGTATCGATGCGGCGCGTGTCAGGCAACAGCTCGGTTAATCGACGACCCGTCGTAAGCCAGGTAGCCATCGATAAGCGTGTAACGCACCCGGCCAGGCAGTTCCATGCCGAGGAAGGGCGTGTTCTTGCCTTGGCTTTTGAGGTTTTTGCGGGTCACATGGAAGCAGGCGGCAGGGTCGAAGACGCAAATATCTGCGGCCAGCCCGACGGCCAGCCGACCAGCTTCGATGCCCAGCACGCGCGCCGGATCGGAAGTCACGCGGGCCAGCGCGGCGGGCAGCGGCAACCGCATTTCCTGCGCCCACTTCAAGGTCAGCGGCAGCAGCAGCTCAAGGCCCGTGGCGCCGATTTCGGCTTCGTCAAAGGGCTTTTGCTTGCCGTCATCATCTACCGGCGTGTGGTCGGAACACAGCGCGTTGATTGCGCCCGAGGCGAGTCCTGCGCGCAAGGCATCGCGGTCGCGCTGCGCGCGCAAGGGAGGGTCGAGCCGGGCGTGTGCGTTGAAAAATCCGATGTCGTGATCGCACAGATGCAGATAATGCACGGCCGTGTCGCAGGTAACGGCGATGCCGGCCGCGCGCGCGGCGATAATCATCTCGATGCCGGCGGCGGATGAAATGCGCGTCAGATGGACCCGGGCGCCCGTCTCACGGGCCAGCTGGAGCAGGGTGGCCAGCGCAATGGTTTCCGCCACGACGGGAATCCCGGCCAGCCCGAGACGCGCGGCGATCTCACCATCGTGCGCCACGCCCTGTTGCGCAAGGAAGGGATCTTGCGCCTGCAGCCAGACGGGAAAACCGAAGGTTGACGCGTATTGCATCGCGTGCAGCAGCACCTGCGTATCAACGATGGCGCGATTGGCCTGGCCGAAAGCGATGCACCCTGCCTCGGCGAGCTCTGCCATTTCGGTCAGCTGCTTGCCCGCCAATTGCACCGTGAGCGCGCCCACCGGATGTACCCAGGCGAACCCGGGCAGCCGCGCGCGATGCGTCAGCATTTCGACCAGGCCGGGTTCGTCCAGCACCGGGTCGGTGTCGGGCGGGCAGGCCAGCCGCGTAACGCCACCGGCCACCGCTGCCGCCATTTCGGATTCCAGCGTGGCTTTGTACTCGAAGCCCGGCTCGCGCAGACGCGCGGAAAGGTCGATGAGGCCGGGGCAAACGATACAGCCGGTGGCGTCGAGCACGCGGCCGGCTGAAAACCCCGTCGGCGGCGTCTTGCCAACGCCGACTATTTTCCCGTCGGCAATAAACAGGTCGGCTGGCTTGTCCGTACCGCTGGCCGGATCGATCAGGCGACCGCCGCGAATATGCAGTTTCATTTCACGCTCCCGCCAGCATGGCCATGACCGCCATGCGCACGGCGATACCGAAAGTGACTTGCGGCAGGATCACGGCCTGCCCGCCGTCGGCGACGGCGGATTCGATTTCCACGCCGCGGTTCATCGGTCCCGGATGCATGACAATGGCGTCGGGTTTGGCGAGCGCCAGCTTGTCCACCGTCAGGCCATAGGACTTGAAGTACTCCTGTGCGCTGGGCAGGAGCGCGCCCTGCATGCGTTCATTCTGCAGGCGCAGCATCATGATCACATCGACGCCGCGCAGGCCTTCTTGCATGTCATTGAATATGCGCACGCCCATGCGCTCGATGCCGCTGGGCAGCAGGGTTTTCGGCGCAATGATGCGCACTTCGGGGACGCCCAGCGTGGTCAGTGCGTGAATCTGGCTGCGGGCAACGCGTGAATGCAGCAGGTCGCCGACGATGGCTACCGTCAGTTGCGTGAAGTCCCGCTTGTAATGGCGGATGGTATACATGTCGAGCAGTCCCTGCGTCGGATGCGCGTGGCGGCCATCGCCGGCATTGATGACATGGATGTGCTCTTGCCCGGTAGCGGCCAGATGCTGGGCGATCAGATAGGGCGCGCCGCTGGATGCGTGGCGGACAATGAACATATCGGCCTGCATGGCGGCCAGATTGTCGGCGGTGTCGAGCAGGGTCTCGCCCTTGTTGGCCGACGAGGTAGTGATGTTGAGGTTGATGACGTCGGCGGAGAGCCGCTTGGCCGCGATTTCAAACGTCGTGCGCGTGCGTGTCGAATTTTCGAAGAACAGATTGAACACGCTTTTGCCGCGCAGCAGGGGCACTTTTTTCACTTCGCGTTCCGCCACTTCGGTGAAGGGTGCGGCGGTATCGAGGATGCGCGTCAGCATTTCACGCGACAGGCCCTCGATGCTGAGCAGATGGTTGAGCTCGCCGTGGCTGTTGAGCTGGGGATTGCGAATTGCGCTCGACAAGGTCATTTCTCGGTCAGCCGGAAAGAAAGGGTGCCGTCAGCGGCGCGCTCAAGCTCCAGCATCTGTGCCGCGGACAGGTTCAGGGTGTGGGCGCAGAAGCCTGCCGCGATGGGCAATTCACGGCCGCCGCGATCCGCCAGCACGGCCAGGTCAATTTTCCCCGGGCGGCCGTAGTCGAACAGTTCATTCATTGCCGCACGTATGGTGCGGCCGGTGTAGAGCACGTCATCGACGATGATGATATGCGCGCCCTCGATTTCGAACGGGATGTGCGACGTCCTAGTGTTGGCATGCAGGCCGCGCTGGCTGTAATCGTCGCGGTAGAACGACACATCAATGGCGCCGGGCGCAGTGTGCAGCCCGAGCGCCGCGTGCAGGCGCTCGGCGACCCACACGCCGCCGGTGTGAATGCCGACCAGCGCGGTGGTGGCGGCATTGACGTGCGGTCGCATCTGCGCGGCGAGTGCGCTGCACAGCTGCTCGGCGTCAGGCAGCTTCATGGGCATGGGTTGCCAGCCAGCTTTGCAGAATGACGCGTGCGGCTTCGGCATCGACCTGTGCCTTGCGTTCCTGCCAGGAAAGCCGGCGCTCGTGATGCGCCGAATCGCGCAGTGCGGCGTCGGCTTCGATGGAACTGAAGCGCTCATCGACTTCCTCCACCGGCAACTGGAAGCGGCCACGCAGCTGATTGGCAAAGCGCGCACAACGGGCCGTCATGTCGTGTGCGGCGCCGTCTTCATTCAACGGCCGGCCGACCAGCAGGCGGGCGGGTTGCCACTCGGCAACCAGTTTGCCGATGGCGGCAAAGCGCGCCTCGCCGCTTGCGCTGTCGATGCAGGCCAGCGCCCGCGCCTGGCCAAGCCGTACCTCGCCCACTGCAACGCCGATACGCTTGAGGCCGAAGTCGAATGCCAGCAGGGTTGCGTCACGCATGCCCGGCGACCTCGGACAGGTTGGCGAAATTCACGCCGAGCTGCTGCATTGCGGCAGCGAGGCGATCTTCAGTCGGCAGCTCGAACAGAATGTGTGCATCGGCTTCGATGGTGAGCCAGGTGTTTTGCGCCAGTTCCCACTCCAGCTGGCCAGCCGTCCAGCCGGCATAACCCAGAGTGATCAATACTTCGCTGGGCTCACCGGTGCTACCCATGGCTTGCAAAATATCGCGGGAACTGGTCAGCGCAATTTCGTCCGTAACCTTGAGCGAACTTTGCCATTGCCTGGCTGTACGATGGAGAACAAATCCGCGGTCGGTCTGCACCGGGCCGCCGGCATACACCGGCAAGCCGGCGAAACGCTGCTCGGGTTCGCCTTCTTCAAGCGGAATGCCGACGCGGTTAAAGAGATCGCCCAGGCGCATGTCCAGCGTGCGATTGATAACGATGCCCACCGCGCCATGGGCGTTGTGCTCGCAAACGTACGTCAGCGTGCGCGAAAAATTCGGGTCGGCCATGGCCGGCATGGCGATGAGGAAATGATTGACGAGGCAGGTAATTTCCATGAAAGTACCGCTATTGTAATCTGTCGTTCCGTTTCCCAGTAAGCCCCCCGCTCGGGGTTCAATTTGCGGGGATTAAAGAAGCAGTATAAAGTTGCCCGCATGTTTCGACGTTTCCTGCACCTGCAGTTGCTTCTGGCTTGCCTCTGGCTGCTCCCGGCACATGCCGAGGTGCCCGCCGTGGGTGCGGCAGCTCCAGGGTTTGCGCTGCCTGATCAGGATGGAAAAGTCCGGCGGCTGGAGGATCTCCGCGGAAAGTGGGCGGTGCTTTACTTCTATCCCAAGGATGACACGCCCGGCTGCACCCAGGAAGCCTGCCAGTTTCGCGACGACCTTCACGCCTTGACGGAGTTGGGCGCGCAGGTGGTGGGCGTCAGTGTGGACGACTCGGCATCCCACAAGAAATTCGCCGACAAATACCACCTGCCGTTTCCCCTGCTTGCCGACCGCGATGCTGCTGTCGCCCGCAGCTATGGTGCGCTATCCGACCTGTTGGTCGCCAGGTTTGCCAGGCGCTATACCTTTCTGATCGACCCCCGGGGCAGGATCGCAAAAACCTACCTGCAGGTGGATACGTCGCGCCACTCGAAGGAAATTGTGGACGACCTCAGGCGACTGGCACAACCAACCCGCCGCTGAACCAGCGGCGGGCTACAAAAACCGCGCGGCTTATTTTTTCAGGCTGTCGCGAATTTCCCGCAGCAGCGCAATGTCCTCGGGCGTGACCGCCGGAGCCGCGGCCGGAGCCGAGCCTTTCAAACGGCTAATGATCTTGATCATCTGGAAAATAACCAGGGCGAGAATCAGAAAGTTGAGCACAATCGTCAGGAAGTTGCCGTAAGCAAGCAGCGAGGCGCCGGCTTTGGTCAGGGATTCATACGTTGCCGCGCCTTCAACCGCCTTGGCCGGAGGCGAGAGCTGAATGAACATCTCGGTGAAGCTGACATTGCCGACGAGTTTGCCGATCAGCGGCATGATGATGTCCTTGACCAGCGAATCCACAATCTTGCCAAATGCGCCGCCGATGATCACGCCGACAGCGAGATCCATCACGTTACCCTTGATTGCGAAATCGCGAAATTCCTGCACCATGCGCATGGTGATTCTCCTCGGGTTGAATTTACAGCTCTTTTTTCGAATCAATTTTATGAACAGGAAAATGAAACTTCTTATGCAAGTATAAGGTGCCCATGCGCCAACCGGAGACTATTGCGCGAACGGGGAAATATCTGTTCGCTTTATGGCGGTTTAAACTGGTTTGTACTATGCAGATGCACTAAATTGGAGGCGGTAATGCTAAAACGCAAAGTTCTCGTTGCAAGGAAATTTTTCCCGGAATTTGTTACCCGGTTACGTGAGTATTTTGATGTCGACGACAATTCGGGCGATGATGCTCTTTCGCCGGAAGCCTTGAAAGCACGGCTTGCCGATAAAGAGGGCGTTTTGTTGTCGGCTGCCGATCTTATGACTCCGGATGTCCTCGCGGCGGCACCGCGATTACGCGCAGTGTGCAATGTCGCGGTCGGCTACAACAATATCGACGTGCCGGCCTGTACGCGCGCCGGCATTCTGGTGACCAATACGCCGGATGTGCTGACCGAAACGACTGCTGATTGCGCTTGGGCCTTGCTGATGGCGGTTGCCCGCCGGCTGCCGATGGCGGAGCGCTGGCTGCGCGAGGGCCACTGGAATTCCTGGCGGTATGACCTCTGGCTTGGCACGGATGTGCATCATGCGACCCTGGGCATTATTGGCATGGGCCGGATCGGACAAGCCCTGGCGCGGCGGGCGTCGGGTTTCGGTATGCAGACCATTTATCACAACCGTTCCCGTTTGTCGGCTGAGATCGAGGTACGGCATGGTGCAACCTGGGTTGACAAAGATACCCTGCTTCGCGAGGCGGATTTCGTCGTGCTGCTCTTGCCCTATTCCCCCGCAGTGCATCATTACATCGGCGAGCGTGAACTGGCGTTGATGAAACCAACAGCCCATCTCATCAACGTCGCCCGCGGTGGCATCGTCGATGATGCGGCATTGATTGCGGCGCTGCGCGAGCGCCGGATTTGCGGTGCGGGAGTTGATGTTTTCGAAGGCGAGCCGAAGTTCAACCCCGGTTTTCTCGAACTCGATAATGTTGTCCTGACACCGCACATCGGCTCGGCGTCTTACCAGGCCCGCATGGCGATGGGGATGCGAGCGGTCAGCAACCTGATCGAGGCGCTCACTGGCGATCGTCCGCGCGATTGCGTGAATCCGGAGATTTTTGGATGAACGCAACATGTTTGTCCGCCGGCAAATAAAAAGGGCGTCATAGAGACGCCCCGTAAAACAAGACACTGACCATCACCATCACCCTCGCCCGAAGGCGAGGGTGGCATACAGGTTAATCGTGATATGCCGCTTCGCCGTGCGAGGCGATATCCAGCCCCTCGCGTTCTTCATCTTCGGAAACACGCAGACCGACGATGATATCCGCAATTTTGAAGGCGATAAGCGCTGCCACGGCTGTCCACACCACGGTAACGCCGACTGCCTTGGCCTGGATGACGAGCTGGTCAAGAATGGCGCCGTACCCGGGTTTCATTTCGAACCAGTTGTTGTAGAACCCGGGGCCGCCCAGGCTGGGCGAGTTGAAGATGCCGGTCATCAGCGCACCGAAGATACCGCCGACGGCATGCACCCCGAACACGTCAAGCGCGTCATCGGCGCGGAGCATTTTCTTCAGGCCGGTGACACCCCAGAAGCAGAGCGGGCCGACAAGAAGGCCGATCACGAAGGCGCCCGGGATGCCCACGTTGCCGGCCGCCGGTGTAATCGCCACCAAGCCTGCAACCGCGCCGGAAGCTGCACCCAGCATGGAAGGCTTACCCTTGAAGAGCCATTCGGTAAACATCCAGGACAGCACCGCGCAGGCCGTGGCCAGATAGGTATTCATGAAGGCCAGCGCAGCAGAGCCATTGGCTTCCAGGGCGGAGCCGGCGTTGAAGCCGAACCAGCCAAACCACAGCAGCGAAGCGCCGATCATGGTCATCGTCAGGCTATGCGGCGACATGGCCTCCTTGCCGAAACCGATGCGCTTGCCCAGCACGAAGGCGCCGACCAGGCCGGCAACACCCGCGTTGATATGCACCACCGTGCCGCCGGCGAAGTCGAGCGCACCCCATTGCCAGAGCAGGCCGGCCTTGGCGTTGGTCGCGTCGATCACGTCAGCTGCGGTGTAGGCATCCGGACCGGGCCAGAACCAGACCATGTGGGCAATCGGCAGATAGCTGATGGTGAACCAGATCACCGAAAAGACCAGGATGGCGGAAAATCTGACGCGTTCGACGAGCGAGCCGAAGATCAGGCAAACCGTGATGGCGGCAAATGTCGCCTGGAAGGCAACGAACACCAGTTCATACATGGGCGTGGCTTTGCTGAACGTGGCGCCCAGCGCAAACGCGCCGGTAGCCGCATCGAACGTACCCTTGAGGAATAGCCGGTCGAAGCCGCCGATGAACGCATTACCCTCAGTGAATGCCAGGCTGTAGCCATACACGCACCAGAGGACCGTGATCAGCGAGAACACCACGAATACCTGCATCAGCACCGACAGCATGTTCTTGCTGCGCACCAGGCCACCGTAGAACAAAGCCAGGGCAGGCACCGACATCAGCAGCACCAGGGCTGTCGACATGAGCATCCAGGCGGTATCGCCCTTGTTTGGCGTGGGTGCCGGAGCGGCTTCAGCCACAGGCGCTGCTGCGGCCTCGGCGGCAGGTGCTGCCGTAACAGCGGGTGCAGCGGCATCCGCAGGAGCGGCAACGGCGGCGGTTTCGGCCGGCTTGTCCTCCGCCCAGGCCGAACCACCGATACCGACAGCAATTGCCATCAGCATGATTGCGAGCAGTTTTTTCATGACCTGGTTCCCCTTAGAGTGCTTCCTCACCGGTTTCGCCGGTGCGGATGCGGATGACTTGTTCAAGATCGAAGACAAAAATCTTGCCGTCGCCAATTTTGCCGGTGCTGGCGGATTTTTCGAGGGCTTCAACGACCTGGTCGACGATTTTGTCGCCTACTGCGGCTTCAACCTTGACCTTGGGCAGAAAATCAACAACATATTCAGCGCCGCGATAAAGCTCGGTATGGCCCTTCTGCCGGCCGAACCCCTTGACCTCGGTGACGGTGATCCCCTGCACGCCAACGGCGGCGAGGGCTTCACGCACTTCGTCAAGCTTGAACGGCTTGATGATGGCGGTAACCAGTTTCATGGCTGTGTCCTTTTGAATGTGGGGCGAAGTGCTTCTCCACCGGCGCTGACCAAGCCGCCGGCAGGGAAGATTTCAAATGGCTAGAACGACTTGCTGACCGATAACACTACGGTATCGTCACCAGCATCCTTCGTGTTTGTGCTGCCGACAGCCTTGACAAAACAGTAGAAGCCAGGATTGGCCGGGTTGCAATCACCCTTTGCGTTGGTGCCGATATAGCTGGCGCCAATCACCCAGCCGCCCAGTGCCTTGGTCACGCCGATCTTGTAATCGGTGTAGTCGGTATCCGTTATATCAGTACCGGCATGCCAGTTATCCACGCTCAGACGGCCGACATGACCGTTGACGCCCCAACCGTTGCCAAGATCATAGCTCGCCGACAAGTCGACATAACTGGTGCCCTCGGTATCGGGAGCGGAGAAATAGTCGCTCACCGCATAGTAGTATTTCAGCGAAATAAATTTCCAGGAACCGCCGATATAGACTTCGGTATTGCTGACCTCGCCGGTATGCGCGTTGCCCGTATTGGGATTGACCAAGGCGCCAGAACGCGCCAGATTGAAATCGCTGCCCGGGTAGTAGTAATAGATTGCGCCGACATCCAGCCCCCAGTCGCCCCACGCGCCTTTCCAGCCGCCGTAGAAGTCCATTTCAAGGTTGCCCTCGGGGAAACCGGCGCCCTCGCTGACGTTCGAGTTCCAGTTGCCAAGATATAAGCCGCTGGCATGCGAATAGTCGATACCACCTTGAATAGCCGGTTTTTCAAAGGTTTGTGTAATGCCGCGAAAGCGGTAATCACTGACCAGTGACAAGTTGCCGGTAATGGTATGAGGACTGGCAGGTTCATCGGCAGCCATCACCAGAGTTGCAGGAAGGGAAAAAGCTCCAGCCACCGCAACGGCGAGTAGGGATTTGCGCATCATTCATTCTCCTGAAGGGTTAAAAAAGCACTTCCACTTATGCGAAGACCGTGCCAGATATAAAACCCTTATGGAATCAAGAGATAAAAAAGAGTTTTCACAAAGAGACAAAATTCAGCGCACCGTAAGAGGAGCGTAATACAAATCTTCCGCACCGTCGTGGTGCGTTTGACTCGCGAGGCTATGTGGGTTTGATGACGCCATCATGGTACCGTCGTGCGTTATCCGGCAGCGGCAAACCCTGCTAGACTAATTTTATTCTTCGAAAGAAACTGCCATGCTCAACCCCAAGCTGCTTGATGAAATGTCCGCCCGCGTCAGCGCTCTGCTGGCCGCCAGTCCGGCGAGCGATGTCGAAAAGAATCTGCGCGCCCTGCTGGCCGGCCTGTTTGCCAAACTCGATCTGGTCACCCGCGAAGAGTTTGACGTGCAGCGCGAAGTGCTCAGCCGCACACGCGAAAAACTTACTGCGCTGGAAACGCGCATCGCCGAGCTGGAAGCCACCCGCTCCGGCCTGGACAGCGGGCAGAAATAGGCATCAATGTCGCTTGCCGTCCTCCGTTCGCGGGCGCTGGCGGGGCTGGCGGCGCCTGCCGTCACCGTCGAAGTGCATTTGACCGGCGGCCTGCCGGCGTTCACGCTGGTGGGCTTGCCCGATACCGAAGTCAAGGAAGCGCGCGACCGCGTGCGTGCGGCGATTCAGAATTGCGGTTTTGAGTTTCCCCAGCGGCGCATCACCGTCAATCTTGCCCCCGCCGACTTGCCCAAGGAGTCGGGCCGTTTCGATTTACCCATCGCGCTCGGCATCCTGGTTGCCTCAGCCCAGATCAAGGCGCCGGCGCTTGATGCGCACGAATTCGCCGGTGAGTTGGCGCTTTCGGGCGAGTTGCGCGCCGTACGCGGGGCCCTGGCCATGTGCGCCGCCATGCAGCGCGACCCGACGGCGCGGCGCGCCTTCATATTGCCGATCGACAGCGCTCCGGAGGCGGCGTTGATTACAGGCATGACCATCCTGCCGGCAAAAAACCTGCTGCAGGTCTGTGCCCATCTTGCCGGACGCGAAACGATTGCGCCTTTCGTCGTCTTGCCGGCGCCGACTTTTGCGCATTATCCCGATCTCGCCGACGTGAAAGGCCAGGCGCCGGCCAAACGCGCGCTGGAAGTGGCAGCGGCCGGCGGCCACAGCGTGCTCATGAGCGGGCCGCCGGGCGCGGGCAAGTCCATGCTGGCGCAACGCCTGCCCGGCCTGCTGCCGCCCATGACGGGCGACGAGGCGCTGGAGTCTGCCGCCGTCCATTCGCTGGCGGGACTGTTCAAGCTCGAACACTGGGGGCAGCGCGCCTTTCGCGCGCCACATCATTCGGCATCGACTGCGGCGCTGGTGGGTGGCGGCAGCGTGCCGCGCCCGGGCGAGATTTCGCTGGCGCATAACGGCACGCTGTTTCTCGATGAGCTGCCCGAGTTCCAGCGCGGCGTGCTGGAAGCCCTGCGCGAACCGCTGGAAACCGGGCATATCCACATCGCCCGCGCCGCGCGCCGCGCCGAGTTTCCGGCGCGCTTTCAACTCGTCGCGGCGATGAATCCGTGTCCGTGCGGCTGGCTTGGGCACTCCTCCGGCAAGTGCCGCTGCACGCCCGACCAAGTAGCGCGTTATCGCGGCAAACTGTCCGGACCGCTGATCGATCGTATCGATCTGATGCTCGATGTCCCGGCGGTTGCCGAAGCCGAGCTGTCGGCACGCGCCGCAGCTGAAACATCGGCCACCGTGCGCGGCCGCGTCATCGCCGCACGCACCTTGCAACTGGCACGCCAGGGCAAGCCCAATGCCCAGCTCACGCCCGCCGAAATCATCGCGCACGCGCATCCGGACGAAACCGGCGCACAACTGCTCAAGCAGGCAATGGCGCGGCTCTCGCTCTCGGCACGTGCGTACCATCGCATTTTGAAAGTGGCGCGCAGCATTGCCGATTTGGCAGGCACGGAACATGTCGGTGCGCCGCATGTGGCTGAAGCCATCCATTACCGACGCGGACTGGCGGAATGAAAACCACTCCGGATTTCCGCTTGCACAGCAATTCACGCCACAGCAAAACTTGCCATTTTCGACGACCCTATAATATGCTTTGGTCATCGACTTTTTTCAGGAAAGTATTTACAGACATGCAAAAGAAACTCATTGCTTTCACCCTCGCCGGTCTTTCCGGCGCGACCTTCGCGCAATCCAGCGCCGCTCTCTACGGCGTCGTCGATGCCACGTTCGACATCATCCAGGTGACTGATGGCAAGTCGGGTGCCAACAACCCCGGCTTCAATCGCGTCTCGAGTAACGGCTCGCGCATCGGCTTGAAGGGCGCCGAAAATCTCGGCAATGGCCTCACGGCGGTGTTCCAGTTCGAATCCAATGCCAACTTTGACTCAGGCGGCGCCCTTGACACCAACCGCGACAATTTTGTCGGCATCGCGGGAAGCTTTGGTACCGTAGTGCTTGGCAACGCTACTGGCCCGACCCGTGCTTTGGCCGAAGCGGTCGATGTCAATGTGGATAGCGATGGCATTGCCAGCAACCGCGCCATTGTCGGCAAGCTCGGCGGCGTTTTTGATGATGGCAAGGTGAGAACAGGCACCCGCTCCGGCCCGTCGCTCTGGGATGTCCGTTTCAAAAATGGTATCGGTTACATCTCGCCGACCTTCTCCGGCCTGCAAGTAATCCTGTCTTACCAGAACCCGGAAGACAAAACCGTACGCCCTGGCTTCAAATTCAGACCGGTAGCCTTTGATTCCGGGCTGAATTACATCAATGGCCCTTTGTTGATCGGTATTGGCTACGGAAAACTCGCGGAGAGGAACGATGTCACCATGCCGGTTCCCGGAGGTTTAGTGGGCCTGGGCTCAAATGAGAAACTCGATGAACTCCGCATCGCCGGCAAGTATGATTTCGGCAAAGCCAGCCTGCGCGCGCTCTTCGGCCATGCGACAGCGAAGGGCAGCCTGGGCGGGATCAAGCAGAATACATGGGGGTTGGGCGGTACCTACAATGTCACAGCCAACGGCAAGATCGCCGGCCAGCACTATCGTGCCAGGGATATTTCAGGCAGCGCGATTGGCGTGGCGGGCTCCCCGTATCTCTCCGGCAACGGCACCGGCGCCAAATTCTTCTCGCTGGGCTATGAGCATAACCTCTCCCGGCGCACATTGCTGAAGGCCCACTATGCCTACCTGAAAAACGACTCAAAAATTGGTACGAATACCAGCGGTCGTGGCGGCTATGACTTTGGTAATGGCATGGCGGGCGCCAACGGAGGCGTTACCCTCGGCGATGACGTCAAGCTCTCCGGCTTCCAGTTTGGCATGCGGCACGTGTTCTAGTCCGGCCTTGGCCGGGCCGCATGGATTGGCTCCCCAATCTGTTAGTCTTGCCGGATTGACTTGTTTTCCACTACGGGGAAACAGGGGAACCCTTATGAAGACATTGCGAATTGTTGGCCTCGTTGGATGCATCGTGCTGGCCCTGCTGGCCATCCTTGGCGGCACACTCTATGCCCTGTTCGACGGCGAGAAAGTCAAACGCGAACTTGCCCGCGCCGTCATGGAGAAAACACAGCGCCGGCTTGACATCAGCGGCCCACTAAAACTTTCTTTATGGCCGAACGTCGGCGTCAGCATGGGGCATGCCGTGCTGACGGAACAGGCAAGCAAGCAGGAATTCCTCACTCTCGATTCGGCGCGCGTGGCGGTTGTCGTCATGCCGCTGCTGGCAAAGAAAGTGGTGGTGAATGAGATCGAGGTGGACGGACTCCATGCCACGCTGATCAAAAGGAAAGACGGCACGCTGAATATTGCCGATCTCACCGGCGGCAAATCCGCCAGGGATGCAAAAGCAGAACAGGAAAAATCCGGCGGTGGCGAGACGGCGCCCGTGCAGATCGATGTGGCTGGCGTCAAGCTGACCAATGCGCAACTGACCTGGCGCGATGAAAAAGCCGGCAGCACGACAACGCTTTCCAGACTCAACTTTTCCACCGGACGTGTCGTCGCTGACAGTGGCCGCCAGACGCTGGCGGTTGAATCCGTGGCGCTGGCTACGCATGGCCAGAGCGGCCCCGACGCATTCGATATCGCGTTTGCCGCGCCGCAACTCACACTCACGCCGGAGCAGGTGGCGGGCAAGTCGCTGAGCCTGTCAGCACAGCTGTCCGGTAGCGGACGCCAGGCGACGGCCAGGCTCGTCCTCTCCGGCATGAAAGGCAGTCTGCATGCCCTGAAGGTTGCCAAGCTGGATCTCGATGTGGATGCGCAAAGCGGCGCGACGATGGTCAAGGCGCATCTGGCTTCGCCGCTGGCGGTAAATCTCGCGGCACAAACATGGGCGCTGGAAAAGATAACCGGCCAGGCCGATATCGTCCATCCGGCGATGCCGATGAAACAGGTGCATTTGCCGTTGAACGGCAGCGCGCGGATTGATCTGGCAAAGCAGACCGCCGCAATAAAGCTGACCACGCAGTTTGACGAGTCGAAAATGCTCGTCGGCGTCGATGTCAACAAGTTTGCGCCGCTGGCGCTGGGCTTCGATCTGGTGATTGACCGCCTGAATATCGATAAATACCTGCCGCCGAAACCCGCCGCGGCGCAGACGGCGCAAACTGCGCAGGCAGAAACAACCGGGCAGGCCGCCGGCGATGCCGCGCTGGATTTTTCGGCGCTGAAAGGATGGAACCTGGATGGCGCCGTGCGCATCGGGTCGCTGCAGGCGGCCAAACTGAAGTTCGCCAGGCTGAACGCCAGGCTCAGGGTGGCCAACGGCCGGCTTGACCTGGCGCCGCTGGCGGCCAATCTTTATGAAGGCTCGATGAACGGCAGCGCGAGCGTCAATGCCAATGGCAATACGTTTGCGCTACGCCAGACGCTTGCCGGTGTCAGCATCAACCCCCTGCTCAAAGACCTGGCGGATAAAGACCTGCTGGCGGGCAAGGGCACGGTGATGGTGGATGTCACGGGTCACGGCGCGACTGTGTCCGCGCTGAAAAAATCTCTCGCCGGCTCGGCCTCGCTGGCCTTGCGTGACGGCGCCATCAAGGGCATCAATCTGGCGCAGAGTTTGCGCGACATCAAGGCCAAGCTGGGTGCGCAACAGGATACGGTGCAACAGTCCAGAGGCGCGGACAAGACCGATTTCTCCGAGCTCACCGCATCGTTCCGCATCGCCGATGGCGTGGCGCATAACGAGGACCTGGCCATGAAGTCGCCTTTTCTGCGGCTGGCCGGCGCGGGCGATGTCGATATCGGCAATGGCCGGATCAACTACCTCGCCAAGGCGAGCGTGGTGAACACCGGCGCCGGACAGGGCGGCAAGGAAGCGGATCAGTTGAAAGGCGTCACCGTGCCGGTGCGCGTGACCGGGCCATTTGAGAACATTGCCTGGAAGATCGATTTCGCCAGCGCCATCAACGATGCGGTCAGGGAAAAAGCCAGGGCGCGGATAGAAGAGAAGAAACAGGAAATCCAGCAGAAAGCCGGGGACAGGTTGAAAGAAAAATTCAAAGGACTGTTTGGCAAATGAGCGGCGCAAAACACAAGAACATGGACAAGATTTTTACGGCCAATCGCGCCTGGGCGAAGCGCGTGCGTGCCGAGGATCCGGGCTTCTTCGACAAGCTCGCCCATCTGCAGGCGCCGGAGTATTTGTGGATCGGCTGTTCCGATTCGCGTGTGCCGGCCAATGAGATCACCGGGCTGTTGCCCGGCGAAGTGTTCGTGCATCGCAATATCGCCAACGTGGTGGTGCATACCGACCTCAACTGCCTGTCGGTGATCCAGTTCGCAATCGATGTGCTCAAGGTGCGCCACATCATGGTGGTCGGCCACTATGGTTGCGGCGGCGTGCGCGCCGCGCTGGAAAATGTGCGGCTGGGTCTGGCCGACAACTGGCTGCGCCATATTCAGGATGTGCGCGACAAGTATCAAGGGTTTCTCGAGGGCGTTGTCGATGCGGATGAACGCTGGGCGCGCCTGTGCGAGCTCAATGTGGTGGAACAGGCCATCAACGTCGCACGCACGACGCTGGTGCGCGACACCTGGGCGCGGAACCAGGCGCTGACAGTACATGGCTGGATTTACGGTCTCACGGACGGCCTGCTGCGCGACACGGGCTTTGTCGCCTCTGCTGGCGAAGACGTGGAGCGGGCGGCGGTACAAGCGCTGGCGGCCATACAGCGTGGATGATGGTCCGCGCGGCCCCAGGACCAGGGCCTGTTCTCATTCGGTCGGCGTGCGCGGCGCAGCCTGGCCCTGATATTCCGCCACGCGCGCCGCGAGGCCCTGCTTGACGTCCGTCTCGCTGCGCGTGGTTGCGGCAAGCCAGTCTTCAAGTCCGGCCAGCCAGGCCGCATCGGGTGCGGCCGCAGGCTTGGCGACGCGCAGCTTGGGGTGCGGCGTCGGCAAGGTGGACTCGTCATCGGCGAGCAGCTCTTCATATAGTTTTTCGCCGGGCCGCAGGCCGACAAATTCGATATTGATATCTCCTTCGCCAAAGCCCGAAAGCCGGATCATGTCGCGTGCCAGATCGACGATTTTCACCGGCTCGCCCATGTCCAGGACGAAAATCTTGCCGCCGGCGTTTTCGCGACGGGCGAGCAGCCCGGCCTGCAGTACCAGTTGCGCCGCTTCGGGGATCAGCATGAAGTAACGGATGATGTCGGGATGCGTCACCGTTACCGGCCCGCCACGCGCGATCTGTTCGCGGAACAGCGGGATCACGCTGCCCGACGAACCCAGCACATTGCCGAAACGCACCACCACAAAGCGCGTCATCGACTGTGCCTGCATGGCCTGGCAGACCATTTCCGCCAGCCGTTTGCTGGCCCCCATCACATTGGCCGGATTCACCGCCTTGTCGGTTGAAATCAGCACGAACTCGCTCGCGCCGCTGGCCATCGCGGCGCGCGCCGCATTCAATGTCCCCAGCACATTATTGCGCACCGCCTGCCAGGCATTGGTCGATTCCATCAGCGGCACATGCTTGTAGGCCGCCGCGTGGAACACCACATCGGGCCGATGTTCGGCGAATACCGCCGCAAGCCGCGCGGCATCCTTCACATCGCCGATGACGTAGCGGACACAATGCGCCGCTGCGGCAAACGGGCGGCCCGCGAATTCCTGCGCAATACGGTACAGCGCAAATTCCGACTGCTCCAGGAACACCAGCCGTTGCGGCGCGAAGCGGGCGATCTGGCGGCATAACTCGGCGCCAATCGAACCGCCCGCCCCGGTCACCAGCACAGTCTTGTTGTTAAGCAGGTCGTGCAAGCCCGCTTCATCCAGCGCAATGCGCTCGCGGCCAAGCAAATCCTCCAGCTCCACGCGGCGAATCTGCGATACGGTCACCTTGCCCGAGAGCAGGTCGTCCATGGCCGGCACCGTCAGCACCGTCAGCCCGGCTGCTGCCGCCTGTTCCGCTACGCGCCGGCGCACGCTTGATGCCACCTGCGGCATGGCAATGACCACATGCTTTACACCCAGCGTCGCCGCTGTCTTGGCCACCCCGGCCAGCGGCCCGAGCACCGGCACGTCGTGCATCCGGCGGCCGATCTTGCCGTTATCGTCATCAAGAAAACCGACGACCCGCCATTCGCGCGTGCCGTGCAGGGCGCGCAGCAGTTCTGCCCCTGCGCTGCCTGCGCCGAGCACGAGCAGGGGTTCGTGCCCCAGTTCGCCCAAGGTCAGCAAATGCCCATCTTTCCATGAACGATAGGCAAAGCGCGCGCCGCCCATCACCAGCACCAGCAGCAACGGATGCAGAATCAGCACCGAGCGCGGCACATCAACCAGGCGCTGCACCATGAACAGCACCGGCGGCACGATCAGCGCGGCCAGCCCCACCGCCAGCAGGATCCGCTTCAGGTCAGGCAGGCTGGCAAAACGCCACATGCCGCGATACAGCCCGAAGCGGTAAAAAGCCGCCGCATGCACGACAAGCACCCAGGGCAGCGTGATGCCGATGGTATGCCAGATGACTTGCGTCAGTTCAAAGTTGAAGCGCAGCAAAAACGCGGTGCCCCAGGCCAGCACTACGGCGCCGAGGTCGAACAGGATGACCAGCAAAATGCGCAGATTCATGCCGTGCCCCCGCCGCAGCGCCGCCAGCGGCGATCCACGGCGGCCAGCAATCCCGTGTAGATGATCGCCCAGAGCGCGAGACCGATGGCGACGGGCAGCATGCCTGCATTGCGCAACACGAGTGCGGTCAGCGCGCAGGCGGCCATCAGCAGGTAGGCCGTCAGCGCCAGGCGCCGGTGCGTCCAGCCGCAGCGCACCAGGCGTTGATAGGCATGTTCGCGGTGCGCCTGCCACACCTTCTCGCCGCGCAGGAGACGCAGCAGCAGGGTGCAACTCGCATCGACAATGAAGGGCGAGAATACCAGCAGCGGAAACCACGCCGGCCACAAGGCGGCACGCCAGCCGGCCAGGCCCAGCGCACCGGCGAGAAAGCCCAGCGGAATGGATCCGGCATCGCCCAGAAACACGCGCGCCGGATCAAAATTGAAAAACAGGAAGGCCAGCGCCGCCGCGGCCACGACCCAGGCCAGGGCGGCAAATTCCGGCTGCCCGTCGAGCCAGGCCGCCGCGCCATAGGCGCCGAAGCCGAACACCGCCATGCCGCCTGCCAGTCCGTTGGCTCCGTCCATGAAGTTGTAAAGATTCGTCATCCAGCCGAGCAGGAATACCAGTGCGAGCGCGGTTAGCCCGTCTGTTACCCCACCGTTCGCCCAGTTCGCCGTATCGCCAGCGCCGACTATCCACACGGCCGCCACCGCCAGATGCACCGGCAAGCGCACCGCCGCCGGCAGGTTCCAGCGGTCATCAAGAAACGAAAACGACGCCAGCGCCAGGAGCAGGCCGAAGAGCAGCGGCGGGGCACCGCCGGCCAGCGCGCCGCCGGCAAGAATGCCGGCCAGCATGCCGATGCCCCCGATGCGCGGCGTGGGGACGCTGTGCAGCGAACGATGGTTGGGCTTGTCCATCGCTGCCGCCGCCAGCCGTCCACGCAACAGCCAGTGGAGGAGAACAAAAGTGAGCAGAAACGCCAATGCGATCGGTGCAAGCAACGTCATATGCGCGCCTTCATCATTCATGCATTGTGCGCTGGCGGCTGGGTCATGGCTTCGAAGAGACTTGGCGGCGCTGGATGTCCAGCATTTTGGCATACTTGGCAAAGCTCGTCCCGCAGCCGATGAGAATGTGGGCGAGGCCGGGCAGGCCGTCGAGCAATCCCAGCCGGAAAAAGTAGAACTTGATGAAGCGCAGCACAGGCGAGAGCAGGAGATGGCCGATGCTGGCGCGCTTGCCTTGCGCCAGCGCGACGTTGGCGGCGAGCGTGCTGTAGCGGTTCTGTTTGGCGAGATAGTTTTCCAGGGATTCGGCCGAAGCGTGCAGCAGGTCGCCCTTCAGCGTGCCGACCACGCCCGCCATACCGCCGGCAACGAGCACTTTTTCGTGCACGGCGTCGTCCGACCAACGTGCATGACGGCGGTCGAAGAGGCGCAGGCTCCAGTCCGGGTAGCCCTCGCCATGACGCAAATAACGGCCCATGAAACGGTTGCGGCGGGCGCAGCGATACGCGGCAAAAGTCGGCGCTGGTGATACGGCAAGTACGTCGAGCATGCTCTGGCGCAAGCGATCGCTGACGCGCTCGTCGGCGTCGATGCAAAGCACCCAGTCGTGGGCTGCCTGCTCTACCGCAAACTGTTTCTGCGGCCCGAAGCCGCGCCAGTGGGACTGGATCACCCGTGCGCCGCAGGCCTCGGCGACGGCTGCCGTGGCATCCGTGCTGCCTGCATCGACGACGAGAATATCGTCGCAAAAGGCGACACTGGCAAGACACGCAGGCAGCTCGTGCGCTGCATCCTTCGTCACCAGAACGGCGGAGAGAGGAACTTTTACCATGACAGGTGCATGTGATATGGCATAGCCTTGAGCGGGTTCGTCGGGCAGACCTTCGCCGCCCGCCGTTTGATTTTGCGAATCTAGCACGTCGGCATGCGTTCAGGCTCGCCCGCGCCGCCACGTATAATCAGCCGCGCTATGCGCGTGCTCCTCATCAAGACCTCATCCCTCGGTGATGTCATCCACAACCTGCCGGTCGTCTCTGATTTGCGCAAGGTTTTTCCGCATGCTGCGATTGATTGGGTGGTGGAAGACGGCTTCGCCGACATTCCGCGCCTGCATCCCGGCGTGCGCGAAGTGATCCCGGTGGCATTGCGGCGTTGGCGCACGTCGCTGCTGATGCGGCAGACATGGCGGGAGATATGCGCATTCGGCGCCGCGCTGCGGCGGGAACGCTACGATCTGGTGATCGACACGCAGGGTTTGCTGAAAAGCGCGCTGCTCGCACGGCTGGCGCATGGCTATCGCGCAGGCTATGCGGCGGCGTCGGCACGCGAACCGCTGGCGGCGCGGTTCTATACGGCCGCGTTCGCGGTGTCCCGCGACATGCATGCCGTCGAGCGCAACCGGCTGCTCGCCGCCCAGGCGGCCGGCTATGCGGTGGCAGGCATTCCCGACTACGGGCTGGCGACGCGAGAGAAGACACATGAGGCTATGCCAGCGCCGGTTTTTTCCGGTGATACAGTAGTGCTGCTTACCGCCACTTCGCGCGCCGACAAGCTGTGGCCGGAGAAACGCTGGCTGGCGCTGGGGTGCGCGTTGGCCGAGCGGGGACTCACTTGCCTGCTGCCAGGCGGCAATGCTGTTGAGCGCGCACGCGCGGCGCAACTGGCGCACGCCATCCCGGGCGCTGTCGCCTTGCCGTCCATGCGCTTGCGCGAACTTGCCGGGCAGATGGCGGGAGCGCGGCTGGTGATCGGCGTGGATACCGGACTGGTCCATCTGGCGGCTGCGCTGGGACGGCCGACGCTGGCCTTGTTTTGTGCCTCCGATCCGGCCTTGACGGGTGTTCTGGCAGGCCGCTCGGCCATCAACCTCGGTGCGCGCGGCGCGCCGCCGGATGTTGCCGCCGTGCTTGCCGTCGCGCAGCCCTGGCTCTGATGCTGCGCTTCATTTACAGCCTTGTCGTGCTGGCCCTGCTGCCCTGGGCGGCGGGACATCTGCTCTGGCGCGCCAGAAAGCAGGCGGAGTATCTGCGCCACTGGGGCGAGCGCTTTGGCTTTTTCTCCGCAGCGGCGGATACACCGCCCACGCTCTGGCTGCACGCCGTGTCGGTCGGCGAGACGCGCGCCGCCCAGCCGCTCGTCGCCGCCTTGCGCGAACGTTATCCCGGTCACCGCATTCTCTTCACCCACATGACGCCCACCGGACGCGCCACATCGGAGGCATTGTTCGGCGACACAGTGGAACGCATCTACCTGCCCTACGACACGCCCTGGGCGATGCGGCGTTTTTTGCGCCATTACCGGCCGCAGATCGGCCTCATCATGGAAACCGAGGTGTGGCCGAATCTGCTGGCGGCGTGCCGCGCCGCAGGCGTACCGCTGTTTTTGCTGAATGCGCGGCTCTCGGCGCGCTCTGCGCGGCGCTACGCGAAATTTCCGGCCCTGACCCGGCAGGTCTTGCAGATGCTCACCGCCGTTGGCGCGCAGTCGGCGGATGATGCGGCGCGCCTGACGGCGCTCGGCGCGCAGGATGTGGTTGTCACCGGCAACATGAAGTTCGACATCGATGCGCCACCCGCCCAGCAGGCACTTGGCCGCGAGTTTCGCGCCCAAGCGGGTACGCGGCTGCTGTGGCTGGCGGCCAGCACGCGCGAGGGCGAAGAAGCGCTGATTCTCGATGCCTGGCGTCCATGGACGGATTCAACAAAAGTCGGCGCTAGCGACACGGCGCTGGCAGGGGCGCTGCTGGTCATCGTACCGCGCCATCCGCAACGTTTTGACGAAGTGGCGCGGCTCGCGGTGGAGCGCGGCTTCATCGTTCAGCGGCGCAGCGAGAACAACGCCATCGACCCGGCAACCCAGGTGCTGATCGGCGACAGCATGGGCGAAATGTTTGCGTGGTATGCGGCGGCCGATCTTGCCTTTATCGGCGGCAGCCTGAAGGATTACGGCAGCCAGAACCTGATCGAGGCCTGCGCGATGGGCGCCCCGCTGCTGATCGGCCCATCCACGTTCAACTTTGCCGAGGCCGCGCGCGCCGCGCTGGCCTGCGGCGCGGCGCAGGCCGTTGAAAATGCCGACGACCTGGTGCGCCAGGCCTGCGCGCTGCTGGCAAATGCCGAACGCCGCCAGCGCATGAGCATCGCCGGGCGCGAATTCGCCGCGCGCCATCGCGGCGCCACGGTGCGCACGCTGGCGTTGATCAGTTCAGCAATGCGTTGATTGCCTGCACGTCTTCTTCGTTCAGGCTGCCGGCGGCGGCCTTGAGGCGCAGCAGGGCGAGCAGGGTGTCGAGCCGCGCCTTGGCGAGGCTTTGCCGCGTTGCGTATAACTGGCCCTGGGCGTTTAACACGTCAATGTTGATGCGCACGCCAACTTCATAGCCCAGCTTGTTCGAATCCAGAGCCGATTGCGACGAGGTCAGCGCGGCTGCAAACGCCTTGACCTGCGCCAGGCCGGAGGTCACCCCAAGATAGGTCTGACGGGCGCTCAAAGCGGCCTGGCGGCGCGTGTTTTCCAGGTCGGCAGCGGCTTTTTCCTTGAGGGCGACGGCTTCACGATCCTTGGAAGCCACAGCGCCGCCGGCGAAGAGGGGAATCGAAAGTTGCAGGCCGATGTTATTGCTGTTGCTGTCGCTGCCGCCGAAGAGCGGGCTGTTGCCCAGCGAACTCTTGTTGCGGCTGGCGACCAGATCCAGGGTCGGGTAATGTCCGGCGCGCTGTTTCTCGATCTCGCGCGCGGCAATTTCGAAAGCGGCCCGGGAAGCCTGTACGCCGGGATTGGCGGTTTCAGCCATGGCCACCCACTTGTTAATGTCATCGGGTTGCGGGCCCAGCAACGCCACGCCCGGCTTGAGGTTCTTCAGGCTGCCGGTATCCTTGCCGATGACGGTGCGCAATGTTTCCTGCTTGACGGCAAGATCGCTTTGCGCGGCAAGTTCCTGGGCAATGATCAGGTCATAACGCGACTGGGCTTCGTTGGTGTCGGTAATGGTCGTTGTGCCGACTTCGAAACTGCGCTTGGCCGCCTCAAGCTGCTCGGCAATCGCCGTCTTTTGCGCCTGCGCCGTGGCCAGCGCATCCTGCGCCAGCAGCACATCGAAATAGGCTTGCGCCACGCGGACGATCAAATCCTGCCGCGCCAGGCCAAACTGCGCCTCGGCCTGTGCGACCGCCAGTTCCGACTGCGTATACGCCACCCAGTTCTGCCAGCGGAACAGGGGCTGCGACAGGCTGGCCGTCCAGCCGTTGCTGTTGTATTGGGTGTTGGTTTCGACGCCCGTCATGCGCGGCGTGCGGCTGTCATCGTTCCAGGCGGTGTTGGCGGTAAAGCCGATGGTTGGCAAGAGCCCTGCGCGGCCCTGCGGCAGCTTCTCGCGCCCGGCATCCAGCGCCGCGCGCGCAGCAGAAAACTGGGCGTCATATCCCACGGCATCGTGGTAGGCCGACAGAAGATCGGTGGCGTGCGCCCAAGGGGCGCATAAGCAGCCAATCAGCATCAGGGGGATGATTTTTTTCATTGCATGCGCCGCATTTTCAATTCATTCCGGGTTAGTCAGTAAGCGGGCATTGCCGGGCCAACATCCTGCGCCCAGGCAGCCGCGCTGCCTTGCAGGTTGATGACGGCGCCAAAACCGGTTTGTTCGAGGAACAGGTCTGCCTGAAAACTGCGTGCGCCGTGATGGCATATCACTACGACATCGGCATCGCGGTTCAGTTCCGGATGACGCGCAGGGACGCTTTTCACGGGTATCGGGATTGACGCGGGAATGTGGCGGATGGCGAATTCCCACGGCTCGCGCACGTCAAGCAGCAGAGGCTGTTTCATTTCAGAAAACGAAGCGGGGCTTGGGTTCCGCTCCGCGCAGGAAGGCGACTTCGGTTTCAAACAGCGCGACGCGCTGGAAATCGTTACCGGTGCGGCGGATCAGGGTGGCTTCCATTGCCGGCGGCGAGCCGGTAATGGCAAACAGGCGGCCACCGGGTTTCAGCTGGTCAAGCAAGGCCTGGGGCACTTCGGCGACAGCGCCGGAAACCATGATGGCGTCAAAGGGCGCCTGTGCCGGCAGCCCGTTTAATCCGTCACCCGTTGCAACCTGGACGTTGCTCACCCGCATGCGCTGGAGGTTGGCCCGCGCCATGTCCGCCAGATGGGGTTCGATTTCGCATGACCAGACATGGTTGGCATGTGCGCCCAGCAAGGCCGCCATATAGCCCGAACCGGCGCCGACTTCCAGCACATTCTCGTGGCGGCGCATGGCCAGCGCCTGCAAGGCGCGGGCTTCGAGCTCCGGCGGGAACATATGGGCGCCATAACCGAGCGGAATTTCGGTCGCGGTAAAGGCCAGATGCCGCAGGGCAGCGGGAACGTATTCTTCCCGCTTGATCACGGCGAGCAGGTCCAGCACTTCTGTATCCAGCACCCGCGCCGGGCGCAACTGCTGTTCGATCATGTTGAAACGGGCTTGTTCAATATTCATCATGTTTCCAATTTTAGAGCAACTGGATAGGCGATACCTTCAAACAGGAACGGAAAGATCGGGATTCTGCGCCGGAACCGGCTTTTCCACTTTATACCAGGCGGCGTAGAGCGCCGGCAGAAAAAGGCAGGTGAGCACGGTGGCGACGACCAGCCCGCCCATGATGGCAATCGCCATCGGTCCCCAGAACGCCTGGCCGGTCAGTGGAATCATCGCCAGGATGGCAGACGCGCCAGTCAGCGCGATGGGGCGCAGGCGGCGCACGGTGGAGCCGACGATCGCTTCCCACGTGCTTTTTCCGGCGGCTTCATCCTGCTCGATCTGGTCGACGAGAATCACCGCGTTGCGCATGATCATCCCCATCAGCGCGATGACCCCGCTGGTGGCGACGAAACCAAACGGCGCACGGAATGCAATCAGTCCCAGGGTTACGCCGATCAGGCCCAGTGGCGCCATGGCGACGACCATGAGGCTGCGGCTGATGCTGTTCAATTGCATCATCAGCAGCGTGAAAACGACCAGGACCATCAACGGCATGCCCGCCGCAATCGATTGCTCGGCTTTTGCCGATTCTTCGATGGAGCCGCCCATCTCGATGCGGAAACCGGGCGGCAGTTTGGCGCGGATCGCATCCAGTTGCGGGTTGAGCGCAGACGAAATCGTTGGCGCCTCGACTTCCCCGCGGATATCACCGCGCACGCTGATGACCGGCAGGCGGTTGCGGCGCCAGATAATGCCTTCTTCGAGCGCCGGTTTGAGCCGCGCAACCTGGGCAAGGGGTACATGGCGCCCTTGCGCCGTCTGGATATCCAGATCAGGCAGGCGTTCCAGGGTTCGCGAACCCGCACCGCCGGCGCGCCAGACCACGTCGATGAGCTGGTCGTCTTCGCGATACTGCGTGATCGTCACGCCATTGAGCCAGGCCTGCAGGGTTTGCGCCACCTCCTGAGTGGACACGCCCAGCGCGCGGGCGCGATCCTGGTCAATCTCGACTTTCAAGCTCTTTACCTTGTCGTTCCAGTCGAGGTGTACGTCTTGCAGGTTGGGATCCCTGCGCAGCACTGCCGCGACGTCGTGGGCTGTCTTGCGCAACAGCTCGAGGTCTTCGCCCATGACGCGGAACTGCACCGGATAGCCGACGGGCGGGCCATTTTCAAGGCGGATTACGCGTGCCCGTACGTCGGCCCAGCGACCATCGGACGCGGCGAACTCGGCCTCGAGTTTTTTCTTCAAGGCTTCGTTCTCGGGGAGACTCCTGGTGACAATCCGCAGTTGGCCGAAATTGTCATTGGAGAGTTGCTGATCCTGCGGCAAATAGAAGCGCGGCGCGCCATTGCCGATATAGCTGGAAAAATTCTCGACGCCCGCCTCCCGCGCGAGCAGCGCTTCGACGCGCTCAACCATGCGCGTCGTCGCGCCGACCGACGCTCCCTGCGGCAGCCAGACATCGACAATCAATTCATGCCGGTCGGCATGCGGGAAGAACTGTTTTTGCACGAACAGATTGAATGCCACAAGCGCCAGGACAAATACTGCCAGCGTCGCGCCGATCACTTTCCAGCGATGCTGCAAACAGGCTTCCGTAAGCCTGCGGAACCGCCGATAGAAAGGCGTGTCGTAGATATCGCCATGGTGTTCGGCGCCGAACTTGCGCAGTTTTTCGACATCCAGCAGGCGGTAGCCGATGAATGGGGTGAACACCACCGCGACGACCCACGAGGTGACAAGGGCAATGGTCACCACGGCAAACATCGAGAACACATATTCGCCCGGCCCCGACTTGGCGAAGCCGACCGGGATGAAGCCGGCGGCAGTGATCAGCGTGCCGGTCAGCATCGGGAATGCCGTCGAGGTATAGGCAAAGGTCGCCGCCTTGGTGCGATCCCAGCCTTGCTCGATCTTCACCACCATCATTTCGACGGCGATGATGGCATCATCGACGAGCAGGCCCAGCGCAATAATCAGGGCGCCCAGCGAAATGCGCTGCAGGTCGATGCCGAAAATATCCATCAGCAGGAAGGTGATGGCGAGCACCAGCGGAATCGACAGGGCCACCACCAGGCCGGTGCGCCAGCCGAGGCTCAGGAAGGAAACCGCGAGAACAATCGCAATGGCTTCGCCGAGCGATACCAGGAAAACGCCAATCGCCTTGGCGACGAGGTTGGGTTGGTCGGCGACGCGATGGAGCTCCATGCCGAGCGGAAGATCGCGTTCCAGTTCGCCGACGCGGGCATCGAGGTCATGGCCGAGGGCCAGAATGTCGCCGCCCGGATTCATCACCACGCCGATGCCGATGACATCTTTGCCATTGACGCGCATGCGCCAGTCGGCAGGTTCCGCGTAGCCGCGGCGAACCTGCGCGATATCGCCCAGGCGGAAGCTCTGGCCGCCGGCGCGCAGTTGCGTGGCGCGAATCTGCTCAGCCGCAGCGTAGGCGCCGGTAATGCGCATCCGCACGCGGTCGCCGGTCGTCTCGATGAAGCCTGCGGGGGTTACCGCATTCTGTTTTTGCAGGGCCTCGAAGAGCGATTCCGGAGTGAGCCCCATGGCGGCGAGCCGCAGCGGTTCGGCCTCGACCCATATTTTTTCATTCTGAATGCCGAACAGTTCGACCTTCTTCACATTCGCCACATTGCGTAACTCGCGCGCCAGGCGGTCGGCTTCACGCCGCAGCTCGCCCATCGTGAACTCTTTGCCGGCAAGGGCAAAGATATTCATGTTGACGTCGCCAAACTCGTCGTTTGGGAAAGGGCCGAGCACGCCGGCCGGCAGGGTATGGCGCATGTCGTCAAGCTTGCGCCGTACTTGCTTCCAGGCTTCGGGGACCGCGTTCCTGGGCGTGTAATCCTTGAGCACGACAAAGATCAGCGATTCGCCGGGCTTGGAACTCGAACGGACATAATCGAGGTAGAGCGTCTCCTGCAATTTCTTTTCGATGCGCTCGGTCACCTGCTGCTCGACTTCTTCCGCCGTCGCGCCCGGCCAGAGCGTGCGCACCACCATGGCCTTGAAGGTGAAGTCGGGGTCCTCTGCGCGGCCAAGCTTGAAATAGGCGAGGGTCCCGGCGACCAGCAGGACGATGATCAGATAGGTCACCATCGCCGGATGGCGAATCGACCACGCGGAGAGATTGAACCGTTTCATTGCCGAGTCTCGGCAACGTGTACCTTCTCGCCCGGAATGAGCTTGGCGACACCGGCATTGACGATGCGTTCGCCCGCGACAAGTCCCTGCACGACGATCGCCGTGTCGCCGTCATAACGGCTGATGCTGACGGGCGCAAGGATTACCGTGTTGTCAGCGCCGACTTTCCAGACCGCCATCTGACCGCCCTGCTGAAAGATGGCGCCGAGCGGGATGGCAAACGCTGTGCCGGCCGTTGCCGCAGCAGCAGTGAAACGAACCGTGGCCGAGAGCCCGCCCGGCAGCCGCGCCGGCGCGGCCGGCAGGGTGACGCGAGCGGCATAGGTGCGCGTCACGGGGTCCGCCGCCGCCGCGATCTCGCGCAGCCGGCCGGCGAGCGCAGGCGCATCATCGCCGTGTGCCCAGAGACGGACTTCCGCCGGCATGCCGGCGGCAATACGGCCGATGTCGCTCTCCGGCAGGCTGATGGCCACTTCGCGTTCGCCATCCGGGGCGAGGCGGAAGATGGGCTGCCCGGCAGCCACCACCTGGCCGGGTTCGGCAAAGACCGCGGCGATCACGCCGGCGCGGTCCGCCGTCAGCGTCGTATAGGCCGCCTGATTGCGGGTGAGCCGGGCCTGCGCCAGGGCCGAAGTCGCTGCCGCTTCGCGCGCATCAAGCGCGGCCTGGCTGATGAAATTCTTGGCGCGCAGATCGCGGTAGCGTTTGACTTCTGCGGCTGCCAGGCGCGATTGCGCCTCGGCCTGTTCGACCTGCAGGGCGAAGTCTGCCGCATCGAGACGCGCCAGCGGCTGCCCGCGCTTGACGACAGAGCCGGCATCGACGAGGCGGCTGACGACCTTGCCCGGAACGCGAAAACCCAGCATGGTCTCGAAACGCGCGCGCACTTCGCCGGAGTAGATGCGTGGGTTCGCCGCCTCGCCGGCGCCGACTTTCATCACGCGCACGGCCTTGACCTGTGCTGGAGGAGGGGACGGTTTATGGCAGGCGGAAAGCGCAAGCGCAGCGGCAAGGAGCAGAAAGCGGGAGGAAACAACTAATGCGATTTTCATAACGGAAGACAACCGGGAAAGAAACCGAAGGAAACCAAGCGCAGGCGTTTAGCGGGTGGAAGGCTTCGCCTGCGTTTCCAGCCCGGCGAGAACCAGGTCGAGATGCGTGCGCAGATACAGCGTCGGATCCACCACCGGACAGCCACTGGCGCCCATCGAATGCCGCCACACGAAATGCATCAGCAGCGGAGCGATCAGCAGCTCGACCACCGCGTCCATATCGAGCGGCCGAAACTCGCCGCGTTTGATGCCGCGCGTCACCACACTGCGCAGCAATTCGCGGGCGCGGGCGTAAACAATCTGCTCGTGATAGATCGCAAGTTCGGGGAAATTGCCCGCCTCGCTGATGATCAGTTTGGGGATTCCGCCGAGCAGCGACTCGCTGAAACGTTGCCACCAGCGCGTCAGCAGATCGCGCAGCAGTGTGCTGGAATCGCCGGTGAAGTCGCCGATCAGTTGCGAGCCCTCATCGATGATGGGCAGCACGCCTTGCTGAATGACTGCCTTGAACAGCGATTCCTTGTCCTGGTAGTAAAGATAGAGGGTGGCTTTGGAAACGCCCGCGCGCGCCGCGATGTCCTCGCTCCGCGTTGCGGCGTAGCCGCGGGCGACAAACAGTTCGATTGCCGCCGCCAGCAGTTCGGTAGGGCGTGCCTCCTTCCTGCGGCGGCGGGTCGGCGCCGACTGGGAAGGAGAGGTAAGCGTAGAGGCGGAACCCGGCGTAGCAGTCATGACGGCCCGATCTATAATGACCAAATAGTCATTATAATTTCTGTACCGCAAAATCGCAAACTACTTGATGGCAGCTTTTTAGCAATGGAGCGCATCGACGGAACGTCGGACGAGGTGGGGAATCAGCAAACCAAATAGTTCCCGACGTATCGCCGGCGCCGACTTTCAAAAGCTCATTGCGATGTTTGTTCCCGTCTATCGCTTTGTGACATGTCCCGCAGGCATCCCGTTTTTGTCCATGCCGTGCAACGGGTTGCATTGGCGGCGCCTTTCCAGTAGTTTCGTGACTTCGTCTCCGCCCTATAGAATTGAGTTTACCGCCATGAACGCCAACGAAAAATTTATTGCTGCCGAAGCGCACGTCGACTCCGCGGCCATTGCTCCCTTGCCCAACTCGCACAAAATCCACGTCGTTGGCAGCCGCCCTGACATTCGGGTACCGATGCGCGAGATTATCCAGAGCGGCGACAATCCGCCCGTTACGGTATATGACACCTCCGGCCCCTATACCGATCCGGCCGTGAAAATTGACATTCGCCAGGGCTTGCCCGGCCTGCGTGCGGGCTGGATTGCCGAACGCAATGACACCGTGGAACTGGCCGGCCTGACTTCGGACTACAGCCGTCAGCGTCTGGCCGATGCGGAGTTGTCCGAGCTGCGTTTCGATCTCGCCCGCCGGCCGCGCGCGGCCAGGGCAGGTGCGAACGTAACCCAGATGCACTACGCGCGTCAGGGCATCATCACGCCGGAGATGGAGTTTGTCGCCATCCGCGAAAACCAGCGTCTGGAACTGCTCAATGAAGAACTGCGCCGCCAGCATCCGGGGCAGAATTTTGGCGCCGTTTCGTTCGCAAACTCGCCCAAAGCCATCACCGCCGAATTCGTCCGCGATGAAGTCGCCCGTGGCCGCGCCATCATCCCCAACAATATCAATCATCCGGAAAGCGAGCCGATGATTATTGGCCGCAACTTCCTCACCAAGATCAACTGCAACATCGGCAATTCGCCGCTGGCTTCGACCATTCAGGACGAAGTCGACAAGATGACATGGGCGATCCGCTGGGGCGGCGATACGGTGATGGACCTTTCCACCGGCAAGAACATTCACGAAACCCGCGAGTGGATAGTGCGCAATTCGCCGGTGCCGATCGGCACCGTGCCGATCTATCAGGCGCTGGAAAAAGTGGATGGCCGCGCCGAAGACCTGACCTGGGAAATCTTCCGCGATACGCTGGTCGAGCAGGCCGAGCAGGGTGTCGATTACTTCACCATTCATGCCGGCGTGCTGCTGCGCTATATCCCGCTGACGGCCAAGCGCATGACCGGTATCGTCAGCCGCGGCGGATCCATTCTTGCCAAGTGGTGCCTTGCGCATCACCAGGAAAATTTCCTCTATACCCATTTCGAGGATATCTGCGAAATCATGAAAGCCTACGACGTGGCCTTCAGCCTCGGCGACGGACTGCGCCCCGGCTCGATTTACGATGCCAACGACGCTGCGCAACTGGGCGAGCTGGAGACGCTGGGCGAACTGACGCAGGTGGCCTGGCAGCATGACGTACAGGTAATGATCGAAGGCCCCGGCCACGTGCCGATGCACAAGATCA
>CAZQTB010000024.1:0-36920 GCA_964596295.1 uncultured Rhodocyclaceae bacterium | reverse complement strand
GGAGGGCGCCGACATGGTGATGGTCAAGCCCGGCATGCCTTATCTCGACATCGTGCGCCGCGTGAAAGACGCTTTCGGCGCGCCAACCTACGCCTATCAGGTGAGCGGCGAATACGCGATGCTCAAGGCCGCCGCGCAAAACGGCTGGCTGGAGCACGATACCGTGATGATGGAGTCGCTGCTGGCCTTCAAGCGCGCCGGCTGCGACGGCATCCTCACTTACTTTGCGCTGGCGGCGGCGGCTTTGCTAAAGGCTTGATTCTAAAAGTCCAGACTTAACCACGGCGGGCACGACGACACGGCAAAAATGCGTGGTCAGCGCGCCAGCAGCGGCCACTGCGCGGGCCATTGCGCCAGCGGGTCTTCCTTGAAGCCGCTTTTGACGAAACGCTGCCAGCGGCCCAGCGTGTAGCAGACGAGCAGGTCGGCATGGGCGCCGCAATCGTGTTCGGCGGTTAACGCGCCCTGCGCGACGGCTATCTTCAGGCACTGCTTGAGGGTGGCTTCGATGCGGTCGAGCAACTGGTTGATGCGCTCCTGCAAACGCGGGTTTTCATGCACCAGCGCATCGCCTGCCAGCACGCGCGTCAAGCCGTGGTTTTTCTGCGCGAAGCGCAACAGCGAAGCAACAATCGCCTCTGCCTGTTTCAGTCCGGATTCCTCGGCCGATTCAATCTGGCCGATGACGGCAAACACGCCGCTTTCGATGAACTCGATCAGCCCTTCGTACATCTGCGCCTTGCTCGCAAAGTGGCGATAAAGCGCGGCTTCGGAGACATTCAGCTGTTTTGCCAGCAGCGCCGTCGTCACCTTTTCTGCGGCGGGCCGCTCGAGCATTTCGGCGATGGTTTGCAAAATGACCAGCTTCTTTTCGCCAACCTGGGTATTCCGGACTTCGTTCATGATTGTCCCGTCACTTTGATTTAATCAACGTACCGACGCCGTCATCGGTGAGAATTTCCAGCAGCAGGGCGTGCTCCACGCGGCCATCGATGATGTGCACGCTTTTCACGCCGCTGCGCGCTGCGTCCAGCGCCGAGCCGATTTTGGGCAGCATGCCGCCTGACAGCGTGCCGTCCGCCACCATGTCGTCAATCTCGCGCGGCGTGATGCCGGTCAGGAGATTGCCTGCCTTGTCCAGCACGCCGGGCGTATTGGTCAGCATCACCAGTTTCTCGGCCTTCAACACCTCGGCAATCTTGCCGGCCACCACATCGGCATTGATGTTGTACGTCTCGCCTTCGCTGCCCACGCCAATCGGCGCAATCACCGGAATGAAATCACCGGAATCGAGCAGCGCGATCAGGCCGGGATCGATGGACACGATTTCTCCCACCTGGCCGATGTCGAGCATCTCGCCGGGCTTCTCCGGACTCTCGATCAGCAGCTTTTTGGCGCGAATGAAATTGCCGTCCTTGCCGGTGAGCCCGACCGCCTTGCCGCCCTGCTGGTTGATGAGGTTGACGATCTCTTTATTGACCTGGCCGCCGAGCACCATTTCCACCACGTCCATCGTTTCGGCGTCCGTCACGCGCATGCCTTGCACAAAGGAACCCTTTTTGCCGATGCGCGCCAGCAAGTTCTCGATCTGCGGCCCGCCGCCATGCACCACGACCGGATTCAGGCCGACCAGCTTGAGCAGCACGACATCGCGCGCAAAACACTGCTTCAGGTTTTCGTCGGTCATGGCATTGCCGCCATATTTGACGACGATGGTGCGACCATGAAACCGCTTGATGTAAGGCAGGGCTTCGGCAAGAACGCCAGCTTTGATGGCAGGGGCAGGTTTTGTCGTCATGGCACCAAGTGCGAGTGGTAACTTCGCCCATTCTAGCGATGTAGACGAGAAAACGGGGCGCAGCCGTCATCGTGCGGCCGCTGTGCCCCAGTGCGACTTTTACTGAATGTTCAGTTGCCTGGCCTGCGTTGCCGCCTTTTTCGGCAGGGTCAGCTCCAGCACACCATCGGTGTATTTGGCTGTCGACCGTGCTTCATCGACTTCCTGTGCCAGTTGGAAGCTGCGTGAAACCTTGCCGAAATAACGCTCGCTCCGCAAGACGCGCTGCCCTTCCTTGACTTCCTTTTCCTGCCGGCGTTCGGCGGAAAGTGACACGACCGCACCGTCAATGCCGACATGGATGTCTTCCTTCTTTACCCCGGGAATTTCGGCGTGGACGAGGTAAGTGCCATTCTCTTCCTTGACATCGACTTTCAGCGCCGGAGCTTCCCCCTGCGCGCCAAACTCCACCGGACGCACAAAAAATCCGCGCAGAAAATTATCAAATGGATTGTGATATGCCAGATTGCTCATTGCCTGCTCCTTTCGTCATCAGCGGGTGGCTCCCACCCCTGTGAGAGCCTTCTGGCAGCTAGATAGGCACGCATTGCCAATTTTCAAGAGCGTGTAAGATGGCCTCGCCATGACCCCGCATGAACTTTCAACCGTCGTTGGCGGGTTGCGTCCGCGCCTGGTGCGCTTTGCCCATCTGCAACTGCGCGACTCGTCCGCCGCCGAAGACGCCGTGCAGGAGGCCCTGCTTGCCGCCATTGAGCGAGCGCATCAGTTTCAGGGCGCTGCCGCCGCGGCGACCTGGGTATTCGCCATCCTCAAGAACAAGATCATCGACGAGTTTCGCCGCCGTAGCCGCCAGCCGATGACTGACGTCGCTATCGAGCAGGAGCAGGGGCTGGAAGAATCCCTGGATGAGCAGTTCGACCACCGCGGCCACTGGGTTTCACGCCCTGCCGCATGGGCCGATCCGGAAGCTTCGCTGGAGCAGAAGCATTTCTGGGAGGTATTCGAGATTTGCATCGCCGGCCTGCCCGAAAAGCCGGCGCGCGTATTCGGCATGCGCGAACTGCTTGGCATGGAAACCGGAGAAATCTGTAAGGAACTCGGACTATCAACGTCGAATTGCTGGGTGCTGTTGCACCGGGCGCGTTTGGGGCTGCGTGACTGCCTGTCCCGGCGCTGGTTTGGGGAACGCTGAATGCTGTCGTGTCGCGAAGAAACGGAATTGATGTCGCAAATGCTGGATCGTCCACTGTCGTTCGGCGAGCGGTTCAGCCTGCGTTTTCATCTGTTATTCTGCAAAGGCTGTCGCGCGACCCAAAAGCATTTGGCGTTTCTGCGGACTGCCACCCGGGCCTGGCGGGAGCGCCATGATGCAGATTCAACCCCTCTTTAACTTGACCAAAAAGGAGCAATGCAATGAAAAAGATCAATCCCCTGTCACTTGCCGTCGGTGCTGTTTTTGCCGCCACCGTCCTGAGTCCCATGGCGTTTGCCGGAGAGAACCCGTTCGCCATGCAAAAGCTTGATAGCGGCTACCAGTTGGCCGACGCCCACGACACCGGCAAGAAAATGGATGGCTCGTGCGGTGAAAAAATGAAGGATGGCTCGTGTGGCGCCAACAAGAAAGCCATGAAGAAAAGGGACGGCAAATGCGGCGAGGGCAAGTGCGGCGCCCAGATGAAGAAAATGAAGGACGGCAAGTGCGGCGGCAAGATGAAAGACGGCAAATGCGGCGCCGAAATGAAGGCCGATGAAAAGAAGGCTGACGCGCCAAAGGTTGAAGAAAAGCAATAAACCGGCGGCCATGAAATCCTCTGCGATTTCAGGTGCCGGCCTCGGCTTCAGGCGGGAACTTCTTCCCGGCCTGAAGGCCGGGGTGCCCGATGCCGTCAGCTTCTTCGAATTGGCTCCGGAAAACTGGGCCGGCATGGGCGGCAGCTCGGCCAAAGACCTGCGCATGTTTACCGAGCGCTACCCGTTTGTTTGCCACGGGTTATCGCTTGATCTTGGCGGCCCTTCGCCGCTGGATGAATCCCTGTTGCGCCGCACCCGCCGCTTCATGCGCGAGCATGGCATCGCGCTGTATACCGAACACTTGTCCTGGTGCGCCGATGACGGACACCTTTACGATCTGCTGCCCATTCCTTTCACGCACGATGCGGTGCGCTGGGTGGCCGACCGCATCCGCCGTGCGCAGGATATTCTCGAGATGCGCATCGGCATCGAGAACGCCTCGTACTACATTGCCCCGCCCGGCGCGGAAATGACGGAAGTCGAATTCATCCGCGCCGTCATCGGGGAAGCCGATTGCCTGCTGCATCTTGACGTGAATAACATCTACGTGAATAGCATTAATCACCACTTTAACGCGGGCGATTACCTGAGTGCGCTGCCGCTGGAGCGCACCTGTTACGTGCATGTGGCTGGGCACCTTGTCACGCCGGATGGCCTGGTGGTTGACACCCACGGCGCGGAGGTGATCGACCCGGTGTGGGCGCTGCTCGATGCCGCCTATGCGCGCTGCGGCACTGTACCGACGTGCCTTGAGCGCGATTTCAACTTCCCCGCGCTGCATGCGCTGGCCAATGAAGTGGCGCAGATCGCTGCCATCCAGCAACGCCGGGCAGGCCACCATGGGGCCGGACAACGGGCCGCCGCATGAACGCCCCGCTGCCCTTCCAGGAGTTTCAGTTCGCGCTGGCCCGCCATCTGCGCAACCCGCGCGGCGAAAAACGTCCTGCGGGCGTCGCTTCCCGCCGGGCCGGCATTTACCGCGAACTGGTGCGCAACAACCTCGAAGGTTTTTTGCTTGCCTGTTTCCCTGTCACGCGCGCCCTGCTCGGCCCGCGCCGCTGGCAGCGTCTCGTCGATGCGTTTTTCCGCGATGCGCGCTGCCGCACGCCGTATTTCCGCGAAATCCCGCGCGAGTTCCTGCGCTGGCTGCTGGAAACGGATGTGCCGCCTGTCGCCTTGCCGGCGTGGATGGGCGAGCTGGCGCACTACGAATGGGCAGAGCTGGCTGTCGATGTGATGGAAACTGCCGCTCCGCAGGACTGCGCTGCGGACGGCGACCTGATGTCCAACCGGCCGGTGCTGGCGCCCGCGCTGATGAATCTCGCCTATGCCTGGCCGGTGCATCGGATCGGTGCGGGCTGGCAGCCGCGCAAGGCGCAGGCCACCTATCTGCTGGTGTTCCGCGATACCGCCGATGCGGTGCAATTCGTCCAGCTTAATCCGGTCAGTGCGCGGCTGGTGACGTTGTTGCAGGCAGGCGGCCTGACCGGACGCGAAGCCTGCCTGCGCGTTGCCGATGCGCTTGGCCATCCGCACCCCGAATCCCTCCTCATTCACGGCGCGCAGCTATTGAATCAACTCCGTGCCTCCGGCGCAATTTCAGGGAGCGAACAATGATCAGGCTGTTGCGTACCCTCCTCAACCTGGTAAACCAAAGCGGCCAGTGGCTGGGCTTTCTCGGCCTGCGCCTGTTGCTGGGTTGGGAATTTTTTGAATCCGGACTGGAAAAATTCCGCGGCGAAAACTGGTTTGCCGACATCCATGACAAATTTCCTTATCCGTTCAACCTCGTGCCGGTCGATGCAAGCTGGCACATGGCCACCTGGTTTGAGCTGATCGGCGGCGTGGCGCTGGTCATCGGGCTGGGCACCCGGTTTTTTGCCACGTCGCTGTTTGTGCTGACCATCGTCGCCATCGCTTCGGTGCACTGGCCTGCCGCGTGGCACACGCTGTCGGAGCTGGCGCAGGGTTATGCCATTACGGATGACGGCCATGGCAACTTCAAACTGCCGCTGATTTTCCTCGCCATGCTGCTGCCGCTGATGCTCTCCGGCCCCGGAAAGTTGTCGCTGGATGCCTGGATTGCCCGGCGCTGCCTGGGCAAGGCATAATCCAGTGGCTGAAGAAAAGTCGGCGCTGGCGGCACGGCGAGATGGTCTGCAACACGGACTGTCGCATTGCCCGCGCTGCGCGGCAAGCTTCATCTGCGGCGCCGCAGCGGGGCACGACACCTGCTGGTGCGCGGAACTGCCGGCACGAAAGCGTGTTCAAACAATCGCGCAGCCCGATAGCTCCGCAGCCGGCTGCTACTGCCGTGAATGCTTGCAGGCACTGCTCAGCGCGCCGCCTGGCCGAGCATAAGAATCGCGTCGCGATTGCTCCATGAAAAGCAGGCCGCGGCCGCCTCCTGCCAGGGCAGCCAACGATACGCGACATGCTCATCCGGGGTGATTCTTACGGCGCGCTTTCTGGCCAGCCGCAAGCTGAAGACATGCTCGGTGTTTTGCGTCACGCCGGGGCCGTAACGGTACTGCCACTCGGGAAATATTTCGAAGCGGTTGGTCAGGTTCCAGTCAACGAAGCGCGTTGCCGGTGCGGCAATTCCTGTTTCTTCCCGCACCTCGCGCCGCGCTGTTTCAAGCAGCGGCTCATCGTTTTCCTGGCTGCCCGTAACCGATTGCCAGAAGCCGGGGTGCTGCGCGCGTTCAAGCAGCAGCACCTCCAGCGCTGCCGTATGAACAACAACGAGCACTGAAACAGGCTTCTTGAAAGCCATTATTTGAATCCGGCGACGGATTCAGGCTGGGGGACCGTCGGCAACCAGGCAATGCCGTCGGCCTGCATGTCGACCAGGCACCAAAAGGCCACGTTCTGTTCGCGCCATTCGCCGGCCGCATTCTGGAATGCCTCCAGCAGGGTGACGAAATCGCCCTCCGCGCGGGCGTGTATGCCGTCGCAATGTTCGAGGATGACCACATAGCCCTCGGCGGGACGCCAGCCCATGTCGAGCAGGCAGTCGCTCAGGGCCTCCCAGTTATGGCCGAACCACTCGGGGAATCCCAGATTGCGGCCGATGGCATCGAGCGCTTCGTCGCGGTTGCGGATGTCGCGCAGGTCGACATGCTGCACCAGACAGCCGGCCGCTTCGGCGCCGGCGACCAGGTCGCCGATGTCGCCGTGCGGCAGATGGTAGACGCCGGCGCGCGCGGCGGAACCAAACAAGACCTGATAATGGGAAACGTTCATTGCTGAATTTTCCGGAAACAGCCGTAGCGACCGTCAGTGTAATGGAACCCGACGGGCGCCCGCCGCCGGTGATGCAGTGACGTCAGCCGACCTCAACCTGGGTTTCCACTTTCTGCCGCAGGCGAATATGCAATTCACGCAACTGCTTTTCGTCCACTGCGGATGGCGCATCGGTCAGCAAACACTGCGCGCGTTGCGTCTTGGGGAAGGCGATCACGTCGCGAATGGAATCGGCGCCGGCCATCATGGTGACGATGCGGTCGAGGCCGAACGCCAGGCCGCCATGGGGCGGTGCGCCATACTTGAGCGCATCGAGCAGGAAGCCGAATTTGGCCTGTTGCTCTTCGGGCCCGATGCCGAGCGCCTGGAATACCTGCTCCTGGACGTCCGCGCGATGGATGCGCACCGAGCCGCCGCCCATTTCCCAGCCATTCAGGGCCAGATCGTAGGCTTTGGCCAGGCAGGCGCCGGGGTCGGTGGCCATGAGTTCCTGATGGCCGTCTTTCGGGCTGGTGAATGGGTGATGGCAGGCGCTCCAGCGCTTGTTTTCGTCGTCATACTCGAACATCGGAAAGTCGACCACCCACAACGGCCGCCAGGCTTCCCCGGTGAGATAGCCTTTTTCGTGGCCCAGTTTGGCGCGCAGTGCGCCGAGAGCGTCATTGACGACTTTCGTTTTGTCGGCGCCGAAGAAAATCAGGTCGCCCGACTGTGCGCCGGTGCGCTCGATGATTGCTGCCAGCGCTTTTTCGTGCAGATTCTTGACGATGGGCGATTGCAGGCCTTCTTCATTGAGCCTGGCCGCGTCGTTCACCTTGATGTAGGCCAGCCCCCGGGCGCCGTAAATTTTGACGAACTCGGTGTAGGCGTCGATTTCGCCGCGCGTCAGCGCTTTTTCTCCGCTGCCGCCGCCGGGCACGCGCAGCGCGGCCACGCGGCCGCCGGAAGTCGCCGGCCCGCTGAACACCTTGAAGGCGACGTCGGTGACGGCATCGGTGACGTCGGTGAGTTCGAGCGTGACGCGCAAATCGGGCTTGTCGGAACCGTAGCGCCGCATGGCCTCGGCATGGGTCAGGCGCGGGAAGGGGTTGGGCAGGTCGACGCCCAGCGCGCTCTTGAAGACGCTGCGCATCATTTCTTCCATCAAGGCGGTGATCTGCGCTTCATTCAGGAAGGAAGTCTCGATATCCACCTGGGTGAATTCCGGCTGCCGGTCGGCGCGCAGATCTTCGTCGCGGAAGCACTTGGTGATCTGGTAATAGCGGTCGTAACCGGCCACCATCAGCAGTTGCTTGAAGAGCTGCGGCGATTGCGGCAAGGCGAAAAACTGCCCGGGATGGACGCGCGACGGCACCAGATAATCGCGCGCGCCTTCGGGCGTCGATTTGGTCAGCATCGGCGTTTCGATGTCGATGAATCCCTGGTCATCGAGGAAGCGGCGGAACGCCATGGCCGCCTTGTAGCGCAGCATCAGGTTCTGCTGCATCTGCGGGCGGCGTAGGTCGATCACGCGATGGGTGAGGCGCACGTTCTCCGACAGATTGTCCTCGTCGAGCTGGAATGGCGGCGTCACCGCGGTGTTGAGCACTTCCAGTTCATGGCAGAGAATTTCGATTTCGCCCGTCGGCAGGCCGGAATTCTCGGTGCCGGCAGGACGCCGCCGCACGCGGCCGGTCACCTTCAGCACGTATTCGTTGCGTACTTCCTCGGCGACCTTGAACGTCGCGGGCCGGTCCGGGTCGCAAACAACCTGCGCCATGCCTTCGCGATCGCGCAAATCGATGAAGATCACCCCGCCGTGGTCGCGCCGGCGATGATTCCAGCCGCAAAGGGTGACGATCTGATCGACGTGGGAGGCATTGACCTGGCCGCAATAATGAGTACGCATAGAAAGTTCCGGACTGAGATGAATTGCCCCGCTGCGACTGGCGGGCGGTTATTGGTTCTGGGCACGCCCGAGAGGATTTCTCATCGGCGGGGCGACGACTCCCATGGAGACGATGTATTTCAGGGCATCATCGACGCTCATGTCGAGTTCGATGACATCGCGGCGTTTGACGAAAAAGAAAAATCCATTGACGGGGCTGGGGGTGGTCGGAATAAAGATACCGACGTATTCCTCGGGCAGCATGTCGGCCACGTCCCGCGCCGGATTGCCGGTCTGGAAGGCGACGGCCCATGCATCGGGATGCGGATAGCGCACCAGCAGCACTTTACGGAAGGCTTCGCCGCTCCCGGAAAACAGGGTATCGCTCACCTGCTTGACCGAGTAATAGACCGATTTCACCACAGGAATGCGCGAAAGGATGCCTTCCCAGAAACGCAGCAGCCTCTGGCCGATGATGTTGGCGGTGATCAGGCCGGTGAAGAAGATGACGAGTATCGTCAGCACCACGCCCAGGCCCGGAAGATAGAAGCCCAGCAGCCGTTCCGGCTGAATTGCCTGCGGCAACAGCATGAGGGTCTGATCCATGGAGCGCACGATCAGCGACAGCACCCACACGGTGATTCCCAGGGGCACCCAGATCAGCAGTCCGGTGACAAAGTATTTTTTCAAGACAGATCGCCTGTTTCAGGTGTCAGGGCTCAGGCCTTGGCGCCGGCTGCTTCGCTCGTGCCGGGTACGGCAGTGGCGGCAGCGGCAGGAGCAGTTGACGTTGCGCCGGTTGTTTCGGCCGCAACGGAGGGCTTGCCGGCGCCGCCGCCCTTGAAATCTGTCGCATACCAGCCGCTGCCCTTGAGCTGGAAGCCGGGGGCCGTGAGCTGTTTGGCGAACGTTTCAGACTGGCATTCAGGGCAGGTGGTCAGCAGCGGATCGCTGATTTTCTGCATGACATCTTTCTCAAAGCCGCACCGGGTGCAACGATAAGCATAGATTGGCATGGCATTCTCCGGTATTTCTGAACAGAGGGCGATTATAGCCGAAGGCCCCGCCGCCAAGGCTTGCCGGGGCGCTGAAAACTGCGGCGGCCACGGATAACTACAGGGTCATGCCGAGATAAGCGTGCGTCAACGGTTTGCCCCAGATCAGGGCGATAATTCCGGCGGCAGCCAGATAGGGGCCAAAGGGAATCGGCACATTGCGGCCCTGCCGCGCGAATACCATGAGCGCGATTCCAACCACCGCGCCAACGAGGGAGGACAGCAGAATCGTCAAGGGCAGCATCTGCCAGCCTAGCCAGGCGCCCAGTGCCGCCAGCAGCTTGAAGTCGCCATAACCCATGCCTTCCTTGCCGGTGGCGAGCTTGAATAGCCAATACACGCTCCACAGCGACAGATAGCCTGCCATGGCGCCGATCACCGCACTTTTAAGATCGGTGTAAATGCCGCACAGATTGAACGCCAAACCCAGCCACAGCAAGAGGAGCGTAATGTCGTCGGGCAACAGCTGGGTATCGTAATCAATACCCGTCAGCGCAATCAGGGCGGCAACGAAGATTAGCGCCCCCAGACCGGCCGCCGTCAAGCCAAAGTGCCATGCGGCGAAAGCAAACAGTGCGGACGTGGCGACTTCCACCAGCGGATAGCGCAATGAAATCGGCGCCTTGCATCCGCGGCATCGGCCGCGCAGGCTGAGCCAGCTGATGACCGGGATATTTTCGGCGGCCGTAATCGCATGGCCGCACTTTGGACAGCGGGAACGCGGGCGGGACAGGCTGAGCGGCGCAAACACGGGCGCCGTTTCGCCGCGCAACTCGGCGCACTGCACCGCCCAGTCGCGCTCCATCATGACAGGCAAGCGATGGATCACCACATTGAGAAAGCTGCCGATGACGAGGCCCACCACCCCGGCGGCAAAAGCGAATACCGCCGGATCGGCGAGCAGATTGAACATCGCAAGCAATTAACCGACTACCGAACCGAGCTTGAAGATCGGCAGGTACATCGCCACGACGAGGCCGCCGATCAGCCCGCCCAGAAATACCATGATTATCGGTTCCATCAGGCTGGAAAGCGCATCGACGGCATCATCAACCTCGGCTTCGAAGAAATCGGCGACTTTGCCGAGCATCGAATCGAGCTGCCCGGATTCCTCACCTATGGCCACCATCTGCGTCACCATGGGCGGAAAGACATCGGAATTCTGCATGGCCACCGTCAGGCTGGAGCCGGTGCTGACTTCGGCCTGGATCTGCTGGGTGGCCATGGTGTACACGTAATTGCCGGATGCGCCGCCGACGGAATCGAGCGCCTCGACCAGGGGCACGCCGGCAGCGAACATGGTGGACAAGGTGCGCGTCCAGCGGGCGATGGATGATTTGCGTATCAGATCGCCAAACACCGGCAGCTTGAGCGCATATTTGTCTGCCGCAATCTGCAGCGCACGCGAGCGTTTGAAGGCTTGCGCGATGCCGTAGATGACGGCAAAGATGCCGCCGAAGATGATATGCCAGTTGGCGACAAAGCCGTCGGAAATCGCGACGACGATCAGCGTCGGCCCCGGCAGGTCGCCGCCAAAACTGGCGAAAACGGTCTTGAACGCCGGTACCACGAAAATCATGATCACCGCTGTAATGATGAAGGCGACCACCAGAATGGAGACCGGATAAAACATCGCGCTTTTCAGTTTGGACTTGATCGCCTGGATTTTTTCCTTGTAAGAGGCCAGCCGATCCAGCAGGGTATCCAGGATGCCGGCCTGTTCACCGGCGGCAACGAGGTTGCAGAACAGGGCGTCGAAGTACAGGGGATATTTGCGAAACGCCGTTGCCAGGCTGGAACCCGTCTCGACATCCGTTTTTATGCTGATCAGCAGCCTGGCCAGCGCCGGATTGTTGGTGCCCTTGCCGACGATATCGAATGCCTGCAACAACGGCACGCCGGATTTGACCATGGTGGCGAGCTGCCGGGTAAATAGCGTGATGTCCTTGTCCGTGACCTTGCCGCCGGAGCCAACTTTCTTTTTCTTGAGCTTGGTGACCAGGATGCCTTGACGGCGCAATGACACCTGCACCACCGCCACGCTCGGCGCTCTCATTTCGCCACGGACGACCTTGCCGGATTTGTTCTTGCCTTCCCAAAGGAAACTGGCTTCCTTCAGAAGAGCTTGCCTCTGCGCCGCGCCTGTTGTCGCCATCTGCTTCTCCTGCCTGATTGCCGGCCATCCCGCACCACGAACTATGCCAAGGGTATCACTCCCGGACGGGATAGTGAAGCCGCACCATCTTGACCTTGCGGTCCTGCGTCTGCACGATCTCCATCGGCACACCGCCAACCCGTACCCCGACCCCTGCCTCGGGGATGTCCTGCAGGTGCTCGACGATCAAGCCGTTCAGCGTGCGCGGGCCGTCGACAGGAAGTTCCAGATCGAGCTGCCGATTGAGTTCGCGCAAACTGATTGCGCCATCCACCAGCACCGTGCCCGCTTCATCCCAGACCAGCCGGTTGCCTACATCGGCCTGTCGCGTGGTGAATTTTCCCACCAGGGCTTCGACGATATCTTCCAGCGTTACCAGGCCTTGTATCTCGCCGTATTCATCCACCACCAACCCCAGCCGCTGGCGGTTTTCGCGGAAGAACTGAAGCTGCGTGTAGATCGGCGTCGCCGCCGGAATGAAATACGGCGCGGACATTCTTTCCCGCAACGTCGCCAGATCGATCTCTCCGGCAAAGGCTTCGGCGAGCAAGTGACGCAGACGCAGCACGCCGATGACGTTGGCCGGATCGTTTTCGGATACGACCACCCGCGTATGGTAGCTGGTCGCCAGTTGTGCCATGATTTCCTCAATGGGCGCCGCGATGTCAATGGCCTCGATCTCGCCCCGCGGCGTCATGATGTCGGCCACTGTCACATGCTCCAGTTCGAACAGATTGAGCAGGATGGCCCGGTGCTGCTGGGGAATGAAGTTGCCGGACTCGAGGACCAGAGAACGCAACTCTTCGACGCTGAGCCGGAAGTTCTCGTCGCCTCCGGTCGGCTTCAGGCGGAGCAAACGCAGCAAGGCATCGACGAACAGATTGACGAACCACACGACCGGGTAGGCGGCGCGCAACAAGGGCCAGAGCAGGAAAGCCATGACGCGGGCAAGCCGGTCGGCGTGGGCGGCGCCGAGAATTTTCGGGGTGATTTCCGAGAACACCAGGATGGCGAAGGTCACCAGCAGCGTACCGACGGAGAGAGCCCACTTTTCCTCGCCGAAGAGTTCGATGGTAATGACCGACACCAGGGTAGCCGCGGCGGCATTGATCAGGTTGTTGCCGAGCAGGATCACGCCAAGCAATCTGTCGGTGCGGCTTAGCAGTTCGAGGGCCAGCTTTGCGCCACGGTCCCCCTGGCCGGCAAGATGGCGCAGGCGATGACGGTTCGAAGCCATCATGGCCGTTTCGGCCATCGAAAAGAAGGCCGAGCAGGCCAGCAGCACCGCCAGCGCGACAAACTGGGCAGACATCGGTATCTCGTCCATCAGCGGCCGAGAATGACCTCAAGCACAAACCGGCTGCCGACATAGGCGAGCAGCAAGGCCATGAAGCCCGCCAGTGTCCAGCGCAGCGCTACCCGGCCACGCCAGCCGCGCAGATGACGTCCGACGAGCAGGGCGGCGAAGATCAGCCATGAGAGCAGGGCAAAAACTGTTTTATGGTCAAACTTCAAGGCCCTGCCAAACAGGTCTTCGGAAAAAAATACGCCGGAAACCAGGGTCAGCGTCAGCAGCGCAAAGGCGACATGAATCAGCCGGAACAGGATCGCTTCCATCGTCAGCAGCGGCGGCAAGCCGGCCAGCAAGGGTGAAATGCGCCCCCGATGCAAGCCGCGCTCGGCGGCGGCCATCAGCAAGGCGTGCAATGCGGCAAGCGTAAACAGGCTGTAAGCCAGCATGGCCGCGAGCAGATGCAGACGGAATGCGGTTGATCCGGCGTTGGTCAGGATATGCGGTTCGACAAACAAGGCAGGCAACGCGGCGGCCACGGCGGCGGCCGGCAAGCCCAGCGCCTGCAAGCCATCCAGACGCGCGTAAAAACTCTCGATCCAGTACAGCGCCATGGCCAGCCACAGCATGACGGACAATGCAATGGCAAAACCGAAGTGCATGTTGGCGCCATCGAAAATCGCCAGGCGCAGGCTTAACGCATGCGCTGCCAACGCCGCCAGCAGTACGCCGCGTTCGCCCAGACGCAACCCCCCGGGCGGTTGGTCAAGCAGCGGACCGCGCCAGCGCGTGCGCCACAGATGAAGCGCCAGAGCGGCATACAAGGCGGCAGCCAGCACATGCATTACCATTGGAGACATTCCTGAAGTCTACACCAAGCCACTTTTCCCTTCTGCCATCATGCTCGACAACCTTACCCAGCGCCTCGGCCGCGTCGTCAAGAATCTCCGCGGCCAGGCCCGCCTGACCGAAGACAATATCGCCGAAATGCTGCGCGAAGTTCGCATGGCCCTGCTCGAAGCCGATGTTGCCTTGCCTGTGGTCAAGGAATTCATCGCCCGGATAAAAGAAAAATCGCTCGGCCAGGAAGTCATTGGCTCACTTACTCCCGGCCAGGCGCTGGTCGGCGTGGTGCAGCGCGAACTGACCGATTTGATGGGCGGGGCCAGCGTCGGCCTCAATCTCGCGACCCAGCCACCCGCCATCATTTTGATGGCCGGCCTGCAAGGCGCGGGTAAAACCACGACCACCGCCAAGCTGGGCAAGTGGCTGAAGGATCGGCAGAAGAAGAAGGTGCTGACGGTCAGTTGCGATGTTTATCGTCCGGCCGCCATCGAGCAGTTGCAAGCGGTGTCGGCGCAGGCGGGCATCGACTTCTTTCCCTCTTCGCCCGAGCAAAAGCCCGCCGCCATCGCGGCGGCCGCCATTGACTACGCCAGGCGCCGCTTCTATGACGTGCTCTTCATCGATACCGCCGGACGGCTGGCCATTGATGCAGACATGATGGCCGAGATTCGCGATTTGCATGCCCAGGTCAAGCCCATCGAGACCCTGTTCATCGTTGATGCCATGCTCGGCCAGGATGCCGTGAATACCGCCAAGGCCTTTGCCGAAGCTTTGCCGCTGACCGGCATCATCCTGACCAAGCTCGATGGCGACGCCCGCGGCGGCGCAGCGCTTTCCGTCCGCCATGTCACCGGCAAGCCGCTCAAGTTTGCCGGCATCGGCGAGAAACTTGACGGCCTGGAGGAATTCCACCCCGCACGCATGGCCAGCCGCATTCTCGGCATGGGCGACATTCTGGGCCTGGTCGAAGAAGCCCAGCGTAACGTCGATCAGGACAAGGCGCAGGAATTCGCCAGGAAGATGAAGTCCGGCAAGGGCTTCGATCAGAACCATTTCAAAGAGAAAATCGGGCAGAAGACAAAAATGGGCGGCCTCACCAGCCAGATCGACAAGCTTCCGTCGCAGTTTGGCGCCCAGTTGGGGCAAGCCGCGGGCGCAATGAACGATAAATCGGTGCGCCGCCTGGAAGGCATCATCAACTCGATGACTCCCGCCGAGCGCACCAGGCCGGAGATCATCAAGGCGACGCGCAAGCGGCGCATCGCGCTGGGCGCCGGCGTGCAGGTGCAGGAAGTGAATCGCCTGCTCAATCAGTTCGAGCAGACGCAAAAAATGATGAAGCAATTCTCCAAGGGCGGCATGCAGAAGATGATGCGCGGCATGAAGGGGATGTTGCCGGGGGTGCGGTAGGTCGGGCACGCGCTGAAAACGTCGCAAGCACCCCTAGCGCCGTATCACCGGCGCAGGAAATGGTTTTGAGTGCCGTTTTTCAGTGTATTGCCTGGATCACTCGCGGTCCCCAGCTCCAGTGCCGCTCCCAGGCGCCGCGCACCATGTTCGGATATTCGGGCTGGCCCAGGCTGCCGTTGTAGCGGCCCAGCGCACGATAAAGATCGCCCTTTTCGAGGTCGAGATAATGGCGCAGGATGGTGCAGCCGAAACGCAGATTGGTCCGCAGGTGAAACAGGTTGCTGTCCCTGCTGCCGATCAGGCTGACCCAGAAGGGCATGATCTGCATGTAGCCGCGGGCGCCCGCCGATGACACGGCGTACTTCCTGAAGCCGCTTTCCGCCTGGATCAGGCCGAGCACCATCTGCGGATCGAGCCCGGCGCGCTTGGCCTCGTAATACACGGTCTTGAGAAACTCCAGCCGGGCTTCGCGATCCGGCATGCGCTGCTCCAGCCGGCGCGACATTTCAGTGAGCCAGTCAAGCTTTTCCTGAAGCGAAGGAAACTGCGGTTCGGGCGCTGCGCGATCGGCAATGGCCGCATGCAACGCCGCTTGCACGCTGGCCGCCAGGGGTTCGTACTGTTGCGCACCGGCCCAGGCCCGGCTGGCCAGCATCAGCAGCAGAACAAGAATCAGGCGCACAGTTTCCGTTGCAGAAACGCGGCCATTTCGTCCACCGCAACCAAAGCCGCTTCGCTATCGGTGCGCGCCTTGTATTCCAGCTTGCCGTCTTTCAGGCCGCGCTCGCCGACCACGACGCGGTGCGGCACGCCGATCAGTTCCCAATCCGCAAACATGGAGCCGGGCCGTTCGTCGCGATCGTCCAGCAGCACATCAATGCCCGCCGCAAGCAGTTGCGCGTAAAGCGCCTCGGCCGCCGCTTTCACCGCTGCCGATTTAGCGTAAGCCATCGGCACGATAACCACCGCGAACGGTGCGATGCTTCCCGGGAAGACAATGCCGTGCTCGTCATGGCCTTGCTCGATGGCTGCGCCGACGATGCGCGAAACGCCGATGCCATAGCAGCCCATTTCCATGACCTGCTCTTTGCCCTGCTCATCGAGGAAAGTGCATTTGAGCGCTGCGGCATATTTAGTGCGCAACTGAAAAATATGGCCGACTTCGATGCCGCGGCACAGTTCGAGCATGCCTTTGCCGTCGGGCGACGGGTCGCCGGCGACCACGTTGCGGATATCGGCGATTTCCGCCGGCGGCGGCATGTCGCGGCCGAAATTGACTCCCGTGAGGTGGAATCCTTCAGCATTGGCGCCGCACACAAAATCATTCATGACGGCCACCGCGCGGTCAGCCACAATCCTGCCGCCAAACCCCACCGGGCCGATGTAGCCGGGCTTGCAGCCAAGCGCCGCCACGATCTCCTCGTCGCGGGCAAAACGGAATTCGCCGATCTGTTTCTGTGCCTTGATTTCGTTCAGCTCGTGATCGCCGCGCAACAGCAGCAGGACGAACTGGCCTGCCGCTTTAGCCGGCCCGGCCATCACTGCCACCGCCTTGACCGTCCGGGTCAGCGGTACGCCAAGAAAATCGGCCACGTCCGCGCATCTTGTCTTGCCCGGCGTCGCTTTTTTTGCCATCGTTGCCGTCTCGCCAGCGCCAGCGCCAGCGCCAGTGCGGTGCTTGCTTTGCATGACTTTCGGGTCGCCTTCGGGAATTTTCTGGGGCGCCAGCGCCTCGGCAAGCTCCACGTTCGCTGCGTAGCCGGAATCGGGGCAAAAGGCAATGGCGTCTTCTCCGGAATCGGCCAGCACATGAAATTCATGCGAGCCTGTGCCGCCAATGGACCCGGTGTCCGCCGCAACAGCCCGGAAGCGGAGGCCAAGACGCGTGAAGATGCGGGTATAGGCTTCATGCATGCTGCGGTATTCGCGCTCCAGGTCGGCAAATGACGTGTGGAAGGAGTAGCCATCCTTCATCAAGAATTCACGCCCGCGCATGACGCCAAAACGCGGCCGGATCTCGTCGCGGAATTTGGTCTGGATCTGGTAGAAATTCCGCGGCAACTGGCGATAGCTCCTGATGTCGCGGCGCACGATGTCGGTAATCACCTCCTCATGCGTCGGGCCGATGACGAAATCGCGCTGGTGGCGATCCTTGAAACGCAGCAGTTCGGGGCCGTATTGCGGGCCGCGGCCCGATTCCTCCCACAATTCAAAGGGTTGCACCGCCGGCATCAGCAGTTCGATTGCGCCGGCGCGATTCATTTCCTCGCGCACGATGGCCTCCACCTTGCGCAGCACGCGCAGCCCCATCGGCATCCAGGGATAGATGCCCCCGGCGCGACGCCGGATCAGGCCGGCGCGCAGCATGAGCCGGTGGCTGACGATCTCGGCGTCCGAGGGGGCTTCCTTGAGAGTGGCAATGAAGAACTGGCTGGCGCGCATGGGTGTGGGCAAAGAATCTCAAAACACGCATTTTACCTTTGGCGGGAGCAGGAAAATGCAGCTTTCCAGCGAGCCCTGATTGTGAAAGAATAGGCGCCAGTCAATCATTGGAATTTGCATCATGCTCGATCGTGAAGGCTATCGCCCTAACGTCGGCATCATTCTGACCAACCGTCGCAACGAGGTTTTCTGGGGCAAGCGCATCCGCGAACACTTCTGGCAGTTTCCGCAAGGCGGCATCGACAAGGGTGAAACCCCTGAACAGGCGATGTTCCGCGAGCTGTACGAAGAGGTGGGTCTCAAACCCGAGCATGTGCGGATTATCGGCCGCACCCGCGACTGGTTGCGTTATGAGGTGCCGAAGCACTGGGTTCGCCGCGAATGGCGCAGCAGCTATCGCGGCCAGAAGCAGATATGGTTCCTGTTGCGACTGGTCGGCCGCGACAGCGATGTGCGTCTGCGCGCATGCGATCGGCCGGAATTCGATGCCTGGCGCTGGAGCACTTACTGGATTCCGCTGGACAGCGTGATCGAATTCAAGCGCGGCGTGTATGAAGCCGCCCTGAGCGAATTGGCACACCTGTTGTTTCAAACTCCGGGCAGCGCACGGTCCGACCAGGAAACCATCACGCTGTCCGCAACCGGCTCGCCAACAGGTAATCCGCCGCAATGAAGCCGCTGGCCGCTGTGATCGCCTGTGCAGTTCTGGCCGCAAGCGCCGCCGGCTTTGCCGCGGACAGTGGCCGCCTCGGCCTCGACTCCGGGACAGGCATCGAGTACGTGCCTGAGGAAACTGTCGAGTGGAGAGAGCTCGAGGCCGCAACACCGGCCTTTCCCCGACCTGAAAATCTGCGTGAGTTCTATGTCAGCGCCGTGGCCACCAACAAGTACCTGATCGACAGCAGCACTCTGGCAGTGGGTGGCGACGGCGTCGTGCGCTATGTGCTTGTGGTGCGCGCTGCGGGCGGTGCGGAAAACATCAGCTTCGAGGGCATCCGCTGCGAAGAACGCAGCTGGAAGCTTTATGCCACCGGCCGCGCCGACGGGCAATGGAGCAAGGCGCGCATCAGCGAATGGCGGCCGATCGAAAACAAACCCGTGAATCGGCACCATGCCGCCCTGAGCCGGGATTTCTTTTGTCCCGACGGCAACCCGATCGCCAGCGCCGACGAAGGCCGCAACGCATTGCGGCTGGGCAAAAATCCAAATGCACACTGAGCATGGCATCTCCATGATCGACCGCCTGATCCCTGAACTCGACAAGGTTTTGCGCGCCCTTTTCGCCCCTGCGCCAACCTGCCGTCCGATGCCGGGGGAAGACCTGCCCGAAGCCGGCCTGAGCGATGCGGAAAAGCGGCATGCCGCTGCCCTGATGCGCGTCAATCATTGCGGTGAAATTTGCGCCCAGGCGCTGTACCAGGGGCAGGCGCTGACTTCGCGCACGCCCGAAGTCAAGCGCGCGCTGGAGCAGGCCGCGTGGGAGGAAACCGAGCATCTCAACTGGACCGAGCGGCGCATTGCCGAGCTTGGCGGCAGGAAGAGCCGGCTCAATCCGCTCTGGTACGCAGGCGCTCTCGGCCTTGGTCTGGTGGCAGGCAAGTTCGGCGATGCGTGGAATCTGGGCTTTCTCGCCGAAACCGAGCGCCAGGTGAAAGACCATCTTGACCGGCACAGGGAACGGTTGCCGGTGCAGGACCAGAAATCGCATGCGCTGCTGGCGCAAATGACAACCGATGAAAGCCGGCACGCTGAAACGGCGCTGTTGCAAGGCGCGCGCGAACTTCCCGCGCCGCTGAAAGCGGCAATGAAACTTTCGTCTGCCGTGATGACGAAAACCGCTTACTACCTCTGATTACGCTTCCACCACCTCGAAGCTGTGCGTAATCTCGGCCGTCTTGCCCAGCATGATTGAGGCCGAGCAGTATTTCTCCGCCGAGAGTTTCAGCGCGCGTTCGACGGCTTCGGCCTTCAGCGCCTTGCCCGTCACGGTAAAGTGCAGATTGATCCGGGTGAACACCTTGGGATCGGTCTCGGCGCGGTCCGCCTGCAACTTCACCTCGCAACCGCTCACCGCATGGCGGCCGCGTTGCAGGATCAGCACCACATCAAACGCGGTGCAGCCGCCCATCCCCGCCAGCACTATCTCCATCGGCCGGGGCGCCAGATTGCGGCCGCCGGCGTCCGGCGCGCCATCCATGGCGACCAAATGTCCGCTGCCCGTCTCGGCAATAAAGCTCATTCCGTCGTGCCAACGTACCGTACATTCCATGATTCAGCTCCTGAAAACGAGCTTATATTCTATCCTTGGCATCCACGCCGCCCGCATATTCCGGAACCCGAACAGACAGCGCAATGCAAAGATAAAACAGACATGACGACACACGAAACTCCCGAACCTGCCGCGCACTACCGCGTGAAGCTGAAGCAGACTGACGAAACTTATGAGTGCCTGCCCCACGAAAGCGTGCTGCAGGGCATGGCGCGCCTGGGACGGCGAGGCATTCCGGTAGGCTGCCTGAATGGCGGCTGCGGGATTTGCAAGGTGGCCGTGGTGGCGGGCGTCTGGGAAAAAACCGGGCTCATGAGCCGGGCGCACATCAGTGCGGAAGACGAAGCGCGCGGCATCGTTCTCGCCTGCCGGGCTGCGCCGTGCTCCGATATCGAGGTCGAGGTGCTCGGCAAGATGCAGAAAGCCGTATTCAGGGGATGGGGTAACGCAACATCCGGCACTCTGGCAAGCGACCCCGTTGGTTGATGTCCGGATAGCTTGTAACCCGACATGCCGCGGGTTTCAACTGACATGCGCATCAACGCCCCGTGCGGGGCGTTTTTGCATCCAGGGCATGCGCGTACAGCGCTGTCAGGCGCTGCGCCATGCCGGCAAGATCAAGTCTGCCGACGCTTGAGCGCGCGGCTTCCCGCATTGCCGCGGCCCGTCCCGCAACGCAGAGGGCGTTGAGCGCGGCGGCGAGGGCTGCAACATCGTTGGCGGCGACCACCGCGCCATTGTCTGCGGTGACCAGTTCCGCCGCTCCACAGGTTGTCGTTGTCACCAGCGGCAGGCCGCAGGCCAGCGCTTCAAGCGCGGCGTTGGGGAACGGGTCATACAGCGTGGGCAGCGCAAAAATATCGGCGGCGCCATAAAAAGGGCGTACGTCCTGCTGCGGGCCGAAGAAACGCACACATGCCGCCAGCCCCAGTTTTGCGGCCTGCCGCTGCATCGCGGCTGCCGTCTTGTCGCGGCCGACCACCCAGAGTTCGGCATTTGCCGGTTGCAGGCGGGCAAACGCGGCAAGCAGCGCCGGGAGTCCTTTGCGTTCATAACCGGAGCCGACAAAAAGCACCACCGGCGCCGTCTTGCCGGCGCCGACTTTTTCGCGCAGCGCGGCGCGATGTTCGGCACGCAGGCGCGGATGGAAATGTTCGAGGTCGACGCCGTTGTAGATCACCTGCAGTTTTTCATGCGTCACGCCAAAGCGCCGCGCAATGTCGTCGCGCACCATGCGCGAGTTGCAGATCACGGCGGAAAGATCGGGATGGCGGAACATCGCCGCCTCTGCGCGGAGCGTGTAGCGATGCCAGGGGGATAGCCATTCGCCCAGGCGGGATGCCGGTCCGCGTGCCGCCGCGCGCAGTTCCAGCCAGGTTGCGTGCACCCCGTCGCCGGCGCGGTAGATATGGCAACCGGGAATCCGCTCGTGGCTTTGCACCAGATCGTAGTCGCCCGCGGCAATAATTTTCTGCACGCCGCGCGCGAAACCCCAATCGCGCCAGGTGCGGCCGAGATAAAAAGGATTGACGCGACGGCCCGCGATGCGGCCCGATGCGTCGTCCGCCCACTGCCGCGCGATGATCTCGACATCCACATCCTGTGTCCGGAGGCCGGCCAGCGCGCGCTCGACAAAACGCTCCGCGCCGCCAAAGGGCGTATATTTCTGGCGCACGATGGCGAGCTTCACAGCAACTCTTCGCACGCCGCCAGCACCTGCGCCACGGGCAGGGTGGTCAGGCATTCGCTGATCTTGCTGTCGTTGCAACCGGCGCGGCCGCACGGGCGGCAGGCGTGGGTGGCGGAGGCGACAACGCGATGGGCCACATTCCACGGCCCCCATTCGCGGTCGCCCGAAGGGCCGAAAATCGCCACGGTGGGCGTGCCCATGGCCGCCGCGATATGCATCGGCGCGGAATCGACGCCGACAAAAAGCCGGGCGCGCGCACTCAGCGCGGCCAGCTCCTTGAGTGAAAGCCGGCCGGAAAAATCGAAAATCGGCGGCGGCAATACGGCGTACCCGGCGGCGTGCCCGGCAAGCTGGGCGACGATCGTCTCAACCAGCGCCATCTCCTGCGCATCCGGCGCGCAGGTCAGCACCACGGGCCAGGCCTTGGCCGCCAGCAACCGGCACAACGCAGCGACGCGTTCGGCCGGCCAGCATTTGAACAGCCAGCGCGATGCCGGATGAACATGAATGAACCGGCCAGCCTGTAACCCGTGGCGCGCAAGCAGCGCAGCGACGCGCGCTTCCGCCGCCGCACCGGGCGCCAGCACCACGCGCTTGTCTGCGGGCAGCGGCGTCAGGCCGAGCGCGCGCAGGCTGTCCAGGTTGCTTTCCACCGTATGCCGCCCGGGATGCGACTGGGCGGGATAGAAATGCGTGAAGCTGCCTGCCCAGAAGCCCTTGCCAACGTTGCCGCCCGCGCGTGGCGCTACCGACCACCGCGGACGCAACAGGCGCGTCAGCCACGCGCCGCGCATGTGCACGGAGAGATGGATGACCAGGTCGTAATGGCGTGCGCGCAGTTGCGACAGCAAACGCCACTCGGCCGCCGCCTGCCGCAGCACGCCTTGCTTCTTCCAGTGGCGGTCGATGACATGCAGTTGCGCCAGCTGCGGATGCCCTGTCAGCATGGGGGCGGTATCGCCGTAAATCAGCGCGTCGATTTCGCACTGCGGCGCGATGCGCTGCAACATGGACAGCACCGGGGCGGCCAGCAATACATCGCCGTGATGGCGCAGCTTGATTACCAGTGCGCGGCGTACATTGGCCGCAGAAAAGACTTCAGGAGACATCCATGCATTGTGCCAGAGCCGACGAAAATAGCGCATGTCGCTTGACCGGGTTCCGGTTTTCGTCGAAACTTGGCAAATGACTTCCCTCCTCGATTCCGTCGAGCGCAAGCTCGATCAGCTCCTTGCCATAATGCACAGTCTGCGCACCGAAAACGAGACGCTTCGCCTGCGCGCGGCCGAGCTTGAGGCTGAAAAATTCGCCCTCGACAACAAGATCGTCGTGGCCTGCGCGCGGCTTGAGGCTTTGCGCGACCGCTTGCCCGAATCATGAGCGAAACCCTGGATATTCATCTGCTGGGCAAGGATTACCGCGTGGCCTGCGAGCCTGCGGAGCGTGAGGCGCTTGCCGCTGCCGTGGCATTTCTTGACGGCAAGCTCAAGCACATCGGTGATAAAACACCGAAGGCGTCCGGCAATACGCGCAGCAACGGCGAGCGCATCGCCATCATGGCGGCATTGAATATTGCGCATGAACTGCTGACCCTGAAGCCCGTCACGCCGGATTTGTTTGCCGGACTTGAAAGTGAAGCGATTCAGCGTAGAATAAATTTTATTGAGAGCAAACTTGATGCGTCACTGGCGGAGTACCAGCCGCCACCCTGAAAAATGATGGCACACGGTTTGCGCTCGCGGATTTTCCCCTGCGGTGCGCGCCAAGGCCATATAGTCCTTGAACCAATACGCATTTGCGCTGGCCACTGTCCGTATTGCCGCCGTTGTGATTGCTCCACCTGCGAGCGAACCTGAAGCGGCTGGAACGTGACCGCCCTGAACTACGGTTCAGGATGCCGGCCAAACGCCACTGGCGGGGGAGTCCATCAGCAGGGAAGGGCGCGGATTTTTCCGCGCCCTTCTTTTTGGCCATCAGTGAACACATGATTAATTTTGCAACACTGCCCCGAAGGCTGCCGGAATGTCGCGCTACTGGCTGATGAAAAGTGAACCCTCGGTCATCGGTATCGATGACGTGCTGGCCATGCCGCAGCAGACGGTGGACTGGTGGGGCGTGCGCAACTACCAGGCGCGCAATTTCATGCGCGATCAAATGCGGCCCGGCGACGGTGTCTTTTTCTATCATTCCTCGCGTCCGGAACCCGGCATTGCCGGTCTGGCCGAAGTGGCGCGGCGGGCTTATCCCGACCGCACGCAATTCGATGCGGACAGCCCTTATTTTGACGCCAAATCGACACCCGAAAATCCGCGCTGGATGAATGTCGATGTGCGCATTGTGCGCAAAACGCGCCTGATCAGCCTGGATGAGCTGCGCGCCCATCCTGAGCTGGCTGCCATGCGCACCCTGCAGCGCGGCAACCGGCTGTCCATCACGCCGGTTGATCCGGCGGAATGGAAGTTCATTGTCGAAAAACTGATCGGCGCGCAATGAACTGGTTCTTCGCTTATCTCGCACTGGGCGCATTCGCCGGTTTTTTTGCCGGCCTGCTGGGTATCGGCGGCGGCGCGGTGGTTGTGCCGATGCTGGTGATGATGTTTGCCGCGCAAGGTTTTCCGGATGCGCATCTGATGCATCTCGTGCTCGGCACGTCGATGGCCACCATCATTTTCACGTCCATCTCCAGCCTGCGCGCGCATCACCAGCACCGGGCCGTGAACTGGCCGGTCGTGAAAACCCTGAGCCCCGGCATCATTGCCGGCACGCTGTTCGGCGCGCAACTGGCCGCCCATGTGCCGACCCGTCCGCTGGCTATTTTCTTCGCCGTGTTCATGGTCTACGTTGCGCTGCAAATGATCATCAATGCGAAACCTGCGCCGTCGCGCGAGCTTCCCGGCCGTCTCGGCATGCTTGGCGTTGGCGTCGGAATCGGCGGCCTTTCCTCTTTGGCGGCCGTGGGCGGCGGCTCGCTTACGGTGCCATTTTTGCTCTGGTGCAACGTAAAAATGCACCACGCCATCGGCACATCCGCCGCGGTGGGGCTGCCCATCGCGCTGGCCGGCACGGTCGGCTACATGATTTCCGGCTATGGCGCGCGCGGCTTGCCGACGGGCAGCTTCGGCTTCATTTATGTCCCCGCGCTGGCCGGCACGGTGATTGCCAGCGCAATCGCCGCGCCCTTCGGTGCGCGGCTGGCGCACCGGCTGCCGGTGGCGACGCTGAAGAAAATTTTCGCCGGCGTGATCCTGCTGTTGCTGGCGAAAATGCTGCATGGCTTGTTCTTCGGCGGCTAGCCGCCGGCGCGCTGGATGCCGCTTCGCGTGACTTTTCAGCGTGGCAGCAATTGCGAAAAATCGTCGATGGCCGGATAGCCGGCGGTATGCTTTTGCGGCTGCCTGGTGTCCGGTTTTTTTACCGCGACCAGGTGCGCTATGCCATAGAGGCGCGCAGAATCAAGCACCGGCAGGCTATCGTCAACCAGCAGGGTGCGTGCCGGGTCGAATGGTTCGATTTCATTCAGGCGTTGCCAAAATGTCTGCTCCTCTTTGGCGGCGCCCAGGGCATGCGAGCTGACGATGGCATCGAAGTGCGGGGTGAGCCCCGTGCGCGCCATTTTCAGCGCCACGCTTTTATGGTGCGCGTTGGTCGCCAGCACGATGCGGCGGCCGCTCTCGCGCACCGCCGCAAGAAAAGCCGGCACATGCGGATGCACCGCAATTAGGTGCGCGACTTCTTCCTTCAGGCGCATGATGTCCAGCCCCAGCTCGCTCTGCCAGAAATCCACCGAGTACCAGTCCAGCTTGCCTGCCCCGTCACGGTAGCGCGTCATCAGTTCGCTGCGCACGATATCGTGCGGCCGATCGAGCGATTCAGCATAACGTTGCGGCAAATGCGTCTGCCAGAAATGGTTGTCGAAATGCAGGTCGAGCAGAGTGCCATCCATGTCGAGCAGCACGGTGTCGATTTGCGGCCAGAAAACGAGCGTGTCCATAAAGGGTTATGCCTAGCGGCCGCGAAATTGCGGCGGGCGCTTTTCGAGAAAGGCGTCCAGCCCTTCGTGATAATCGGCCGTATCGAGAAAGGCGAAAGCGGCGCGTTTTTCCTCCATGGTCAGCGGTTGTCCGGTCAGCAGGCGCGCGATCCATTGCTTGTGTGCCCGGGCGGCCAGCGGCGCGCCCGCGGCGATGCGGGTGGCGGTAGCCCGGGCTTCAGTGAGCACTTGCTCGTCGTCTACCACCCGCGTTAACAAGCCTTTGGCAAGCGCTTCGGCGGCTGTGAGCAGGCGGCCTTCAAGCATGATTTCCCTGGTCACCGCCGGGCCGGCAAGGGCGAGCAGGCCCTGCAGTTCGCCGGGGTACATCGGGAACCCCAGTTTCATGACCGGCGCGCCGAATTGCGTGCCGCTGCCGGCGATGCGCAAATCGCAGGCGCAGGCAATTTCCAGCCCGCCGCCAATGCACGCGCCGAGAATGGCCGCGACGGTTGGCACCCGGCAGGTTGCAATCGCCGCCAGCGCCGCGCCCACGGCCTCGTGATAGGCCAGGGCGCGGTCAACCGTGGCGCGCGCGGTGCGAAATTCTTCCAGGTCGCCGCCGGCGGCAAAGGTCGTCCCCTCGCCCCGTATAATCACGCAGCGTAGGGAAGCATCATCGCCCAGCGCGTGCATTACCGCCTGCAAACGCTGCCACATCGCCGCATTCAGCGCATTCAGCTTGTCGGGGTTGCACAGCGTCACTGTCGCAATTTCGCCGTCGCGTGTGCAGAGAATGGTGGGTGTCATGCCCGGCTCCTTGCGTGTATGGATGAATTCTACCGGGCTTTATGTGACGCCCGCGCGACACCGCCGAGGCACCCTTGACGCAACCCCCGCAACCTCAATACACGCCTCCGGTATAGTCTGACAGATGAGAATTTCACAGCAGCAACTGGCGTTTTTGCTGGCCGCGCTTTCCGCCATCGGCCCCTTTTCGATTGACGCCTACCTGCCCGCTTTTCCGGCGATGGCGCAGCAACTGGGCGCCTCCGACCTCGAAATTCAGCAAACGCTGACGGCCTACCTGATTCCCTTTGCCTTCATGATGTTGTGGCACGGCGCACTCTCTGACGCGCTGGGCCGGCGGCGCATTATTCTTGTCGGCCTGGTGCTGTTTGCCCTGGCTTCGCTGCTCTGCGCCTGCGCTACCCGCATCGAGACGCTGTGGCTGGGCCGCGCCTTGCAGGGCGCTTCGTCGGGCATCGGCATTGTTGTCGGCCGCGCCATGGTGCGCGATGTGCTTGACGGCCCGTACGCGCAACGCTTGATGGCCAAGATTGCCATTCTTTTCGCCATTGCACCGGCCGTGGCCCCCGTAGCCGGCGGCTATTTGTTGCGCTTCTTCGACTGGCACGGCATTTTCATTTTTCTGGCGCTTTTCGCGAGCTTCTTGCTGGCCGCCTGCGCGGCCTGGCTGCCGGAAACCCTGACGGTGGAAAAACGGCAATCGCTGCATCCGCGGGAACTTCTCGGCGCCTATCGGGCGGTTTTCAGCCACGGTGTTTTTCTGCGCCTGGCGCTGGCCAATGCATGCAATTTCAACGCCCATTTTGTCTACGTGTTGGCCGCGCCGGTATTCCTGATTCGCCATCTTGGACTCTCGCCGCAATCCTTCGCCATCCTGTTCGTACCCCAGGTGGTCGGCATGATGGCGGGTTCTTTTCTGTCCGGGCGTCTGGCCGGCCGGCTTTCGCATCGCCGCACCATAACCATCAGCTATGCCGTCATGGCTGTCGCGGCAGTGCTGAATCTCGCCATCAACCTGGCCCTGCCCCCCAGCCTGCCCTGGTCGATTGTGCCGCTCCCCCTGTTTGCCTGCGGCATGGCGCTGGCGATGCCTAATATGCAGCTCCTCGCCCTCGACCTGTTCCCGGCGCGGCGCGGTCTGGTTTCCAGTGCGCTCAGTGCGGTGCATACCAGCATCAGTACGCTATCCACCGCACTCGTCATTCCGCTGCTGTGGGGCAGCGCACTGGGCCTGGCCGCGGGTATGGCGGGCTTTCTCGCCCTCGGCGGCGCAGTCTTCGCCCTGACCCGCACACGCGGCTGATTTCCTTTAGTCAGCACGCAGAAAACATTGTCAAGCAGGACCAGCATTGCTACCATGCCAAGCGGCTGCCAGGCAGTTCAGCTGATGCTCCAATCCGTTTAGTTTTTTTCTCTTTCCCTGAGTCCATGTCAGCCACCCCCAAGGAATTTCCTACGTTATTGTCGCCTTTGCGTGTCGGCGCCCATGTTCTGAAAAGCCGCGCCATCATGGGATCCATGCACATCCGCCTGGAAACGCTCGACCATCCGCTGCAGCGCCAAGTGATGTTCTATGCCGAACGCGCCCGTAACGGCGTCGCCTTGATCGTGACCGGCGGCTTTGCGCCCAATGCCCAGGGGCTCGCTGAAGAAAACGGACCCCTGCTGGTATCGGCCGCGCAGGCCCATGAATTGAAACCCATCGCCGATGCCGTGCATGCCGAGGGAGGAAAAATCCTGGTGCAGATATTGCACGCCGGGCGCTACGCGAAAATTTCCTCGCCCGTTGGGGCGTCGGACATCCCGTCGCGCATCAACCGGCGCATCCCGCGCGCAATGACCGCGGCCGAGGTCCGGACGACCATCGAGGATTATGTGCGGTGTGCGGAGCTGGCCGCCCTGGCCGGCTTCGACGGCGTGGAAATCATGGGTTCCGAGGGTTATCTGCTCAACCAGTTCACCGTGAAGCGCACCAACCGGCGCGCCGATGAGTGGGGCGGCAGCCTCGAAAACCGCCACCGCCTGCCCGTCGAAATCGTGCGCCGCACCCGCCAACGGCTGGGCGCCGGTTTTTTGATCATGTACCGCATCTCGGCGCTTGACCTGGTGGAAGACGGCGCCGATGCGGAGGAGGTAGCGCAACTCGCACGCGCGATCGAGGCGGCGGGCGCCGACATTCTGAACACGGGCATCGGCTGGCACGAGACGCGCATTCCGACGATTGCCTTTGTCGTGCCGCGTGGCGCATGGCGCTTTGCCGCAGCGCGGCTGAAGCGCGCGGTATCGATTCCCGTCGTGGCATCCAACCGCATCAACACCCCCGGCGTGGCGGAAAAAATTCTCGCCGACGGTGACGCGGACCTGGTATCGATGGCGCGGCCTTTCCTCGCCGATCCGGCCTTTATGCAAAAAGCGGCACAAGGGCGCGCCGACGAAATCAACACCTGCATTGCCTGCAACCAGGCCTGCCTCGATTACATTTTCAGCCATCGCCCCGCCTCCTGCCTGGTCAATCCGCGGGCCGGCCGTGAGCTGGAATTTTCCGCAATCAGGTCTCCCGCAGGCCGCCGCCGCGTGGCCGTGGTCGGCGCAGGGGTCGCCGGCCTGGCATGCGCGGTGACTGCGGCCGAGCAGGGCCATCGCGTGACGCTGTTCGAGGCCGCGCGCGCGATCGGCGGGCAAATCAACTATGCCAGGCAGGTTCCGGGCAAGCAGGAATTCAACGAGCTTCTGCGCTACTACACGCGGCGCATGGAGGTCTTGGGCGTTGAACTGCGGCTGGGCGAGAAACCGGATGCGGCAGGCCTGGCTGCGGGTGCGTTCGACCGCGTCGTCGTCGCCACCGGGGTGCGCCCCCGTGTGCCCGATATCCCGGGTATCTCCCACCCCAAGGTGGCCAGCTACCCCGACGTGTTTTCCGGGCGGGTTGTGCCGGGCGCCCGCGTGGTGATCATCGGCGCCGGCGGCATCGGCTTCGACCTTGCGGAATTCCTGACCCACAGCCCGCCGGACCAGAATGGCCGGCAGGATGCGGTGACGCATTTCCATGGCGAGTGGGGCGTCGATGTCTCGCCTGCCGCACACGGCGGGCTCAAGTCCGGGTTACAGGCGCCCCCCTTGCGGCAAGTCACGCTGGTTCAGCGCAAACCCGACAAGCCGGGCCGCACGCTGGGCCTGACCACCGGCTGGGCGCTGAAGGCAACGCTGCAACGCAATGGTGTCGAGATGCTTTCCGGCTGCCGCTATGAGCGCATCGACGATGCCGGTTTGCACATCGCCATCGACAACCAGGCGCGTCTGCTCGAGGCAGACACGATCGTGGTCTGCGCCGGCCAGGAATCCGAGCGCAGCCTGTTCGACGAGTTGTGTGCGCTCGACGTGCAGCCTGATCTGATTGGCGGGGCCGACCTGGCAGCCGAACTTGATGCATTGCGCGCCATAGACCAGGGCACGCGTCTCGCGCTGACGGTCTGAGCGCTTGTGTTACAACGCCTTGCCTGAATAACGTTCACAGACCCTGATCCAGCCCGCCACTACATTCATGGACTTTGCCCAGAACCAGGAACACGCCAGTATTCGCGACGCCGTCGGCAAGCTCTGCGCCCGCTTCGGCGACGACTACTGGCTTGAGAGAGACCGCGCGGGCGGGTTTCCGCACGAGCTGCATCGCGCGCTTGCCGACGGCGGCTGGCTGGGCATCTGCATGCCTGTCGCATACGGTGGCAGCGGCATGGGCATTACCGAAGCGGCGGTGATGATGCAGGCGATAGCGGCTTCGGGGGCGGGACTGGCCGGCGCCTCCGCAGTGCATATAAACATCTTCGGCTTGCAGCCGGTGGTGGTTTTCGGCACCGAGGAACAAAAGCAGCGCATGCTGCCGCCGCTGATCGCGGGGCAGGAGAAAGCCTGTTTTGCGGTGACGGAACCGAACACCGGCCTGAATACCACGCAACTGAAAACCCGCGCCGAGCGGGTCGGCGACCATTACATTCTCTCGGGCGAAAAGGTATGGATTTCGACCGCGCAGGTGGCCGAGAAGATGCTGATCCTGGCACGCACGACACCCGTCGAGCAGTGCAGCAAGCCGACGCTCGGCATGAGCCTGTTCTACACCGACCTGGACCGCACGTATGTCGAGGTTCGCGAGATTGACAAGATGGGCCGCAAGGCGGTGGACTCCAACCAGTTGTTCATTGACGGCTTGCCCGTGCCGGTGGCCGATCGCATTGGCGAGGAAGGCCGGGGTTTCGAATATATTCTGCACGGCATGAACCCGGAACGCATCCTGATGGCGGCGGAGGCGATCGGGCTGGGGCGCGCGGCGCTCAAGCGCGCCGCGCGGTATGCGAACGAGCGGGTCGTTTTTGATCGCCCGATCGGCCAGAACCAGGCGATTCAGCACCCCTTGGCCGAATCATGGATGGAACTTGAAGCGGCCGACCTGATGGTGTCGCGGGCTGCCTGGAAATACGACCACGGCGAGCCCTGCGGGGCTGAAGCGAACGCCGCCAAATATCTTGCCGCCGAAGCCGGATTCAATGCCTGCCAGCGCGCCGTGATGACGCACGGCGGGTATGGCTATGCCAAGGAATACCACGTCGAGCGTTATCTGCGCGAGGTCATGATTACGCGCATTGCACCCATCAGCCCGCAACTTATCCTGTGCTTCATCGCGGAAAAAGTGCTGGGCCTGCCGAAGTCTTACTGAAACCTGCTTGGAATATGTGCCGATGAACAAAGACAATCGCGAAACTTCCGAAACCGAACGCCAGGACAACATCAGGATGTTGCGCGAAAGCGCGCAGAGTTTTGCTGCCAAGGAATCACCCCTCGCTCGCGCCCGCGGGTTGCGCGGCACAGCGACAGGGTTCGACCGCGGCTTCTGGGGCAAGCTGGCTGAACAAGGCTGGACCGGGCTGCTGGTTCCCGAATCCTGTGACGGGTATGGCCAAGGGTTTGGCGAAATGGCGGCGGTGGTTACTGAACTTGCGGCGCAGGCGGCTCCCGAGCCTGTTGTGCCGGCGCTGGTATTTGCCAGCCGGCTGATTCAGCACAGCGGCGCCGGCGAGCTGCAGCACCGGCTGCTGGCGCAAATTGCCGCAGGGGAACTGGTTCCCGCAGTCGCATGGCAGGAGGATATCGCCGGGCTTGCAGTCAATCTGGGTGCTGCGCAGGCCGTGACGCAGCGGGTAGGCGACCGCGTCAGGCTCGCAGGAGAAAAGCATCATGTGCGGCCAGGCGCGGGCTGCGACGGTTTTGTCGTATCGGCGCGCGGCGAAGACGGCGCCATGGCGCTGTTTTGGGTGCCCGCGAACACGCCGGGCGTGATAGCCAGTCCCGTACCGCTGGCCGATGGCAGCAGTTCGTCGCGCGTGCGTTTCGACCCTGCCATGCTCGATCCCGGCCAATGCCTGGCGCAAGGCGCCCCGGCGCTGCACGCCATGACCCGCGCCTATGACGAGGCGCTGGTCATGACCAGCGTCGAACTGCTGGCGTTGCAGCGTGCGATGCTTTCGATGACGCTTGAATACCTGCGCACCCGGGTGCAGTTCGGCAAACCGATTGGCAGCTTCCAGTCCTTGCAGCATCGTGCGGTCGATCTGCTGATCCAGCAGGAGCTGACGGCCACTGTGGTCGGACAGGCGATCGACGTGCTGGACGGCGCTGCGGCCGATAGCGAACGGTCAGCCATGGCCAGCCGCGTCAAAGCGCGCGCCTCGGATGCCGGATTGCTGATTGCCCGCGAATCGGTGCAACTGCACGGCGCCATCGGTTTCACGGATGAATACGACCTGGGACTGTATTTGCAGCGCGCCCTGGTGTTGTCGGCATGGCTCGGCAATGCGCAAACACAGCGTCGCCGCTACGCGGCGATAACCACGGCAGCCATTTGATGCAAGGAGACACCGTAATGCCCACCAACAATCCTGCCGACTGGAATGCGCTGGATACCGAGAGCTTTCGCCGCCTCGTGCGCGATTTTTTTGAGAGCAACTACCCGCCTGAATTGCGCTATCCGCAGACCCGTTTGCGCTGGGCGCAGATCAGGGACTGGTACCTGACCCTGTCTCGTAAAGGCTGGATAGCGCCCAGCTGGCCGCAGGCTTTTGGCGGCATGGGCTTGAGCCCGGACAAGCTCATTGTTTTTATCGAAGAGCAGGAGCGCTGGGGCGTCGGACGCGCCCCGGACATGGGCATCACCATGGTGGGCCCGTTGCTGATCCAGTATGGCAGCGACGAACAGCGGCAGCAGTATCTGCCCAGGATCATCCAGGGCGAGCACATCTGGTGCCAGGGCTACTCTGAACCGAATTCGGGTTCGGATCTGGCCAGCTTGCGCACCGAAGCCGTCGAAGATGGCGAAGACTTCATTGTCAACGGCCAGAAAACCTGGGCCACGCTGGCGCAGGATGCAACGCATATTTTTCTTCTGGTGCGTACCGACAAGCAGGCGAAGAAACAGGAAGGCATCAGCTTTCTTCTCGTCGACTGCAAAACCCCGGGCATCACCGTTCGGCCGATTCGCAATATCGCGGGACACGAGGAGTTCTGCGAAATCTTCCTGGAAAACGTGCGCGTGCCAAAAGCCAATCTGGTGGGCGGGCTTAACCAGGGCTGGAGCATCGCCAAGGCATTGCTCGGTTTCGAGCGTATTTTCCTGGGCAGCCCGAAACAGTCGCAGTATGCGCTCGCCAGGGTCCGGGAAGCCGCACAAGCGCTCGGCCTGTTCGGCGACGCCGCCTTCGTCGATCGCTACACGCAACTGCAGCTTGACGTGGCTGACTTGAATGCCCTGTATGCGCGCTTCGTCGCGCAGGTCAAACGCGGCGAAAAGCTGGGACCGGACGTCTCCATGCTCAAGGTCTGGGCGACGGAAACCTTCTCGCGCCTGGCCAATCTGCTGGTCGAGATTGCCGGCGGTTCCGGCGCCGTCGTCGGCAACATCGACCTGGAGGGCGGAAGCATTGATGTGCTGACCAGTTTCTACAATGCCAGGCCGGCCACAATCTACGGCGGCAGCAATGAAATCCAGCGCAACATTCTTGCCGCCAACGTGCTGCATCTGCCGGGTTAACATTGCTTGCCTTTTCAGGGCTGCCGACCAAACATCCACGAGACGATTCGAAACAGGACAAGAAAGCATGGCGATCAATTACGACAGGCTGATGGCATGGCCTTTTGCGGATGTGCGTCACCGCTACACCGCCCGCGACACGATGCTCTATGCGTTGGGCATTGGCCTTGGGGCGGATCCGACGGATGAGGCGGAGCTGCGCTTCGTGTATGAGAAGGACTTGCAGCCGCTGCCTACCTACCCCGTGGTGCTCGGCTATCCCGGCCTGTGGATCAAGGATCCCGCAACGGGGGTTGACTGGATGCGGCTGGTCCACGGCGAACAGGGTCTGCGCATTCACCGCCTGCCGGATCCCGCAGGCGAGGTGATTGGCCGCACGCGGGTCACGGGCGTGGTGGACAAGGGGCCGGGCAAGGGTGCGCTGGTTTTCACCGAACGTAAAATCAGCGATGCGGCGAGCGGCGAACTGCTATGCACATTGACATCCACCACGTTCTGCCGCGCCGACGGCGGATTTGGCGGCCCTTCGGGACCGGTGCCAGCGGTGCATGCCCTGCCGGATCGCGCCCCCGACCGGGTGTGCGACCGGCCCACCGAGGCGCGCGCCGCGCTGATCTACCGGCTCTCCGGCGACTACAACCCGTTGCACGCCGAACCGGCCATGGCCCGTGCCGCCGGTTTCGAACGGCCCATCCTGCACGGTCTGTGCACTTTGGGCATCGCCGGCCACGCATTGCTCAAGACGCTCTGCGATAACGATCCGGCGCGGCTGATGGCGCTGAACGTGCGTTTCACCTCGCCGGTCTATCCCGGCGAGACGATTCGCACCGAGATGTGGGTCGACGGCGCAACGGTGTCGTTCCGGGCGCGCGCTGTCGAGCGTGATGTTATTGTTCTCAACAACGGCCTTGCGGAAATCCGCTGACCTTTCCTCTTTTACCGGCAAACGATGACATCGAACGCAGCAGACGCGCTGAGCGGCATCAAGGTTGTCGACCTGTCGCGGGTTCTCGGCGGGCCGTATTGCGGTCAGACGCTGGCAGACCATGGCGCACAGGTCATCAAGGTGGAGCCGCCGCAAGGCGATGAAACCCGCGGCTGGGGCCCGCCTTTCGATGAGGCAGGCACGGCTGCCTACTATACGGGCCTCAACCGGAACAAGCAGAACATCGTGATCGATCTGTCGCGAACCGAAGGACGCGATATTGTGCTGCGCATGCTCGAAGACGCCGATGTGCTGATTGAGAATTTCAAGATCGGCACGATGGAGCGCTGGGGGATGGACTACGCGAATGCGCTGCGCGCGCGTTTCCCGCGCCTCATCCACTGCCGCGTCAGCGGCTTTGGCGCAGACGGCCCCTTGGGCGGCGCCCCCGGCTACGATGCCGTGGCGCAGGCGATGGGGGGGCTGATGAGCGTGAATGGCTCGCCCGAATCAGGGGCCATGCGCACGGGCGTGCCGATCGTGGATGTGGCTACCGGCATGCTGGCCACCATTGGCGTATTGCTGGCGCTCGCCGAGCGCCAGCGCTCGGGCATGGGCCAGTTTGTCGATGCGACCCTGTATGACACGGCCGTTTCCCTGCTGCATCCGCATAGCACCAACTGGCTCCAGTCGGGAATCCTGCCCCGCCTTTCGGGTAATGCGCATCCCAACATCGTTCCCTACGACAAATATCCGACCAGGACCTGCGAGATATTTCTCGGGATCGGCAACAACGGCCAATACCGCAAGCTCTGCGAATATCTCGGCAAGGCCGAGCTGGCAACCGACCCGCGCTTTCTCGACAACAGCGGCCGCTGCACCAACAGCGCTGCGCTGCGCGAGTTGCTGGAAACCGAGTTGCTCAAGGTCGATGGCAACGCGCTCTGCGCAGGGCTGCTCGCCGCCGGCGTCCCCGCCGGGCCGGTGCGCACCGTTCCCGACGTGCTGGCGCATCCGCACACCCTGCATCGCGAAATGGTGGTCGAGACTGCGAACGGATACCAGGGGACAGGCATCCCGGTAAAGCTGTCGCGCACACCGGGGCGCATTACCGGCCCGTCGCCCTCGTTTGGCCAGCACACACGCGACATTCTGCGCGCCCACGGCTATGCGGATGGTGAGGTGCAGGCGTTGCTCGATAGCGGCGTGGTCATGTCCGCTCCTTTAGCCCCTTGAATCCGATTCTGCGCCGGCCATCGTAAAAGTCGGCGCTGCTGTGACGGCGAGGGCATCGGTCCGGGATGCTAAAATCCGCATCAATTCAGGATTTCCAGACAGCCATCATGCAACCCGATCGCAGCACCGAGTTGCGCGAGCTTCTCGCGCAACGCCTTCTGATTCTCGATGGCGCCATGGGCACCATGGTGCAGCAGCATGGCCTGCAAGAGGCCGACTACCGGGGTGAGCGGTTTCTCGCCCCCGGCAAGGACCTGAAGGGCAACAACGACCTGCTGTGCCTGACGCGGCCGGACGTGATCGGCGGCATTCACGCGGCTTATCTTGAGGCCGGCGCCGATATCATCGAGACCAACAGCTTCAATTCCACACGCGTGTCGCAGGCTGAATACGGGCTGGCGGATCTGGCGTTCGAGTTGAACGTCGCCGCTGCGCGCCTGGCCCGTGAAACGGCCGACAGGTTTTCCGCGCCCGGCAAGCCGCGCTTCGTCGCCGGGGTGCTGGGGCCGACATCGCGCACGGCCTCGCTTTCGCCGGATGTGAATGACCCGGGTGCGCGCAACGTCACGTTCGATGCGCTGGTGGCCGACTACATCGAATCGGCGCGTGGCCTGACCGCAGGCGGCGCCGACATCCTGCTGGTGGAAACCATTTTCGATACGCTGAACGCCAAGGCCGCGCTGTTCGCCATCGAAAAGTTTTTTGACGCAGCGGGACGCCGCTGGCCGGTGATGATTTCCGGCACGATTACCGATGCCTCGGGACGCACGCTGTCCGGCCAGACGGCCGAGGCATTCTGGAATTCCCTGCGCCATGTCAAGCCGCTGTCGTTCGGCCTCAACTGCGCGCTGGGGGCGAAAGAGCTGCGCCAGTATGTGGATGAAATTTCGCGGCTGTGCGACTGTTTCGTTTCCGCCCACCCCAACGCCGGCCTGCCCAATGCGTTTGGCGGCTATGACGAAACGCCGCAGATGCTGGCCGGGGAAATCCGCGAGTGGGGCGAGTCGCGCATTATCAACATCGCCGGCGGCTGCTGCGGCACGA
>CAZQTB010000023.1:0-36940 GCA_964596295.1 uncultured Rhodocyclaceae bacterium | reverse complement strand
CACCTACCACGGCAACTGGAAGCTGCAGGCGGAAAACGGCCTGGACGGCTATCACGTCAAAACCACCCACGGCAACTACCTGATGACCGTTGGCCGGCGCGCCAAAGGGCAATCCACCACTGATACCAAAACTTACGACATTTCCAAACTGGACAAGGGTGCGAGCGGCTTTTATGCCTTCGACCAGGGACATGCCGTGCTGTATGCCGTGTATCCCAACTATAAAGACCGGCCGAATTTCGAATTCCGCGACAGCTATTTTGAAAAGTATGGTGCTGCCCGTGCGGTGTGGATGACCGAGCGTCTGCGTAATCTGATGCTGATGCCCAACGTCTTCCTGATGGACCAGATGAGCACCCAGATTCGCGTCTTCCGGCCGCTGGCAGTTGATCGCACCGAAGTCATCACCTACTGCGTCGCCCCGAAAGGCGAAAGCGCCTCAGCGCGCGAACGGCGGTTGCGGCAGTACGAAGACTTTTTCAACGCCAGCGGCATGGCCACCCCCGACGACCTCGCCGAATTCCGCAACTGCCAAAGCGGCTTCCAGTCCAAGGCTGCGCCCTTCAGCGACATCTCGCGCGGCCAGGTACGCTGGGAACGCGGCGTCAATGCGTTGGGCCAGGAGATTGGCGTTGAGGCACGCATGAGCAGCACGAATGTCTCCGACGAAGGCATCTACGTCAGCATTCTCGAAGAATGGGCCCGGCGCATGCAGGGCATTGTGCAGAAGGAACTCGAAAGGATTGGACAATGAATACGGTGAATGACTTCTCCCGCTACACCACGACTGTTGACGCTTGGCACTCCGTGCTGCGCTTTCTGGGGCAGGAAGCCAGATACCTCGACGACAAGGACTGGGATGCCTGGCTGGCCCTGTACGCCCTGGATGTCGAATACTGGATCCCGGCCTGGGATAGCGACGGCACCCTGGTCACCGACCCGACCAAGCATGTCTCGCTGATCTACTACAAGAACCGGGGCGGTCTCGAAGACCGCGTCTTTCGCATCCGCACCGGACGTTCGGCGTCCTGCACGCCGCTGGCGCGGACCAGCCACCAGTTCCAGCTGGTCGACCTGAGCGAAGCCGGCGGCGTGGTCAAGGCGCGGACCAACTGGGTGGTGCATACAGTGGCCGAACACGAGGTGCGCAGCTACTTCGGCACCGCGCACTACACCCTGGTGCCCAATGCCGACAGCTGGCTGATCCAGGCCAAGAAAACCATCGTGATGAACGACCGCATCGACCAGGTGCTCGATGTGTTGCATATTTGAACGGACGGCAACGAATGACAGCTTCTCCACAACAGGAACGTCCGGCAATCGGTATCGTCATTGGCGACCCCGCCGGGATCGGCCCCGAGGTCATCGCGAAGGCGTGGCTTACGGGGCAACTTCACAAAGTCTGTCGTCCGGTCCTGATTGGCAGCGCGGCTGCCATGGAACGCGCTCTGGGCTTCGTTGGCAAATCAGCGCGCATCAACGTGCTTGCCAACCCCGCCCAGGTTCCCGCCGCAATCGTTGATCGCGTCGATACCCTGGACATCCTCGATACCGGGCGGATGAACGGCGCTGCGTTGCCGCTGGGCGAGGATACCCTGATCGGCGGCCGGGTGAGCGCCGACTGGCTCGACGAGGCCGATCACCTGGCGCGGGCGGGTCAGCTTGCGGCGACGATCATGGGGCCGATCAGTACCGGCTCGATGAAAATGGCCGGCACGCTCGACAAAGTGGTGAATGTGAAGCCGGGCGAAAGCTATTTGCTGCTTGTCTCCGGGCCTTTGCGTGTGGCGCATCTTACCGATCACATGCCGTTGCGCCAGGTCTGCGAGATCATCAGTCAGGACCTGGTGGCGCTGACGCTACGCAAACTCGACGCGGCGTTGCGCGCATGGGGCATTGCCAAGCCGCGCATTGTGGTTGCGGGACTCAATCCCCATGCCATGGGCAAGGAAGATAGCGAGCAGATCGCGCCGGCAGTGGCGCAGGTACGCGCCGAAGGCATTGATGCGACGGGGCCGATCAGTCCCGACACGGTGTTTCGGCAGTGCATTGAAGGACGCTATGACATGGTGCTTGCCATGTATCACGACCAGGGGCACATTGCGATCAAGACCTGGGGGTTCTCCGGCAACAGTGCGCTCATTCTCGGACCGCCCTATATTCACCTGTCGGTTGCGCACGGTACGGCCTACGACATTGTGGGCAAAAACATCGCCGACCACACGATGATCCTCAATGCGATCATTACCGCCGGCTATCTGGCAGCGGGCCGTGGCTTCCCAACGGAGCAATGAGCTGGCGGATACAGATCAGAACGCCGGCGATTGTTAAACATTAGGGGGTTGTGTCCATTGCCGGAGCGCGCCGCTGCCCCGGACGCATAGAGGTTGTTTGAATGCTGAGTTTCTTTAAGAGAAAACCCAAAGGTCCGGCGACGGTTCGCCTCGAGCCACTGGGCGTGGAAGTGGAAGTTCCGCAGGGCCAAAGCATGTTGCAGGCTGTGCTTGAAGCAGGCATTGATTTTCCCCACAGCTGCAAGGTGGGGACATGCATGTCATGTCGCTGCCGTCTGGTTTCCGGCAAAGTGAATGCGATCCGCGATTTTTCGTATGTGCTGAGCGGCGAGGAGCTTCGCGCCGGTTACATTTTGGCCTGCCAGGCTAAAGTGCCCGCCGGGACGCAGGCCGTCATTGAGGTAGAGATCGATGCCAATCGCCCGCACTACGAGCCTGTAACGGCTACCGGCGTGATTGTTTCGCAACAGCCGCTGACCCACGATATTGTCGAACTGAAAATCGATCTCGACGCATCCGGAGCGGCGGTCGCCTATGCTGCCGGACAGTATGCGGGCCTGCGCCGTGCCGGACTGGACCGTGACCGCGAATATTCCTTTGCAACTGCCCCCGCTGCCGGCGGCAACCGTCAACTGACCTTTTTCATTCGCCATGTGCCGGGCGGCGCTTTTACTGATTGGCTGTTTGCCGAATCACGCATCGGCCAGTCTCTGGTGGTTAACGGGCCGGGCGGTGATTTCTGGCTGCGCCCTGCGGCCGATCCGTTATTGTTTATCGCCGGTGGCAGCGGTTTGGCGCCCATTTTTTCCATGCTCGAAGCTGCGCTGCGGGAAGGCAGTGCGCGCGACGTGATATTCTTCTTTGGCGCTCGCGCCCAGCGCGATCTTTACAAGCTTGATGCCATTCAGCGCATCGCGGAGCAGTGGAAGGGAAATTTCAAGTTTGTGCCGGTGCTATCCGACGAGCCGGCAGGTAGCGATTGGCAGGGCCGCCGCGGCCTGGTGACCGAATACCTTGTGCCGGCGCACGTGCCCGAATCAGCCGCGCGGCATGCCTATCTGTGCGGCCCGCCGCGCATGATCGACGCGGCGATGCCCTTGCTTTATGCTGCGGGAGTTGCGGAGTCTCATATTCACTATGACAAGTTTCTCGACGCGAGCAGCTTGCAGGCATAGTGTGTTTTTGTTGTGTGGCAATGTGGTTTAACAACGCTCATTCAAACTTTATTACGTGAGGAGAAGTGATGAAGACTACCAAGAGTTTATTGCTCGCAGCCCTGCTGGCCGGGAGTACGCCGTTGTTCGCTGCTGTGGCCGGGCCAGATGATGCGATGTTGCGCAATGATGCGCGGACGCCTGAAGATATCCTGACCTATGGCATGGGCTATGACCAGAAGCGTTATAGCCCGCTCGCCAAAATCAACCGCAAGAATGTCGCCAAGCTCGCTCCGGTGTGGAACCTGAGTCTCGACCACTCGGCCAATGCTTCGGTACAGCCGCTGGTCATCGATGGCATGATGTATGTCACCACGCACAATGCGACCGTTGCCATCGACGCATTGACCGGCAGGCAAAAGTGGAAAGTGCCCGTGAATCTGCCCCAGGACGTTTATGCATCGCTCTGCTGTGGCGCTCAATCGCGCGGCGTGGCGGCCTATAACGGCAAGCTGTTCCGTACCACTATTGATGCGCGCGTCATGGCATTGGACATGAAGACGGGCAAGCTGCTGTGGGAAACCAAGCTTGCCGACTACAAGGAGGGCTATGCTTTCGTGCTGGCGCCGCTGATTGCCAACGGGGTGGTTATGGTAGGCAACTCAGGCGGCGAGTTCGGTACCCGTGGCTTCCTCGAAGGGCTCGACCCGGAAACCGGAAAATCGGTTTGGCATGTATGGACTGTGCCGGCGCCTGGCGAAGAGAAAGGCGACACCTGGGCGGAAGGAACCTATCTGAAAGGCGGCGCGCCGACGTGGGTCACAGGCAGCTACGACCCGGAGCTTGATCTGGTCTACTGGGGTACGGGCAATGGGGGACCGTGGAATGCCAATGCCCGCGGCCAGGGAAAGGACAATCTGTATTCGTGCTCGGTGCTGGCAATCCGGCCGAAGACCGGCGAACTGGTCTGGTATTACCAGTTTACGCCGAACGATGCGTATGATTATGACGGCGTCAATGAGCTGGTGCAGTCCGAGCTCAAGATCGATGGCCAGATGCGTAAAGTCATCATGCAGGCCAATCGCAATGGTTATTTTTACGTCATTGACCGGACTAACGGCCAATTGCTGCGTGCCAACCAGTTTGCCAAAAAGCTGAACTGGGCGAACGGAATCGACATGAAAACTGGCCGGCCGATCGAGTCGGAGCTTACGCAAAAAGTGAAGTCATCGCTGGAATCGGATGACCTTGTCGAAGTCTGGCCCTCTGCCTATGGCGCCAAAAACTGGGCTCCGATGGCCTTCGATCCCAAGCGCAACCTGGCGTATGTGAACACAGTGAATCTGGGCATGCGCTTCAAGACGGTGAAGCCCGAGTATCGCCATGGTGCCTGGTATCTGGGCATTGAACTGGGCGGGTTCCCTGCCCCCGAAGACGGCAAGCGCGGCGCCTTGCGCGCTATTGATCCGTTGACGGGCAAGCCCAAATGGTCGAACGAACTCGATACGCCTTATCTGAGCGGCGTGCTGGCGACAGCCGGCGATCTCGTCTTCGTTGGCTCGATGCTGGGTGAGTTCATCGCTTTTGACAGCGATAACGGCAAACGACTCTGGAGCTTCCAGACGGGTTCGGGTATTACCAGCCTGCCCGTTACCTGGGAGCGCAACGGCGAGCAATACGTGACGGTTGTCAGCGGTTCTGCCAATCTGTATCAGGCCGTTGTCGGCGATCCAAACCTGGCGAATGTGCCTGCCGGCTCCTCGGTCTGGACTTTTAAGCTGAGCAAGTAATGGCTGCAGGCAATCGATACCGGACGGGTACTCTGCACGGGATTGCGCTGAGCGCGCTGCTGCTCGTTGGCGGCTGTGCGCTGGAGGCGGCGGCTGTAGCCGTACCGTCTACCGTCGAGGCAGCGACGCTACAGGATGGCAGCCACAATCCTGAGGGAGCGGCACACCTGGCTGCCGCTGTCGCTCCCGCAGCGAAACAGGGAAAGCGCGTGTATGCCGCGGTGTGTGCCCGCTGTCATGGCGTCAACCTGCTCAACACGGCGGCATCCACATTTGATTTACGCGAATTTCCGCTGGACCAGAAATCGCGTTTCGTGCAGTCGGTTTTGCGCGGCAAGGGGGCGATGCCCGCATGGGAAGGCGCAGTGACGCCGGAAGAAGTGGAGGCGTTGTGGGCTTATGTCAGCGCGCGCGGGGCGCTCTGACCGATGGAGTGCGTGACCCCTGCCGCTACATGCTTCAGCGCGGGGATGCGCTAAAAGTCGGCTCTGGTGATACGGCAAGCGAAATGAGTCGTTGTGCTTTCTGACGTTCTGCTCTCGGTTGAGCGCGGCGTTGCGCCCCTCGTCGCGCTGATCGCGCTCGGCTTTGTCTGGCGCAAAACAACGCCCGCGGGATTGTCGGCAGTGGATACGCGGCGCACCATCAATGCGCTGGTTCTCTACCTTTTTTACCCGGGCATCGCGTATGACGTGATCAGTCATGCGCACCTCGGGCTGGAAGTTGCCTGGGTGCCGGCATCGATCTGGTTCGGCCTGCTTGCCGCCATGGGGCTGGGGTGGCTGATATTCGGCCGCAGGCGCGAGGCATGGGGACTTTCTTCCCCCGGTCTCGGTGCGGTACTCATCGCAGGCTCGTTTGGCAACATTCTGTCAATGGGCATTGCGGTGCTGCAATCCCTTTACGGGACGGAGGCGGCGCGCTATGCCATCTATGCCGATATTCTCGGCATTTCGATCCTCTACTGGACCATCGGCGCGGGTACGGCATCGATACTGGGTTCGCGCGATCAGACGTTCCGCCTTGGCGCATTTGCGCTGACATTGCTGAAAATGCCGCCCGTATGGGCGTTCGCCGCCGGCCTGATCGTCAATCTGTTTGCCGTCCCGATGCCGCAGTGGGTCGGCACCACCGCGCATCTGCTGGGGCAAGCCGTCGTGCCCTCGATGCTGCTCACCGTCGGCATGTCGATGTCGCTCGAAACGGTACGCCGTTCACCGCGGACGATACTGCTGGCCAGCGCCATCAAGCTCATTGCCATGCCAGCGCTGGTCGCAGCCTTCGCCTTGCCGCTGTTCGGCATGAACGAGATGACTCAGGTCATGATTCTCCTCGCCGGCATGCCGACGATGATGGCGACAGTGCTTCTTGCGGAGCGCTTCGGCCTCGATACCGAGCTGCTCGCGGCCGTGATGGTGGTCTCGACGCTGGGCTTTTTCATCACCTTGCCGCTAATGGTGATGCTGCTGCTTTGAGAGGCGCGCAGAAGCACGGGTATCGGTGACCGGCGCGGCTGAATACGGGACATCTTGTAAACCAGTGCTTCAGCGGATGACTACACCCCAGGGAGCTTCGCCTACCGGAATCGTCGCGGCGGTCTGGTTGGTCTCCGTAGTGATGACCGAGACCGAATTGGACCGACCGTTTGCGACATACACGGCCCGGCCATCGGGGGTTGTTGCCAGGCCCCACGGACGATTGCCGACAGGCACTGCAGCGACTATTTGCTGGCTGGCGACATCGATTACCGAAACCGAGGCGTCGCGGCCGTTGGAAATGAATACCCGCTTGCCGTCAGGCGCAACGGATACGCCATTGGCAAAGTTTCCGGCCTTGATCGTCTTGACTACCGATTGCGTTGCTGCATCGATGACATAGACCATGCCGGGAAGTTCGCAGGCGACATAAGCGCTGCTGCCGTCGGGCAGAAAACCGATACCGCGCGGCCGGGCCCCCACCTTGACGGAATTGACCTGACGGCGTGCCCGGACATCCACGACATCGACACTGTCCGCCTCTTCGGCACTGACGAACAGCCAGCGGCCATCCGGGCTGAACACGGCGTGTTCGGGGTTTTTCCCCTGTGTCTTTATTGAAAATCCGACCCGGCGCGTTGCCGTGTCGATAAACGCCACGCTATTGGACAATTCGATCGCCGCGACAACCCAGCGGCCGTCAGGAGAAATATTCACGCCCTCGGGGGACTCACCCAAGGAGATGCGTTCCGCGACTTTTTGGTTCTCCAGATCGATTACCATCAATCCGTTGGCGTTTCTGTCGCTCACATAGAGCAATTTGCCGTCGAGCGATGCGACAATGCCGCGCGGCGCGCCGCCCGTGTCCATGGTGGCGACGACTTTTTGTGTCGCTGTATCTATAATCGAAACCGAGCCGGATTTTTCATTGGGCACATAGGCGAGCGGCGATGCCTGTGCCGGTGCCATGATCAACAAGGCGGCGGCCGCAAACACAACATTATGCAGAGTCACAAGTAGTTTCATGGCGATATACGGAGTGCGCGAGAAGAAAGTATGCGGCAGCGGGCATCCTATCATGGGCCATTCGACCCGTGCCGCTGAAATAATTGTTTGTCCATGCGGGGGGCTTCCGCAATGCCTGTTTTGGGTTGTCGCGCTGGCTGCCGCTTGCGGGGCCGCATTTGTCCAGGCGGGTGAAAAAGCTGTACAGGAACTGCCGGTAATCGAAGTCGTCGGGGTCTCGCCCATGAAAGGGCTGGAGCAACCGCGCAGCGAGATTCCGGCGAGCGTCCAGTCGCTCGATCGCCGCACCGTGCAGGACAATGGCGCAGTCTCCCTGACCGAGCTGATGAATAGCCGGTTGAGCGGCGTGAATGTGAACGAAATCCAGGGCAACCCGTTTCAGGCCGACGTGAATTACCGCGGCTTCACGGCGAGTCCGCTGCTCGGCACGCCGCAAGGCCTGTCGGTGTATCAGGATGGCGTGCGCATCAACGAGCCGTTTGGCGATGTCGTGAATTGGGACCTGATTCCGCGCAGCGCAATCTCCGGCATCGACCTGATTCCCGGTTCCAATCCGCTGTTCGGTTTGAATACCCTGGGCGGGGCGCTGTCGATGCATACCAAGAGCGGGCTGACCGATTCGGGTGCGGTGCTGGAAGCGGAAGGCGGCAGCTTCGGGCGGCGTTCGTTCACAGGCGAATTTGGCGGCAAATTCGCGGGACTGGGGGTTTATCTCGCCGGCACCACATTCAAGGAGGATGGCTGGCGCGACTTTTCGCCTTCGCGCCTCGACCAGTTCTTCGGCAAGTTCTCGCATCGCAATGGCGCGCTGGAGATGGATCTGGCGTGGACGCACGCCGACACCGATCTGACGGGCAACGGCCTGCTGCCCGACGCGATGCTGCAAGCGCGGCGCGCAAGCATTTTTACACAGCCTGACAACACCAAAAATCGCCTCGATCTCGTCAGCCTGAATCTTGGGTATTGGCTGGACGAAAAATCGCATCTGGCGGCGACGCTGTACCACCGCCACAATCGGACGCAGACGTTGAACGGCGATATCAACAATGCGTTTGAAGGCGATCCGGCACTCGATGGCGAGGCCGGAGCCAATGGCGGCCTGGGTTTCAACAGCGATACTGCCGCCAACAACCGCACCCGCAGCACCCAGCGCAGCTGGGGTAGCGCGCTGCAATGGTCGCGGCTTGATGATAACAATCATGTCGCCTTCGGCGCCACGGCGGACGCGAGCCGCACCATTTTTTCACAAACTACGGAATTGGGAGTTTTCGATACCCGGCGCGGCGTCATCAATGGCAGCGGCGAAACACCGGACAACCAGTTGATCGGCACCACCCGTAACTGGAGCCTGTTTGCCACCGACACCTGGAAGCCGATGCCGGGAATGGCGATTACCACGTCGCTGCGCTACAACCACGCGCGGGTCGCCACCAACGATCGGGGGCCTGCCGCCCCGGCGCTTGACGGCGATTTCACCTATACCAAGCTTAATCCGGCGCTGGGCGCGACCTGGCAACTGACGCCCGCCGTGACGGCATTCGCCAGCGCCGGCCAGGGCAACCGGGCGCCCAGTCCGGTCGAACTGGGTTGCGCCGATCCGGCCAATCCCTGCTCCCTGCCCAACGCCATGCAGTCCGACCCCTACCTGAAACAGGTGGTGATGCGCACGCTGGAAGCCGGCTTACGCGGCCAGGCGGGGTCGCTGAAATGGAATGCGGCGGCCTTCACCGCCGAGAATCATGACGACATCCTGTTTGTCGGCACATCCACGAGCCAGGGCTATTTCACCAACTTCGGCCGCACCCGCCGCGCAGGCGTGCAACTCGATCTGACGGCACGCAACGGCGCCGCCAACTGGCGGGCCGGTTACGGCTATGTCAGGGCGATGTATCGTTCTGCGGCGTGTCTGCTGGCGCCGGACAATAGTTCTCGCGGCGTCGATCCGCAATGCGCGGCGGACGAAATTCATGTCCAGTCCGGCAATCGCATGCCGGGCATTCCGCTGCACAGCCTGAAGCTGGGGATGGATTACAGCTTCAGCGGGCGTTGGCTGCTTACCGCCGATGCGGTAGGCTATTCCCGCCAGTATGTGCGCGGCAACGAGAACAATGCGCATCAGGCCGGCGGGGCATTCCTTGGCAGCGGCGAAGTTGCGGGTTACGGGGTGTTGAATCTCGGCGCGCGCGTCATGCTTGATCGTGGTTGGGAATTATCCGGACGGGTGGGCAATGTATTCGACCGGCATTACGCCAGCGCCGGCGCTCTGGGAGAAAATCCATTCACTGCGGGTGGGGTGTTCCAGGCCAATTCCGACGACTGGAAACATGAGACGTTCCATGCGCCCGGCGCACCGCGCACGTTTTATTTAAGCCTGCGGATGAAGTTGTAACCCTGGCGCGCAGCGTGCGCTAAAAGCGGTAAGCCGCGGAGATTCCCGCCAGCCAGTTACGACCGGGGGCGGGTTCAAAGAAGCGCGAATTGCCTTCATTGACGATGACCGAGCCGGCATATTTTCGGTCGGTCAAATTGTCGAGGCGGAGGAATTCCTTCAGTTTCCAGCCGGTGCTGTTTTGTTCGAAGCTGAAGCGCAGGCTGGCGGTGGTGTAAGCCGGCGCGGCGTCCGAATTTTCGTCATCGACATATACCTTGGCCACATGCCTCACTTCGGTAGCCCCTGTGAATCCGCTGGCCGGATGTTTCCAGGAAAGCTCGCCGTAGAGCGAGGCTGCCGGAATCCCCGGCATGCGGTTGCCGGAGCGGATGGCTACTGAAGTTGCAGGCGTGCAGCCGGCGATGCGGCAGGAGCGGAAGTCTGCCGAGTAAGTGGCCTGGAGCCATGTGTAGCTGCCGGCAAAGGCCAGCTTGTGTCCCAGGTCGGCATCCAGACTCAGCTCGAACCCTTTGCGGCGGGTGCCATCGACGTTCTGGAACGTGGCGCGGCCGCCGGCATTGCTGGCGGTGACGATTTCGTTGTGGGTCTTGACGTAGAACAATGCCGCGTTGAGGCGCACGCTCTGGCCGAGGAGCGCTTTGGCTCCGATCTCGAAATTGCCGCTCTTCGCCGGTTTGAGCGCAAGATTGAGCCCGGTGGCGCCACTCGGCTGGTAAGACAGTTCATTCATGGTCGGGGTCTCGAAGCCCCGCCCGTAGGAAGCATAGACATTCATTGCCGGATTCGCCCGCCAGGTGGCGCCGAGCACCGGCGTCGTCGCGGAAAAATCGGTGGAGCCGCTGTCGTCGCCATTGCCGGCGGCGATGTATTTGTCCTTCGAATTGACCTTCACCCGGCTGTTGCGCAGGCCGGCGAGCAGCAGCCAGCGCTCGGAAAGCTCCCATTGCAACTGCGCGTATTGATCGAGGTTGAAGATACGGTTGTCTTCATTGCGGCGCAGGGCGCCCATGACGCCTGTCGCGGTCGGCGCGGCAGGCGCGCCGAGAAAGTTGCGAAAACCCTTGCGCGCCTCGTCGAGGTTGTCATAGTTGATGCCGACTGTCGCCATGAATGGAGCAGAGGCGAACTCGCCGCGATGGCTCCAGTGCGCATCGACGCCCCAGTAGTCGCGGACCAGATCGATCACGCCGCCGGGGTGGGTCGCGGCGGCCTGTGATGCGGCGGGAATCGACTGGAACTGCGTGGTGTCGCGCTGGCCGCGGTAAAGCATCAGATTCACCGTATCGCCAGCGCCGACTTTTCGTTCGTAAGCCAGGCCGAGCTGTTCCTGGGCGACGCTTTTGCGCGTGTTGTAGGCGAGGGCATTGACGCCCGCCTGACGCGGATCAGTCTCGAACTGGATGCGCGTCAGTCCCAACGGGTCTTGCAGGTCGGGCATGTCCACTGCATTCAGCACCAGCGTCAGTTTGGAATCGGCATCCGGATTCCATCTGAATTTTCCATTCACCGTGTCGCGTTTGGCCGCGCTGTGGTCGCGGTAGCCGTCGGTGCGAAAGGACGAGATGTCCGCCACGTAGTTCAGCGTGCCATTGTCGCCGGAGAACTTGGTGCCGATGCGCTGCGTGCCATGGCTGCCGAAGGTGACGCCGGGCGTCGCGGCGGCGCCGGGTACGCCGTCTTCGGTGAACAGCGAAATCACGCCGCCGGCGGAATTGCCGTAGAGCGAAGAAAACGGCCCGCGCATGACTTCCACGCGCGCGGCGGAACCGAGATCGAAATGCGAGACCTGCCCCTGGCCATCGGGCATCGTCGCCGGAATGCCATCGGCGTAAAGCCTGAGGCCGCGTACGCCAAAGCTTGAGCGGGCGCCGAAGCCGCGCGAGGAAATCTGCAGGTCCTGGGCGTAGTTCTGCCGGTTTTGCGCGACAATGCCGGGGACGCGTGCCAGCGATTCGGAAAGGTTGACCTGCAATTGTCCGTCCTGCAATTGCGCCTGCGTGACGTTGTCGATCGAGACGGGCAGATCGAAGGCTGGTTGTTCAACGCGGGTGGCCGTGACGACGATGGCGTCGGCATTGGTTACGGTCTCGGCGGCAACAGGCATGAGAGGAAAGAAGGCGACCAGCAACGCGGTCAGCGGACGGCGGGAAAATGGCATAGCGATATTCAGCAGGCAAACGCAGGCCCGTATTATTGCTGAAATCCGTGCGCTCCGCCCTCGTTGTGCTGGTTGCGACCGGTTTTGTATTTAATCGCAGCCTTCCTCAATACAGCACGGTATCCGGCGGCAGGCCGAGCATATTGCGCCCGTAGTTGCGCGTGGCCGTTTCAAAATTCAGCGCGATGTGCTGCCCCATCATGTAGATGTCACGGTAAAAGCGTTGCAGCGGCTCATGCTCAAAGCTTGCGCCAGCGCCCGCAAAATCCATCAGGCGCTGACTGGCTTCGCGCGACCGTTTGGAAATGATGGCGCGCCAGGCGAAGAGGCGGATCCTGTCCTTGTCGTCAAGCGTGGATCTGCCCGCTGCGCAGGCATCGAGTTCTGCTGCGTAGCGCTGCAGCAATCCGTCGGCCATCTCGATTTCCACGGCGGTTTCGGCCAGCGCAGTCTGCGATAGCGTGAACTCTGCCTGTCGCTGGGCAGAAAAAACCGGCACACGCGAGGCGGCCCGGGTGCGGAAGCGCTCCAGCATGCCTTGGGCGCCGCCCAGGCCTGGCGTAACAATTGCCAGCGCCAACGCCGGGACAAACGGGACGCGATAAATCGCCCCTGGGTTCACGACTTGTCCGGGGTAGTCGTTGGCTTGCATCCCGCGGCCAAGACGAAAGACGCGATGATAAGGCACGAAGGCATCCCTGGCTTCGACGCTGACCGAACTCGAGCCGCGCAGACCCATCGTGTACCAGTCATCGATCACCGTGTAATCGCTTTTGGGGAGGAACAGCATCATGTATTCCGGCTCGGCCCCTCCTTCATAGGGCGCAATCGCGCCGACCGCAACCCAGCTGGCAAATGGAGTGCCGGAGAGCCAGCCCCAGCGGCCGGAGAGGCGCAATCCGCCCGCAACGGGTTGCGCCTTGCCCGCCGGCATGAAGGAATCGGTAAAGATGGTTTCAGGATTTTTACCCCAAAGTTCTTCCTGCAGTTGCGGGCTGACCAAGCCGCCCCAGTAGTGATGGATGCTGAGTATCCCTGCTACCCAGGCCGTCGAAAGGTCGTAGCCGCCGAGATGCTTTATGACTTTTGCGTAATCGGCGAAGCAGGTTTCGTAACCGCCGAAGCGCGCGGGCTGGAGCATCTTGATGAGGCCCGATTCGAGCAGGGCATGGGCGACTTCGGGATGCAACTGGCGCGCCGCTTCGGTTGCGGCGGCATATTTCTCGCCCAATGCGCCGACGGCGCCGGACATGGCGAGGAGTTGCTCAAGTGTGGGGGATTGGGGTGGCGTCATGTTTGTCCTCATGTATGGGGGTATTTTTACGGCCTGACTCGGGGGGGAATTGCATCTATGCTTAAAAGCCGAACTGATTCTGTTACCATGATAACGAATTTAATGACCAGAGAGTAATTAATTTGATCTGATCGCATCAGGCGTCGTGTATCGGACTTCGTTCTTCACAATAAAACAGCAGGCAGCTCTTTCAAGAGCGTCAGCTAGCGGAACAATGCGAGGAGGAGATATGAAACTTTTTGGCGAATACGGCCGCTACCTTGTGGCTTCGATCATGGTAGTGCTGGGCATGTATGGCATGGCCAAGGGCGGCTATTGGGTCTGGCTCGGTCTTGCCACGTTCCTGGCGCTTGCGCTGCTTGATTTTCTCTCCGGCAAGGACGCCTCCTTGCGCGGCGGCGCAGGCAAGTGGTTTTATGACGGCGTCTTGTACCTTCCCCTGGTGCTGCTTTACGGTCTCTGGATCTTGTTTGCACAGCGCATTGGCGAAGGCCAGCTGGGTGTATTCAACTCAATCGGCGCGATCATTTCGGTTGCATTTCTGACGGCGCTGGCAGGGTTGCCGACAGCCCATGAATTAATGCATCGCAAGCATCCGCTGGAAATCTTCAGCTCGAGCCTTTACCTGACGCTTTTTGCGCTGCCGATGAATGATCTGTATCACGTGCATGGGCACCATCCGTTCGTTGGCACACTCGAGGACAGCGATACGCCGCGGCGCGGCCAGACGGTGTACAACTTCGTCTATGCCTCGCTGTTCCACGGCACGCTTAAAGCCTATGCTCTTGAGAAAGAGCGGCTCGCGAAGCTGGGCCATGGGCCGCTTTGGTGGCGCGGACGCGTGTGTCTCGCCATCCTCAGCCTGAGCGTATGGGTTGCCGTATTCTGCGCCATTGCCGGACCGCTTGGCTTGATCTATCTGCCGGCGACATGGGCGATCTCTTTCGTCATCATCGGCGGGTTTAATTACACCCAGCACTACGGGCTTGTGCGCCAGCCGGGCACCCCGCTGCTGCCCCATCATTCATGGAACCACCTGAATACATTCAGCCGGGCGATCACCTTCGAGATTTCCAATCACTCGGAACATCACCTCGATCCGGACAAGGCGTACGAGCTGCTGAAAACGTATCCCGATGCGCCGCAGATGCCAAGCATCGTGATTTGCTTTCTCGCCTCCTTCATTCCGCCCCTGTGGGAGAGCCGGATTGCCAAGCCCCTGTTACGCCACTGGGACACGCATTTCGCAAGCGCCGAAGAGCAGCGCATTGCGCTGGAAGAAAATACGCGCGCGGGTTGGCCCGACTGGAGTGAGACTTCACCTGCCTAGAGAGGTTAAGCGGGGGTTAAGCGGTTCCTCGCCGCAGGCCCGCAGGTGGCTGTCAAGCGTACTCGTTCGGGTCGGGATCAAGCATCCGCTCGATGGCAATGATGCGATCCTTGACCAGCAGCTTGCGTTTTTTCAGGCGGCGAAGCATCAGTTGATCGTCAGGCGGATTGGCGGTCATCCGCTTGATTGCTTCATCGAGTTCCCGATGTTCTGCACGCAACGTGGCTAGGCGCGCTTGCAACGCGTCAGGGCCATCGGTCGCATCAATAGGTTCCATGGGCTTATGGTAGGGATACTGCGGGCGCTTGGCAACTCAATCTACAAGCCCGTTTTCCAACCCATAACGTATGAGTTCCGCCGTGCTTTTGAGCGCCATTTTCTCCAGCAAGCGCGCGCGGTAAGTGCTTACGGTGGCGACGCCCAGATTGAGCTTGTCGGCAATTTGAGTCAGTGTATTGCCGGTCGCAATCATCACCAATACCTGGTACTCACGGTCGGTAATCCGCTCATGGGGCAGCTTGTCGGCGTTGTCGGAGAGCGCTTCAACCAGTTGCTGGGCCACTGCAGGGCTGACATATTTTTTTCCGCCAGCCACCTGGCGAATGGCCGTGACCAGTTGTTCCGGAGCGCTCTGCTTGGTCAGGTAGCCTGAGGCGCCGGCTTTCAGCGCGCGCACCGCGTAGTGTTCTTCGGGGTGCATGCTGAGGATCAGCACGGGCAGACGCGGAAATTCCTTTTTCAACTGTTTCAGCGTGTCAATGCCATTGCGGTTGGGCATCGACACATCCAGCAGGAAAACGTCCCAGGCTTGCTGGCGAGCGAGCTGCAGTGCTTCGGCGCCATCATCGGCTTCGCCAGTGACTACAAGATCATCGGTTTCCGAGAGAATTTGTTTCAGGCCCTGACGTACGATGGCGTGGTCGTCGGCGATGAGAACGTGGATTTTGTCAGCCATGGTCAAAACAGTTTGCGTTGCGCCTCTTCATCGTTTGGGAGTTCCGTGTCAGCTTGCTCGGGCACCCGCAAGGTGATATGGGTGCCGCCCTGTTCCGCCGGGATAATCAGGAAATCACCCGCGAGGCTCGACACGCGTTCGCGAATGCCGCGCAGTCCGAATGATTTCGGCTTCTGCATATCGGCTTCCGAAATGCCGCAGCCATTGTCCCTGACTTCCAGCACGATGTTACCGTGTTCGCGGTGCAAGCGCATGAAAACCCGCGACGCGTGCGCGTGTTTGGCGATATTGGTCAGCGCTTCCTGGGCGCTACGGAACAGCGTTAGCGAAGTGGCGAGGGCCGGCTCAGGAATTTCCTCGTCGCATTGCACATGGCAGGGGATGCCAAAACGTTGCGTGAAGTCTTCAGCCTGGCATTCAATCGCCGCGGGCAGGCCGAACTCCTTGAGAATGCCGGGACGAAGTTCGCGCGCTACGCGGCTGGCGGTGCTCATTGCCTGATCCAGCAGCCCTTCGATCGAATAGGCTTTGTCGCGCAGATTTTCCGCCGTGTCCGGCAGCTTGCTGGCGAGTAGCGCCACTTCGATCTTGAGGCGCACCAGAATGGAGCCAAGCTCATCGTGAATATCGCGGGAAATGCGTTCGCGCTCCTCCTCTTTGACCGCTTCAAGATGGGTAGAGAGTTCTGCCAGTTGCTGGCGGGAGTTGCGCAACTGGGCTTCGCCTTCCTTGCTGTCGCTGATGTTGGTGGCAATGCCGCGCCACTCGATCACACCCGCATCGAGGCGATGCGGCGTTGACCGCAGGTTGATCCATTTGTGCCGCGTGCGGCCGCGGGTGCGGCCCTCCCAGTTGAGCAGCGCACCGTTTGCCGCAGACTCCTGCAAGGCGCGCTGCAGGCTCTTCTGCTCTTCGGCATCGAATGCGTCGAACAGCCGGTTTGCCGAGGCCAGGAGCTCTTGCTGGGTTATGCCAAAGAGTTTTTGGCAGCCTTCGCTGACATACAGGAAACGATATTCATCCGCTGCGTTGCGGCGGAGCTGGAACAGCATGCCGGGCAAGTTGGAAGCCAGGCCGCGAAAGCGCGCTTCACTTTCCTTCAGCATGTCGAGTGCGGCGCGGTGGCCGGCGCGATGGCGCGCCTCGCGGATTTCCCGCTCAACGGCGGGAATCAGGCGCTCAAGCTGGCTGGCATCGATGACGTCACGCGCTCCGGCCTGCATCGCGTGCTGTGCGTCGTAATTGTCGTCAGGACAGGCGACCAGAATCAAGGGCAGGTCGAGGTCGAGCTCATCGATCTGCTTGACTGCATCCTGTACCGGGAGCGAGGCGATACCGGGGTTGTAGATTGCCGCATCCCAGCGTTTCCCGCGCAGTGCGTCGAGCAAGTCGCCGGATGTCGCAACATGGTGCAAGGCGACCGTTTTGCCTGCATCGGCAAACATCGGCAACAAGCGCGCCGCGAATGCATCCGCCGGTGCAATGAGCAACAGATGCAACGGAAGCGCGGCATCAAAAGGGGTGGCGTCGGCAAGCATCGAAAAGTGCAGGCAATGCGGAGTGGCCGGAGTGGCCAGAGTGGCAAGTGCCAAGTTTATAGCGATTCTCACTATTGGCTACGCTATAATTCGCACCGTGCCGGCATAGCTCAGCTTGGTAGAGCAACCGCCTTGTAAGCGGTAGGTCGTCTGTTCGATTCAGACTGTCGGCACCAGCAGGCAGGCGGCGCCGGCGGAACGGCGGCAGCCGCGCTCTTGCGGAGAAAAACCTAGCCGCGCGCGTTTGGGTTTGGCTGTGCCGCAAACTCGGCCAGTTCGATCTTGGGCGGAGGCTTCCAGCCCTTCTTGCGATGTTCGGCCACGACGTTGGTGAAAATGCCGCCGCGCACATGGAAGCGGGCGGTTAGCCGCATGTAGCGGGGTTTCACGGCGCGCACCAGGTCGTCCAGGATGCGGTTGGTGACATCTTCATGGAAATGCCCTTCGTCGCGGAAACTCCAGATGTAGAGCTTGAGGCTCTTTAATTCCACGCAGACTTTATCGGCGATGTAATCCAGCGTCAGCACGGCAAAATCCGGCTGGCCGGTTTTCGGGCACAGGCAGGTGAATTCTGGGATTTCCATGTGAATCTGGTAATCGCGGTGCGGCGCAGGATTGGGAAAGGTTTCTAGCTGTTTCACGGGCTGGCTGGACATGCCGTTCGGTTACGGGGAAGGAGGATGGGAAAGATTATAATGACGCCGCCTCAAACTTTGAATCCGTTTCTGGACATCTTTTCCCGGTTTATCCCTTGTGCGTCTAATCAAGTTGAAAATTGCGGGCTTCAAGTCGTTTGTCGAGCCCACCACTGTAGTGTTTCCCGGCCAGTTGGCGGGCGTGGTGGGGCCCAACGGCTGCGGCAAGTCGAACATCATCGATGCCGTGCGCTGGGTGCTGGGCGAATCCAAGGCATCCGAGCTGCGCGGCGAATCGATTCAGGACGTGATCTTCAAGGGCGCGGGTAATCGCAAGCCGGTAAGCCGCGCCAGCGTCGAGCTGTTTTTCGACAACGGGCAGGCGCGCGCGGCCGGGCAGTGGTCGCAATATGCCGAGATTACGGTCAAGCGCGTGCTCGACCGCGAGGGCAATTCGAGCTACTACATCAATAATCTGCATGTGCGCCGGCGCGACGTGATTGATCTGTTTCTGGGCACCGGCCTCGGGCCGCGGGCTTACGCCATTATCGGCCAGGGCATGATCTCGCGCATCGTCGAGGCCAAACCCGACGAGCTGCGCTTCTTCCTCGAAGAGGCGGCCGGCGTGACCAAGTACAAGGAACGCCGCAAGGAAACCGAGCATCGGCTCGAAGATGCGCGGGAAAACATCGCCCGCGTGGATGACATTTGCAGTGAGCTGGCAGCGCAGGTGACGCGCCTGCAGGCGCAGGCCGACGTAGCGCAGAACTATCGCAGGCTGCACGAGCAGGTGTCCAGAAAGCAGTCATTGCTGTGGCTGAAAAAACGTAACGATGCCCGCAACGATGCCCGGCGCCTGGCGCAGCAGGTTGAAGAAGCCGCTAATCAAATTGAATCCGGAACAGCGCAATTGCGTGAAGTCGAAGCGCGCGTGGAGCATGCCCGTGAGGCGCATTTCACGGCTTCCGACGTATTGCATGCGGCGCAGGCCGAGATGTATGCGGCCAATGGCGAAGTCAGCCGCCTGGAAGCGGAACTCGCGCATGTGCGCGATGCGCGCGCGCGGCTGGAAGCGCGGTTGGCCCAACTGGAAGTCGAGGAAAGCCACTGGGCCGCGCAGAACGCGCAACTGGCGGAAGACGAGGCACGCTGGCAGGCGCTGCTGGAGAACGCGCGCAACCGTGCCGCCGCCGCCGCTGAACATCATGCGGAAGCAGCCCGCCGCTTGCCGGAGATGGAAGAGGCGGTGCGCTCGGCCGGCAGCCATGCAGCGGAGGCACGCCGTGAACTGAGTGAAGCCGAGCAGGCGTCGCGTCTGGCCGAGGCCGACCAGGGCCACGCCCGGCGCGCGCTGGACAACCTTGCCCAGCGTCGCGCGCAACTGGAGCAGGATCGCCTTGCCTTGGATGCGCCCGCTCCGGCGTTGCTGGCGGCGTCGCAGGAGAACGAGGCGCGTGCCGGGGAGGCGTTGGCTGCGGCGCAGGCGCGTCTGGTTGCGGCGCAGGCCGCGGCGCCTGAAGCCGAAACGCAGGTGCGTGGCGCGCGCGAAGCCTTGCAAACGGCGCAGCGCAGTCTCACCGAAACCCGCGCGCGGCACGACGCGCTGGTGCAGCTGCAAGCCAAAGTGGCGCAAAGCGGCGAAATTGGCGAGTGGCTCAAGGCGCGCGGCCTGGATGCTGCCAAGCCGCTGTGGCAGTCGATTCGGGTGAATGCCGGCTGGGAAACCGCTGTCGAAGCCGTATTGCGCGAGCGTTTTTCGGCCCTGGCCGCAGATGCCGCTACCCTGCGTGCCGCGCTTGCCGCGCCGCCACCGGCGACTTTGACGCTGGCTCTGGCCGAATCGGCGGCTGATTTTTCGCAGGCACGGATTCCTGCATCCTCCGGCGATTCGCTGCGCACGCGAGTGCATTGCGCTGATCCGCGCTGGTCGGCCGTGCTCGATGAGTGGCTGGCGGATGTGACCGTCGCCGATGATCTGGCCGCCGAGTTTCCGCTCAACTCGGGCGTCTGCGTCTCGCGGGCGGGCCATACGCTGACCCCCGGCGGCGTGACGCTGTATGTGCCCGATGCGAAAACGCATGGGGTGATCGAACGTCAGCGCGAAATCGACGCTCTGGCTGCTTTGGTGGCGGCACAGGCCAACGCCGAAAATACCGCGCGCGAGGCGCAGCAAGCAGCCGAACAGCGGTTTGCCGAGGTGCAAAGCCAGCTTGCCGCCGCGCGCCATGTACTGGAAGAAAGTCAGCGCGGTTTTCATGCGGCGCAGGTTGAGGCGCTCAAGCTTGCCCAGGCGCAGGCGCGTTTTGCAGAGCGCTCGGCGCAGCTCGACCGCGATCTGGCCGAGCTGTCGCGGCAAAACGAAACGGAGCAGGCGCGTCTCGAACGTGCCGCGATGGAAATGCAACTGCAGCGCGAACGGCTGGGTGACATTCGCCGGCGGCTGGAGCAGGCGGTGGAAGTGCAACGGCAAAAAGATGCCGTCCTGCACGAAGCCCGCCAATTGGAAACCCGGCTTGCGCGCGAAGCGCAGGAAGCCGGGTTTTCCGAACGCGAATGCCTCTCCAAGCTGGAGGACAATGCGCGTACCGGAGCCACTGCGACGAATCAATTGGCGCGTATCGCGGCGGAAACCGGGACGGTGCGCACGGAGGTTTCCGGCATCAGCGACCGGGTGCTGCAGGAGCAATTGCATGGCGCGCTGGACGGCAGGCAGGCCAAAGAGTCGGCGCTGGCGGAACGGCGCAATGCGCTGGAAACCGCCGCCGCCGACCTGCGCAGCCTTGACGAGCGGCGCATGCAGGTGGAACAGGGCATTGCCCCGTTGCATGAGCGCCTCAATAATCTCAAGCTCAAGGCGCAGGCAGCGCAGATCAGCGAAGAACAATACCGGGAGCGGCTGGCCGAGGTGCATATTCTGACCGAGGCCGATGCAGCGTCCTTTGCCGATGAACTCGCCGGAAATCCGAAAGACAGCGTATTGCAAAGCGACATCATCCGCCTTAACAGCGAGATCGAAGCGCTGGGGCCGGTCAATCTGGCGGCGCTGGAAGAGCTGACGACTGCCGTCGAGCGCAAGGGTTTTCTCGATGCGCAATCCGCCGACCTGGCCAAAGCCATTGGCACCCTGGAAGACGCCATTCGCCGCATCGACCGCGACACGCGCGAGCAGTTGCAGGAAACCTACGACACCGTCAACACGCATTTCGGCACGCTGTTCCCGCAGTTGTTTGGCGGCGGCGAGGCGCGGCTGATACTGACCGGGGACGAGATTCTCGATGCCGGCATCCAGATCATGGCACAGCCGCCGGGCAAGAAAAACACGACGATTCATCTGCTCTCCGGCGGTGAAAAAGCGCTGACCGCGATTGCGCTGGTGTTTGCCCTGTTCCAGCTAAACCCGGCGCCTTTCTGCATGCTGGACGAAGTGGATGCGCCGCTCGACGATTCGAACACGGTGCGTTTTTGCGACCTGGTCAGGCGCATGTCGGTGCAGACCCAGTTCATCTTCATCTCGCACAACAAGATCGCGATGGAAATGGCGCAGCAGCTGATTGGCGTGACCATGCAGGAACAAGGCGTCTCGCGCGTGGTGGAAGTCGATATCGGCGAAGCGCTGCGTCTCGCCGATGAACAAAAGGTGGCTTGAAGCATGGCAATCAGCGATCTGCACATCGCCTTGATCGGCGCCGGAATTGCCGCCGTCGCGGGCGTCTGGGCCTACAACCTCTGGCAGGAACGGAAAGCGCGCCGCTCGGCTGAAACCATCTTCAGGCACGAGCATGGCGATACGCTGCTCGCCGAAGAGGCTGGCACGGAACATGGCGATAGCGAGCCGGCAGAGCGGATTGAACCGGCATTCTTTGCCGGCGATCCCGCCTACCCGGACGCCTTGCCGAATGGCAGCGATTCGGGTGCCGGCGCAGAGCCGACCATCGACGACTCAGTCACCGCTGCGGAAGACCACTCCGAACTGCCCGCGCAGCGGGCCGATGTGCTGACCGATTGCGTGCTGCGCCTGACCACGGCCGAGCCGGTCCCGGCGCCGGCGGTGTGGGTAACGCAGGCAAGCTGGGCGGCGGAACTTGACAAGCCTGTGCACTGGCTGGCGCATGACGAGGCGACGGACACCTGGCTGCCTCTTGATGGAAGTGCAACCGGACGTTATGTGCAGTGGGTTGCCTCGCTGCAGCTCGCCAACCGGCGCGGCGCGATTTCTGAAGGCAACCTGGCGCAGTTTTTTGATGGCGTGCGGCAGGTAGCGGACGAGGTGGGCGCCATGCTGGAGCTGCCTGCGCCTGGTCAAGTCGTTGCGCACGCCGCCGCGCTTGACGAGTTCTGCGCCAGCGTGGATATCCAGTTCAAGTTGCATATCGTGGAAGCCGCAGGCGGCGTATTCAGCGGCACCAAGTTGCGCGGCGTGGCTGAAGCTGCGGGCCTGGCGCTCGAAGACGATGGGCGGTTCCATGCGCGCGATGCAAATGGCAACGAATTGTTCACGCTGACCAATCTTGGCAGCGAGGGCTTTAGCGTCGAGACCCTGCGTTCGCTGGCGACGCATGGCCTGACCTTGAGCATTGACGTGCCGCGCGTCAGCGACGGGCCGGCGACCTTTACCCGCATGCTGGGCGCAGGGCAGCAACTGGCGCGCGCCTTGGGCGGCGTGCTGGTGGATGCGCAGCGGGCGCCGCTGGCCGAGGGCATGATCGCCGCCATTCGCGCCAAAATCATTGAATTGCAGCAGACCATGCGCGACGCGGGCATCGATCCGGGGAGCACGCGCGCACTGCGCCTGTTTTCCTGATGCGGGATTCCGCTGTCGCCAGACGGATCGCACAGTTGCGCGCTGCGATAGAGCGCCACAGCCATGCCTATTACGTGCTGGATATGCCCACTGTTCCCGATGCCGAATATGACCGTCTGTTCCGCGAATTGCAGGCGCTGGAAGCTGAACATCCCGGGCTGGTGACGCCCGACTCGCCAACGCAGCGCGTGGGCGGCCAGCCGTTGCCGGAGTTTGGCCAGGTGGTGCATGACGTGCCCATGCTGTCGCTCAACAACGCCTTCAGCCTTGATGAGGCGGTGGCTTTTGACCGGCGCTGCCGGGAAGGCCTGGATGAGGCGGCCATCGACTATGCCTGCGAGCCGAAGTTTGACGGGCTGGCCATCAGCCTGCGCTATGAACATGGGCTGTTCGTGCAAGGCGCCACGCGCGGCGACGGCGCGACGGGCGAGGATGTCACGCAGAACCTGCGTACCGTGCGCAGCATTCCGTTGCGCCTGACGGGCAAGGACATTCCGTCCCGGCTCGACGTGCGCGGCGAGGTGCTGATATTTCGCGCCGATTTTGAAAAACTCAATGCGCGCCAGCGCGCGCGCGGCGAAAAGGAGTTCGTCAATCCGCGCAACGCGGCAGCCGGCAGCCTGCGCCAGCTGGATGCGAAAATCACCGCGCAGCGGCCTTTGCGCTTCCTCGCCTACGGCGTGGCGGATATTACCGCCGTCCCCCAAGGGGACTTTCCGGAGACGGATTCAAAGCTTCGCGGCGTCTCACCAGCGCCGACTTTGCACAGCGCGTTGATGGAGCGCCTGGCGGGCTGGGGCCTGCCCGTGGCGGCCGAGCGCGCTGTGATGCGCGGCGCGGCCGGACTGGCCGCCTATTACGCGGAAATGATGACGGCGCGGCAGCATCTGCCATATGCCATCGACGGCGTGGTGTACAAGGTCGATAGCCTCGCCGGCCAGGCGCAACTCGGCTTCGTATCCCGTGCGCCGCGTTTCGCCATCGCGCACAAATTTCCTGCGCAAGAGGCGCTGACCACGGTGGAGGCCATCGAAGTGCAGGTCGGCCGCACCGGTGCGCTCACGCCGGTGGCCCGCCTGGCGCCGGTCTTCGTGGGCGGCGTCACGGTCACCAACGCCACCTTGCATAACGAAGCCGAAGCGCAGCGCAAGGATGTGCGCGTCGGCGATACGGTCAGCGTACGCCGCGCCGGGGACGTGATTCCGGAAGTGGTTGCCGTGGTTCTTGCGCAGCGGCCGGTAAAAGATACCTTCGGCGCCGAGCCGCTGCATCCGCCGTTTGCATTGCCCAGGCACTGCCCAGTGTGCGGCTCTGCCGTGGAGAAGCTCGAGGACGAGGCCATCGCCCGTTGCACCGGCGGCCTGTTCTGCCCGGCCCAGCGCAAGCAGGCCTTGCTGCATTTCGCCGGCCGCCGCGCGATCGACATCGAGGGGCTGGGCGAAAAAATCGTCGAACAGCTGGTGGATAACGCCATTGTCAAAACCCCCGCCGATCTTTACAAACTCGGCCTGCTGGGTCTGGTCAATCTGCAACGCATGGCCGAGAAATCGGCCGCCAATATTCTGGCGGCCATTGCGAAAAGCAAAAACACGACGCTGGCGCGCTTCATTTTTGCGCTGGGCATACGCAATGTGGGCGAAGCGACCGCAAAAGACCTGGCGCGCCATTTCGGCAATCTGGACGCCCTGATGCGGGCGAGTGAAGCCGAACTGCAGCAGGTGCCCGATGTCGGACCGGTGGTGGCGGCTTCCATCGCGCATTTTTTTGCCGAACCGCATAACATCGAGGTTATCGAACAGCTGCGCGCTGCGGGCGTGCAGTGGCCCGAGGGCGAATCCATGATCCTGGCCATGGCGCCGCTGGCAGGAAAAACCTTTGTGCTCACCGGCGCCTTGCCGACGCTGTCGCGTGATGCGGCCAAGGAGATGATCGAAGCGCTGGGCGGCAAGGTGGCCGGCTCGGTATCGAAGAAAACCGATTACGTGGTGGCTGGCGCTGAAGCGGGCTCGAAACTGGAAAAGGCGCAGGAACTGGGCCTGAAGATTCTGGATGAAGCGCAATTCAAGGAGTTGTTGACGACATGAATAACGCCAAGAAAAAAGTGACAAAAGCCGTGTTTCCCGTGGCTGGTTTGGGCACGCGCTTTTTGCCGGCCACCAAGGCCAGCCCCAAGGAAATGATGCCGATTGTGGACAAGCCGCTGATCCAGTATGCCGTGGAAGAAGCCGTAGCCGCCGGCATTACCGACATGATCTTCGTGACCGGCCGCTCCAAGCGCGCGATTGAGGACCACTTCGACAAAGCCTACGAGCTGGAGACGGAGCTGGAGCGCAAGGGGAAAAACGAAATGCTGGCCTTCGTGCAGAATTTGCTGCCGAAGAACATCAACTGCATCTACATCCGCCAGCCCGAAGCCCTCGGTCTGGGCCATGCCGTGCTGTGCGCGTATCCGGTGGTGGGCGATGAAGCGTTTGCCGTATTGCTGGCCGACGACCTGCTGGACGGCGACCCGCCGGTCATGAAGCAGATGGTGGATACCTACAGCACCCATCGCAGCTCGGTGATCGGGGTACAGGAAGTGTCGCGCGCCGACACCAAAAGCTATGGCATTGTCGATAGCAAACCGATGACCGGCACGATCGAGCAGATTGTTCGCATTGTCGAAAAGCCCCGGCCTGAAGACGCGCCGTCGACGCTTGCCGTGGTTGGCCGCTATGTGCTGACGCCGCGCATTTTTCATCACCTGGCGAAGATTGGCAAAGGTTCCGGCGGCGAAATCCAGCTTACCGACGGCATCGCCGCGCTGCTGGCGGAAGAGCAGGTGCTGGCCTATCGCTACAAGGGCACGCGCTACGACTGCGGCTCCAAGCTGGGCTATCTGCAGGCGACCGTGGCCTTCGGTTTGCGCCATCCCGAAGTGGGAGCGGATTTCGCGGCGCTGCTCAAGCGCATGAAATGATTCCCGAGGAAGCGAAAAAGATACTGGCCGAGGCCGACCTCGTCTGCTCGGCGGAAAAGTCGGCGCTGGCGGTACGCCGGGTTGCCGCCGAAATCAATGCACGGCTGGCCGCCAGCAATCCGCTGGTGCTGGCGGTGATGGGCGGCGCCGTGGTGTTCGTCGGCAATCTGCTGCCCCAGCTTGGCTTTCCGCTCGATTTCGACTACCTGCACGTCAGCCGTTACCGCGATGCCACCCATGGCGGACAACTGGACTGGGTGAGAAAGCCCGGCAGCGCGGTGGCGGGGCGCACGGTCCTGGTGGTGGATGACATCCTCGACGAGGGCGTCACCCTGGCCGAGATCCGCCGCTGCCTTTTGCAGCAAGGCGCGGCGGAAGTGCTGACGGCTGTTTTCGCCGACAAGGACACCGGCCGCGCCAAACCGGTTGCTGCGGATTTCGTTGGCGTCACGCTGCCGGACCGTTATGTTTTCGGCTACGGCATGGACATCAAAGGCGTCTGGCGCAACCTGCCGGCGGTGTATGCGATGAAGGGGATGTAACCCCGGTCCCCGCGCCGCGCAGCGGCTCTTAGCCCGGTGCGGCGTGGGCGGCGCGCCAGGCGACCACGCCGGTGACGATGATCACGGCGTGAATGACCAGGGTGGTCACGCCCATCCATAGCGCCTCATGGCTTAACGCGATGCTATAGAGATCCCAGATGCCATCGACGATTTCCGTGACGATGATGACCGGGATCAGCGCCAGGTACTTGCCCGGATTGCGCGCTCCCCACAGGGCAACGACACCGATTGCGGCAAGCTGGATGCCGACGATGACCCAGGCTTCCGTCAACAGCCTGAATACCGGTTCGGTTTCGTAAAGCGGAATGCCGGGATACATTTTCGGCAGCGTCGGGCCGAACACGCTGGGCCAGGTGAGCGCCAGGTTCAGCACGTACCAGAGGCCGCTTGCAATCAGCCAGTTGCGGGTGAATTTCATTTCAGTGATCCTCCGTCAGTGATCGTCAATGAACCAGGCCGGCAGTCAATCTAGCACATGCGACACCAGCCCGTCCGCCAGCTTCGGTTCGAACCAGGTGGACTTGGGCGGCATCACGTTGTTGCTGTCGGCCACCGCCATCAACTGTTGCATGCCGGTCGGAAACAGGGCGAAGGCTGCGGCCATTTCGCCCGAGTCGACGCGCTTTTCCAGTTCGCCCAGTCCGCGAATGCCGCCGACAAAATCAATGCGCTTGTCGCGGCGCAGATCGGTAATGCCGAGAACCGGGCCGAGCAGGTGATCGGCAAGCAGCGACACGTCAAGGCTGGCCACGGGATCGGCAGGAATCAGTTGCGGCTTGATGGTCAGCCTGAACCACTGCCCCGCCAGATACATGCCGAACTCGCCGGGGCGGGCGGGCTGTACGCGACGGGCGCTTTCCTCGACCGTAAAGGCCGCGCCGAGCCGTGTCACCAGCGCCGCCCGGCTGGATACCGCTCCGCATTTTGAATCCGTTACTGGAAACTTTTCCAGGCCGTGCAAATCTTTCACCACCCGGTTGTAATCCATGATCTTCATCTGGTGGTGGGGAAAAATCACGGCAAGAAAATAGTCGGACGAGAGCACGGGCTGGCGTTGCCGCCGCGCCGCGGCAACGCGTGAAGCGGCGGCCGAGCGATGATGGCCGTCCGCAATGTAGAGCGCCTCCATGCCGTCGAAGACGCGGCTGAGCGCCTCGATGCCGGCCGCGTCGCGCAGCACCCATACCTGGTGGCGAATGCCGTCGTCCGCGGTGACATCGGCTGCCGGCGCGCCTTCCGCGGCGGCGGCGATGAGCGCATCGGCCTGCGCCGATGCGGGATAGGCCAGCAGCACCGGGCCGGTCTGGGCATTCAGCGCTTCGATCTGGCGCACGCGGTCGTCTTCCTTGTCCGGCCGCGTGAATTCATGTTTGCGGATGCGGTTGCTGTCATAGTCGGCCACGCTGGCCGTGGCTACCAGGCCGGTCTGCATGTGCTGGCCCATGGTCAGGCGGTAGATGTAATAGCAGGGAGCGTCGTCGCGCACCAGTACGCCGGCTTGCAGCATCTTCGCCAGATTTTCTGCGGCCATGGCATAAACGGCCGGCGCATGAGGATCGGTGGCGGGCGGCAGATCGATTTCGGGCTTCGAGATATGCAGAAACGACCACGGCTTGCCCGCCGCGCGCAGGCGCGCCTCGTCGCTGGACAGCACATCATAAGGCGGCGCGGCGACTTCAGCGGCGCGGCCAGGCGCCGGCCGCAGGCCGCGGAAGGGTTTGATTAACGGCTGGATCAGGCTCATGTCATTTGCTCGTCAGCTTCTCAGTTCGGTAAATAGTTCGCGTAACGCGGCCACACGCTCTTGCAGCGTGGCGCTGCTTTTTTGCCACAGCAGCTTGTCCGGTCCGGCGAGTTTCATGCTGCGCTCGCTCTGGATCAGCCGGATGATTTTTGCGGGATCAATGGGCGGGTTGGGGATGAACTGCAATTGTATCGCGCCCGGTGCGGCGTCCACCCTGGCGACGCCGAGCGCGCGGGCCGCCAGGCGGATGCGGTGCGTTTCCAGCAGCGCCAGCGTTTGCGGGGGCATCGCGCCGTAGCGGTCGATCAGCTCTTCCTGCATGGCGCGCAAGTCGTCTTCGCTGTCGCAGTTGGCCAGGCGCTTGTACAGCGTCAGCCGCTCATGCACGTCGGGGCAGTAGGCGTTGGTGAGGAGCGCCGGGACGTGCAGGTTGATTTCCGCTGTGATGGCGAGCGGCAAGGTGAGGTCGGGGATGTCCCTGCCTTCTTTCAGGGCCTTGACTGCGGCGTTGAGCATATTGGTATACAGCGCAAAGCCGATTTCGTGAATCTCGCCGCTCTGGCTTTCGCCCAGCACCTCGCCCGCGCCGCGGATTTCCAGATCGTGCATGGCGAGGAAGAATCCCGAGCCGAGTTCTTCCATGGCCTGGATCGCATCCAGCCGGCGCTGCGCCTGCGCGCTGGGTTTGGCGTCTTCATGCGTGAGCAGGTAGGCATAGGCCTGGTGGTGCGAGCGGCCGACGCGGCCGCGCAACTGATGCAGTTGCGCCAGGCCGAACTTGTCGGCGCGGTTGATGATGATGGTATTGGCGTGCGGGTTGTCGATGCCGGTTTCAATAATGGTCGAGCACAGCAGCAGGTTATGCTTCTGCTGCGTGAATTCGCGCATCACGCGTTCCAGCTCGCGCTCCGGCAACTGGCCGTGGCCGATCACGATGCGCGCTTCGGGGAGCAGGGTTTGCAGCCGCTCGCGCATGTTCGCTATGGTGTCGACTTCGTTGTGCAGGAAGTACACCTGGCCGCCGCGCTTGAATTCGCGCAGGCAGGCTTCGCGTATCTGGCCGGTGGACCATCGGCCGACGAAGGTCTTGATGGCCAGGCGTTTTTGCGGTGGCGTGGCAATGACGGAAAAATCGCGCAGGCCGTCGAGCGAGAGGCCCAGCGTGCGCGGAATGGGCGTGGCGGTGAGCGTCAGCACATCCACCTGGGCGCGCAGGGATTTCAGCGCCTCTTTCTGGCGCACGCCGAAGCGGTGCTCTTCGTCGATGATGATGAGGCCGAGGCGCTCGAATTTCACATCCTTCTGCAACAGGCGATGCGTGCCGATCAGGATGTCGATTTTGCCCTGCGCCAGGAGCTCAATGGCCGCGTTCTGTTCCCTGGCATTCTTGAAGCGCGAGATTTCGGCAATTTTTACCGGCCACTCGTTGCCCACCTGGGCAAAACGGTCGGCGAAGTTCTGGTAATGCTGTTCGGCCAGCAGCGTGGTCGGGCACAGCACGGCGACCTGTTTGCCGTCGGCCACGGCGACGAAGGCGGCACGCAGGGCAACCTCGGTCTTGCCGAAGCCGACATCGCCGCAGACCAGGCGATCCATCGGCTTGCCGGATTGCATGTCCTCGATCACGGCGTTGATGGCGGCCAGCTGGTCGGGCGTTTCCTCGAAACCGAAGCCATCGGCGAAGGCTTCCAGGTCATGCGGTTTGAATTCGAAACGATGCCCTTCGCGCGCCGCGCGCCGGGCATACAGGTGCAGCAGTTCGGCAGCGGTGTCGTGCACCTGCGCGGCGGCTTTCTTCTTGGCCTTTTCCCACTGGCTGGAGCCGAGCGTGTGCAGGGGCACGGATTCCGGATCGGCCCCGCTGTAGCGCGAGATGGCCTGCAACTGCGCGACAGGCACATACAGCTTGGCGCCATCGGCATATTCGAGGTGCAGGAATTCCGTGTCGCCCTCGCCGAAATCCATGTGCGCGAGGCCCAGGTAGCGGCCGATGCCATGGTTTTCGTGGACCACCGGATCGCCCACTTTCAGTTCGGAAAGATCGCGCAGCCAGCCTTCCAGATTGGCGCGCCGCGCCTCGTTGCGGCGGCTGCGCGGGCGGGCGGTGGCGGCATACAGCTCGTTTTCCGTGATGAGGGCGATGCCATCGAGCTGAAAGCCGCCGGAAAGCGGCCCGACGCCAAGCATGAGGCGATCGCTGCCGGCAAGGAAGCCGGCGAAATCGGCGCAGGGGACGGCGGATAGGTGATGTTCGGCGAGATAGTCATGCAGCGTTTCGCGGCGGCCCGGCGATTCGGCCAGCAGCAGCACGCGGCGCGTCTGGCCGGCGAGGAAGCGGCGCAGATGGGCCAGCGGGTCGTCGGCCTTGCGCTCGACGGCCAGCGGCGGCAACGTATGCGTGGCCTGTACGCTGTTTGCGCTGCTGCCCGCCGTGTTGTCAGCGCCGAGTTTTAGCGCGAATTGCGGCCATGCGTTGGCCGCGATGAAGAACTCCTCGTCGCGCAGGAATAACTGGCCCGGCGCCAGCACCGGGCGGCTGCGGTCGCCGCCCAGCATCTTGTAGCGCCCGGCGGTATCGACCCAGAACTCCGCTATCGCGCCGGCCACGTCGCCGTGCAAAAGCAGGCTGGCATCCTGCGGCAGGTAGTCGAACAAGGTGGCGGTGGTTGCGAAAAACAGCGGCAGGTAGTATTCGATGCCGGCGGGCAAGATGCCGTTCGAGACGTCCTTGTAGAGGCTGATGCGCGAGGCATCGCCTTCGAAGGTTTCGCGAAAGCGCTGGCGGAAGGTGGTGCGTCCCGTTTCGCCGGCGGGAAATTCGCGCGCCGGCAACAGGCGGATTTCCGGCACCGGATAGAGCGTGCGCTGCGAATCGGCATCGAAACTGCGCATGGTTTCGATTTCGTCATCGAACAGCTCGATGCGATAGGGCAGTTGCGTGCCCATCGGGAAAAGATCGATCAGTCCGCCGCGCACGCTGTATTCGCCCGCCGCGACGACCTGCGTGACATGCTGATAGCCTGCCAGCGCGAGCTGGGCGCGCAGCTTGTCGATGTCCAGCCGCTCGCCCTTTTTCATGAAAAAAGTATGGCCGGCAAGAAACGCCGGCGGGGCCAGCCGCGTGATGGCGGTCGAGGCTGCGGCGATCAGCACGTCGCACGCGCCGCGCGAGATGGCGTGCAGCGTGGCCAGGCGTTCCGAGATCAAATCCTGATGCGGCGAAAAGTTGTCGTAAGGCAGGGTTTCCCAGTCGGGCAGGAGGTGCGTGCGCAGGTCCGGCGCGAACCAGGCGATTTCCTCGGCCAGGCGCTGCGCCTCCAGTGGGCTGGCGGTGATGATCGCCAGCAGGCGGCCCGGGCGGGCAATGCGCACTACGGCCAGCGCGTCGATCGATGCGGGAAATGGCGGTAAATCGAGGCGTTGGCCAGGCTTGGGGTGCGCGGGAAGTGACAGCAGCGAATTCAAGGCGGAGACGATCAAACAGCAGCGGGGCAAGGCGCGGAATTATACGCACCGTATTGAGGCCAGCCGGCAGGCCGACGGCACTGGCCGAAGCTTAGCCGAACTGCAGCAGTCCGGCCAGCAGTCCCAGGGCAACGGCGGCCATGCCCGGCAGCGTGCGGCGGGCGAGCGCGCCGCCGCCAATAACGACAATGAGTCCCGTTTTGAAAACAAGATTGGAAAGAACAGCCAGCGTGATGGTTGTCACGGCCTGCGTTGTGTTGATCTGCGCGGCGCCAAACAGGTGCAGCGCAGAAAGCGTGATGGCATCGACATCCGTCAGTCCCGCAGCCAGGGCGAGCAGATACAACCCCTGGCTGCCCGCAATATCCTGCAACCAGGCAGAGAGAACCAGTATCAGCGCATACAGGACGCCAAAGGTAAGCGCGGTTCGGAGTTCGGTGGGGTTGCTGATTTCCGGCATGGGCAGTTCGCCGCGCCTGTCGAGTTGCCGCCAGCCCCACAGCACGGCGAGCAGCCCCAGCCCCGCGCCGCAGCCCAGCACGAGCGCCAGCGGGCCAATAATGGCCGGTGCGACGACAAGGGAAACGAAACCGATGCGCAGCAAAACAACCATGTTTGCCAGCAGCACAATCAGCATCGCGGTATGCACCAGCGCGCTGCTGCGCCGCGCATGGCGGGAGAAGATGATGGTAGTCGCCGTGGAGGACACCAGCCCGCCGAAGAAGCCGAGCAACATGGCGCCATGTCGCGTGCCGACCAGACGCAGGGCGGCGTAACCGGCCAGCGACACGCCGGAGATCAGCACGACCATCCACCAGATATGTTGCGGATTGAGCGCGTTGTAGGGGCCAAAACTGCGGTTGGGCAGGATGGGCAGAATCACCAGCGACAGCACGCCAAACTGAAGGATGGAAAGAATGTCGGTATGGGTCAGGCTCTTTGTCATGTCATGCAATTGGCGCTTGAAATACAGCAGCACCGTGGCGGTGATGCCGAGCATGACGGCCAGCGAGGCATGGCCATACCAGACGGTTGCGCCCAGCGCGTAGCACACCAGCATGGCCACCACCGACGTGGTGCCAGGGTCGCCATTGTCCAGCGGGTTGGTGGCGTAGGCCGTAATCATCATGGCGGCTACGCTGATAAATCCGGCGGCGAGTATCCAGCTGCTGCCGGTAGTCTGCGCCAGAAGCGCGGCCAGGCAGCCGAGCAACCCGACCAGGGCAAAAGTGCGCAACCCGGCCTTGACATCGGTCCGGCGTTCGCGTTCGAGGCCCATGAGCAGGCCAATCCCGAGGCTGGTGGCAAAGGCTTGCAGGATCGTGTAAGTGGGTTCTGCGGTGAACATGCGCTTTTTGTCCGAAGGAGGACTCGAGAATCGGTGTCTGGACTCGCTCAGATGCTGACAGCGCGATTGTATAGAATCAGGGGAGAGTTTATTGCCAATGCAAGGAACCGATAGCTGTATGCCGTTATTGACGGTACTCCCTGTGTTGACTAAAGTACAAGGAAAACCATAGCAGGCTGCCGGTTGCCGTGCTCCATCGTCAGGATAAACCCTGGCGGAGAGAGTCGGTGCCCGCGTAAAAGGCCGTGACACAAAGAATCAGCATAAATTGAGGAGTGAGAGTGACAATCGCCAAAGGACGTTTTGACGGCAAGGTGGCCGTGATCACCGGTGCCGCGCAGGGTATCGGTTTTGCGACGGCGCAACGCCTGGGGCGGGAAGGTTGCCGTATCGTCATCGCCGATTTTTCCCCGGAGCCGACGGCTGAAGCCATCGAAACGCTGAAGGCCGAGGGCATCGAGGCGATCGCCGCGATTGGCGATCTGAGCGATTATGCGCAGGCCGAGGCGACGATGCAGCAAGCCAGGCAGGCTTTCGGCGCGATCCATATCCTCGTCAATAACGTTGGCGGTACGATCTGGATGAAGCCCTTCTGGTATTACACAGAGAGTGAAATCAAGAAGGAAGTGGAGCGTTCGTTCTGGCCGACGATGTGGTGCACGCGCGCCGTGATTCCGGTCATGCGTGAAACCGGCGGGGCGATCGTCAATGTGAGTTCGAATGCAGTGGAAGGCGAATATCGGATTCCTTACTCGGCCTCGAAAGGCGGCGTCGAAGGGCTGACTACGGCGCTTGCCGTGGAAGTTGCCGGCTTGGGTATTCGCGTTAACTGCGTTGCTCCCGGCGGCACGACGGCGCCGGAGCGCAAGACGCCGCGCAAAAGCACGCCGTCGACGCCCGAGGAACAGGAATGGCAGAGCCAGTTCATGCAACTGCTTATGGGTGAGGAATTGCTGACGCCCTGGTCTACTGCCGAACAGCAGGCAGGTGTGATCGCTTTTCTTGCCTCCGATGATGCGGCGCATGTCACCGGTGAAATCATCCATACCGGACGCCGCGGCAAACGAATATTCGATAAGCTGGGTTTCGTGCCTTGAAAGAAGATACTGAGTAAGATAATAGAATTTCGGCAGACTCGGCGATACTGCAACAATTAAGCAGCGCAAAATAAAATTAGGGGGCAGGACGTGAACAAATTTTCAGACATGATCGACCTCACGACGGGTGCGCAGCGCCGGATGATCTATTCCGATCCGGAACTCTATGAACTGGAAATGGAGCGGGTTTTCGGGCGCTGTTGGCTGTTCCTGGCGCATGAATCGCAGATTCCGCAGCCCGGCGATTATTTTCGCACCTACATGGGCGAAGACGACGTGCTGGTGATTCGCCAGCAGGATGGCGCGATCAAGGCCTTCCTCAATACCTGCACCCATCGCGGCAACCGCCTGGTGCGGGCCGATCGCGGCAATGCGCGGGCTTTTGCGTGCAACTACCATGGCTGGGCATTTGGCATCGATGGCAGCCTGGCCACCGTGCCGCTGGAACGCGAAGTGTATTTCAACGAGATCGACAAGGATAAATTCCACCTGGTGTCCGTCGAGCGCGTCGCCTCCTACAAGGGCCTGATCTTCGGCTGCTTTGACAAAGACGCCCCATCGCTCGAGGACTATCTGGGCGACGCGCGCTGGTATCTGGATGCCTCTCTTGATGCGATGCCCGGCGGCACCGAACTGATCGGAGCCACGCAAAAGGTGGTGCTATCGAGTAACTGGAAACTGCCGGTTGAAAATGTTTGCGGCGATGGTTATCACCTCGGCTGGGCGCATGCGGGCGCCATGCAGGCCGTGCAAAGCGGCGATCTCTCCGGATTTACCGTCGGCAACTCCAGTGTTGATCTCGAAGGCGGCATGTCGGTGGCTGGCTTGAATGGCAATTCAGTGTTGGCCGCGCTTGATGGACGTTCGGGCTATGCCTTCTATCCCGATCCCGCGCTGGCCATGAAATACCTTGACGATAACCGCGCCAGGGTGGTCGAGCGCCTCGGCAAGTTCCGCGGCGAACAGCTCTGGGGGTCGCAGATCAACTACACGATCTTCCCCAACCTGCAGTTTCTGCCGGGACTCAACTGGTTTCGTGTCTATCACCCCAAGGGTCCAGGTCAAATCGAACAATGGACCTGGGCGATTGTCGAAAAAGCCATGCCGGACGAGTTGAAACAACAGGTTCTCGACAATGAGATGCTGACCTTTGGCCCGGCGGGCCTTTTTGACAACGACGACGGCGACAACCTGGCCTCCTGCACGGCGCAGTCGCGCGGCTGGCGCACCCGCCAGATGCAGGTGTATACCAACATGGCGCTCGGCCATTCCGGACGGCGGCCCGGACTGCCGGGCGACGTTGCGTCCGGCATCGTCAGCGAACACAACCAGCGCTATTTCTATCGCCGCTGGCAAGAGCACATGCAGGCCGCGAACTGGTCCGCCGTGCCGCAGTACAACCTCAACTCCTTGGGAACAGAAGATGAACAGCGCACTGCCCAAGCCGCTTGAAGCCCCGGCCATGCTCGCGGTTGAAAAGCACCTGGCATTGCAGCAGCAGGTTTTCTACGAAGCCCGGTTGCTTGATGAAGAACGTTTTACGGAGTGGCTGGTTTTGCTCGCAGACGATGTGCATTACCGCATGCCGATGACCGAGCGCCGTTTCCGCAAGGATCGCGGCGCTCCGCCGGCGATTGGCGCCGGCTACATCTTTGACGACAATAAGGCGCGACTTGGGCTGCGGGTTGAGCGCCTGCAGTCGGGACTCGTCTGGGCCGAGGATCCGCGCAACAAGGTACGTCGCGTGATCAGCAATGTCGAGATATGGCAGGGTCCGCAAGCCAATGAGGCAGAGGTCTATTCGGCGGCGACCATCCATCGCAGCCGCATGGATGGCGAGGAACGGCGTTTTGTCGCCGGCCGCCGCGACCTCTGGCGCGAGACGGAGGCGGGCTGGCGTCTCGCCATGCGCGATATCCAGCTTGACAGTGCCGTCGTGCCGGACAGCAACATGAATACGTTCTTCTGAGGGAGGGGACAGGGAAATGGATATGTCAATACAGCAACGACGAGCGGGTAATTACTACACCGGCGAGCCGCCGTCGGTGTGGCCGGCGAAGGTGAATCAGATTCCGAAGGAGATCTTCGGCAGCGCCGCGCTGTTCGAGGAAGAACTGAAGAAGATATTCTACGGCGACTGCTGGCATGTGGTAGGGCATGCGGGGGAACTGCCGAATGTCGGCGACTTCAAGACCTTCGACCTGGGGCGGGTGCCGCTGCTGGTAGCGCGGGGCAAGGACAACAAGATCCGGGCGTTCTTCAACAGCTGCACGCACCGGGGCAACCAGGTAGAGGTTTCATGCAGCGGGAACCGCAAGGAATTCGAATGTCCGTATCATCGCTGGATCTTCGCGCTGGACGGGGCGCTGGCCGCCTGTCCGGGGTCGAAGGAATTCGCGCCGGACTTCCAGCAGGAGAAGTTTGGGCTGGCGGAAGTCAAGAGCGCCGAGTTTCTCGGGCTGCTGTTTGTCACGATGGGGGCGAACACGCCGCCGCTGGAGACATGGCTGGGCGAGACGGTGCCGCCGACGCTGAGCGCGCTGCTGGGGGGTGACGGGCGGCTCAAGCTGCTGGGCTACCAGAAAGTCCGTTATGCCTCGAACTGGAAGGGCTACAACGACAATGATGGCTATCACGGTGCTTTGTTGCACACAGGGTTTCGCCTGCTCAACTGGCAGGGCGGCAAGGGGAAGCAGTGGGGAACGGCCGATGGACACTGGGTAATTGAAGGCGAGCTCAAGGCGATCCAGAGCAATGGTTTCCTCAAGGACCCGTCGCTAATTGAGTTTAAAGGCAGTGATCCAACGCGAGGGTCGCTCATTGTCCAACTCTACCCCCTCACGGTGATGGTCAAGCATCTTGAGGTTATCAACCTGCGCTTTGCGATTGCGCGGAGCCACGACACCACGGAAGTGCATTACG
>CAZQTB010000022.1:0-37039 GCA_964596295.1 uncultured Rhodocyclaceae bacterium | reverse complement strand
ACTTCGCCGCCGTTGTTGTTGGCCAGACGGATTTCACCGCCGTGGTCATCGATAATTTTCTTCACGATCGCCAGCCCCAAGCCAGTCCCCTTGGCCTTGGTCGTGACATACGGTTCGAAGGCCCGCGCAAGAGTTTGCGGCGAAAATCCGGCGCCGTTATCGCTGATGGTCAGGCGCGCACGGCCGTTTTCTTGCGCGACGGCAAGCGTGATGCGCGGTTGCGCCACGTCCGCCAGCGAGTCCTGCGCATTGGCCAGCAGGTTGTGCAGCACCTGGCGCAACTGGTCGGCGTCGGCCAGTACGGCAATAAAAGCCGGCGCTGGTTTGAATCCGTTTCTGGACAAGACAGTGATCGTGGCACGCGAATTTTCATACAGGCCGAGCACTTCGCCAACCAGCGCCTGCAAATCCACGACAGCCACCTGCGGCGGCGGCGTGCGCGCGTAATCGCGGAAAGCATTGACCATGTTTTTCATCGCCTCGACCTGCGTGACGATGGTGTGTGTTGCGCGCTCCAGCAGTTCGCGCGAAGCGGCGTCGAGCTGGCCGGCGAGCTTCATTTGCAGGCGCTCGGCCGAGAGTTGAATCGGCGTTAGCGGGTTTCTGATCTCGTGCGCCATGCGCTGCGCCACTTCAGCCCAGGCGGCGGAACGCTGTGCCGAGATCAGCCGTGTAATATCGTCGAACACCACCACAAACCCGCCGCCGCCGGCCGCCGGGAGTGCAGTACCGCGTATCAGCAGGGTTTGCGGCGCCCTATTGCTGTGGGTGATTTCAAGCTGCTGCTGCCATTCATCCCCGCGCTGGGCAAAGCCGTCGATGACCGCCGCGGCGAGGATCTGGTGGCGCGGCCAGTGCTGCAACGAGAGTTTCTCGAATTCGGCCAGATCATCGTCGAGTATGGTCAGTGCGCCGCGATTGGCGGCGCGCAGGCGAAAGTCCGGACTGAAGGCCAGCACCCCGGCGGAAAGATTGGCCAGTACGCTTTCCAGATAAGCCTGCGTAGCTTCCGTTGCTTCGCGATGATGCTCCGCCTCTGCGCGGGCTTCGCTCAATTGACGGGTCATGCTGTTGAACGAACGCGTCAGCAGACCCAGTTCATCCGAGCTTTCGATGATCGTGCGCGGGGTGAAGTCGCCCGCAGAAACGGCGCGCGTGCCCTCGGCCAGGATCAGCAGCGGGCGTGCCAGACGCTCGGCGAGAAAAAATGCCAGCGCCGCCGCGGCGAACAGGGCGAGCATCAGCGTCAGCGTCAGCGTCAGCGTGTAGATGCGTTTCAGGCCGTTGCGCCCGAGTTGCAGCTCCTGATAATTGCGGTATCCCGTTTCGACATTTTCGGCGCTTTTGGCGATCGAGGGCGGTACCGGCTGGGTGAACTGCAGGATGCGCGGTTCGAATTCGAGCTGGCTGGTGGCGCTTTCGACCACCGGCACCAGCGCGCGCACCAGCAAGCCGCCGGTTTCCTCATCCGTGACCAGCGCCATGCCGCGTCCGTTGCGCGCCGTGCGCAACTGGCCCGGGCTGGGCAGGGGCGGCAGCAGGTTGTGCAGGCCCCCCGAGCTGCTGGCAACGATCTGGCCGGAGAGTGTCAGCAGCGTGGCGGTATCGGCGCCCGCCTGTTCGCGCAGACGGTTGATCTGGCTCGGCTGCGTATGGCCGTCGCCGAGTTCGAAAGCTGCCCGGCGGGTTTTTTCCAGCAAATCGTCCTGCAGGTTGTCGAGTACGCTGCGCCCGAGTTCAAGGCCGCCTTCGAGAGCCATATCGACGCGCACATCGAACCACGAATCGATGCTCTTGACGGCAAATTGCATGGATACGGCATACACCAGCGCACCCGGCAACACGGCCATCAGCGCCAGCATGACAAGCAGGCGCGATTTGAGCCGCGAGCCGAAAACGCCGGCCCTGAGATCGCGCCGCAGGCGGCCAAGCTGCACGGCGACCATCACCAGCAGGGCCAGGGCGGCAACCCCGTTGACGGCCAGCAGCCAGGGGTAATACTGCGCAAACAATGCAGTGTTGGCTGACGCGGAAGCCAGCAGAAAGAGCAGGACGGCCGCCAGCGCAACGGCAACGGCGAGGGCGACCTTCATGGCGCGGCGCCGGCGGTTGGTGTAGCCGGTGTAGGCAGCGTAACAATGGGCGCGACGAATTGCCAACGCAGGGTTTTGGCCTCAATGCGCCAGTCGCGGTCGGTAATGGCGTCAATCTGGAAAGGCTTGGGCAGCTGGCTGCGGTCGAGGGACAGCCGCATGCTGGCCATGTAGGTTTCGCCCGGCGTGATGGCGCGCCGTTCGGCTATCGGCAGGGCGTTGATGCGCGACATGACGCGCAGAGCGTCGGCCAGACTGCTGAGGTTCTGGTACAGGCTGCCCGCCGAGACTTGCGAAACCTGCGACAGGCGGTACTGGCGCGTCAGGCTGTGGTAGCTCAGGCGATATGTCAGGTTGCGCGTGGCGATGTGCTCGTTGCTCCAGTATTTTCGCGGCCGCTCGAGCACCACTTCAAGCTCGAAGTACAGCGGGATGCCGTGCGCGACAACGTCTTCCAGGCGACGGCCGAGATCGATGGTGAATTCAGCGGCAAGCGTGTAGTTCTCGTCGCCGGGCGACATGGCCGCGCGCTGCGGCTCGATGCTGCCTGCCAGCGCGGTAGACGCAAAACCGGGTGCCAGGCAGAGCAGCAACACAAGCAGCCAGGCCTCAGGTTTTTTGCAGTAGCGCGTAAAAAAAGCCGTCATGTTCGGCATCGGGCAAGAGTTGCAAATGAGGCGCGCCGTGAAGCATCAGACGCATGGCGTCGGCATGACGGCCGACAAACGCAGCGACCTGATCCTCATTTTCAGCGGCAAACAGCGAACAGGTGGCATAGAGCATTTTGCCACCGGGGGCGAGCGTGCGCCAGATGGCATCGAGAATGCGGGCCTGCGTGGCGGCAAATCCGGCGATGTCGGTGGCTCGCCGCAGCCATTTCGCATCGGGATGGCGGCGCACCACGCCGGAGGCTGAACAGGGCACATCGGCCAGAACGCGATCGAAAGGCCGCCCGTCCCACCACGGCTGCGGCGTGCCGGCATCGCCGACTTTTACGCTGGCCATGCCCGTTGAGAGGCCGAGACGCGCGAAATTTTCGCCGATGCGCGCGGCGCGCGCGGGGTCGGCGTCGAGCGCGAGCAGATCGAGATCGGCCAACTCCAGCAGGTGCGCCGCTTTGCCGCCCGGCGCCGCGCAGGCGTCAAGCACGCGCTGGCCATCGTGCACATCGAGCAGGATGGCGGCGCGTTGGGCGCCGGCGTCCTGCACCGAGCACAGCCCCTCGCGAAATCCCGGAATGCGATCTACCGGCACAGGCTTGTCGAGAACAAGTGCGGCCTCGCCTGCGGCATGCGCGGCGATGCCTGCCGCCGCGAGTTGCGCTGAAAAGTCGGCGCTGGTGATACGGCGATGGTTCGCCCGCAGCGCCATCGGCGGGTGTGCATTGCCGGCCGCGAGAATGTCCTGCCAGTGGTGCGGATGATCTTTTTTCAGGCGCGCAATCCACCAGGCCGGATGCCGGCCATGCGCTACCGGGTCGGCATCGGCAAGCGCCAGCAGTTCTTCGCGACGGCGCAGAAAATTGCGCAGCACGCCATTGACCAGTCCCTTGAAGTTACCCCCGGCCAGGCGGGTTGCCGCCGTGACGGCCTGGTCGACTGTGGCGTAGGCATTTTCGGGGCGGTTTTCCAGGCGGGCCAATGCCAGCAGCAACAGGCTGCGCACCGTGAGATCGGTCAATGGTCGCTCCAGCAGACACGCAAGCAGGAAATCGCCGCGTCCGAAACTGCGCAAGGCTGAATACGCCAGATCCATCGCCGCGGCGCGCAGGGCGCCGGTCATCGGTGAAACGGCAAGTGCGGCATCCAGCGTGCGGCCTGCCAGCACGGCAGTCAACAGCTCCGCTGCGCTAAGCAGGGCTGCGGCCAGCGGGGCGGAACGGGAGGGTGTGCCAGTCATGGCGGCAGTCTACCGCCATGACCTCATTTGAGCGATGGGAGGCTCAGCAGCCGTGCGATGCGCTCTTCCGTTGCCGGGTGCGTTGAAAACAACCCACGCAGTCCGCCGCCGGAGAGCGGATTCATGATCATCATCTGCGCGGTTTCGGGATGCGCATCGGCCGTTTGCAGCGGAATGCGGCGTGCGTAGGCGTCAATTTTCGCCAGCGCGTCGGCCAGCGCCGCCGGCTCGCCGGAAATTTCGGCGCCGCCGCGGTCGGCCTCGAACTCGCGGGCGCGTGAAATCGCCATCTGGATCAGGCTCGCCGCCAGCGGCGCAAGAATCATCACCAGAATGCCCACCAGCGGATTCGCCGAACGCCCGGAGGAATCGCGGCCGCCGAAGAACATGGCAAAGTTGGCCAGCATCGAAATCGCGCCGGCCATGGTGGCGGAGATGGTGGAGATCAGGATGTCGCGATGTTTCACATGCGCCAGCTCGTGCGCCATGACGCCGCGCAGTTCGCGCGCCGAGAGCAGTTGCAGAATGCCGGTGGTGGCCGCAACGGCCGCGTGCGCCGGGTCGCGTCCCGTGGCGAAGGCGTTGGGCTGCGCCTCGTCGATGATGTAGACCCGCGGCATGGGCAGTTCCGCCCGCGCGGCAAGTTCCTTGACCATGGTGTACAGGTAGGGCGAGCTGGCCGCATCGACTTCCTGCGCGTTGTACATGCGCAGCACCATTTTGTCGGAGAACCAGTAGGAAAAGACATTCATCGCGCCACCCAGCAGCAGCGCCAGCAGCATGCCCTGCGCGCCACCCAGCGCGGCGCCGATGACGCCGAACAGGGCCAGGATGCCCGCCATGAGGATTGAGGTTTTCAACCAGTTGCCAAACATGATTTTTTCTCCGCTTCGTTGGATTTGCGTTTGCGCTCATCACCGAGCAATGCAATTAGATTGGGGCAGTGACAATAAATTCAATAAGCCAACCGGGATTTGCGGCCCGGAGCGGCATGCTTCCCCCCGGATTTGCGCTACCATTGCACGGCGTACTGCCTGAAGCGCCCGAGAGCTGCCATGGCACCGTCATTTTCTTAACCGATAAGAAGGAGCGTCTGATGTCTATTATCTTTCAATCTTTGGGCCGGACCGTCACTGCCGGCGTCGTTTTGCTGGTCCTCATTCTGCTCGCCTTCGGCACGGGTTTGACCAACGGCGTGGCGCACGTCATCGGCATGCGCTGGCTGCACGCCGGCAGCGGCGTGATGTGGATCGGGTTGCTGTGGTATTTCAATTTCGTGCAAATCCCGTCAATGCCCAAGATTCCCGATGAACAGAAACCCGCCATCAGCAAGGTCATCGCCCCCGCGGCCCTGTTCTGGTTCCGCTGGTCCGCCCTGGCGACCGTCGTCACCGGCCTGCTGGTGGCCTGGAATGCGGGTTATCTGGTCAATGCGTTGATGCTTGCGCCCCCGGTGCACACCATAGGCATCGGCATGTGGCTGGCGCTGGTGATGGCGTTCAATGTCTGGTTCATCATCTGGCCGAATCAGAAAAAGGCCCTTGGCATTGTCGTCGTGGAGGCGGATGCAAAAGCCAAGGCAGCCCGTCTGGCCATGCTGACTTCCCGCTTTAACACCATGTTTTCCATCCCGATGCTCTATTGCATGATCGCCCAGCAGAACGGCGGTCTGTAAACCATCCGGATAGCCAGTCAGGCCCGCCGCATGGCGGGCCTTTTTTCTGGCACAACCGCTTGCCTAATCCGGCTGCAAAGGCTTGCCGCGCAAAAAGTCGGCGCTGGCGACACGGCGGCCGCCCGGTTTTTGCAGCTCGGTCAGGCGCAAGGCGCCGCGACCGGTGGCGACGACGATGCCGGACGCATCCGCAGCGAGGATTTGGCCGGGCCGGCCGATGCCGGCAACGGCTTCCGCACGCCAGATTTTGACCGGTTCGCCCGCCAGCGGCAGGGTGGCGCCGGGAACGGGATTGAAGGCGCGCAGTTTGCGCGCCAGAACGCCGGCGGGCTGCGCCCAGTCAAGCTGCGCTTCGGCCTTGCCGAGTTTCGTGGCGTATGTTGCGCCGGCTGCGGGCTGCGGCACGGGCGTGAGCGCATCGCGTTGCGCCAGCGCCGCGACAATCAGGCGCGCGCCGAGAACGGCCAGCCGGTCATGCAGCTCGCCCGCCGTCTCGTCCGCGCCGATTGCAAGTTTTTCCGCCAGCAACAGCGGGCCGGTATCAAGCCCGGCGTCCATTTGCATGATCGTCACACCGGTTTCCGCGTCGCCCGCTTCGATGGCGCGTTGAATCGGCGCTGCGCCCCGCCAGCGCGGCAACAGCGACGCGTGGATGTTGATGCAGCCGCGGCGCGGAATATCCAGCACGGCTTGCGGCAGAAGCAGGCCATAGGCGGCCACGACCATCACGTCCGCCTGGACGGCGCGGATCGCTTGATGCGTGGCCGGGTCTTGCAGGCGCTCGGGCTGAAACACCGGGAGGCCATGCGCAAGGGCAACTTTTTTAACGGCCGAGGGCTGCAGTCGCAAGCCGCGCCCGGCCGGACGGTCCGGCTGGGTGAGTACCAGAGGCACCCCATGTCCGGCAGCGAGTATGGCTTCCAGCGCGCGTGCGGAAAAATCCGGCGTACCCGCGAAAATCACGCGCATTACAGCGTTGCCCGCGCCTGCTTGACCAGTTTTTCCCTGATCCGGGTCTGTTTCAGGCGCGAGAGGTATTCAACGAAAACCTTGCCGTCGAGATGGTCCATTTCATGCTGGATGCACACGGCGAGAAGGCCTTCGGTTGCCAGCTCGAAAGCCTGGCCGTCAAGCCCCAGCGCCCTTACCGTGATGCGCTCGGCGCGTTTGACCGGTTCATAGATGCCGGGCACCGAAAGACAGCCTTCGCTGCTTTCGCATTCGCCGGATTTTTCCAGCAATTCGGGATTGATGAAAACTTGCAGCTGCGATTTGTCTTCGGTCACGTCGATGACGATGAGGCGCACATGCTGGTCTACCTGGGTGGCCGCAAGACCGATGCCGGGGGCGGCGTACATGGTCTCGGCCATGTCGGCGGCAAGCCGGCGGATGCGCGCATCAACCGTGGCGATGCGCGCTGCTTTCTTGTGCAGGCGCGGGTCGGGGTAATGCAAAATCGGCAATAAGGCCATGAAAAAGCTCTTGAAAGAATTGATGCCGGAAGAATTGTCGGGCAGAATCAGGCAGAATCGGGCGAATCAGGAGCATCTATGAAGATGCCCCGCCCCAGACACCCGGCCGGAGGTCATACCATGCGTTGCATTATATCTGCCCTGCTCGTTTGTATTTCAACCACGCTGGCGTTCGCGCAGGCCGCGCAGCCGCTGGAACTGGCCGATGGCGCCCCCGAGCGCCATATCGTGGTGTCCGGCGACACGCTGTGGGGCCTCGCCGCCAAATTTCTTAAAGACCCTTACCGTTGGCCCGAGCTATGGAAAATGAATGCGCAGGACATCAAGAATCCGCACCGCATTTATCCCGGCCAGGTTTTGGTGCTGGATAAGAGCGGTACTGAACCGCGCCTGACGCTGGCGACGATAAAAGAGACTCCGCGCGAGCATGTCGAACCGTTGAAACGTGCCATTCCGTCGATTCCGCCACAGGAGATCGAGCCCTTTCTGACGCAGCCGCTGGTGGTGGAGAAAGCCGGTCTTGATAATGCGCTGCGGGTGGTCGGATTGCAGGACAACCGGGTCATCGCCGGTGCCGGCGACACGATTTATACGACGCCCACCACCAGTTCGCAAAAGACCTGGCAGGTGTTTCGCGCAGGCGCGCCGCTGCGGGATCCCGAAACGAAAGAGACGTTGGGCTTCGAGGCGCTGTTTGTCGGCACAGCGCAAATGACAGCGCGGGGTGACATTGCCTCTTTTCGTTTGATAACCTCGAAAGAGGAAGTGGCTACGGGCGACCTGCTGCTGCCCGCGCCACGGCTGGATGTGGTGAGCTACATTCCTCACGCGCCAGCCCAGGCGATAAAAGCCCGCGTGCTGGCGATTTACGGCGGAGTCAATTTCGGCGGACCACAAGCGGTGATCGTGCTGAATCGCGGCAAGAAGGATGGTCTGGAATTGGGCCATGTGCTGGCCATCGACAAGGCCGGGATGACGATTGACGATCGTTACCAGGGAGAGAAAAAGACGTATACCTTGCCGGATGCGCGCAATGGCTTGGTTTTTGTATTTCGCGTCTTTGAGCGCGTCGCCTACGCATTGGTGATGAGCGCGCAACAGCCCGTGGTGGTCGGCGACTCGGCGCATACGCCCTGAGCGCAACCGTGCCCTTGTCGGGTTGCGCGATGAACAGCTCCCTGAGCGGTTCCCGCGCTGAACTTGCCGGCTGGCTGCGCCTGACGCAGGTGCCCGGCGTGGGCAACGAGGCCCGGCGCGCGTTGCTCAAGGCGTTCGGTCTGCCCGAGGCAATTTTTGCCGCCAGCAGTTCCGCGCTGGCGGCGGTTGTCGGGCCGCTGCTGGCCGAACGGCTGCGGACGCATGATCACGCGGCCGAGATTGAAGCGGCGTTGGCATGGGCCGAACAGCCGGGCAACCGCCTTCTCACCCTGGCCGACCCTGATTATCCGCAAAGCTTGCTCACCGCCGATGATCCGCCGCTGCTGCTCTATGCGCGCGGGCGCATCGATCTGCTGGCGCGCCCCATGCTCGCCGTGGTGGGCAGTCGCAATGCCACGGCGCAAGGTGAACGCGATGCCGAGGCCTTTGCTGCGGCGTTGGGCCAGGCGGGGCTGACGGTGGTGAGCGGGCTGGCGCTGGGCATTGACGCCGCCGCGCATCGGGGCGGGCTAAGCACGGAGGCCGGTACGGTGGCGGTCATCGGTACGGGCGCCGACCGCCTTTATCCGGCGCGCAACGAGGCGCTGGCCCGCGCGATTGCCGGCAACGGCGTGATCTTGAGTGAATTTCCGCTCGGCACCCCGGCGCTGGCCGCCAATTTCCCGCGCCGTAACCGCCTGATCGCCGGGCTCGGCCTGGGCTGCCTGGTGGTGGAAGCGGCGCTCCGCAGCGGTTCGCTGATCACTGCGCGCCTGGCCGCCGAAGCCGGGCGCGAAGTGTTTGCCATCCCCGGTTCGATACACTCATCGCTATCGCGCGGCTGCCATCAACTGATTCGCCAGGGGGCGAAACTGGTTGAATCAGCGCAGGATATTCTGGAGGAACTGCATTGGAACAAAACCTCAACGGAAAAACTCGGCGCTGATAAGACGGTAACAAATACAAACGAAAACGAAGAGCAGGTGCTTACTTTTCTGGGCCATGCCCCGTGTGACCTGGATACACTTGCCGTGCGCAGCGGCTTGACGCCGGCGGGTCTTCTTGCCATGCTGTTGCCCCTGGAACTCGCCGGCCGTGTCGCTCAACTGCCCGGGGGCCTCTACCAGCGACTGGACTGATGCCATGATGGAAATTCTTGTTTATCTCTTTGAAAATTACCTGCCCGATACCTGTCCGGCACCCGGCGTGCTGGCGAAAAAGCTCTCGGCAGCAGGCTTCGAGGCGGACGATATCAGCGCGGCCTTGTCCTGGCTGGACGGTCTGGCGGGCGAGCATAGCGTCCCCTGCCACCCTTCAGCCACAGGCGCCATGCGTATTTACGACGAGGAAGAGCAAGATCGCCTGTCGACCGAATGTCGCGGCTTCATTGGCTTTCTCGAGCAGTGCGCGGCCATTGACGTGCCTCTGCGCGAGGCCATCATCGAGCGCGCCCTGGCGTTGCCGGACGACGAGATCAGCCTGGACCGCTTCAAGATCGTCGTCCTGGCCATGGTCTGGCGCACGCGCCATGAGATTGACGCACTGATTCTTGAAGAGCTCCTGGCCGAAGACTCCGACGAGGCGGATTTTGGCGCCGGCGAGGACTTCACCCGCATCCTGCTGAACTGACCCTGCTTGCGTAATGCCGGGGGCCGCGCTTATGATGCGCCGCTCTTGATAAGCGTCGCCCACCAGACAATGACCAAGCAACTGATCATCGCGGAAAAACCTTCTGTCGCCCAGGACATCGCCAAGGCGCTGGGCGGCATGGGTGAAAAATTCGTACGCACCGGCGATTACTTCGAGAGCGACAACTATGTGCTTTCTTCCGCCATCGGCCACCTGCTGGAACTGGCTGTGCCTGAGGAATACGAGGTCAAACGCGGCAAATGGAGCTTCACGCACCTGCCGGCGATTCCGCCGCACTTTGCGCTGAATCCCATCGAGCGCACCCAGGAACGGTTGAAGCTGCTCACCCGGCTGATCAAGCGCAAGGACGTCACTGGCCTGATCAATGCCTGTGACGCGGGGCGTGAAGGCGAGCTGATTTTCCGCTACCTGGCCCAGCATGCGCTGGGCGAAAAACAGAAGCCGGTGCGCCGCCTGTGGCTGCAATCCATGACATCCGCGGCGATTCGCGAAGGCTTTGCGCATTTGCGCACGGATAACGAAATGCGGCCGCTGGCCGATGCCGCGCGCTGCCGCTCGGAAGCCGACTGGCTGATCGGCATCAATGGCACCCGCGCCATGACGGCCTTCAATTCAAAGGAGGGGGGCTTCTACAAGACGCCCGTGGGCCGCGTGCAGACGCCGACGCTGGCGATCATGGTTGAACGCGAGCGCCGCATCAAGAATTTCATTGCGCGCGACTACTGGGAAGCGGAGGCGGAATTTCAATGTGTGGCCGGCGCTTATCGCGGCCGCTGGTTCGACGAGAAATTCAAAAAGGAAGAGGATGAACATGCCCGCGCCGAACGCCTGTGGGAACAGGCCAGGGCCGATGCCATACGCAAAAAATGCCTTGGCCAGCACGGCACGGTAGAAGAGGAAAGCAAGCCCAAGACCGAAATCTGCCCGATGCTCTACGACCTGACGTCGCTGCAGCGCGAAGCCAACGGCCGCTTTGGCTTCTCTGCAAAAAATACCTTGGGTATTGCCCAGGCGCTGTATGAGAAACACAAGGCGCTAACCTACCCGCGAACCGACAGCCGCCATCTGCCGGAGGATTATTTGGGAACCGTCAAGGAAACGCTGGGTTCAATGGCCGAGACGGCCTACGCGCCCTTTGCCGGCATGATTTTGCAAAGCGGCTGGGTGCATCCGAACAAGCGCATTTTCAACAATGCCAAAGTGTCCGATCACTTTGCCATCATCCCGACAGGCGCCGCGCCAAAAAATCTCTCGGAACCCGAGCAGAAAATTTACGATCTGGTGACCAAGCGCTTTCTCGCCATTTTTTATCCGACGGCCGAATACAACATCACCACGCGCATAACGCGCGTTGCAAACGAAGCCTTCAAGACCGAAGGCAAGGTGCTGGTAACGCCGGGCTGGCTGGCCGTGTATGGCAAGGAGTCGCAGGAAGACGAGGAGAATCCAAACCTGCCGCCGCTGGAAAAAGACGAGCGCGTCTGGGCCAGGGATGTTGCAGTCAAGGCCAAAACGACCCAGCCGCCACCGCGGTTTTCAGAAGCCACCCTGCTCACCGCGATGGAAGGCGCCGGCAAGCTGATCGAAGACGAAGAACTGCGCGAGGCCATGGCCGAACGGGGTTTGGGCACGCCGGCGACACGCGCGGCGACGATCGAAGGCCTGCTTGCGGAGGAATACATCCACCGTAACGGCCGCGAATTGCAGCCAACGGCCAAAGCTTTCTCGCTGTTGTTCGCTCTGGAAAATCTCGGCGTCGATGAAATCCGCTCGCCCGAACTGACCGGCGAATGGGAACACAAGCTGCGCGAGATGGAACACGGCCGCTTGCCGCGCGATGAGTTCATGAATCAGATCATGGACAGAACGCGCGCCATGGTCGAGCGCATCAAGACCGGCGAACTGCCCGAAGCCGCCTTCTCGACGCTGAAGACCCCCTGCCCGAAATGCGGCGGCGTCCTTCAGGAAAACTACAAGAAGTTCCAGTGCAAATCCTGCGACTACAGCTTGTGGAAAGTGGTCGCCAGCCGCCAGTGGGAGCCGGAAGAAATGGACGAGCTGCTGAGCCGGCGCGTCATCGGCCCCTTGCAGGGCTTCCGCAGCAAGATGGGCCGCGCCTTTGCGGCGATGGTCAAATTGAATGCCGACAACATGCCGGAATTCGACTTCGGCCAGTCCGCTGCCGACGCCGCTGCCGAAGAAGTCGATTTCTCCGGCCAGGAGCCGCTGGGTTCCTGTCCCAAATGCGCGGCGCGCGTGTTTGAGCATGGCATGGCGTATGTTTGCGAAAAGGCCGTGGGCGCGGCGAAGAGTTGCGATTTCCGCTCCGGCAAGGTGATCCTGCAGCAGGACGTGCCGCGCAGCGAGATGCAGAAGCTTCTGGAAACCGGCAAGACCAGCCTGCTCAAAGGCTTCATTTCCAACAAGACCCGGCGCAAGTTTTCCGCCTTTCTGGTGCGCGATGCGGCTACCGGCAAGGTGAGTTTCGAGTTCGAGCCGCGCGCGCCGAAAGCCGGGGCCGCCAACAAAGCCGGCGCAGGGATGACCGCAAAAGTCGGCGCTGATAAAGCCACTGCGCTACAAGGCGGTCGAGCAAAAAACGCTCTCCTCGCCGCAGCGGATGGTGAGACGGCGAAGTCGGCAGCCAAGCCGCCCTCCAGGGCTGAAAAAACCACGCAGACAGGCACGGCCAAGGCCACCGGCAAAAAGCGCGTCAGTAAAAAAGCCGCGTGAGCAAAGCGTCCGCCCGGGCGGTTTTCGACTTCTGGTTTTTGCCGGCGGGAAACCCTGGCCGTAACCGCTACCGCGCCGAGTGGTTCCGCAAGGACGACGCCTTCGACGCGGCGATCCGCGCACGTTTTGCCGCGGATGTCGAAGCGGCCCTTGCCGGGCGGCCGCATGCGGCGGACAACCCTGAGGAACTGCTCGCGCACATCCTGCTGCTTGACCAATTCACGCGCAATATTTTCCGCAACACGCCGCGCGCGTTTGCGGGAGACGCGCAAGCGCTGGCGTTGGCGAGCGATCTGGTGAATTCCGGCTGCGATACCCGCCTGCCACCCTATCCGCGCTGGTTCGCTTACCTGCCATTCGAACACAGCGAGTCGCTGGCCGATCAGGAGCGCTCCGTCAAGCTGTTTACCGTTCTGCGCGATGATGTTGGCAGTACAGGCGATGAACAGGATGCGGCATTTGCAAGCGCGCTTGACTATGCAATCCGCCACCGCGATGTCATCGCGCGTTTCGGCCGCTTTCCGCATCGCAATGCCATCCTCGAACGCACCTCGACGACCGCAGAGACTGAATTCCTCAAGCAGCCCGGCTCATCGTTCTGATGTCCTGACGCCCGCCCTTCAGGCAGGGGCGGTTTCCATGGCGACATGTATACCCTCACTGCCGGAAGGGTTCACGCGGTGCTTGTCGAGGGTTTATACTTGGCACACTTATGAGCCCCTGATTCGTCTTCGGGATAAATAAAAAAGCCAGCGTCGCCGGTCTTGCCCGCAGGTCATGCTGCAGGTAGCGCAACTCGTCCCTCATTCCGGAACGCGAATTGGGTTTTAGCGGTTTTAGTCATAGAGCGATGAAAAGGATCAGCTGTGAAGCAAATAAAAAACTTTATCGACGGCGAGTTTGTTGCGGCCGGCAAGTGGTTTGAAAAGCGCTCACCACTTGATAATGCTGTTATCGCCCAGGTTGCCGAGGCAGGCCAGGCCGAGGTTGATGCAGCCGTAACGGCCGCGCGCGCGGCGCTCAACGGGCCGTGGGGCAAGCTGGCGGTGGCCGATCGCGTCGAACTGCTGTATGACGTTGCCAACGAAATCAACGCCCGTTTCGAAGACTTCCTGGCGGCTGAATGCGACGATACCGGCAAACCGCGCAGCCTTGCCCGGCATATCGATATTCCGCGCGGCGCGGCCAACTTCAAAATCTTCGCCGACGTGGTGAAAAACGTTCCCACCGAATTTTTCGAGACGGCAACGCCGGATGGCAAGGGCGCGATCAACTATGGTTATCGCACCCCCGTCGGCGTGGTGGGCGTGGTTTGCCCATGGAATTTCCCGCTCCTCCTGATGACCTGGAAAGTCGGCCCGGCGCTGGCGTGCGGCAATACGGTCGTGGTCAAGCCCTCCGAGGAGACGCCGCAGACAGCGGCGCTGCTGGGCGAGGTGATGAACAAGGTGGGCATTCCCAAGGGGGTTTATAACGTGGTGCATGGCTTTGGGCCGAATTCTGCGGGCGCCTTTGTCACCGGCCATCCAGGCATCAATGCCATCACCTTTACCGGCGAAACGCGCACCGGCGAAGTCATCATGAAGGCGGCGGCAACGGGCGCACGGCCGGTATCGCTGGAAATGGGCGGCAAGAATGCGGCCATTGTTTTTGCCGACTGCGATTTCGATGCCGCAATCGAAGGCACGATGCGTTCGGTTTTCGCCAACTGCGGCCAAGTGTGCCTCGGCACCGAGCGGGTGTATGTTGAGCGGCCGATTTTCGACAAGTTTGTCGCGGCCCTGAAAAAAGGCGCCGAGAGCCTGAAACTGGGCCGCCCCGAAGACGGCACCGCCAACATGGGGCCGCTGATCAGCAAGGAACATCAGGACAAGGTGCTGGCGTATTACCGCAAGGCGGTGGCGGAAGGCGCCACGGTGGTCACCGGCGGCGGCGTACCCGACATGCCGGGCGAACTGGCCAGCGGCAGCTGGGTGCAGCCGACAATCTGGACGGGTTTGCCGGAGACGGCTGCCGTTGTCAAAGAGGAAGTTTTCGGCCCCTGCTGCCACATCGCGCCGTTTGACAGCGAAGAGGAAGTGCTGGCCCGCGCCAATGACAATGTCTATGGTCTGGCAACGTCGATCTGGACACAGAATGTCTCCCGTGCACATCGCGTTGCCGCCAAAATGGAAGTGGGCCTGGTGTGGGTGAATAGCTGGTTCCTGCGCGATCTGCGCACGCCATTCGGTGGCGCCAAGCAATCCGGCATTGGCCGCGAAGGCGGCGTCCACTCGCTGGAGTTCTATACCGAGCTGAAAAACATCTGCATCAAACTCTGAGGATGATCATGGACAAGCAAACAATCAACCAGTTGGGCGATGAACTCTACCAGGCGCTGACCGACTGCAAGGTTGTCGATCCGCTGACCGGCCGCTACCCCGACATCACCATCGACGACGGGTATCACATCCAGAGCCGGCTGGTGGCGCGCCGCATGGAAAAAGGCGCGCGTATCGTGGGCAAGAAAATCGGCGTCACCAGCCGGGCGGTCATGAACATGCTCAACGTAGGGCAGCCTGACTTCGGCATCATGCTCGACGACATGATTTACAACGAGGGTGAAGCCATTGAATTCAGCTCGCTGATCCAGCCCAAGGCCGAGGGTGAAATTGCCTTCGTCATGAAGAAGGACCTGATGGGGCCTGGGGTCACCGGGGCGGACGTTCTGGCCGCCACGGAAGGCGTTATCGCCTGCTTCGAGATTGTCGATTCGCGCATCCGCGACTGGAAAATCAAGATCCAGGATACTGTGGCGGATAACGCGTCGTGCGGCGTCATGGTGCTCGGCGACCAACTGGTTGATGTGCGCAAGGTCGATCTGGTCACCTGCGGCATGCTGGTCGAAAAGAACGGCGAAATTGTCGGTACCGGCGCGGGCGCGGCGACCATGGCTTCGCCGGTCAACGCGATTGCCTGGCTGGCGAATACTCTGGGCCGCCTGGGAATTCCGCTCAAGGCAGGCGAAGTCGTGCTGTCCGGTTCGCTGGCAGCGATGTTTCCGATCCAGGCCGGCGACAATTTTCGCGTCACCATCGGTGGCATTGGCGGCTGTTCGGTACGCTTCGTTTAAGCGGGGACCGCGTGGATCTTCAACTCGACGCCAAACGCGCACTCGTTACCGGTTCCACGGCCGGGATAGGTTTTGCCATAGCCCGTGCCCTGGCGGCGGAGGGCGCACATGTCGTCATCAATGGCCGCACACAGGAGCGCGTTGATGTCGCGCTCGCTCGTCTGCGCGCCGCCTGCCCGCAGGCCAACGTGAGCGGCATCGCCGCCGACCTGTCCACCGCCGCAGGTGTGGCGCAACTCATCCGGGCCTGCCCGGATGTGGAAATACTGGTCAACAACCTCGGCATCTTCGCGACGGTTGCGTTTGAAGCCATCGACGACAGCGAGTGGTTGCGCTTTTTCGAGGTCAATGTGATGAGCGGCGTGCGCCTTGCCCGTCACTATCTGCCGCAAATGAAAACCCGTAACCGGGGCCGCATCATTTTTATCTCCAGCGAATCCGGCGTGTGCCCGCCGGCCGAGATGGTGCATTACGGCATGACAAAATCGGCACAACTTTCGGTCTCGCGCGGACTGGCGGAAACCTGTGCCGGTACGGATGTAACCGTCAACGCCGTATTGCCGGGACCGACCCGTACCGAAGGCGTGGGTGAGTTTTTTGAAAAAATGGCGAAGCAGCAGAACCTGAGCCCTGCAGAAGCCGGGCGCCGGTTTGTTGCCACGGCCCGGCCTACGTCGATCATCAAACGCCTGATCGAGCCGGAAGAAATTGCCAGTACCGTCGCCTATCTGTGCAGCCCCTTGGCAGCGGCGACCAACGGCGCTGCGATACACGCCGAAGGCGGCGTCATTCGCAGCCTTGTTTAATTGTTACGTTAAGTTAATATTTACACCTTTCAGGAGCCACCCAAATGAAAAAGATCCGCTGTGCATTGATCGGCCCCGGCAACATCGGCACCGACCTGCTCTACAAACTCAAACGCAGCCCGGTGCTGGAGCCGGTATGGATGGTGGGCATCGATCCAACCTCCGATGGTTTGAAGCGCGCTGCCGACATGGGCATGAAAGTCACCGCCGAAGGCGTTGATGGCCTGTTGCCGCATGTCAAGGCGGACAACATCCAGATTGCCTTCGATGCCACCAGCGCCTACGTGCATGCCGAAAACAGCCGCAAGCTGAACGCGCTCGGCGTCATGATGATCGACCTGACGCCTGCCGCCATCGGTCCGTATTGCGTCCCGCCGGTGAATCTCAAGGAACATCTTGGCAAGCGCGAAATGAACGTGAACATGGTCACCTGCGGGGGGCAGGCCACGATCCCGCTGGTAGCTGCCGTTTCCCGCGTGCAGCCGGTGCAATACGGCGAAATCGTTGCCACGGTTTCATCCAAGTCGGCCGGCCCCGGCACGCGCAAGAATATTGATGAGTTCACCCGCACCACGGCAGGCGGCATTGAAAAAGTGGGTGGCGCCAAGCAGGGCAAGGCGATTATCATCATCAACCCGGCCGAGCCGCCGCTCATCATGCGCGACACCGTGCATTGCCTGACCGAAACCGAGCCCGACCAGGCGAAAATCACTGCGTCGATCCACGCCATGATCAAGGAGGTACAGAAATACGTGCCCGGCTACCGGCTGGTCAATGGCCCGATCTTTGACGGCAACCGCGTCTCGATTTTCATGGAAGTGGAGGGCCTGGGCGACTATCTGCCCAAGTACGCCGGCAACCTTGATATCATGACCGCCGCCGCGGCGCGCACCGCCGAAATGTTTGCCGAAGAAATCATCGCCGGCAAGCTGATCATCGAACCTGCCGCCGCACCCCTGGCGGCTTAAGGAGAATTATCATGAATCTTCAAGGCAAAAAAATCACCGTTCACGACATGACCCTGCGTGACGGCATGCATCCCAAACGCCATCTGATGACGCTCGATCAGATGAGATCCATCGCCTGCGGGCTTGACGAAGCGGGTGTACCGCTGATCGAGGTTACCCACGGCGACGGCCTGGGCGGGTCCTCCGTGAACTATGGTTTTCCGGCGCATACCGACGAAGAATATCTTGGCGCCGTTATTCCGCTGATGAAGAAAGCCAAGGTTTCGGCGCTGCTGCTGCCGGGCATTGGCACGGTCGATCACCTGCGCATGGCGCATGACCTGGGCGTGCATACCATTCGCGTGGCCACCCACTGCACCGAGGCCGATGTTTCCGAACAGCACATCACGCTGGCCCGCAAGCTGGGCATGGATACCGTCGGCTTTTTGATGATGGCGCACATGAACACGCCTGAAGGCCTGGTCACCCAGGCCAAGCTGATGGAAGGCTACGGCGCCAACTGCATCTACATCACCGATTCGGCCGGCCATATGCTGCCCGATGACGTTATCGCGCGCCTGACCGCGATCCGTGCCGCCCTCAAGCCTGAAACCGAACTGGGCTTTCACGGCCACCACAACATGGCCATGGGCGTCGCCAATTCCATCGCCGCCGTGGAATGCGGCGCCAACCGCATTGATGCCGCCAGTGCTGGCCTGGGCGCCGGCGCCGGCAACACGCCGCTGGAAGTGCTCATCGCGGTGTGTGACCGCATGGGCATTGAAACCGGGGTGGATGTCTGGAAAATCCAGGATGTGGCCGAAGATCTGGTCGTGCCCATCATGGACTTCCCCATCCGCATAGACCGCGACGCGCTCACCCTGGGCTATGCCGGCGTGTATGGTTCCTTCCTGCTGTTTGCCAAGCGTGCCGGAAAGAAATACGGCATCCCTTCACGCGATCTGCTGGTCGAACTCGGCCGTCGCGGCATGGTGGGCGGCCAGGAAGACATGATCGAAGATACGGCCATGACGCTGGCCAAGCTCAGGGATCAGCAGCCTGCGGCCAAGGCTGCCTGAGCGCGGAGAAAAGTTGATGAAACTGGATAAGGCAACCATTGCCAAGCTGGCGGAGCACCTCGAAAATTGCGAGCTGGAAGCCCGCGACACGCTGAAAATCACCGAGGAACACCCGGAAATGGATTTCGAGGATGCTTACGCCATCCAGGATGCCATCAAGCAGCGAAAAATCGCGCGCGGCAACAAGATCACCGGCTTCAAGGCCGGGCTGACCTCGCACGCCAAGATGAAGCAAATGGGCGTGTCAACGCCCGCGTTTGGCTTCATCACCGATTATGGCTGCGTGCTGGATGGCGGCGAAGTCAGGATGTCCGAGCTGATTCATCCCAAAGTTGAGCCTGAAATTGCTTTCGTCACCAAAGCGCCGCTGCGCGGGCCGGGTTGCCATATCGCCGCAGTGCTGGCGGCGACCGACTTCGTTTTGCCCGGCATCGAAGTGATCGATTCGCGCTATCGCGATTTCAAGTTCGACCTGAAGAGCGTGATTGCCGACAACACGTCGGCGACCCGGTATGTCGTTGGCGGCATGATCAAGTCGCCCGCCGATATTGACATGCGTACCGTCGGCATTGTGCTGGAAAAGAATGGCGAGCCCGTGGCCTTTGGCGCGGGCGCCGCTGTGCTCAACCATCCCGCCGCGGCGATTGCCATGCTGGCCAACCACCTCGGTGCGCGTGGCGAAGAAATTCCGGCCGGCACGCTGATTCTTTCCGGCGGCATCACCGAGGCTGTTGCCGTCAAGGCGGGCGATGCAATCACCCTGCGCGTGCAGGGCATGGGCAGCGTGTCCCTGCGCTTCGTTTAAGGGGAAGCGTCATGCCTATTGCACACATTCACATGATCGAAGGGCGCGATGCGGAGAAAAAGGAGCGCCTGATTGCCGAAGTGACGGATGCCATCTGCCGCAGCCTGGATGTAAAACCAGAGTCGGTCCGGGTGCTTATCCAGGAAGTGCCGAAGGCGCACTTTGGCATCGGCGGCGCAAGCGTAAAAAAGCTGGGTAAATAAGGCCTGCCCCGCAACGCGGGTTTGAATCCGTCCGAAAGCGGATTCAAACTTTCGGAGAAGGCCTTCTTGTGGGATGATCCGATCATCCGTCCGGTATCCGCACAGCATGGCTTCCCTGCAAATCCAATCCGATGCTCAAAATTCCGTAGCGCACGGCGCACGGCGTTTTGCGGGCATTGACCGTTTGTACGGCAGCGGCGCCCTGCTGCGTGCGGCAGCGGCGCACATTGTGGTGGTGGGCATCGGCGGCGTGGGCTCGTGGGCTGCCGAGGCGCTGGCCCGTTCGGGCGTGGGCCGCATGACGCTGATTGATCTTGACCACATTGCCGAATCCAACATCAACCGCCAGATCCATGCACTGGAGGCCACGCTCGGCGCGGCCAAGGTGCAGGCCATGGCCGCGCGCATTGGCGAGATCAACCCGGCTTGCCGCGTCGTGGCAGTCGAGGAATTCATCGACGAGACCAACGTGGCGCGGCTGATCCCGGCGTGCGACGCAGTGATCGACGCGATTGACAACGTGCGCGCCAAGGCGGCGCTGATCGCCCATTGCCGACACGCGGGCCTGCGCATCCTGACCACCGGCGGCGCAGGCGGGCGGCTCGATCCGACGCAGATACAGGTGGTCGATTTGTCGCGCACCACGCAGGATGCGCTGGCCGCCAAAGTGCGCGCGCGGCTGCGCAAGGAATATGGCTTCCCGCGCGACCCGAAGAAGCAGTTTGGCGTCGAATGCGTGTTCTCGCCGGAACCGATCCGCCGCCCCGTCGGCGGCGTTCCGGTGGTTGATGACACGGAGGCCTTTGACGGCGCCGCCGGTCTTGCCTGCGCAGGCTATGGCTCGTCGGTCGCCCTCACCGCCAGCTTCGGTTTTGCCGCGGCAGCGCGCGTGCTGGCCGGTATACTGCCGACCCGATGAGCCCTGCCATTCTTTCCAGCCCCGCTCCGGTCATTCTCGTTACCGGCGCGGCCCGCCGTGTCGGCGCCGAAATCGCACGCACGCTGCATGCCGCGGGAGCCTGCGTGGCCATTCATTACCGCGCCTCAGCCAGCGAGGCCAATGCGCTGGCGGCAGCGCTCAACGCCGCGCGAGCGAATTCAGCCGCTGCGTTTGCCGCCGACCTGCGCGACATCGCCGCGCTGCCGCCGCTGGTGGCCGCCGTCGTCGATCGCTTCGGACGGCTTGACGGGCTGGTGAATAACGCCTCGTCGTTTTATCCGACAAAAGTCTTGAGTCCGTCACTGGACGGCGCTACCGATACGGCGGCCTGGGATGATCTCATCGGCACCAACCTCAAGGCGCCGCTGTTTCTGGCGCAGGCCGCCGCGCCGCATCTTGCGCGACACGGCGGCAGCATCGTCAATATCACGGACGTGCACGCCGAGCGGCCGCTCAAGGGGTATGCGCTGTACTGCGCCGCCAAGGCGGGCTTGCTCGGGCTGACGCGCGCGCTTGCCGTCGAGCTTGGCCCGCAGGTGCGCGTCAATGCGGTGGCGCCCGGCGCGGTCGAATGGCCGGAAAATGACAGCGACTTTTCGCCCGCGACGCGCACGGCCATCATTGCCCACACCCTGCTCAAGCGCGCCGGCTCCGCCGCCGACATCGCCGGTGCGGTGAAGTTTCTTGTTTTCGATGCGCCCTATGTGACCGGGCAGGTCATTAATGTCGACGGCGGTAGAACCGCCCATTTGTGAACACGCCGCGATGAATGCCCCCCTGACCGCGCGGCAGGCGCAAAAAACCGCCTTCGAGGCGAATAAGCTGGCCAAGCGCCTGCGCCGCGACGTCGGCCAGGCGATTGCCGATTTCAACATGATTGCAGCGGGCGACCGCGTGATGGTCTGCCTTTCCGGCGGCAAGGATTCCTATGCCATGCTCGATATGCTGCTGTTTTTGCGTGAGCATGCGCCGGTCGATTTTGAGATCATCGCGGTAAATCTCGACCAGAAACAGCCGGGCTTTCCCGCTGACGTGCTGCCGCGCTACCTGACCGGTCTCGGCGTACCGTTTCATATCGAGAACGAAGACACCTATGCCATCGTCAAGCGGGTGATTCCCGCAGGAAAAACTACCTGTTCGCTGTGTTCGCGCCTGCGGCGCGGCGTGCTGTATCGCGTCGCCGGCGAGCTGGGGGCAACCAAGATCGCGCTGGGCCACCACCGCGATGACATTCTGCAGACCTTGTTCCTCAACCTGTTCTTCGGCGGCAAGCTGAAATCCATGCCGCCCAAGCTGGTTTCGGATGACGGCCGCCACGTGGTCATCCGTCCGCTGGCGTATTGCCGTGAGAGCGATCTCGAAGCATGGGCCGAGGTGCGCGCCTTTCCGATCATCCCGTGCGATCTGTGCGGGTCGCAGCCCAATCTGCAACGCCAGCAGGTAAAACTGATGCTGCGCGACTGGGAAAAGCGCTTCCCCGGCCGCGTCGAAACGTTGTTCCGCAGCTTGTCCAATGTCGTGCCTTCACACCTGCTCGATGCGCGGCTGTTCGATTTCGCCGGGCTTGCCGCCACCGGCGTGCCCGACCCCGCAGGCGACCGTGCGTTCGATCCGCCGGAGACCCCGGCGCCTCTCCTGCATGGCGTCAACTTCACCTTGAAAGATGAACGATGAATGCCCGGCAACTGCCCGCGCGCCACGGCCTGCTCTGGCTTGCGGCCGGCTTGCGGCTGCTGCGCCGCCACCCGCGCCAGATGATGGCCGTGACGCTGGTGTATTTCGTGGTGGTGGTGGCCGTCAACCTGATCCCGCTCATCGGACCGTTTCTCCTGCCGCTGGCGCTGCCCACGTTAACCGCACTGCTCGCCAATGCCTGCCGCGCGCTTGACCGCGACCAGGCGTTTTCGCAAGACCTGCTGACTGCAAACCTGCAGGAGCAGCATATCGGTTTGCTGCGGCTGGGCGGTTTGCATCTGTTGGGCACGGTGTTGCTGCTGCTGGTCAGCCTGCCCCTGGTCGGCCAGCTGAATCCCGGCAAGGACATGGCGCCGGGACAACTGTCCGACCTGTTCGGCCATCTCGCCCTGTTCCTGCTGCTCGCCAGCCCGGTGCTCATGGCCTTCTGGTTTGCGCCGCTGCTCACCGCCTGGGGCGGCGTTTCGGCGTTGAAGGCGCTGTTTTTCAGTCTCGTTGCGAGTTGGCGCAACTGGCGCGCGTTTGCCGTGTATGGGTTGACCATCCTCGGGGTCGGGATTCTTTTGCCGGGCCTGCTGCTTGTCATCGCCGGCATGATCTCGCCTGCCTTGATGAGCGTACTTGCCATGCTGGCGCGACTGTTACTGGTCATGGTGCTCGGGCCGGTGCTGGTTGCCAGCATTTATATCTCGTACAGCGACGTGTTCAGCACGCCTGAAGCTGCCCATGAGTGAATCGCCGGGTGCGTTGGGCGTGTTTGGCGGCACGTTCGATCCGCCACACATCGCCCATCTGCGGCTGGCCATTGAAGCTCGCGAAACACTTGGTCTGGCCGAAGTGGTTTTCGTGCCGGCCGGCAGTCCGCCGTTGCGCGAGGCGCCGCAGGCAAGCCCGGCACAACGGCTGGCCATGATGGAACGAGCCATCGCCGGCGCGCCCGGCTTTGGCCTCGATCCCGCTGAAGTGGCGGCAAGCGGCCCCAGCTACACCGTTGCCACGCTCGAACGTTTGCGCGCGCAGCATGGCGCGGCGCGCCCGCTGGTGCTGCTCGTGGGCGCCGACGCCTTCGCCCGGCTGCCCGCCTGGCAGCGCTGGCGCGATTTGTTCGCGCTTGCCCACATCGCCGTGGCGACGCGGCCGGGACACGCGGCAAACACGGCGGATGCATTGCTTGCCGCCGAGCTTGCCGCGCGTCGCGGCTGCCCGGCGGATATTGCACAGGTTCCTGCGGGCCGCATCGTGCCCTTTGCCATCACGCCGCTGGAAGTTTCCGCCACGCTGATCCGCCAGCGGCTGGCCCTGGGCTTAAACGTGCGTCATCTGGTGACCGACGCCGTTCTCGACTATATTGATTCCAATCGTATTTACCGAACCGTACATGGACATTAAAAAACTTCAGAAAATCGTTGTCGACGCCCTCGAGGACATCAAGGCCAAGGATATCGAGGTGCTCAATACCAGCAAGATCACGCCGTTGTTTGATCGCGTGGTTATCGCCAGCGGCGACTCCAGCCGTCATGTCAGGGCGCTGGCCCGCAATGTCCATGACAAGGTCAAGGAAGCCGGCGGGGAAGTCATCGGCATCGAAGGCGAGGAAGCGGGTGAATGGGTGCTGGTTGATCTCGCCGACATCGTGGTGCATGTGATGCAACCTGTTGTGCGCGCCCATTACAACCTTGAAGAACTGTGGCAAACCGTGCCCAAACGAACGAAGAAGGCCGTAACGGAGCGAGATTGAGCAAGTGAGACTGATTGTTGCCGCTATTTCTGCGCGACCTCCCGAATGGGTTGTCGCCGGCTGGAATGACTATGCCAAGCGTATGCCGCGCGAGCTCCCGCTCGACCTGCTGGAAATCAAACCCGAGCCTCGCACCACGGGTAAAAGCGCTGTCGCGATGATGGCAACAGAAGCCATCCGTCTTGATGCGGCGTTGCCCGCCGCCTGCCGCCGCGTTGTCCTCGATGAGCATGGCGATGCAGTCACCACGCGGCAACTGGTCGAGCGGCTGAAAAAATGGATGGCGGGCGGCAGCGATGTCGCTTTCGTCATTGGCGGCCCCGACGGGCTGGCGGCGCGGATCAAGGAAAATGCCCACGAAACCTTGCGCCTTTCCAGCCTGACCTTGCCGCACGCCCTTGCCCGCGTCATTCTCGCCGAGGCGCTTTACCGCGCCGCGAGTGTGCTCAAAGGGCATCCGTACCACCGAGAGTGAAGCATAATCCTAAAAACCCCAGGTGATGACTGCTTTCCTTTTCCCTGAACGCCCCATGAACACTGACACCTGTTCCTTCGACACGCCTCACCCGCCGGGTGTGCCCAATGGGGACTTTGCGGATAATGACTGATTTCCGTATTTATCTCGCTTCGCGCAGTGCGCGCCGCCGCGAGCTGCTGACCCAGGCCGGCATCCGCTTTGATTTGCTGCTGTTCCGGGTCGCCGGACGGCAGGACGCCGAGGTCGATGAGAGCTGGCTCGCCGATGAAACACCGGAGGTTTATGTGCAGCGCGTGGCCCGGGCCAAGGCGGTTTTCGGCGCCAACCTTCTGGCGCAGCGCCGCCTGCCGCCGCGCCTGGTGCTGGCAGCGGACACAACGCTTGACCTGGACGGCGAGGTGATCGGCAAACCCAAAGACGAGGCGGATGCCATCAACATTCTGCAGCGGCTATCCGGCCGCCGCCACCGCGTGCTGACAGCCGTTGCGGTGGCGCAGCCGCAAAGTTTCGGACCGCATATCAAGCAGCATTTATCGGTCAATGACGTGCAGTTCCGGATGCTGGCCGACGATGAGATTCGCCGTTATGTGCAAAGCGGCGAGCCCATGGACAAGGCGGGCGCCTACGGTATCCAGGGTCGCGCCGCCCTCTTCATCGAGTCGATCAGCGGTTCGCATTCCGGCATCGTCGGCTTGCCGCTGTGCGAAACAGCGCTGCTGCTGCGCGAGTTCGGGTATCCGATATGACGGCGCAGGCACATGGCTGAACAATTCCTCATCAATTTCACGCCGGAGGAAACGCGCGTTGCGTTGCTGCAGCAGTGCGTGGTGCAGGAGTTGCACATCGAGCGCAGCGATTGCCATGGCGTTGTGGGCAATATCTACCTCGGCCGCGTGGCGCGCGTTTTGCCCGGCATGCAGTCGGCTTTTATCGACATCGGCCTGGAGCGCACGGCCTTTCTGCATGCCGCCGATATCTGGGAAGAACGCGCGCCCAGTTGTGCCGGTCCGCGCCCCATTGAGCGGGTGCTGACTGAAGGGCAGTCACTCCGGGTACAGGTGCAAAAGGATCCGATCGGTACCAAGGGCGCACGGCTGACGACGCAAATTTCGATTGCCGGCCGCCTGCTGGTTTACCTGCCGCAGGACGATCACGTCGGCATTTCGCAGCGCATTGTTGACGAAGAGGCGCGTGAAAAGCTGCGCTGCCGCATTCAGGCTCTGCTCTCGCCCGGGGAGCGCGGCGGCTTCATTTTGCGCACGGTGGGCGTTGAGGCCAGCGATGAGGAACTGATTGCCGACATCGCTTATCTTCGCCGCATCTGGCGGGAGATAAATAACCGTAGCGTGGGGGGGCTGCCGCCCATGCTGCTGCACCACGATCTGACGCTGGCGCAGCGCGTACTGCGCGATCTGGTCACCCAGGAAACCACCGCCGTGATGCTTGATTCGCGCGAAAATTTCCAGAAGCTGAAAGTCTTCGCGCAGGAATATGTGCCGCAGGTAAGCGAGCGCCTTGTGCATTACACCGGCGAGCGCCCCCTGTTCGAGGTGTATGGGATCGAGGATGAAATACAGAAGGCGCTGGCGCGGCGCGTTGATCTCAAATCGGGAGGCTATCTGATTTTCGACCAGACCGAAGCGATGACCACCATCGACGTCAACACCGGCGGCTTTGTCGGCGCGCGCAATTTTGACGACACGATTTTCAAGACGAATCTTGAAGCGGCGCAGACTGTCGCGCGGCAGCTCCGCCTGCGCAATCTGGGTGGCATCATCATCGTCGACTTCATCGATATGGAAGACCAGGAGCACAAGGCGGTCGTCCTGGCGGAATTCAACAAGGCGCTGGCCCATGACCGCACGCGCGTTACCGTTTCCGACTTCACCCAGCTGGGGCTGGTCGAGATGACCCGCAAGCGCACGCGCGAAAGCCTCGCGCAGATACTTTGCGAGCCTTGCCCACTATGCGGCGGGCGCGGCGAGATAAAAACGGCGCAAACCGTATGCTATGAAATCCTGCGCGAGCTGCTGCGCGAAGCGCGCCTGTTCGTCGCCCGCGAACTGCGGGTCATCGCCGCCCCGGTCGTGATCGACCTGTTTCTTGAGGAGGAAGCGCAGGCGCTGACCATGCTCTCCGACTTCATCGGCCGTCCCGTCTCGCTGCATGCCGAAAGCGGCTATACGCAGGAGCAGTTCGACATTGTGCTGATGTAGGGATAAAATCCGCGCCCGGTTGGTTCATGCGCCGCGCGGGCGTCGTATAACGGCATTACCCCAGCTTCCCAAGCTGATGACGAGGGTTCGACTCCCTTCGCCCGCTCCATTTTTCCCGCGTCCGCTGCATTACGTATGGCGTGCGAGTTCTTCGGCCGTATTTATATTGCTGAATGCCCCGGGTTCATCGTCAAAAGCCACCGCACACATTTTTAGCGTTGCGTGCCACTGCTCCACCTTGCGTCCTCCGGCAGAGAGGTAGTCTGTCAATTGCGGCAGCAGCGAGCGCCGGACCAGGCAAAACACCGGGTGCGTGCGTTCCGCCGTATGCGCCACCGCGAGATCGGCAGCATCATCCCGCAGCGCATGATAAAGACGCGCCACCAGATCGACCGGCAGCCAGGGCGAATCGCATGGCGCGGTTGCGACAAGCGGGGTGGCCGCGTGCGATAGCGCAACATGCAGGCCCGCCAGCGGCCCCGCGAAGTCGGCAATTTCATCAGGCAGCACCGGGTAGCCGAATGCCGCATAGCGCGCGATGTTGCGGTTGGCGTTGATAAGCAGCCGATCAACTTGCGGCGCCAGACGGTCAATCACCCACTGCACCATCGGCTGTCCGCGCAAATCCTGCAGCCCCTTGTCCACGCCGCCCATGCGCCGGCCCAGGCCGCCCGCCAGGATCGCGCCGGTAATTTTTTCATTCATCGCATGACCCGCCCGGCGGCGGTTTTCGGCGGCCTAGCCGAGCTGGGCGACGTCGCGCACGGCGCCCGTATCCGCCGATGTGGTCATCGCCGCATAGGCTTTCAGCGCGGCGGAGACTTCGCGCTGCCGGTTTGTCGGCTTCCATGCCGCCATGCCGCGCGCTTCCATGGCTTTTCGCCGTGCCGCCAGCGCCGACTTTTCGATGACCAGGTTGATGCTTCGCTGGGGAATGTCGATCTCGATGGTGTCGCCTTCTTCGACCAGGCCGATGGCGCCGCCTGCGGCCGCTTCCGGTGAGGCGTGCCCGATGGACAGTCCCGAAGTGCCTCCTGAAAAACGCCCGTCGGTGAGCAGCGCGCAGACCTTGCCCAGGTCCTTGGATTTCAGGTAGCTTGTCGGGTAGAGCATTTCCTGCATGCCCGGCCCGCCTTTGGGGCCTTCATACACCACCACCACGATATCGCCCGCGACGATTTCGTCGGCCAGAATCTTCTCCACGGCTTCTTCCTGCGATTCGCAGCGGCGCACGCGGCCGGTGAACTTGAGGATGGAATCATCCACGCCGGCTGTTTTGACGATGCAACCCTTCTCGGCGATGTTGCCGAACAGCACGGCCAGGCCGCCGTCCCGTGAATAGGCGTGAGCCTTTTCGCGAATGCATCCCTCGGCGCGGTCGAGATCGAGATCGGGGTAGCGGCGATCCTGCGAAAAGGCTGTCTGCGTCGGAATGCCGCCGGGTGCGGCGCGATAAAACTCTTTCACCGCCGCATCCTCGGTGCGCATCACATCCCACTTGTCCAATGCGGCGCCAAGGGTTTTTTCATGCACCGTCGGTATGTCGCGATGGATCAGTCCGGCGCGATCCAGCTCGCCCAGGATGGCCATGATGCCGCCCGCACGGTGCACATCTTCCATGTGATATTTCTGCGTCGCCGGAGCCACCTTGGCCAGGCACGGCACGCGGCGCGAAAGGCGGTCGATGTCCTGCAGGGTGAAATCGACGCCCGCTTCGCGCGCTGCCGCCAGCAGATGCAGCACGGTGTTGGTCGAACCGCCCATGCTGACGTCCAGTGTCATGGCGTTTTCAAACGCGGCGAACGAGGCCACGTTGCGCGGCAGGACGCCGGCGTCATCCTGCTCGTACCAGCGCGCGCACAGGTCAACCACCAGCCGTCCCGCGCGCAGGAAGAGCTGTTTGCGGTCGGCATGCGTGGCCAGCAGCGAGCCGTTGCCGGGGAGCGAAAGCCCCAGCGCTTCGGTCAGGCAGTTCATCGAGTTGGCCGTGAACATGCCGGAACACGAGCCGCAGGTCGGGCAGGCCGAGCGCTCCATCGACGCCACGTCGGCATCGCTGTTTTTCGTGTCCCCCGCCTCGATCATGGCGTCGATCAGGTCCACCTTGCGGAACTGGCCGTGCCACTGCACCTTGCCTGCCTCCATCGGCCCGCCGGAGACGAAGACCGTCGGGATATTGATGCGCAAGGCCGCCATCAGCATCCCCGGCGTGATCTTGTCGCAGTTGGAAATGCACACCATGGCGTCCGCGCAATGGGCATTCACCATGTATTCGACCGAATCGGCAATCAGCTCGCGCGAAGGCAGCGAATACAGCATGCCGCCGTGCCCCATGGCAATGCCGTCATCCACCGCGATGGTGTTGAATTCCTTGGCTACGCCGCCTGCCGCCTCGATCTCGCGCGCGACCAACTGGCCCAGGTCTTTCAGGTGTACATGGCCGGGCACGAACTGGGTGAAGGAATTCACCACGGCGATGATGGGCTTGCCGAAATCGCCGTCTTTCATGCCGGTGGCGCGCCACAGGGCGCGGGCCCCGGCCATGTTGCGGCCGTGGGTGGATGTACGGGAACGGTAAGCGGGCATGATGATCTCCTGATGCGACAACAATACGGCGGCGAAGACGCGCAATAAGCGGGCCGCGTGACTTAGAATCAAGATTCTAGCCCAAGCCTGTGCCACCACTCTTGCTGATTTACCCCCAGTTCGATCCTGTCGCCGTCCATCTCGGCCCGCTCGCCGTGCGCTGGTACGGGCTGATGTATCTCGCCGGCTTCCTGGCTTTTCTGTGGCTGGGCAAATGGCGCGCACGGACCCAGCCCTGGCACGGCATGACGGCGGCCGATCTCGACGACCTGCTGTTCTATGGCGTGCTGGGCGTCGTGCTGGGCGGGCGGCTGGGCCAGGCGGTTTTTTATGATCCGGGGTATTACCTGGCGCATCCGCTGGAAATTCTCGCCGTGTGGAAAGGCGGCATGAGTTTTCACGGCGGCTTTCTCGGCGTGTTGCTGGCAATGCTGGTGTGGAGCCGCAAAAGCGGCAAGGCATTTTTTCAGGTCACCGACTTTATCGCCCCGCTGGTGCCTCTGGGCCTGATGGCGGGCCGCATCGGCAACTTCATCAACGGCGAGCTGTGGGGACGCGTGGCGGATGCCGCGCTGCCGTGGGCGATGGTTTTCCCGCAGGTCGACGGCTTGCCGCGCCACCCTTCGCCGCTGTATCAGGCGGCAGGCGAGGGGTTGCTGCTCTTCATCGCGCTGTGGATTTTTTCAGCGCGGCAACGCGCGACGGGCGCGGTGTCGGGCATGTTTCTCGTCGGCTATGGCGTCCTGCGCTCGGCCGCCGAGTGCTTCCGCGAGCCCGATGCCGGCATCTTCGGCCATTCCTACACCATCAGCATGGGGCAATGGCTCAGCCTGCCGATGGTGCTCGTCGGGCTCTGGTTACTGCTGCGGCAGCGCTCGCCCGGGAAATAAAGTCGGCGCCAGCAGGACGGCAAAGCGGTTGAACCCAGGGTCAGGGGGCCGATACTGCGGGCTGGTTGACCTTGTATATGCCATAAATGACGAGCGCCCCGCCCAGGAACAGGCTGACCGGGATCGTCTCGCCGAGAAACAGGGCGCCTCCTATAACGGAGACCACGGGAACCATGAAGGTGTTGGCCGAAAGTATGCTGGCGTCGGCGGTTCTGACCAAATGAAACCAGATCACCCACGAGGCGGCCAGGCCAACGGCGGAGCCCCACAGCAAGGCAAAAACAAAGGGGATGTTCCAGACGATGGTGGAGAATCCTTCGCCCAGCGCTGTCCCCAGGGCGCATAGCAGCAGGCCGCCGCCGATAAAGGGCAGCGCGATGAACCAGTATATCGAGCGCGGATTTTTACGCTTGACGAGAATGGTGCCAAGCGTCCAGCCCAGCGCCGAGAGCAGCCCCATGAAGACGCCATACAGCGACAAATCCCCGGCAATGCCCTTGTAGCTGATGATGGCGACGCCGGTAAACCCGAACAGGAGGCCGGTCAGCTTGCGTTGGGTGAGTATTTCGCCCAGGAGAAAATGCGCCAGAAATCCGATCATGATCGGCTGGGCATACAGCAGAATCGAGGCGATTCCCGAGGGCAGGAATTTGACCGCAATCGACGCCGTGCCAAAAAACAGCATCACGTTAAACGTCATGGAGATCAGCATGGCTTTCCAGGTCTGCTGAAAATTCAGCGGCTCGCCGTTCTGCAGCGCCAGGCTCGCCAGAATGACGCCGGAAATCAGCGCGCGCAAGCCGGCAAAAAGCAGCGGCGGACAATACTGCAGGCCGATTTTCATGACCGGGTAGCCTAAGCCCCAGATCAGAATCAGGATGCTCAGGGAAATTCTTGGATAGCGATTAATGGGATGCACGGAAGGAAGGGATGATGACAGAAAAAGGCGCCTATGCTACCCGATGCCGCCCCATGCAATCGGGACAGTTGCATCGAAATGCACAGGATACTGTTGTCGAGGGATTGAGGTAGTCGTTTGCGTATCGCGGATTGCCGGCGGGCCGTGTGCAGCCTAGCGGAACACCACCGTCTTGTTGCCATGCACCAGCACGCGGTCTTCGAGGTGATAGCGCAGGCCGCGCGCGAGCACGGTCTTCTCGATGTCCTTGCCATAGCGCACCATGTCTTCGACCGAATCCGAGTGGTCGATGCGGATCACATCCTGCTCGATGATCGGCCCCTGATCGAGCGTCTCGGTAACGTAGTGGCATGTTGCGCCAATCAGCTTCACGCCGCGCGTGTAGGCCTGATGGTAAGGCCTGGCGCCGACGAACGACGGCAGAAAACTGTGGTGGATATTGATGATGCGTCCCGGATAGGCCGCGCACAGTTCGGGCGACAGGATCTGCATGTAGCGCGCCAGCACCATGGTGTCGCCCTGCACTGCCGCAAACAGGCGCTGCACTTCCGCGCAGGCCGCGGCCCGGGTGTCCGGGGTGACCGGCACATGGTGAAACGGGATGCCATGCCATTCGACAAAACCCTTGAAGGCGTCATGGTTCGAGATCACGCAGGCAATCTCGATATTGATCTCCTGCGCTTGCCAGCGCGCCAGCAGGTCGTACAGGCAGTGCTCCTGTTTGCTGACCAGCACGACCACGCGCTTTTTCACGGCGGAATCGCTGATGCGCCAGTCCATTTGCAATTCGCGCGCCAGCGCGGCGAAGCTGCTGCGGAACTCGGCCAGGGAAAACGGCAGGGAATCCGCTTTCACCTCGATGCGCATGAAATAGCGGCCATCCAGCGCGTCGGCATGAAAGCTTGATTCGAGGACCCAGCCCTGGTGTTCCGCGATGAAGCCGGTGACGCGGGCGATGATGCCCACCTGGTCGGGGCATGACGCGGTGAGGGTGTAGAAGCGGCCGGAATGCATCAGATGCGCGCTGCGGCCGCGTCGATCGCGGCGCGCAGTTCCGCGTAATTCAGGGTGACGGGGAACTGGGGGAACTCGTCAATCACTTTTTGCGGCGGATGGAACAGGATGCCGGCATGCGCCGCCATCAGCATTGCCGTGTCGTTGTACGAGTCGCCCGCCGCAATGACCGTGAAGCGGAGTTCCCTGAAGCGCTGCACGGCCTCCTGTTTCTGGTTCGGCATGCGCAGGTGGTAATTCACCAGAAAGCCGGCGGCATCCGCTTCGAGCCGGTGGCAGAACAGCGTGGGCATGCCCAGTTGCGCCATCAGCGGCATGGCGAATTCATAGAAGGTGTCGGACAGGATGATGACCTGGAAATCGCGCCGCAACCGATCGAGAAACTCTTTTGCGCCAGCCAGCGGCCCCATTTCCGCGATGACTTTTTGAATGTCGGGCAGCCCCAGCTTGTGCGTCTTCAGCAAGTCCAGCCGGTACTTCATCAGCCTGTCGTAGTCGGGTTCGTCGCGCGTGGTGCGGCGCAATTCCGGAATGCCGGTGCGCTCGGCAAATTCAATCCAGATTTCCGGGACCAGCACACCTTCGAGGTCGAGACAGACAAGTTGCACGCAGATTCTCCAAAAGTTATGCGTAGCGGTATCCCGTGGGACGGCGCTGGCGATACGGCGAAGAAGGGCCGGATTTTACCCGTTTGTCTTCATTGCGCCCGCCGCGGCGGAGCGATGTGCCGCGATTCAGGCCGAACGAAATAGGCCTAAACTTCGCATCTCCCTGCAAGACTGCCGCCACGTTGCCACCCCCGTGCCACCCCCGCTCATGAACAAAGCCGGTTCCCCGTCGACCGTCCTGCCGATCCTGCTGCCTTATGCTTTCGGCTATTTTCTGTCCTACCTGCTGCGTAACGTTAATGCGGTTATCGCCCCTGATCTTACCCGCGAACTAGGACTTGACTCGGCGGATCTGGGCCTGCTTACCAGCGCCTATTTGATAGGCTTTGCCTTGGCGCAACTGCCTCTCGGCATTGCTCTGGACCGGTGGGGGCCGCGCCGGGTTGAATCCGTCTTGCTGGTGTTCGCGGCCGCGGGATGCGTTGGCTTTGGTCTGGGCCACACGCTTACCCAGCTTGCCCTGGCGCGCGGGTTGATCGGTCTGGGCGTCTCGGCGTGCTTGATGGCCTCGTTCAAGGCCTTCTCGCAATTATTTTCAGCCACACGCCAGGCCTCATTGAGTTCATCTGTCATGGTGGCCGGCGGCATGGGGGGCATCACCGCGAGCGCACCGTTTAGCCTGCTTCTGCCTTATGCCGGCTGGCGCACTATTTTTCTGTGCTTGGCGGCTCTGACGCTGATCGCCGCCTATGCGATACGCAAAACCCCGGAGCAACTACGGCCTGCCGAAGCCGTACCGCTGGCTGATCTCATCCGGGGCATAGGCGGCATATTTGCTTCTCGCGCCTTTTGGCGATTTGCGCCGCAAACGGCTGTACTCATTGGCGGGTTTGTCTCTATCCAGGGGTTGTGGGCCATGCCCTGGCTTCTTGGCGTCAATGCGTACTCTACGCAAAGCGCTTCATTTCACATGCTGCTGCTGAGCCTCACGTTAACGATCGGCTATTTTCTGCTGGCCACCCGAATAGCCTCGTTCATACGTCGCGGCTTAACGGTTGAGAAACTGTTTTTCTGGGGAACCACGGCCGCATTGGCGGTTTCTTTGCTGCTGATCCTCGGGGTAGGGGAAAGTCATGTCATGTGGGCGATCTTCGGATTTTTCTGCGCCAGTTTCAACTTGATTTATGCCATGCATGCCAGCCATTACCCTGCGCAACTTTCAGGCCGCGCGAATACCTGCATTAATCTGACGGTGTTTGTTGGTGGGTTCGGTTTGCAGTGGGGATTTGGGGTGGCGGTTGATCTGGCCCTGGCGCACGGGTTTGCGCGGGCGCAAGCGCTGCAGATCGCGTGGGGCGGACTATTGGCCTTGCAGGTAGCAAGCATTAGTTGGTTTATGGCGAGCAAATCCTGGGTAGCCCTAAAGTCACCGGCGATTGTCGCGGCAGCAGCCGGTGACTGACCCAAAGGAGCGAAAGAAAAATATGCACAGGCGCTGGCGATAAGCCTTCGCGTCTACCGCCATCAGGAGGTCACGGCCATGCCGCCATGCCTGAGCAGCGCATCGGGCCGCGGCTCGCGGCCGCGGAAGGCGGTGAAGGATTCGAGTGCCGGACGCGATCCGCCGACCGACAGAATCTCGCGCCAGAACCGCTCGCCGGTAGTCGCATCGAGCGTGCTGCCGGTCTGCCGGCCGGCCTCTTCAAACGCTTCGTAGGCGTCGGCGGAGAGCACTTCAGCCCATTTGTAGCTGTAGTAGCCCGCCGCGTAGCCGCCGCCGAAAATATGCGAAAAGCTGTGCGGGAAGCGGTTCCATTCCGGCGGCGTCAGGACCGCCACTTCGCGCCGGACCCGATCCAGCAGGCGCATGAAATCCGGGCCGCCTTGTACCGTTCCCTGGTCCGGAGACGGATTCGCATATTCGCTGTGCAGCAACAGGTCGAACAGGCCGAATTCGATCTGGCGCAGGGTTTGCAGGCCGCTCTGAAAATTCTTCGCGGCGATCATTTTGTCGTACAGCGCACGCGGCAGGGGCGCGCCGGTATCGGCGTGCGCCGTCATGCCGCTCAGCACGTCCCATTCCCAGCAGAAATTTTCCATGAACTGGCTGGGCAGTTCGACGGCATCCCATTCCACGCCGTGAATGCCGGAAACGGGCAGCTCTTCAACCTGGGTCAGCAGATGGTGCAAGCCATGCCCGAATTCGTGGAACAGCGTGATGACATCATCGTGGCTGAACGTGGTGGGCCGCTGCCTGGCGCCTTCGCCGATGGGAGCGGGGAAGTTGCAGGTAAGGTAGGCCACCGGGGTCTGGATCGCCGTCGCCACGCGGCGGCGGGTGATTGCCTCGTCCATCCACGCGCCGCCGCGCTTGGTTTCGCGTGCGTAGAGGTCAAGGTAAAACTGGCCGATAAGCCGGCCGTCGCGCTCGATGCGGAAGAAGCGCACAGCGGGATGCCACGCCGGCGCGGTGTCGGGCGCCAGCCTGACGGCAAACAGCGTTTCGATGACGCGAAACAGTCCGGCCAGCACCTTGTGCTCGGGGAAATACTGCTTTACTTCGTCGTCGGAAAAACTGTAGCGGGCGAGCTTGAGCTTTTCGGCAACCCAGGCGATATCCCAGCTTTCGAGCGCGGCCATGCCGAGTTCCTTTTTTGCAAATGCCTGCATGGCGGCGAGGTCCTGTTCGGCGAAGGGGCGCGCCTTGGCCGCCATGTCGCGCAGGAAAGCCGCCACCTGCGCAGGGCTGTCGGCCATCTTGGTCGCCAGCGAGACGGCGGCAAAATTGGCATAGCCGAGCATCTTTGCTTCCTCGTCGCGCAGCGCGAGCAGGCGGTTGATCACCGGGCTGTTGTCCCATTCGGTTTTGCCGAATTCCGAGGCGCGTGTGGCATAGGCGCGATACATGCGGGCGCGCAACTCGCGGTTGTCGCAATATTGCAGCACGGGAATGTACGACGGCGCATGCAGGGTGAATTTCCAGCCTGCGCTTTTGCCAACTGAGCCGTCTTTTTCGGCGGCAAAGCGGGCGGCGGCTTTGGCGTCTTCCGGCAGGCCGGCGATATCACTCTCGCGCTCGATCCATTCAGCATGGGCGTTGGTCGCATCGAGCACGTTCTCGGAAAATTTCGCGCCGAGCGCCGCAAGTTCTTCCTGGATGGCCTTGAAGCGCGGTTTCTGCGCTTCGGGCAATTCCGCGCCGGACAGGCGAAAGTCGCGCAGTTCATTCTGGATGATCTTTTTGCGCGCGGCCGACAGCGCGGCGAATTCGGCGCTCCCGGCCAGCGCCTTGTATTTGGCGAACAGCGCGAGGTTCTGGCCGAGATCGGCGTAGAAGCTGGAAATCTCGGGCAGCAGCGCGTTGTAGGCCTCGCGCCAGGGCGGCACGTCATTCACCGCATGCAAGTGGCCGACGACGCCCCAGGCGCGCGACAGGCGTTCGCCGGCATCCAGCATGGGCTGCACGAAGGCATCCCAGGTTGCGGGCGTTGCAGGCGTAATGAGCTGCTGGACCAGCGCCCGGTTTTCCTCCAGCAGCTGATGAATCGCGGGGGCGACATGCTCGGGAGTAATGGCGTCGAAGCGGGGCAGGCTGCTGAAATCTAGCAAAGGATTCATGGCGGGAGAGTGGCGAAATTGCTGTGAAATGGAAGCGCACGATTATGCCGCAACCAGTCTTATATAATTGCGCCAGCCCTCAATCACAGGATATTCCCGTCCAGAAACGGATTCAAATCATGAGCACCCGTCACGTCCGCCTTCTTATTCTCGGCTCCGGCCCGGCGGGTTACAGCGCTGCCGTGTATGCCGCCCGCGCCAACCTGAACCCCGTGCTGATCACCGGCATGGCGCAGGGCGGCCAGTTGATGACCACCACCGACGTGGATAACTGGCCGGCGGATGCCGACGGCGTGCAAGGCCCCGATCTGATGGCGCGGTTCGAGAAACACGCCGCGCGCTTCAATACGGAAATTATTTTCGATCATATCCATACCGCCAAACTCGCCGAAAAACCCATCCGGCTGATCGGCGACGCGGGCGAATACACCTGCGATGCGCTGATCATCGCGACGGGAGCTTCGGCGCAATACCTGGGCCTGCCCTCCGAAGAAACCTTCGCCGGCAAGGGCGTTTCCGCCTGCGCGACCTGCGACGGCTTCTTCTACAAGAACCAGGAAGTCGCGGTAATCGGCGGTGGCAACACGGCGGTGGAAGAGGCGCTGTACCTGTCCAACATCGCCAGCCGCGTCACCGTCGTGCATCGCCGCGAAAAATTCCGCGCCGAGAAGATCCTGCAGGACAAGCTGTTCGAAAAAGAGCAAGCCGGCAAGATAGCCATCAAGT
>CAZQTB010000021.1:0-38471 GCA_964596295.1 uncultured Rhodocyclaceae bacterium | reverse complement strand
GCCCTGCTCGATCTCGACGAAAGCGCCGTAGTCGGTGAGGTTGGTGACCTTGCCGAACAGGCGCGTGCCGGACGGGTAACGGCGGGCGATGCCCACCCACGGATCCTCGCCGAGCTGCTTCATGCCCAGGCTGACGCGATTCTTTTCCTGATCGAACTTGAGCACCTTGGCGGTGACTTCGTCGCCCACGTTGATCACTTCGCTGGGATGCCGCACGCGGCGCCAGGCCAGGTCGGTAATGTGCAGCAGGCCATCGATGCCGCCGAGATCGACAAACGCGCCGTAATCGGTGATGTTCTTGACGATGCCCTTGATGATGGTGCCTTCCTTGAGGTTTTCCAGCATCTGCTCGCGATCTTCGCTCACGCTCGCTTCCATCACGGCGCGGCGCGACACGACCACGTTGTTGCGCTTGCGGTCGAGCTTGATCACCTTGAATTCAAATTCCTTGCCTTCGAAAGGCGTGGTGTCCTTGACCGGCCGCGTATCCACCAGCGAACCCGGCAGGAAGGCGCGAATGCCATTGACCATGACGGTCAGGCCGCCCTTGACCTTGCCGCTCACGAAACCCTTGACCAGCACACCGTCGGTCAGCGCCTTGTCCAGGTCGTTCCAGGCCGAAATGCGCTTGGCCTTTTCGCGCGACAAACGCGTCGCGCCATAACCGTCTTCGAGCATTTCAATCGCCACCTGGACGAAATCGCCGGGCTGGACTTCAAGTTCGCCGCGTTCGTTATGAAACTCCTCGATGGCGATGGCGCTCTCCGACTTGAGGCCGGCATTGACAATCACGAAATTCTGGTCGATACGAATAACTTCAGCCGTAATAACTTCACCGGCACGCATTTCCTGGCGCTGGAGGCTTTCCTCGAATAACGCGGCAAAGCTTTCCATGGGCGAGTTTTCGGCAATAGCAGTAGTTGACATTGATGGGAACCTTACAGGGTTTTTGTCACCAGGGTGACGGGTTGGTTGCTCTTCGCCGGCCAGGTTTCGCACCTCGCCAGCACGTTGTATTACACATTACGATACGCAAACAAAACTACACAGCGACTATTTTTTACTTATACAACGACTTCTTTTCAACGATTGCCATAACGGCAGCCACAGCCTCTGCGATATCCATGCGGGTGGTATCTATCCGTATGGCATCTTCGCACTGGCGGAGAGGCGCTGCGCTGCGCTGGGCATCGCGCGCGTCCCGCTCCTGCAAATCCTGCAAAAGGGCATGCATATTAGCAGCTAAGCCCTTTGCGATCAACTGTTTATAACGCCGCTCCGCGCGCGCTTGCGCCGACGCCGTGAGGAACACCTTGACTGCCGCCGCAGGGAAGACCACCGAGCCCATGTCGCGCCCATCCGCAACCAGGCCGGGGAACCGCCGCCAGGCCCGCTGGCGGGCCAGCATGGCGGCGCGCACGCCGGCCAGCACGGCCACGCGCGAGGCGCCGGCCGAGGCCTCTTCGGAACGTATGGCATCCGTCACGTCATCCTCCCCCAACCACACGCGCCCGTCCTCGAAACGCGCGGGCAGGTCGGCTGCCAGGGCAGCGACGCCGCGCTCGTCATCCAGCGCCACGCCTGCGCGCCGCGCCGCCAGCGCGGTGAGCCGATAGAGCGCGCCGCTGTCCAGATAGTGGTAACCCAGTTGCCCGGCGACGCGTGCGGCGACAGTGCCCTTGCCCGAAGCCGAAGGGCCGTCAATCGCAATCACCGGCGCCGCGATTTCCGCAAACGCATCGAAATACGCAGGGAAGGTTTTGCTGACGCAGCCCGGATCGTTGATGGTGACCGGCACGCCGGCCAGCGCCACCAACGAAAAGCACATCGCCATGCGGTGATCGTCGTAGGTGTCGATCGCCGCGTTGCGCCGCAAAATCGGTGCTGGCGAGACGGCGAGCCAGTCGCTGCCCTCCTCCACCGCGGCGCCCAGCTTGCGCAATTCCGTCGCCATGGCCGCGATGCGGTCGGTTTCCTTGACCCGCCACGAACCGATATTGCGCAGTACGCAGCGGCCATCGGCAAACAATGCGCTGACCGCCAGGGCCATCGCCGCATCGGGGATGTGGTTCAGATCGAGATCGAAGGCCTTGATTTTTCCGGTTTTTCCTGTGGCGCCGGCCTCGATAAAATTTTCGCCCCACACGATGCGCGCACCGAGGGCTTCCAGCGCATCGGCGAAACGCACATCGCCCTGGATGCTGTTTTTGCCCACGCCTTCCACCCGCACCGGCCCGCCGCCGAGCAAGCCGGCGGCAAGAAAATACGAGGCCGACGACGCATCGCCTTCCACATGCAGCACGCCGGGACTGCGGTAGCGCTGCGCCGCCGGAATGACGAAGCGCCGCCAGCCTTCGCGCCGCACCTCGACGCCAAAGCGCGCCATCAGGTTCAGCGTAATCTCGACATAGGGTTTGGAAATCAGCTCGGTGGTGATTTCAATCACCGCTTCCTCGCCGCCAAGCGGCAAGGCCATCAGCAAGGCGCTGAGAAACTGCGAGGAGACATCGCCGCGCATGCGGATCGGGCCATTGAGACGGATTGCCGCAGGCCGGATTGCCAGCGGCGGAAAGCCGTCCTGCCCGGCGTAACGCACATCCGCGCCGATCTGGCGCAAGCCATCCACCAGATCGCCGATGGGCCGTTCATGCATGCGCGGCGCGCCGGAGAGCCGGTAGCGGCCGCCCGACAACGCCAGCGCCGCCGTCAACGGACGAATCACGGTGCCGGCATTGCCCATGAAAAGATCGGCGTCCTTGACCCGGAACGCGCCGCCACAGCCTTCGACACGCCACGCATTGCCGCTTGCCGCCGTCACGCCAACGCCGAGTTTTTCAAGCGCGGCCAGCATTACCTGCGTGTCATCCGCAGCGAGCACGTCACGGATTTCCGTAGTGCCTGCGGCCAGCGCCGCCAGCAGCAGCATGCGGTTGGAAATGCTCTTCGAGCCGGGCAGGCGGACGCAACCGCCGGCCGACTGCAGGGGCGGCAGGGTCAGGGTTTGCATCATTCTCCTGGTGGCGCCAATGTGGCGAATGTGGCGAGGTTGTCGAGCCATGCGTCGCGCCGCGTCCGGGCCGTTTCGAACATCGCCTGCAGGCCCCCGGCATCGGCGCCGGCGAGCAAAACACGGGCGCGCATCAACCCGGCCATGTAGGCATCGAGTTCATCCAGCAGGGCAGCACGGTTTGCCAGGCAGATGTCGCGCCACATTTCAGGGTGGCTGCTGGCAATGCGCGTGAAATCGCGAAAGCCGCCGGCAGCAAAACCGAACAACCGATCGGCATCGTCGCGCCGGGCGAATTCATGCACCAAAACAAATGCCAGCAGATGCGGCAGGTGGCTGACTGCGGCAAACACGCGGTCGTGGGCTTCCGGGTCAAGCCGGGAAACCTGGGCGCCGCATGCTTCCCAGACGCGCTGCACGAGCGCCACATGCCCGGCCGGATTTTCCTCCAGGGGAGTCAGCACGACGCGCCTGTCGCGAAAAAGATCGGCCTGGGCGGCGGCGACGCCGCTTTTTTCCGCACCCGCGACGGGATGCCCCGGGACAAATTGGGCGCTGCGTTCGCCGAGCGCCTCGCGCGCAGCGGCCACGACATCGGACTTGGTGCTGCCCGCATCGGTAACTATCGCCGCCGGCGGCAAATGCGGCGCCAGGGACTGCATCACCGGCAACATCTGCCCCACGGGCATGGCCAGGAAAACCAGGTCGGCGCCGCGCAAGGCATCGGCCCAGTCGCCGGCGATGCGGTCAATGACGCCGCGCCGTTGCGCCTCGACCAGCGACGCCTGCGTGCGGCCCAGGCCAACCACCTCGCCCGCGATTCCCGCCGCCTTGAGCGCCAGCGCAAACGAGCCGCCGATGAGACCCACGCCGCAGACGACGACTTTTTTGAACATCATGCGGCGAGGGCTTTTTCAAGCGCGGCGAGAAAGCGCTGGTTTTCCGTTTCGCGGCCGATGGTCACCCGCAAATGATTGGGCATGTCATAGCCGCCCAGGGGACGCACAATGACTCCCTCCTTGAGCAACCGGATATTGATCGCCGCCCCGTCCGCCACGGCGAAAGTGACAAAATTCCCGTGCGACGGAATGTGCTCCAGGCCCAGCCGTTTCAGTCCGGCGATGATCTGCTCCATGCCCCGGCGATTCAGTTCATAGCTTGCGGCAACGAAGAGGTGGTCATTCAGCGCCGCGAGGGCGCCGACCAGCCCCAGATTGCCCACATTGAACGGTTGCCGCGCACGATTCATCAGATCGGCCACATCCGCCTGCGCTATCGCATAGCCGACGCGCAAGCCGGCCAGCCCGTAGATCTTGGAAAAGGTGCGGGTAATCACCAGGTTCGGAAAATCCCTGATCCAGGCAACGCTATCGACCCGCTCAGTAGGCAAGAGATATTCGGTGTAAGCCTCGTCAAGCACCACGACAACGTGCGCCGGAACACGCGCGATGAAAGCGCGCAATTCCGCATACGGCAGGAAAGTGCCGGTCGGATTATTCGGATTCGCGATCCAGAGCACCCGCGTATCGGGCCGGATCGCAGCCCGCAGGGCAACCGGGTCATGCCCGTAGTGGCGCGCCGGCGCGACAAGCGACTCGGCGCCGGTAGCCACGGTGACCAGCGGATACACGGCAAAGGCATACTGCGACGCGACGCCTGAACGCCCTGCCGACAGGAACACGCGGGCCACCAGGTCAAGCACGTCATTCGAGCCGTTGCCCAGCACGACCTGTTCCGGCCTTACGCCGTGATGCCCGGCCAGCGCTGCGATCAGGTCGAACTGGTCCGGGTAACGCTCGACGCCGGCAAGCGCCGCCTCAACCGCTTGCCGTGCCTGCGGACTCATGCCCAGCGGATTTTCGTTGGACGCCAGCTTGATGATTTTCTCGGGCGGAATACCCATTTCGCGGGCAAGCTGGGTGATCGGCTTGCCCGGAATGTAGGGCGAGATGCCGCGAATATAGGGCAGTGCCTGCAATGCCACGCTCATGATAAAAGCCTCAGTAGACGGCTTTCGGATAGGAGCCGAGACGCTTGACGAAACCGGCCCGGCGGCCGAGTTCCTCCAGGGCTTGAGCCACCGCCGCATCCTGTTGATGGCCTTCGATATCGATATAAAAAACGTATTCCCAGCGGCTGCCGCTCCAGTTCCGCGCCGGCCGGGATTCGAAGCGCGTCATGGAAACGCCCTGTTCCGCAAGCGGCGCCAGCAGGTGATACACCGCGCCGGGCTGGTTTTTTGCCGAACATACCAGCGAGGTGCGATCGGCTCCCGAGGGGCCCACGTCGTGCTCGGCAACCACCACAAAGCGTGTCGTGTTGCCGGGATCATCCTCGATGTTGGCAGCCAGGATAGGCAGTCCATACAGTTCTGCCGCCGCTTCGCCGGCCACTGCCACCGCACCCGTTTCGAGCGCTGCCAGGCGCGCCGCCTCGGCATTGCTCGCCACCGCCACGCGCGGCACGCCGGGGAGACGGCGATTCAGCCACTCGTGGCACTGCGCCAGCGACTGGGCATGGGAATACACGCGGGTTGCAGCCTCAATCGCGGCGGCATGCCCCATCAGATTATGATGAATGGGCAGATTGATTTCGCCGCAAATCATGAGCGGCGAGGAAAGCAGCAGATCCAGCGAGCGGCCGATGGCGCCTTCCGTCGAATTTTCCACCGGCACCACGCCATACTGTGCGTTGCCGGCCTCCACGGCGCGGAAAACGTCGTCGATGGACGGGCACGAAGAAAATGTTGGCGCAGCGCCGAAATGCTTGTGCGCTGCGGCCTCGGAATAGGTGCCGGCCGGGCCGAGATAGGCAATGGTCAGGGGCTGCTCCAGCGCCAGGCACGCCGACATGACCTCGCGCACAATGCGCTGGGCCGCCGCCGCCGGCAGCGGGCCGGGATTATCTTCGGCGATGCGGCGCAACACCTGCGCTTCGCGTTCGGGCCGGTAGATGGTTCCCTGCTTGATCGCGCCGATGCGCTGTGCAATTTTCGCCCGCTCGTTGATGAGCCGCAACAAGTCGGCATCGAGGGCATCGATCCCCTCGCGCAAGCCCTTCAACTCCTGCTCTGCGTCAGCCACCTTCAGGCCTCCAGCGGCAAATACCGCGCGCCCAACACGCCCGCAATTCTGCCGATGGCGTCAATCACGCTGCCCTTCACCTGGCTATCCACATCGACCAGGGTGTAGGCCATCTCGCCGCGCGACTTATTCACCATGTTGTGGATATTCAGCCCGGCTCCGGCCAGGGTGGTGGAAATCTGGCCGACCATGTTGGGTACGTTGGCATTGGCAATGGCGATCCGGTAGTTCGACTCACGTAGCATGCTGACGCTGGGAAAATTAACGGCATTCTGAACATTACCATGTTCCAGAAAGTCGACCAACTGATCAGCCACCATCAGGGCACAATTTTCCTCCGCTTCGCGCGTTGACGCGCCAAGATGCGGCAAGGCAACGATGCCGGGATGCCGGTTGACGCGGGCGGACGGAAAATCGCAAACGTAGTGGCTGAGCTTTTTTCCCTTCAGCGCGGCGAGCACCGCCTCTTCATTGACAATGCCTGCGCGGGAGAAGTTGAGCAGGACAGCGCCATGCCGCATGCCGCTGATGTTGTCCGCATTGACGAGATTCCGCGTAGCCTCCAGCAACGGGACGTGCAAAGTCACAAAGTTGGCCTGCCGCAACACCTCGGCAACGCTGTTCGCCTTTTTCACCTGTGCAGGCAGGCTCCACGCGGCATCAACGGTAATCTCGGGATCAAAACCCAGTACGTTCATGCCCAGCTTGATCGCCGCATCGGCGACCAGGCAGCCGATCTTGCCCAGACCGATGATGCCCAGCGTCTGGCCCGCCAGTTCATACCCGGCGTAGGTCTTCTTGCCGTCCTCCACCTTCTTTTCCATATCCGCATCCGCCGGGTCGAGCGCCGAGACGAAATCCAGCGCGCTGGCCAGGTTGCGGGCGGCCAGCAGCATGCCGGCAAGGACGAGCTCTTTTACCGCGTTGGCATTGGCGCCGGGCGTGTTGAACACCGGCACGCCGCGTGCGCTCATGGCCTTGACCGGGATATTGTTGGTCCCCGCGCCTGCACGGCCAATCGCCCGCACGCTGGGCGGAATCTCCATGGCATGCATGTCGGCGGAACGCACCAGGATGGCATCGGGCTCCCTGATCTCCTTGCCTGCAATATAACGCGCTTCCGGCAGGCGCTTGAGGCCGGCTGCGGAAATCTGATTCAGTAGCAGAATCCTGAACGGGTCGGCCATGGCATCACCCATGAGAGGCTGCAAATTCTTCCATGTAGGCGACCAGCTTGCGGACGCCTGCAATCGGCATGGCGTTGTAAATGGAAGCCCGCATGCCGCCCACCGAGCGGTGCCCTTTCAACTGGTGCATGCCGCGGGCTTGCGCACCCTTGATGAATGCCTCATCCAGCGCGGCATCCTTCAAGGTGAATGGAACATTCATGCGCGAGCGGTCTGCCTTGCGTACCGGGTTGCTGTAGAAACTGCTGGCGTCGAGGTAGTCATAGAGAATTTTCGCCTTCTCGGCATTCATCTTCTGCATCGCCGCCAAACCGCCCTGTTGCTTGAGCCACTGGAATACCAGGCCGGCGACATAGATGCCGTAGGTCGGCGGCGTGTTGTACATGGAGTCGTTGTCCGCATGGATTTTGTAGTCCAGCATGGTCGGCGGCGTCGGCACGGCGCGGCCGATCAAGTCTTCGCGCACGATGACCAGGGTAAGGCCGGCGGGACCTATGTTCTTCTGCGCCCCGGCATAGATCAGGCCATACTTGCTGACGTCGACAGGCTGCGACAGGATGTTGGAAGACATGTCGCAGACCAGCGGCACATCGCCCGCACGGTTTGACAAATCGGGCACCCAGTGAAACTCGACGCCGCCAATGGTCTCGTTGGCGGTGTAGTGCACATAGGCGGCATGGGGGTCGAGCTTCCAGTCCGCCAAAGCCGGGGCATAGGAGAAGTTCGCATCCTCGCTGGAGGCAACCACATTCACCTGACCGAAGCGCCTGGCTTCCTTGATGGCCTTTTTTGCCCACTCGCCGGTATTCACATAATCGGCGCCCGCCTTGCCGCGCAGCAGGTTGATCGGGATCATCTCGAATTGGAGCGTTGCCCCTCCCTGCAGAAACAGCACCTTGTAGTTGGCGGGAATCGCCAGCAATTCACGCAGGTCGGCCTCCGCCTGGGCGTGGATGGCCATGTATTCCTTGCCGCGATGGCTCATTTCCATCACCGACTGGCCGCTGCCATGCCAATCCAGCATTTCCTCCGCGGCCTGTTTGAGAACGGCTTCCGGCAAGGCGGCCGGGCCAGCGCTAAAGTTAAATATGCGAGCCATGATTTGGCTTATTCCTCCGCTTCGGGTTTATCGGATTCTTCTGCTGCTTCTGTTTCTTCCATCTCGTCAGTTTCATCGGTCTCAACAACCTTTTCCAGGCCGGCAAGGAAAGTGCCCTTGTCGAGATTGATCAGCGTCACGCCCTGCGTGGATCGGCTCATGACCCGGATATCGTTCACCGGCGTGCGTATCAGCACGCCGCCGGTGGAAATCAGCATGATCTCTTCATGCGTTTCGCCCAAGGCCGCCAGCACGGCGGCAACCACGCGGCCATTGCGCTCGGATGTCTGGATGGCGATCATGCCCTTGGTGCCGCGGCCATGACGCGTGTATTCGGCAATCGGGGTGCGTTTGCCGTAGCCGTTTTCGGTCGCCGTCAACACCGACCAGTCCTCGCTATCGGCGACCAGCATCGAAATGACGCGCTGTCCGTCCTCCAGCATCATGCCGCGCACGCCGCGCGCCTCGCGGCCCATTGCGCGCACGTCATCCTCGGCAAACCGCACGGCCTTGCCCGCGTCGGAGAACAGCATCACGTCGCATTGGCCATTGGTGATGGCCACGCCAATCAGGTGGTCGCCGTCATCCAGGCCAACCGCGATGATGCCCGCCTTGCGCGGGTTGGCAAAGCTGGTCAACGGCGTCTTCTTCACCGTGCCCATCGCCGTCGCCATGAAAATGAAGTGCTGCTCGTCAAACTCCCTGACCGGCAGGATGGCGGTAATCTTTTCGTCTTTTTCAAGCGGGAAGAAATTGATGATGGGCTTGCCGCGCGAGGTGCGCGTGCCTTCCGGCGCCTCATACACCTTGAGCCAATACACGCGGCCGCGGCTGGAGAAGCACAAAATATGATCGTGGGTATTGGCGATGAACAGGCGATCGACAAAGTCGTCATCCTTGACCGTTGCGGCCTGCTTGCCGCGCCCGCCGCGTTTTTGCGCCCGGTAATCGGCCAATGGCTGGCGCTTGAGATAGCCGGCATGCGACAGGGTAACGACCATGTCCTCGCGCACGATCAGGTCTTCGAGGCTGATGTCCGCAGTATCGAACACGATCTCGGAACGCCGCGCATCGCCATATTGCGCTTTGATGGCGGCCAGTTCTTCGCCGATGATCGTCGTGATGCGCTCGGGATGGGAAAGAATGTCCAGCAGGTCGGCAATCTGTTCCATCACCTCGCGGTATTCCGTGACGATCTTGTCCTGCTCCAGCCCGGTCAGGCGTTGCAAACGGAGTTCCAGAATCGCCTGCGCCTGCGCGTCGGCAAGCAGGTAGCCTTGCGCGGAAAGCCCGAATTCCGCCGCCAGGCCATCCGGCCGCGAAGCCTCGGCGGCGGTGCGCGCCAGCATCCCCTCAACCAGCGTCGAACGCCAGGCGCGCGCCATCAAGCCGCGCTTGGCATCCGCAGGGGTCTGCGCCGCTTTGATGAGCGCGATGATCTCATCCACATTGGATAGCGCAACCGCCAGGCCTTCAAGAATATGCCCGCGTTCGCGCGCCTTGCGCAGTTCGAATACGGTGCGCCGGGTAACCACCTCGCGCCGGTGCGAGAGGAAGCACTCCAGCATCTCTTTAAGGTTCAGCAGCCGTGGCCGGCCATCAACCAGCGCCACCATGTTCATGCCGAACGTGTCCTGCAACTGTGTCTGCTTGTAGAGATGGTTCAACACCACCTCCGGCACTTCGCCGCGCTTCAATTCGATTACCAGGCGCATGCCGGACTTGTCCGACTCGTCCTGGATATGCGCGATGCCTTCGATCTTTTTCTCGTGCACCAGCTCGGCGATTTTTTCCTGCAGCGTCTTCTTGTTAACCTGATAGGGAAGCTCATCAACGATGATGGCCTGCCGTCCGTTGCGCTCAAGTTCTTCAATGTGGGTGCGCGCCCGCATCACCACCCGGCCGCGGCCCGTCATGTAGCCGTCGCGCACGCCGGAAACGCCATAAATCAAGGCGGCGGTTGGAAAGTCCGGCGCAGGAATGATGGCGATCAGGTCTTCGATGGTGAGCGCCGGATTGCCCAGCAAAGCCAGGCAGGCCGCGACCACTTCGTTCAGGTTATGCGGCGGAATATTGGTCGCCATGCCTACCGCAATGCCTGACGAACCGTTGATCAGCAGGTTCGGGATGCGCGCCGGCAGAATGAGCGGTTCCTGCTCCGAACCATCATAGTTCGGCCCGAAATCGACGGTTTCCTTGTCGATATCGATGAGCAGCTCATGTCCGATGCGGGCCATGCGTACCTCGGTGTAGCGCATGGCGGCCGCGTTGTCGCCATCCACCGAACCAAAGTTGCCCTGCCCATCGACCAGCATGTAACGCAGCGAAAAGTCCTGCGCCATGCGCACAATCGTGTCGTAGACCGCCGTATCGCCATGCGGATGATACTTACCGATGACATCGCCGACGATACGCGCCGACTTCTTGTACGCCCTGTTCCAGTCGTTGGAAAGTTCGTGCATGGCGAACAGCACGCGACGATGCACCGGTTTCAGGCCATCGCGCACATCCGGCAACGCCCGCCCGACGATTACGCTCATGGCGTAATCGAGATAGGAATGGCGCATCTCCTCTTCGAGACTGATCGGTAGAGTTTCTTTGGCGAACGCAGTCATGTTTTGAATCCGTACCTGAACGGCGGCCTCAGCCAGAAAGCGGCAGGGCAATAGCGATAAAAGCTGATGATTTTAGCATGCGAGGGTAGGCCTGCCGGTTGTCTGGGGCAGCCAAATCTGATTGAATCCGGACATGTACTCAGCAAACCCGCCGGCAGCAATCGACCTTTTGCTTCACCCGGAGTGGATCATCCCTATCGAGCCGGCTGGCGTCACGTTATCGGGCCATGCACTGGCCATCCATGAGGGCCATATTGTCGGGCTGCTGCCCTACGAGCAGGCTGTGCAACGCTTTGCGCCGCGCGAAAAACTCGACCTGCCCGGCCAGGCGATCCTGCCGGGTCTTGTCAATCTGCATACCCACGCGGCCATGAGCCTGCTGCGCGGTTACGCTGACGATTTGCCCTTGATGGCATGGCTCACGGAACGCGTCTGGCCCGTCGAGTCGCGCCATCTCGCGCCAGAATTCGTCCGCACGGGAACCCTGCTCGCCTGCGCCGAAATGCTCCGCGGCGGCATCACCGCCTTCAACGACATGTATTTTTTCCCTGCCGCCGCCGTGGATGCCGTGCGGCAGTCCGGCATGCGGGCGGCGCTCGGCCTGGTGGTGCTTGACGTTCCCACCCGCTATGCCGCCGATGCCGGCGACTACCTGGCTAAAGGACTGGCAGTCCGCGACGCATGCAACGACAATCCCATGCTGAGTTTTTGCCTGGCTCCCCACGCTCCCTACACGGTGACAGACCAGACCCTCGAAAAAGTCGCCACCTTGTCTGCGCAACTGGAAATTCCCATCCACATCCATCTGCACGAAACCCGCAATGAAATCGCCGAAAGCCTCAAACAGCACGGCGTGCGCCCTATTGACCGGCTGCACGCGCTGGGCCTGCTGGGACCGCAGTTGATCGCCGTCCATGCGGTACACCTCGAAGCGGCTGAAATCAACCTGCTGAGCCACGCCGGATGCCATGTCGCCCATTGCCCCACTGCCAACCTGAAACTCGGCAGCGGCATCCCGCCGCTGGCGGATATCCATGCGCATGGCATCAACTTCGGCCTGGGCACCGATGGCGCGGCATCAAACAATCGCCTGGATCTCTTCCAGGAAATGCGCCACGCCGCCCTGCTTGCCAAGGGCATACGCGAGAACGCGACAGTGCTGGACGCCCATACTATGCTGCAGGCCGCCACGCTGGGCGGCGCCCGCGCCCTCGGGCTTGACGGACAAATTGGATCGCTGCGCCCCGGCAAAGCAGCCGATCTTTGCGCCGTGCGCCTTGACGACTGGCTGCTGCAACCCTGTTTCGATCCCGCCTCGCATCTTGTCTACGCTGCCGGGCGGGAACATGTCACCCATACCTGGGTTGCGGGAAAACTGCTGATGCGCGACGGCATTCCCATGCATATTGACATTCCCCAATTGATTGCCAGCGCAGGTTTATGGCATACTCGCCTGACTTCTTGATATGCTTTTGCATATTGACGCCAATCCTTCAAACTGATGCATTACCGTATTGCCCACGCCACCACCGCATCACTTAACCATCAAGAGGAACCCATCATGATCCTGCGCGTCAAACACTCTCTGTCGTTCGCTGCACTACTCGGACTTTCTGTTTCCGCCCTCGCCCAAACACCGGGCATCGACACCACAGGCACGGTAGGCTATGCCATTGACCAGCGCGGCTACGTCGCCAAAAGCGGAACCGGCCTGTGCTGGCGCACCGGCTACTGGACGCCCGCCATGGCAATCGAGGAATGCGATCCGGACCTGGTGAAGAAAGATGCTGCTCCGGCTCCCGCCGAGGCCGCCGCCCCGGCAGCCGCGCCGAAACCCGCCGCGCAAAAGATCACCCTGGCGGCTGACGCCCTGTTCGACTTCGACAAGGCCACCCTGCGCAGCGAAGGCAAGGCCAAACTGGACAAGCTCGCCGGGGACATGAAGGACATCAAGCTGGAAGTGATTATCGCCACTGGCCACGCCGACCGTTTCGGCACGGATGCCTACAACCAGAAGCTCTCCGAAAAACGCGCCGCAGCCGTCAAAACTTACCTGGTTGGCAAGAATGTCGAACCCAACCGCATCTTCGCCGAAGGCAAGGGCGAAAAACAGCCCGTCACCAAGCCCGACCAGTGCAAAGGTCCCAAGAGCAAGAAAGTCATCGACTGCCTGCAACCCGACCGTCGTGTGGATATCGAAGTCATTGGCACCAAGGCACAGTAATCACTTCTGCCGGTCCGGAAAAAGCCCTGCCTGGCAGGGCTTTTTTTTGGTAACCTGACAAGCATCATGAAACAGACAACCAATGCCGATCCCGTCGAGTTAAAAAAATTCGGCGAGCTTGCCCATCGCTGGTGGGACCCAAACTCGGAATTCCGGCCGCTGCATGACATCAATCCGGCCCGCCTCGCATGGATTGAGCGGCACGCGGGACTGAAGGGCAAGCGTGCGCTGGATATCGGCTGCGGCGGCGGCTTGCTCAGCGAAGGCATGGCCGCATTAGGGGCCAGCGTCACGGGCATCGACCTTGCCGAAAAAGCCCTGGCGGTCGCCAGGCTGCATTTGTTTGAAAGCGGCCACGCCATCGATTACCGGCTGATTTCAGCCGAAACAATGGCATTGCAGGCGCCAGCCGGCTTTGACGTCGTTACCTGCCTCGAAATGCTCGAACATGTGCCTGACCCGGCCAGCATTGTTCAGGCCTGCGCCGACCTTGTGAAGCCTGGCGGACAGGTATTTTTCTCTACGCTCAACCGCAACCCCAGGGCATGGCTGCTTGCCGTTGTCGGCGCCGAATACCTGCTCAAGCTCCTGCCGCGCGGCACGCATGACTACAGCCATTTCATCAAACCCGCCGAACTCGCCGCGCATTGCCGCCATGCCGGACTGGCGGTAACGGAAGTGGTGGGCATGAACTACAACCCGTTTAATCGCCGCTGCACCCTGACCACCGATACCCGGGTCAACTACCTGTTGCGCGCGCAACGGAATGCGTGAGGCCGTCGCAGCGGCTGAAGCCGTATTTTTCGACCTCGATGGAACCCTGGCCGACACGGCCCCCGATTTAGCCGGTGCGCTGAACAGCCTGCGCCGCGAGCACGGCTTGCCCCCCCTGCCCCTGGCAGAGTTGCGCCCCTGCGTATCCGCAGGCGCCCGCGGGCTGCTCCAGGCAGGCTTTGGCATAAGTCCGGCGAACCCGGCATACGCGGCCATGCAGCAGCGTTTCCTCACGCTTTACGAACAGGGCGTGCATATCGAAACGCGCCTTTTTGACGGCATGGCCGAATGCATCGATGCGCTCGATGCCCACGGCATTGCCTGGGGCATTGTCACCAATAAGGCGCTGCGCTTTGCCGTTCCGCTCGTTGACGGGCTGGGCTTGCGGCATCGTGCGGCCTGCCTCGTCTGCGGCGACAGCACCCCGCGCCCAAAGCCGCATCCCGACCCCCTGCAACTTGCCGCGCGCATTGCGGAAGTCCGCGCCGAATATTGCATCTATATAGGCGACGACGAACGCGACATCCTTGCCGCCCACGCCGCCGGCATGCAAGCAGTGGCCGCAACCTGGGGATACCTGGGCAACGAAAAGCCGCTGGCCGACTGGGGCGCGGACATCATCATCGCCTCACCCGAAGATATTTTCCGCATCGCCGCCCCAAATCGCTAGAATGGCTCTTGCAGTTCGCGCATCAAGCCATACCTGTCCGGATACGTCCAGAGACGGATTCAAAGATTCTTGAGTCCTCATTCGGACAAAAAGCGCATCAACCGGCATCAACCACTTGGGGGCGACATGGCTTCGACGTGGGTCAAGAAGCAGAGCAGTGCATACCGTGGGCCGGAGTACCACGCGAATCCATCCGGAAACCAACAAACGCCAACGACGAGCGTTTCGCTCTCGCCGCTTAACCCGGCGAGCGCCGCAGCCACCTGCTCATAGGTGGTGCCGGGTAAAACCGGCTGCGGTGTCATTGATATGAGCTAAGGGTGCGCTTTGCTGTGCGGCGCATCACGAAAAATCAGCAGACCGCTTGCCACCAGCCTGCCCGTTGGCGGATGACAGGTCAGATCAAATAACGAGGCTAAGTATGTAGGGCTGCCTGTGGAAGGCTTGCGGACGCGGGTTCAATTCCCGCCGCCTCCACCAATTTATAGTACAGCAATATCCAGCAAAGTTCAAAATCCCGCTTAACAGCGGGATTTTTTTACCTATTTTGTCCAAAGCAGTCCAGTCCAGTTTATTGACATCCAGGACTCAATGGGGGCAACATTGGGGGCAATTAGGTAATCTACAAAAGGAGTTGCCCCCATGCCTCTAACCGATACGGTAGCCCGTAATGCAAAACCTGGCATCAAGCCAGTCCGCCTATTTGATGAAAAAGGTCTCTATCTGGAAATCTCGCCTGCCGGTGGCAAGTGGTGGCGCTTCAAATACAGATTCGATGGCAAAGAAAAACGGCTGTCTCTTGGTGTCTATCCTGAAGTATCCCTAAAAGATGCACGGCAACGCCGTGACGAAGCTCGCAAGCTGCTGGCTGATGATGTCGATCCCGGAGAAAACCGGAAAGCCAAAAAACTGGCTCGCGATGATCTGGCCGGAAACAGCTTTGAAGTAGTAGCCCGCGAATGGTTTGTCAAGTACGAGCCCACATGGACAGCAGGCCATAGCAGCAAGATCATTAGCCGCTTAGAACGGGATGTTTTCCCGTGGCTTGGCCTTCGCCCCATTTCTGAAATCAAAGCTCCGCAACTGCTCGCCTGCTTGCGGCGGGTAGAAGATCGCGGCGCACTGGAAACAGCCCATAGAGCCTTACAGAACTGCGGACAGGTCATGCGATATGCCGTTGCCACAGGCCGGGCAGAGCGAGACATCACAACGGACTTGCGCGGCGCCCTCCCCCCGGTCAAACCATCTCACCATGCTGCTATCACCGACCCCACGAAAATTGCTGAATTGTTGCGTGCTATAGATGCCTATGAAGGCACATTTATCACGAAATGTGCCCTTCGTCTCGCCCCGCTACTCTTTGTGCGTCCAGGAGAGCTACGCAATGCAGAATGGAGTGAAGTAAGCCTAGAACAAGCTGAGTGGAATATCCCGGCTGCACGTATGAAGATGCGAGAGCCTCACCTAGTGCCTTTATGCACCCAAGCAGTAGAAATCCTGACTGAGCTACGTGCCCTGACAGGTTCAAGCCAGTATGTTTTCCCCGGTGCCCGTACCAATGGACGCCCAATGAGCGATAACGCCATTCTGGCCGCGCTACGCCGTATGGGATACGCCAAAGACGAAATGAGTGGGCACGGATTCCGCGCAATGGCGCGGACGATTCTTGATGAAATTCTCGGCGTTCGTCCCGACTACATCGAGCATCAGCTAGCTCATGCTGTCCGTGATCCTAATGGACGAGCCTACAACCGCACAGCACACCTGGAAGCACGGCGAAATATGATGCAGCAATGGGCAGATTATTTAGCCAAAATCAAAACTGGAGCCGACATAATAAGACTGCGCGGAGAAGCGTCATAAACGCTTTATTCGATAATACTCAACCTACCCAGGGCACTAAATCGGATAAATCTGGACACTGATTGAGTTTCTGCCCATATCCAAAACAGTTCATCCGGCTCACAAAAAAATTCTGATTATTGGCCGTGCATACTTCACCAGATAGAATGGGGAAAGCATGTCATTTAAGAGATAAACATTGGTACGTTGATTCGGTACTGCGACGAATCGACAGAGATAGGAAAAATTAACGGTGAAAATAAAAAAGAGCAAAATCGAAACGTCGAAATCATCGGTCACGACATCTGAGGATATTGTTAAGGATGGCTATCTGACTGATTACATCTCAGGGAAAAGTATAAAAGATGGCCCAGAAGAACGTGAGGCTGTACAGGTTTTTTCCCGAATGCTTGTCGAGGACTACGGCTATCCGAAAGTACACATTCAGACGCGGCCACAGCACCGAGTAAAGGTACGTCCCAGCGACACGAGGAAGGAATACCCTATCGATATTGCCGTGTTTACAGATGGGAAAAAGAATGAGGACGATATTTATATCGTCGTCGAGTGCAAAAAGAAGGACCGTAAAGACGGCAAGACTCAGTTACAGGATTATCTACGGTTCTGCAAGGCTGGTCTCGGTGTCTGGTTCAACGGGAATGAACGCCTTTTTCTCAAGAAAATTGAAAGAGGCGGTAAGGTTCTCTTCGAAGAAATTCCGAACATACCTATCTTCGGCCAGCGCGTCGAAGACGTTGGCATGTTCAAACGGAAGGATCTTAAATCCGCTACAAATCTGAAAGCTGTTTTCAAAACCATGCGCAACTTCTTAGCCGCTAACGCGGTTGGGATTACTCGAGATGAAATCTTTGCACAGCAACTAATTAATCTTATCTTCTGCAAAATATATGATGAACGATTTACCAAGTCCGACGAGATAGTCACATTCCGAGCCGGAGTCGAGGAAGAATCAAAAGATGTCAAGGAACGAGTAACCAAACTTTTCGAATTGGTCAAAAAACAGTATTCCGACGTTATTGATATAGCAGATTCGATCCAGCTTGATCCAGCATCATTGACGCATATCGTTGGTGCTTTACAGCAGTATGCACTAATAGAATGCGAACGTGATGCAGTCGGTGAAGCATTCGAAACTTTCATTGGCCCGTCTTTGAAGGGGCCTCAAGGTCAGTTCTTCACACCACGTAACGTTGTAAAAATGGTTGTGGATATGATAGATCCGCAACCTGACGAAAAAATCATTGATCCCGCTTGTGGGTCTGGTGGTTTTCTAGTCGAAGCACTACGCCACGTATGGCGAACTGTCGAGGAACGCGGTCAGTCACTGGACTGGCCTGACCGGGAAATTCACTCGGAAAAGCAAAAAGTCGCAATCGACAAACTTCGCGGTATAGACAAGGATGCCTTTCTGTCCAAGGTCGCCAAAGCATATATGGCTATTCTTGGTGATGGGCGCGGCGGCGTGTTCTGTGAGAACAGCCTAGATCAACCAAAAAACTGGAATCGTAAAACGCGTGAGTCGATACAGATGGGCTCATTCGATGTAGTCATCACGAATCCCCCCTTCGGCAAGAAGCTTGCCATTGAAGGGGAGGAAATGCTTAAGACGTTTGAACTTGGATATGTATGGAAATCAGAAAAAGGTGGCCCGTTCACCAAGGGAAGCTTGCAGGAAAAGCAGCCCCCTCAAATTCTGTTTATTGAACGCTGCCTCGACCTTCTCCGCGATGGTGGCCGAATGGGCATTGTGTTGCTGGAAAGCATTTTTGGCATGCCAAAGTATCGTTATGTAGTGGATTACATCAATAAACGAGCCCGAATTTTGGCAATTGTGACCTTACCGGATGACCTATTCCAGCCGTTCACACACGCCAAAACCTGCGTGGTAATTCTGGAAAAAACTCCAGCGACGGAACCTTACCCAATCTTCATGTGCGACGTGAAATGGTGCGGTCATGACAGTCGAGGCAATCCAACTTGGACTATCGACACCAACAGCAAGCGAGTGCTCCTAGACGAAGTTCCCAATGTTGCATCGCTATACAAGGCCGGCAGCACTGGCGAGGGGATGGCATGATCCACTACTGGCAACCCTCATCCGCGATTCGCGATGGGGTATACATCCCGAAATACTACAATCCTGAGCTCGTGGAGAGGCAAGCAAAACTCGCGACAACCCACTGGTGCAAGAGTATCGGCTCGATGGTCGACGAAGGTATTCTGTTCGTCGAAACCGGGCACGAAATTGGCAAAGCCGCATATGGAACCGGAGATATTCCATTTGTGCGCACTAGCGACATTGCTAATTGGGAAATTAAAAGTGCACCGAAACAAGGTGTATCTAAGGAAATTTACGCGGAGTACGCTGCCGAACAGGACATACAAACGGGCGATATATTGTTTGTGCGCGATGGTACCTATCTCATCGGAAATAACTGCTTCATCACAGCAATTGACAAGGACATTCTTTACCAGTCGCATGTTATTAAATTACGCGTACACGATAAGGAAGAGCTAGACCCGCATTTGCTATTCCTAACTCTCAATAATCCGTGGGTACAGCGGCAAATTCGATCTGTTCAGTTCACCGCAGATATCATTGACACTATAGGCCAGAGATTTCTCGAATTGATATTACCTATTCCCCGCGACAAAGTTGTGCAGCGTCGTATTTCCAATGAGTGTGACAAAGCTCTTGCCGCCCGAATGGTAGGCAAAGCATTCGTTAAGCACTGTCCCAAGATGGTGGAAGAAGCACTGCGCACAGGCAGTACCGAACCAATCGAGAGATTCTTATCGATGAAACCCGACGCAATGGTCGCGGCTGTATCAAACGAAACTGTGACTGCTGAATTCGGTGCATTTACATCCTTTTGGAGGAATTCTTCGACTATCACGAACCAAATTTACCTTCCTGCGTATTACGACGTAAACATCCCGGCTGAACTCGACGCTTTAGCAAAGCAATGCGACCTCAAAACCATCAAGGAACTCTCAGAAATGAAGGTTATTGAGTATCACACCGGAGATGAGATCGGAAAGATGGCCTATGACACCGGCACTATCCCATTCCTGCGTACCAGTGACTTTGCCAACTGGGAAATCAACCATAATCCCAAGCAGGGTGTATCCGAGAAGATTTACACAGAATACGCTACTAGCCAAGACATCCAGGAAAATGACGTTTTGCTGGTACGCGATGGCACCTATTTGGTCGGGTCGTCGTGCATCATCACCAAAGAAGATACAAAAAGCTTGTTTTGTGGTGGAATGTTCAAGTTCCGAGTACAAGGCGGAAACCTTGATCCTTTCTTGTTCCTTGGGCTCATGAACTCATACATCGTCAAGCGTCAAATGCGCACGAAACAGTTTACGCGCGATGTAATTGATACCCTGGGCAACCGAATTGAAGAAGTCGTTCTACCTATACCGAAATCACCTGAATTGCGAAAAGCAATTTCGGATGCAGTTCGTAGCGTAGTGGAATCTCGGGTTTGGGCGCGCGGGACTATCACAAGACTCGCATCTGAAATTGGCTGAGCCAGGCTAATCCATTAAACGCCTGCCTCGGAGTAGATCGACTTCCTTGATTTGGACATTGACCGCCGTCGGGAAACCATAGATCAACGATGCTTGTCCATGTAACGATTTTGTCTCTGTGGGAAATCGCGCACTATTGGCACGATTGTGATCCACGAGAATCTACAACCCATGACATCCCTTTGAAGGTGCGTGACACGCTGCTTGTTCTTTCAATACATTTCGGCAAAAAGCTCTCCTTGCGTGCCGCCCAAAACAAGGCCTATTTGCTGGAAATACTCAATCAGACGCCACGCTTTACCGCGCGGCATTATCGGCAGACCTTCAATAAGGCGATTGATAGCAAAGTATTTGGCAAGCGATTTTTCAGCAACACGTTCCTCACTCGTAGTCAGCTAGGTCGTTGGTGCCTGAAGTACAAGGAACCATTGCCAAAATTCTGGTTTCCAGACAATGAGAAGTATCCGTTCAAGGAAACTGGCGACATATCTGATGAAATAACCGCCAATGGACGATATAGGGTTCAATTGCTCTACGATGACACGATAACCGCAGCCGGTGATCCTGATCAAGGACAGTCAGTTGTGACATCAGTGAACGAAAATGCTATTAGGGCAGCAAACGCTAAACACGCCAACACAAATAAGATCAAAGAACGATTTATAGCTTTCTATCAGCAAGAGGGCAAAAAATACCCTAGCAAGAAAGCTGCTGCGGAAAACTTCTTTGATGCGCTGAACGAACAGAAGGAAAAGCTGCTTTTTTTGGGCAAAGAGGCGGCTACTCGCACCCTGCTAGATGCCCTACGTACTTATCTGAATAGTACAAATTCATAAAATAGGAGCCGCTGTATTCTGTGATTGCTTTTTTGTTTGCGATGTACTGACGGACGTTACCGGGCTGAATCTGGGTTTATGGGTGTCCCCATGCGGCCATGAGTTGCCCATTACCTTTATCCTCATGAACATCTGCTGCTCGGCTTTAGTGGTTGGCCCTCATACCCGTACACCCTAGTTTTTGTCTTGTACCTGTCTGCCAAGAGCAATATCTATTTAAGCGCAGCATTAACTCTATTGATGAGAGTTACCCATTGTGATCGCTCGTCATCGGTGAGGTCGCTAGCCATGTGATCCCTTGTCCACCTAACGTAGGCTTTCGCAAGTTTGTACTTGGAAAACTCTTTAATTTCAGTGGAAAAGATGTCTACAATAGGTCGTTCGATTTGAGAAGTTGCAGCAGATACAACGTCCCATCCGAAAACGGCTTTCGCTATCTCGACAAGCGTTTCCCTAAGCAAGTCCTCTATTTCGGGTTGCTTAACTGAGCCTAAGTATGAGTCAAGAGTACGAATGATGTTTTTGTTGCCTAGCGCATTTACAAGGGTGTCTTGTTGCGCGGCTTGATTCCCTGCGGAATCTGAGTCGAGAAGTGCTGCAACCTTCAAATGATGGGCATGAAGAATGGTTGCAAAATAAACGATCTTGCTAGCTTTATTTGCAGAAATTAGCGCAATCTTTTCATTGAGATTGACCACGTCGGCTGCACGTAGCAAGTTAGCTGTTGCCTCCAGATACCAAAAATCTGTGAGACCTTCTAGTAGTAGATTTCGCTGCTCTGCAAACAAACTTTGCGCCAAATCGTAGCCCAATGCCTCTTGAAGAGGTAGTAATGCAGCAGGATCATCCGCCATTACTTTTGTATGTACCTTCGTGCCAACCTTTCTGTCGGTCATTTCTACGACGCGAACTAAGTCGAGTTCATTCGGGCCAACCAAGAAAGGCGAATGGGTCGAATAGATTGTTTGACTGGTCTCAGCAAGGCGTGAGATCGTCTCACGAAAATCGCGCTGTTTAAGACCGTGAAGGCTTAAACCCGGCTCGTCAAGTAGGAGAATTGCATTCTCGTGTTTTCCAGCGGCTTCGGCAAAAAACACCACAAAAAATGAGACAAGCCATTGGAATCCTTCGGATCGTTGGTCTAGCTCGATCTCCACACCAAGCTCATCAACCACAACTACTTTTAGATATTGCCCGTCAGCCGTAATGCGAAGGCTATTCGCCTCTGCGCGTTTTGGATCGGGGTTCCATACTGATCTGATCTCTTCTGTTAGCTTGATACTTGCGGCATTTAACTGATATGTTCTTGTGTCAAGTTGATCCTTGTAGGCTTTTAGTGCAACCGGGTCAGATACCGGCGGCTCTTTGGTTTTACCTAAGTCTGATAGCTCTCTCGGCGTAAATCCAAGAAACCGCAAGAGACATTCATTGCCGTAGTCGTACTGGTCATCATCAAGCAGTTTTTTCTCTATCCTCGTTGCTAGATGATCCAGATGAATTGATGGCTTGACGCGAAAATAGTTGCTGAAAAGAACGAATACCGGAATGCGTTTCCAGAGTGTTTTAAGTACGTTGTCGGATAGTTCAGAAAACCCACACAGATTCTGTAACTGATCAAATCGAGTATTTTCTTTCTCATTGCTTTCATCTACCTTCGCAATATGAGTTTTTAGCCAAGTAGCCAAGCTTTTGGCCCTCTCCTTGGAAATCGAGGTACCATCTAGCCAAGATTGGGTTATAGCCTCAAGTTCTTCGCTTGGCTTTTTCAGCGGTGCAGCTCCTTCTGTCGGTGCGGGAACGTTGGAATCCATGTGCACGCACAGGCGGTTAAGATCGTTCTTGATCTTCTCGTACTTTGCGAAATCTGGGGCACCTTCCAACCTATGCCAAGCTGTGTTGTCGAGCTTCCGCCCCACCACATAAATGCAATTGTGAAACTCTTCCGAGATCGCTCCTTTATCGTCTTCATCCAGTGCGAAATGACCAACAACCACATCGATTTTTGATGGATCAACTTTCTTTGTCGTTATGTCGTTATAACTTCCGCGCGGATAGTCGCGTAAGGCTTCAAATTTTTGGATATCGTCGGGAGGATTTAGCTGCTGCAAAGCACGAAGAATAGCTGTCTTACCAGCCTCGTTTGGACCGACCAAGATTGTCTTGCTTAGTTCGATCTCGAACACTTCCGAGTCTCTAACGCTACGGTAGTTAGTTACATGCGCTTTGATGAGTTTCATTGGTACGTCTCCATTCATGCTCTTAGCTATGAACAATGATACCCAAAAATAGTTACGGCTACATGCAGGCGTAATTCCTGACAAGATAAGAATCATCCCGCGCTCCTGCTTGGCTTTGTGCAGACGTATGCAAGTCTGCATGTAGCCGCAATTGGCGACGATGCTTTGCCTTCCGATACTGCCTCCATTGTTTAGATCAAATGGAGGTATCAATGCAACCGAACAAACCAACAACCGAAGCCGTCGAGCCGCCCGCCCGAACGCGCGCCAGCGCGCCGGACGGGCGGCTCGGCGGCGAAGGCCCGGAGGGTACGCCGCCTAGTAACACAGTACCCTCTAAATACATCGAGGAAATTGATCCGCCCTGCCTTGTCTTAAGAACGGCTATTGATTCCCTGTATCTCTCCTATCACGGCGAATTGTCGGATGAGATGTTTGTGCGTCTGGAAGAACTCAAGGAAACGGCCCAGGATGACGAAGAGGAAGAACAGGCAAAAGCCCAGATCACTATCGGCAATCACCTCTTTGCCGTCGCCAGTCATGGCGCGGGAAGATTCCGTTTTGTGCTCTTTGATGACCGTTTTCGCCTGAATATCAGCAAAGGTTCAAGGCTTCCGCTGGTTTATGCGCAGATCAGCAGCGAATATCTCACCGCCGTTGGGGTTGAGGTCGCCGAACAGGAACTGCGCTTCGTCGTAAGCTATCTTGGTCGAGTCGATGAGCTTGCACAGGTCAGCCGCGCTGATCTGTGCCTCGACTTCATTCCCATTGTTCCGATGGATCAATGGGCTGTTCAGCAGTGGGTGACTCGGGCGCGCAAGAAAGCGGCCTATTGGGGCACAGGTGACCGTTTCACGGGTTGGATGATCGGCCAGGGCGGCGATATTCAAAGCCGCACTTATGACAAGGTTCTTGAAGTCGCCGAGGAGAGCCACAAAACCTATCTTTACGACCTCTGGCAGGCTCGCGGCTGGAAGGCCGATGATCCGGTATGGCGTCAAGAGTTTCAAACAAACCGCAATGCCCTGAAAGAACTTCAGGTGCGAACTGTGCCTGACCTGCTGGCCAATCTAGACGGCTTATGGCACTACTTCACCGAAAAATGGCTGCGCCTTGCGCAATTAGACAGCGACAGCAATAAATCCCGCTGGCCAACGCATCCGCTTTGGGAAATTATTTCCAATGCTTCTTGGGGCGATGCTGCACAGCCTGCCTTGCAGCGCATTCGCGCCAGTGGCCTGCCAACCGATGATCGGCTGTTTACTGCCGGGCTTGGCTATGTGGCGTCATTCATGGGGCGCGAGGGCATCACGAACCTATCGCAAGGATTCAAAAACTTCATGCATCAGGCCGATAGCTACCATCGGCTGCGCGGTGAGTCTACTGCCGGTTATGTTGAGCGCAAAGCCAGAGTTAAGGGGCGCTTGTTCTCGACCATTAACAATCGGATTCATCTGGATCGGATGGAAGCCCAGAAGCAGGCAGAAGCTTATCGCAAAGCGCGGGAAGGCGAGGAATAACATGAACGACTATAGGCACTCCTTGCCTGAAATTGGTTATCTTCGCCTGTCGCAGATTATTGGCAACCCGAAAGCGAGTCCACCGATTCCGGCGCTGATTCCTGTCAGCAAATCGACTTGGTGGGCGGGGGTTAAGTCGGGGCGCTATCCTCAGCCAGTGCGGACATTGGGCGAACGAATTACGGCGTGGCGGGTTGAAGATATTCGCAGCCTGATCAAAGGTGCTGCCGAATGACGAGGGGGCAGCTTTGGGGGCAACCGCTCATTTGCCAATCATCTCCCTTCTGTATTCATTGGCTTTGCAGAGAGCTATTCGGGTGACGCCGCCTCCACCAAAACTCAAGCCCCAACCGGAAACGGTTGGGGTTTTTTTCTGCCTGCAACGTCCGCATTGGCTGCTTTTACGCCTTATTCCAGGGAATGTTTACCCCTGCAAAGACGGCATGTACACAGGTTTTCGGCCTGCCGATTGCAGGCCGGGCGCAAACGCCCGCAGGTGGGGACCTGCAAATTGGTTGACAATCATTCTATTTATCGTTAGATTGATCGAATGAATAAACGATCATTGAAAGACCTGTTGTACGAACAAGTCGCCCGCATCGGCAAGGCCATCTCCAGTCCGAAGCGGCTGGAGTTGCTGGAGTTGCTGGCGCAGGGGGAAAAAACCGTCGAAACGCTGGCCACTGAGCTATCGGCTGACGTCAAGCTCACCAGCGCCCACCTGAAAGCATTGAAGGACGCTCGCCTGGTCACCTCCCGTCGCAACGGCAAATACGTGATCTATCGGCTCACAGGTCACGATGTGGCTGGCCTTTGGGTGATGCTGCGACAAGTGGCCGAGGAGCATTTGCTGGAGCTGAGGATGGCTCTGGATCAGATGGTGGCCGATCCCGCCAGGCTTGCCTCCATCAGCCGTGAAACGCTGCTGGCGCAGGCGCGACAGGGCGATATTATCGTCATTGACGTTCGCCCGCAGGCCGAGTACGAGGCGGCGCACCTGCCTTTTGCCCGCTCAATGCCCGTCGCCGAGATCGAAAAACGGCTCTCGGAACTGCCGCCCGGCAAAGAAATCGTCGCGTACTGCCGTGGTCCCTTCTGTCTGTTGGCCGACGAAGCCGTGGCTTTGCTCAGCGCAAAAGGCTATCGGATACGCAAGCTCCTTGACGGCGTCAGCGAGTGGCAGGCGGCCGGACTCCCGCTCCAGACCTCTATCGAAGAATGAAACTACTGACAAAGGAGCCCCCCATGCGCAAACCAATGCTGGTCGGCGGCTTGTTTGAAGTCGCAGGCGTGGCCAAGCGGGAAAAGACCGGCCAAAAGACCGCTTATCGTTCAACAAAACCATGCGCTGCGATTGCGTTGGCCTGAAGGCGACCATCGAACCAGGAGGCAGGTGATGAGTTCCATACTCTTCATTCTCAACGAAGCGCCTTACGGAAGCGAGCGCGCCTACAACGCGCTGCGTCTGGCTGGCGCCTTGTCTGCCAAGGAAGGCCAGCACGTACGGATTTTCCTGCTGGCCGACGCTGTCGGCTGCGCCAAATCAGGCCAGACAATCCCCGAGGGCTACTACAACATTCAGTTGATGCTGGGCAAAGTCCTGCGCAAAGGCGAAGTCGCACTGTGCGGCGCCTGCATGGCCGCACGCGGCATGACCGAGCCGGAAATCATCGCAGGCGCCAGGCGTTCGACGCTTGCGCAACTCGCCGACTGGACGGTCGAGGCGGACAAGGTTCTGGTTTTTTAAGGAGGTACCGACAATGTTTTTCAAACAACTGGCCACCAAGGAATCATCCCTGTCCTACTTCTTCGGTTGCGCGGGTCTGGGCAAAGCCGTCGCCGTGGACGTCGTTGCGGGTGACGAAGACTGGTTCACCGAGGAAGCCCGCAAGGCCCAGGTCGAAATCCGCTACGTGATCGACACGCACGTTCACGCCGACCACTACTCAGGGGGGCGCGCGCTGGCCCAGCGCGTCGGCGCACCGTACTGCCTGCATGAGTCTGACCGGGCTTTGGTGAAGTACGGCTTCGAACCCCTGCAGGACGGTCAGTTGCTGGATGTCGGCAACGTCAAAATCAAGGTTCTGCACACGCCTGGCCATACCCCGGACAGCGTCTGTTTGCTGGTCACCGATGCGCGCCGTGGCGCGGCGCCCTGGTTCGTGATCACCGGCGACACATTATTCGTCGGCGCGATAGGCCGCCCCGACCTGGCGGGCCGGGAAGCAGAAATGGCAGAAGTGTTACATGACAGCCTGCATGCCAAGTTGCTGACGCTACCCGACGAGCTCGAAATTTTTCCCGGCCATCAGGCCGGCAGCGTCTGCGGTGCGGGCTTGTCGGGCAAACCGTCATCGACCCTCGGTTTCGAAAAGCGCTGGAACCCGGCGCTGACAATGAACAAAGCCGCCTTTGTCGAATACCTGACCAGGGAAATTCCGCCCCGCCCCGCCAATATGGAAGCCATGGTACGGGCCAACCTGGGCTTGGAAAGTTAAGGCGGCACATGGCGCTCATCCGCCTCGGGCTGCGTGAAAACCTCGGCCAGTTCTCGCTGCTGGTGCTCGTCAATGCCTTTGTCGGCGCGATGGTGGGCCTTGAGCGCAGCATTCTGCCCGCCATTGCCGAGCAGGAATTTCACATCGTGGCGCGGACGGCGATTCTTTCCTTCATCGTGGTATTCGGCATCACCAAGGCGCTGACGAACTATTTTGCCGGGCGTTTTTCCGACCGCTTCGGCCGCAAGCACGTGCTGGTGGCAGGATGGCTGGTAGCCATTCCGGTGCCGTTCGCCCTGATGTGGGCGCCAGACTGGAACTGGGTGGTCGCGGCCAACGTGCTGCTGGGCGTAAGCCAGGGGCTGACGTGGTCCACCACGGTCATCATGAAGATCGACCTGGTCGGCCCGAAACAGCGTGGCCTGGCGATGGGACTCAATGAGTTTTCCGGCTATTTCGCGGTGGCGGGCAGCGCACTGGCCACCGGCTGGATGGCAGCCCGATACGGGCTCAGGCCCGAACCGTTCTATCTGGGTGTCGTCTATGTCGCCGCCGGACTGCTGCTTTCGATGCTCGCGGTTCGCGAAACCCGGCATCACGTGGCGCATGAACTGCGTGAGCACCATCATCCGATGACCGATGAGGACCATCCTACGCAAAGCGAGATTTTCCGCCGCACCTCGCTGACCGACCGCAATCTCTCCAGCGTCAGCCAGGCGGGACTGGTCAACAACCTGAACGACGGCATGGCCTGGGGCCTGTTCCCGCTGGTCTTCGCCGCAGCCGGCATGACGCTGGCGCAAATCGGCATCCTCGCCGCGATCTATCCGGCCGTCTGGGGCGCGTCGCAGATAGCGACCGGCGCCCTGTCCGACAGGATCGGCCGCAAGTGGCTGATCGTGTGGGGGATGTGGCTGCAGGCAGCGGGTATTGCCGTCACTGCGCTGACGGTTGATTTCCGTATCTTCGGGCTGGGTGCGGTGTTGCTTGGCATTGGCACGGCGATGGTCTATCCGACCTTGCTCGCAACCATCGGGGACGTCGCCCATCCCGCCTGGCGCGCCTCCGCCGTGGGCGTCTACCGGCTCTGGCGCGACCTCGGCTACGCGGTGGGCGCTCTGCTGGCCGGCATCACCGCCGACCTGTTCGGTCTGGCATCGGCCATGTGGCTGGTGGCGGGACTGACCTTGCTGTCGGGCGTAATCGCGGCAGTGCGGATGAGTGAAACCCTGGCAAGGCAAAAAACATGAACGGGCGGGATAAACCCATCGCCTCAATGGAGACGCCACCTGATGGGCAACTGGAGTGAATTCGGCCGGTGGGGTATGGGCTTCGGCTTCGTATTCATGAGGCCATTTCTGCGCGGGCATTTCGGTAACCCTGCCGATCTGTGACACCGGAAGAGTACAACGCCTGGTACGACAGCCGGCGTGGGCGCTGGATCGGCAACGTTGAATTCGAGCTTCTCTGCCGCCACCTCGATATGAGTCCCGGCAAAAGCCTGCTCGACGTAGGTTGCGGTACAGGCTGGTTTACCCGTCGCCTTGCGGCGGCAGGCCTTGCCGTAACCGGCCTGGACATTGACGCCGGCGCGCTCGACTTCGCCCGCAAACGGTCGCACGGCATCGCTTACGCGGAAGGGGACGCTTGCCGCCTGCCTTTCCCTGACCGCTCCTTCGATCAAGTCATCTCGATTACGGCACTGTGCTTCGTAGCAGACTGGCCTCGCGCGATTGCAGAGATCACGCGCGTCACGCGACGGCGCTTCGTTCTTGGATTGCTCAACCGGCACAGCCTGCTGTGGCTCGACAAGGGCCGCAGTGGCGGCAAGGGCGCTTACCACGACGCTCATTGGCACACCCGGAGAGAGCTAGATGAAGCCATGCGGGAACTGCCCGTCGCACACGTACATTTCGGCTCCGCGATATTCCTTCCGTCAGGGACAGGCTTCGCACAGGCCATTGAGCGCGCCCTCCCGAAAAATCTCCCTTGGGGTGCGCTCCTGGTTCTCAGTGGCGATGTTGCAAACTGACTGCCTTGCAGTCACAGTCTTCCGGCGAACCATCTTCTTCTCCATGCCGCTTGCAACTCGGCGGTACGAGGTTGCTCACACACCCTAAGTTGGAATTACATTTCCCTGCCCGCCTCGAACACCACTTTGCGCACCGGCGAGAGCAGATACTCCAGCACCGTGCGCGTACCCAGATGTATCTCTGCCGTGACCTGCATGCCCGGTGAGAGGTGGTACCGCTTGCCGTCCACCTCAAGATAAGGCGTCTTCAACGCCACCAGCGTGCGGTAGCCCGCCTGCTTTTGCTCGGCGGTCAAGGAGGGAGGCTTGTTCTCGCCCTGCCCCATCGGCTCGGTGGAATCCGGGCTGATATGGACTACTTTGCCCTCGACCATGCCATATTCATGAAACGGGTAGGGCACCAGCTTGACCTTCGCCTTCTGTCCCGTCTGCACGAAGCCGGCATCCAGATTGGCCACCGAAACTTCGGCCTGCATCGGCTCGTCGCGCGGCACCAGCGTCATCAAAATGGTGCCGGGCTGCACCACCGTCCCGGCCGTATGGGTTGCCAGATCCTTGATGATTCCGCCCTGGGGCGCCCTCAGTTCCAGCAATGATTCTCGATGGGACTGCTTGTCGCTATCCTGTTGCAGTTTATGCAACTGGGCTGCAGCCTCTACCCGCTCGTTCATCAACTGGCTGCGATACGTGGACGTGATCTGGGCAATCTTTTTTTTCGATTGATCCAGGTTCGCCTGCAGGCTTTGCACGGCGTGGCGTTGCGCGGCCAGTTCCTGTTCCTGTTCGACGCGCACGCGCGTCTTGTCCAGCGCCATCAACTTGCCGGCGAAACCTTCCTTCACCAGTTGCTGCCAGCCGGCATCCTGCGCCTGCACCAGAGGCACGGTACGGGTGAACTTCGCTTCCTGCTGAACCGCCGCGTGGTAGTCCTGCTCTGCTTTCGCCAATGCGGCCTGCTCAGCCTCCAGTCCGTCGAGATAGGCCTGACGCCGGGCGCGATACTGGGCCAGGACCTCCGCAAACATTTCCGGCGCATCACCGGATTGATGTTGCATGGGCTTTCCCGCCAGTTCGGCATCGATGCGACGCAACTGCACGCGCCTCACCGCCAGTTCGTTGGCGAGACTGCGGCTGTCCGCCTCGGAAACGGCCCTATCCATGCGCACCAGCACCTGGCCGGCCTTGACCTCATCGCCCTCCCGCACCAGCAGTTCCTTGATGATGCCGGATTCTGCCGGCTGCACGACCTTGAGGTAGGTCATCGGCACCAGCTTGCCCGGCGCCACGGCGACCACATCAAGCTGCCCGAAAATCGACCAGACCAGCAGCACCGCCAGCAGGCCGAGAATTATCCGCAGCACCAGCCGCGGCAATGGCGACGGCATCTCACGCTGCAGACGCAGCAGTGCAGGGGCAAAATCCTCCCGCGGTGCGGGCGGGCCGAGGAGACGTTCCTTGATCGACATCATCACCCCAGCCTGGCCACGCCTTCCTGGAGTCCGCTGAAGCTCTGGAAGGATTGAATGCCCACGCCATACTGGCTGCCTTCCAGCACATTGCGCGCGCCGGTCGTGCCCACGTTGCCGAGGTTTCCATACACCCCGTACTGGTACGCCAGATCCCCACCCAACGCGCCGCCGTCGCTGCCCGCAAGATGGGACTCCAGCAACCTGTCCATCACGCTCCAGCGCGTCAGCGTCGCATCACCTGCCCGCGCCGCATCGAAATCAGCCGCCAGCGCATCGAGATCGAAGATCTGCACCCGTGCGTTGTACAGCGGATCCGCAGACTGGGCATCGAATCCGGCCATGGCTTCGGCGATCAATTGCAGATTCGTCTGCCCGTGATTTGCCGAACCGGCGTACCAGTCCTTGAGCGTGATCGACTCGTTATCGCCGGTCTCCAGCACCAGATCGTTGCCGTTCTTGCTCAACGCCAGGTTCTGGTAGCCGATGCCGCCGCCGAGACTGAGCGTGTTTGCCTGCGTGCCGCCGAAATACACCGCATCCTGCCCGTCGCCGGCATTGAACGCGACCACCGCCGCTCCCGATCCGGTATGGATCGTGTCGTTGCCCGAATTGCCAACATAAAAATCAGCTCCGCTACCGCCGGTCAGCGCATCGTTGCCTTCGCCGCCTGCCAGCAGGCCATTGCCGGAAGGCGTACTCAGCGTGTCATTGCCCGCATCGCCCAACAGGATGTCGCCGCCTGTACCCGTTAGCGTGTCGTTACCTGATCCGCCCTGCTGATAGCCCATGGTCGTCATTTTCCACAATTTCCAGGCGCCCCAGCCCAAGCCATCGTTGGCGCGCACCTTCACGGCCTCGGTGGCGGCATTGCCCGCGCCACCGACATAGCTGACGGAAGCCAGATCGCTTGCGGCAACGGTAATTGCCGCACCGGCTGCCTGCGCTGTGCCGTTTACCCTGAAATAGCCGCCGCCGTTCACCGCGTCCCAGAATTGATATTGGGTCGGCGCATCGCCATCGGCATCGGTGATCGAGAACAGGCTGCCTGCTGCCAATGCCTGGCCGGCAAGAATGCTGCGATTGGCCGCGGTCGCCACTGGCGCCGCATTGGTCGCATGATCGGAACTCGCCATGTCCCACGCTGTCCATGCGCCCCAGGCGAGGCCGTCCCAGGCGCGGGCCTTGAGTTTCTCCGTGCTCTGAACATTGCCGCCGACATAGTCCAGACTTGCCAGTTGAGCGGCGCTGACTTCGATATGCGTGCCGGCGGTTTGCGTCACGCCATCGAGCGTGAAATAGCCGCCACCCTCGGCAGTATCGATCAACTGGTATTTCTGTATCGCATCGCCATCGGCATCGCTGACGCCAAAGAGCGTCGACGCGGCAGCCACGGCATTCAGGCTCATCCGTCCAGCACTGGCTGTCACATCCGGCGCCACATTCGTGGCATGGTCCGAACTCACCACATCCCAGTTCGACCAGGCGCCCCAGGCGAAGCCGTCATAAGCGCGAACCTTGAGCTTGCCGTCGCCCTGCACCGCGCCACCCACATAGCGCAGATCGACAAGCTGATCGGGCGTTACGGTGATCGTCGTCAATGCCGGTTGCGCAGTGCCCTCCAGCATCAGATAGCCGCCGCCTTCCGGCGTATCGCGGAACTGATACGTGGTCGGCACATCGCCATCGGCATCGGTGACAGCAAGCAAAGGCGCCACGTCGAAATTTGTGCCCAATCCCACCACCTGGTCGACGATCGCCACCGAGGCCGGCGTATTCGTTCTCACATTCAGACTCAAGACACTGGATGCAGAGAGGCCGCCTACGTCTTGCGCCGTCACCAGAATACCGAGCAAACCAACATCTGTTGCCGCCGGCGTACCGGAAAACTTCCCCGTCGTCGCATCGAAAGCCAGCCACGCCGGCAGCGGTGAACCATCTGCCGATGTCGCGGAGTACGCGAGGCGGCCGCCATCCGGATCGGTGAGCATCCCTTGCTTGAGATTGAGACTGAACGCCTGGTCAATCAGAATCTGACGCGACCAGTTGCCATCCACAACCGGCGCCGAATTGTTGGCCCAGATCGCCGCATCAATGGCATTCGCATCCCAGTTCTGGCCGTCAAATTCGAATGCCGCGACACGCGCGGAGTTTGCTCCGTTGAACCAGTTGTTCAGTTTGACGGTCGCGTCGCCACCGCCCAGCGCAATCAGCAGATCATTGCCGTCGCCGGCATACCGCGTGAATCCGAGCGAATCCGGCGAAACATCCGGGCCGAACGTGAGGCTATTGGTTCCGAATGAGTCTGGCGTTTCGACAATCGTGTCGTGCCCCGACGCACCATCGACGTAATACCTGTCGTTGCCTGCCCCACCCCTCAGCACATCATCCCCGGCGCCACCATCAAGACTATCGTCGCCTGCGCCCCCTTTCAAGGTGTCGTTTCCATCCTCTCCATAAAGGCTGTCGTCACCGCTTGCACCCACCAGCGTATCGTCACCGCCGCCACCGAACAATTCATCGTTGCCGCCCAGGCCCAGTAGCGTATCGTCCGCCGCCGCACCGACCAGAACATCGTTGCCCTGGGTGCCGGGAGCAACAGCAGCCAAGTCTTCCAGCGTCGTTGCAGTCCACACTGTGCCGTCGGCGAACTCGACTGAAGAAATTCTCGCGCCCGAGGGATAGAACCAGTTTTGCATCGTCAGGCTGTCGCCGGTGCCGGCAATCGTCAGGACGAGATCGTCGCCATAATTACCGATGCCGACCGCGACATCCTGCGGCGCGATGTCGCTGGCGAAACGAACCACATCGACGTCACCCTCCGCCGAGCCCCCTACATAGTCGTCCTGGTACACAAGGTCGTGTCCGTCGCCGCGGGCGAAGTGATACACATCGTTGCCCGGGCCTCCACTCACAACATCGTCGCCCTCGGCGCCCGTCATCGAGTCATTGCCGCCAAAGCCCCAGAGTTCGTCGCTCCCCGCTGTGCCGACGAGGACATCATCATCCTCGGTACCGTTAACAATATCGCCGGCCCCTGTAAGATGTACCAGCGTCGTCTCATCCCACACCGTACCATCGGCGAACTGGACTGCGGAGATTTTCGCACCCGAAGGGTAGAACCAGTCCTGCAGGGTCAGGCTGTCACCGGTATCGGCAATCGTCAGGACAATGTCGGCGCCACTGTTACCGGTGCTGACCACGACCAACTCCGGCGCAATACCGTCAGCGAAGCGCACGGCATCCAGATCGTCCGCGGCCGAATCGTTCTGCAACAGCGTGTCATGCCCATTCCCGCGCGAAAAATAGTAAACGTCATTGCCTGTACCACCGCTCATGACATCGTCGCCGGCGCCGCCGTTGATAAAATCGCCGCCGCCGTTTCCATACAGCACATCGTCACCGCCACGCCCTTCGATCACCTCATTGTCTTCGCTGCCGACGAAGCTATCAGCGTCATCGCTCAATAGCGTCGGACCGTTGGACACATGGGAAAGGAGGTAATCCGCTTCCCACTGCGTACCGTCCAGAAATTCCACCCGTTCGATCCTGTGGCTCGCATCCTCGAACCAGCGCGACAGCGTCAGGCGATCCTCCGTACCTTGCAGCGCCAGCACGAGATTGGTTCCTTCACGCGAGACGGACACATCCGCCGGTACAATCGCCGCCGCAAAGAAAACCGTATCCACATTGTCTGCCGTCGCATCATGGTCCAGCACGACATCCTGGCCATCGCCCCGCCTGAATACATACACATCGTTACCGGCACCGCCCTTAAGCGCATCGTTACCGTAGCCGCCATACAGCGTATCCGCATCTGCACCGCCGATCAGCGTGTCGTCCCCGCTCATGCCGAACAGATGACCGCCGCCCGCGGGGGCCGCAAGCGCGTTGGCCGCGCCGTTGCCGAGCAGGGTACCGTCGCCGATGTCGGGCATGGGCGGCGCAAGATCGATGGCTTGACTCATCCATATAAATGAACTGTCGGCGAGCTTGATGTACTCGATACCGTAGCCGATCGGGTCATCCGCCCGTGGCATGACGATGCGCAGGTGGGTTGCGCCGTGCCAAGCCACCTCCAGCGTCGCGCGCAGCTTGCCGGCACCGTCCTCCGTCGTGCCCCAGCCGAAGGAGAGGTCGGCGCGAGAAATGCCTTCCGGCAGTTCCACTGCGTCTTGCGGGCCGAGGCCCGAACTCTCGATCAGCCGAAGATCCTTGCTATCGCCGATCAGCGGTGGATCAAGCGGAGCAAAGTAAACGAGGTCGCCCGAGGCCAGCGCGTCTTCCACACTCCAGCCAGTCTGATTTGCCGCGAAATACGCATCCACTTCCTCGCGCGAAGCGAAGGTGCCGCCTTCGCCAGACCATAGCTCCCACTGGCCGGCCCTTGCTTCATGGGCCCGCCAGTCGTTAATGCCCCGGCTCTGGTAATACCAGGTCTTGAATTGATCGTAACTGTCGCCGCGATCTTCAACCAGATCGATACCGTCTTCATCGGGCGAGAGAGTCAGGTAACGATCCTGTCCGCTGCCGCCATAAAGCCTGTCATTGCCGTCACCGCCGATCAGCGTGGAACCATCGCCAAAAATCACGTCGTCGCCGCTGTTGCCGTAGAGCACATCGCCATAGGCCGCGCTAAAGCCACCTATGGTAGTGAACCCTCCACCATAAATCGTGTCATTCCCCGCCCCACCGTCGACCAGTTCGAACGCGTTACTGTCGGCATGAATCTCGTTGTCGCCACTACCCGCCACAATTTCGGTGATGATGTCGCGAACATTCAGGATCGTGGTGACATCGACCAATACCTGGTTGCCGACGATGGTGTTGAGCGGACTCGTCCACCCGGCGGTGTTGTCGTCATAGTTCGTCACCGCGCCGGTGCGCTGGTAGGTGGTGAGGTCGTAGGCGTATTGCACGGTCTGGATCGCATTGCCTTCGGCGTCATAGACGATACCGGCATCGCTCCAGGTGTTGTGCTGGTAGCCGTATTGCTGCCCGCCCCAGGCGATAGTGGCGATGGCGCTTCCCTGACTTGTTTCCTGGTGATCGCTACCGGCATTGGTGATCAGCGCGGAATCGCTGTCGATGCGGTTGACGTTGTAGTGGTACAGCCAGCGCTGCGGATTGGCGCTGCCGTAACTCCAATTGGCAATGCTCTGGTTGTCGATGGTTTCCTGGCTGCTGGAAATGAAGTCGCCCGTCAGGGTACGGTAGGTGGTCGTCGTGACCTGGTGGCTGACGTTGGCCGAGGGCAACGAGGCCCAGGGAACTTCGTAGGTGAAGTCACCCAGCTTTCGCCATCCGACTAGGCCACCAAGTTCCGGAACATAGTTTTTGTTGAGGTTTTCTGCTTCCCAGGTCTGGGCGATGACCACGGCCTGCTTGGTGCCATTCCATAAATCGTCGATCGCCGTCGTCACCGGGTCGGGCCGCGCCAGCAACGCTTCCATGGTCATGGCATCGGCGGCGCCGAAGTCGACAGCCCACGATTGCGGAGCGCCGATGGCGGCGTCGGCGTAGTAGTCCTTGAGCGTCATGCTGTCGCTTGTGCCCTTGACGAGGAGCTTGAGGTCGTCGCCTTCGCGCACGGTGCGCAGGTCGTCGGCGCTCTGCCAGGATTCGAGACGAATGGTATTGGTGTCCGCTCCGCCATCGAGGGCGGTGTCCGCACCGGAACCGGGACTGAGGCGATAGACGTCTGCCCCGGCGCCGCCGATCAGGGTGTCGCTGCCCGCGCCGCCGTCGAGGTCGTCGGCGCCGGTGTCGCCGGTGATCCGGTCAGCGACATTGGTACCGGTCAGGAGGTCGTCGCCGGCGCTACCCTCGATATCGAAGCCCCTGGCCATCAACTCGGCATAGGTCAGCGTTGAACCATCATCGAATTCAATGTGATCGAACGGTGACTGCGCCAGCACGTTGTTGGCGTTGAAGTTCTGGAAGTGGAGCGTGTCGTTGGCATCGGTGCCGACGTGAAGCGCGAGGCTGCCCGCCGCGCCGAGCCCGAGCTTGAGATCGTCGGCAGTCACACCGTTCAGTCTCAGTACATTGCCGGTGCCGCCGGTCGCGATGTGATCCGAACCGTCGCCGACGGAATAAAGCAGCGTGTTGCCCGTGCCTTGCAGATCGATGGTGTCGTCGCCGTATCCGCCGGAGACGGTGGTGTTGCCTCCGGTTGCCTGCAACACATCATCGCCGCTGCCGCCGAGGAGATATGGGTTGCCGTCGGACGTGGTCGTTGTCAGCGGCGTGCCGGCGTAGCGGCCGATGAACTGGGCATGCGTCAGCATCTCGCCGCCCACCTCGAAGCGTTCGACGGCGCCAGCGACGCCATCGACGATGACTACCCGGTCGGCCGCCCCGTAGTCGATCATCAGGTCGCTGCCGTTGACGGCGGATACATGCAGAGTGGCGGGAGAAACCCCTTCCAGTTTCACCGTGTCCGTGCCCGCACTGTCGGCAATCGCCTCGGTGGTGCCGTCCATCGCCGTCTCGCCATCGCCGACTTTCAGGAGGTAGGTGTCGTTACCGTTTCCACCATCGAGATAGTCTGTGCCGGTGCCGCCCTCAAGCGTGTCGTTACCGTCGCCCGCAACCAGAATGTCGTCGCCCGCGCCGCCTTGCAGCGTATCGTTGCCGGCTTCGCCCAGGAGCTGGTCCGCCCCGGCGCCGCCGATCAGTACATCGTTGCCGCCGTAGCCGCGCAGATAATCGTCGCCGTCCTCACCATCCAGCGTGTCGTCGCCCTGATTGGCGACCGGGATGTCGTCAGCATCACCGAAGAGCTGGTCGTTGCCCGCCCCACCGAAGAGAGTGTCATTGCCGCCACCGCCCATCAGCGTGTCGTTGCCGTCTTCTCCATCGAGATAATCGTTGCCGTGGTACTGCACAGCGACATTGACCGAGTCGCCATGCAGGATGTCATCGCCCGCGCCGCCGTAGAGTTCATCCGCACCGCCATCGCCGAACAAACTATCGTTACCTTCCCCGCCGTCGAGATAGTCATTACCGTGATATTGGTCGTAGACAAAGTCGACGAAACCGTTGCCGTCTTGCGGTAGAACAAGGTCGCCTTGGGCGCCATCGCCATGCAGGCTGTCATCGCCGGCACCGCCGACAATGACATCGTTGTCGACCTGGCCGACCAGATAATCCTTACCTTCGCCGCCCTGAATCACATCGTCGCCATCGCCAGCGAAGACAAAATCATCCCCGGTACCGGCATCGATGACATCGGCCGCATCGCCCTGGACATGGGCATAGCCGGTTTCGTAAACATGGGCATTAGTGGGCGAGACGCCGATCAAGGCGGGCAGGATGATCTGGCCCGCGCCATTCCGGTGCAGCATGGCAATCTGGTCGTCGGCGAAGTGGTTATAGTCATTGGGGCCGGCGAGAGTGGAGAGGCTAACGGTCAGATTGCCGCCGCCGAGAATGAAGTCATCCCCCGCACCGCCGCGGATGACGTCGCTGCCCTGGCCGCCATCGAGGAAGTCCATGCCGTCGCCGCCATCGAGCACATCATCATCGGCGCCGCCTTGCAGAGCATCATCTCCCGTGCCGCCGTCGAGCGTATCTTCGCCGGATGAGGCAATCAGGATGTCGTTGCCGTCTTCGCCATACAGGGTCTGGCCGCCCTCGCCGTTCCTGATGACATCATTGCCGGCACCGCCGTAGCCGATGTCGCCGGCGAAGGCGAGGTCGATGACATCGGCGCCGCCCAGACCATACACTTTCTGGTTCGGGGCGCTGGCGACGAGGTCCTCACCGTGGGGGCGATCCCTGAGTTGGCCGTTGTTATCGCTGCCATCGCCGGTGAG
>CAZQTB010000020.1:0-40234 GCA_964596295.1 uncultured Rhodocyclaceae bacterium | reverse complement strand
ATCGGCGAAGCGCGCGATACGATCGAGGACGTGCTCGAGCCCTACCTGATCCAGCAGGGCTATCTCCAGCGCACCCCGCGCGGGCGCGTGGCGACGGCGAGCATCTGGCGGCATTTCGGGCTGGAATCGCCCGACAAGCCGCCGGCATCGCTCTTCGACTGAGCATCATTCCATGTCCTTGCCCATCCGCGTCTACTACGAGGACACCGACGCCGCCGGCATTGTCTATTACGCCAATTACCTGCGCTTCCTCGAACGCGGGCGCACCGAACTGCTGCGCATGCTGGGTTGCGAACAGTCGGCGCTGGCGGCACGGCAGATCGCTTTCGCGGTACGCTCGATCAGCGCCGAATATCTCAAGCCGGCGAAACTCGACGACCTGCTCGCGGTCGAAACCGTCGTCGAGTCCGTCGGGCGTGCCCAGGCAGTGTTCGCCCAGCAGGTCACGCGCGACGGGGAACCGCTGCTTGATGCGAGAATACGCGTAGCCTGCATTGACCCGGCGCGCGGCAAGCCGGTGCCGATGCCGCGCGACATTTACCAACAACTCGGGGCGCTTGCGGTTCACGCCGCAGCGAAACTTCCGGAATGAACATAACCCAAGACCTCTCCATCATCGAGCTCGTCAGCAACGCCAGCCTGGTTGTCAAGCTGGTGATGTTGCTGCTGACCTGCGTTTCCTTCATGTCCTGGTACTACATCTTCCGCAAAACCTTTGCCATTCGCGATGCGCAGGCCAAGACGGACAAGTTCGAGCGCGACTTCTGGAGCGGCGGCGACCTTAGCGCCCTGTACCAGAGCGCCATCAACAACCGCCACGAGACCGGCGCGCTGGAACGCATTTTCGAAGCCGGGTACCGCGAATTCACCAAACTGCGCGGGCAGAAGACGCTCGATCCGGCCACCGTGGTCGACGGCGCGCGCCGCGCCATGCGCGCCACCTACCAACGCGAGATTGACGATCTGGAAGCGCACCTGTCCTTCCTTGCCTCGGTCGGTTCGGTCTCGCCCTACGTCGGCCTGTTCGGCACCGTGTGGGGCATCATGCACGCCTTCCGCGGACTGGCCAACATGAGCACCGCCACGCTTTCCGCCGTCGCCCCCGGCATCGCCGAAGCGCTGGTAGCCACCGCCATCGGCCTTTTCGCGGCGATTCCCGCGGTGGTCGCCTACAACCGTTTTGCCCACAATGTGGATCGCGTCGCGGTGCGTTTCGAGAGCTTCATGGAAGAATTCTCCAACATCCTGCAGCGGCAGACCCGGTGAACATCTTGTTCCTGTTTTGACAAACCTGGAGAAACGATGCACCTCAAGGGGAAAGTGGCAATCGTGACCGGCGCGGCCAGCGGCATCGGCCGGGAAATCGCACATACCTACGCACGCGCCGGCGCGGCAGTCGCCATCGCCGATATCAACCTGGCCGCTGCGCAAAAAACCGCGGACGAAATCCTTGCCGCCGGCGGCAAGGCGCTCGGCGTGGCGATGGACGTGACCGACGAAGCCGCCGTCAATGCCGGCACCGACCGGGTCGCCAAGGCGTTCGGCGCGATTGACATCCTGGTGTCGAATGCCGGCATCCAGATCGTCAATCCGATCGAGAACTACAGTTACGCCGACTGGAAAAAAATGCTCGCCATTCACGTCGATGGCGCTTTCCTGACCACCAGGGCGGCACTGCGCTACATGTACAAGGACAATCGCGGCGGCATCGTGATCTACATGGGCTCGGTGCATTCGCACGAAGCGTCGCCGCTGAAATCGGCCTACGTCACCGCCAAGCACGGCCTGCTGGGCCTGGCGCGGGTGCTGGCCAAGGAAGGCGCGGCGCGCAATGTGCGCTCGCATGTCATTTGTCCGGGCTTCGTGCGCACGCCGCTAGTGGACAAGCAGATTCCCGAACAGGCGAAAGAACTCGGCATCAGTGAGGAGGAAGTGGTCAGGCGGGTGATGCTCGGCGGCACGGTCGATGGCATTTTCACGACGGTCGAGGATGTCGCGCAAACCGCGCTGTTTCTCGCCGCCTTCCCCAGCGCTGCGCTGACCGGGCAGTCCTTCGTGGTCAGTCACGGCTGGTTCATGCAGTAGTTGAAACATCCTGTCCAGGCGCGGAAGCCCTCACCTACGCTGATGAAAGAATTCTCCAACATCCCGCAACGGCAAATGCGATGAGCACGGCCGCCGCCTTGCCGCCCGTACAGATGCTCTGGGTCGAGGGCCTGTTGTCGACCCTCGAGCGCCTGTCGATTGCCTCCTTCCTCGCCAATGGCCATGCCGTGCATCTCTACACCTACGGCGATGTGCCCAACGCGCCGCATGGCGCGCTGGTGATGGACGCCAACGATGTGCTGCCCGACGGGCCGCAACGGCGCGTCCTGCAACGCGGCAGAGGCGCCGGCAGCTGGGCGTTCTTTTCCAACCTGTTCCGTTACCGGCTGCTGCACGACAAGGGCGGCCTGTGGTGCGACACCGACATCGTCTGCGTGCGGCCGCTCACCTTTGCCGCCGAGCGGCCGCGCTTTTTCGCCACCGAGCGCACCTCCCAGGCGAGCGGCCAGGGCAACCTGCCGATACGCGTCGCCACATGCGCAATGCAGGCGCCGGCGGGCGATCCGCTGCTGCGCGAATGCCTCGAACGCGCCGAAAAAGTCGACGGCGACAAGATGCCATGGGGCAGCGCCGGACCGGAACTGCTGACCCGGCTGGTCAACGAGAAGCAGTTGGCCGCAGAACTCCTGACGCCGGAGGTGTTCTGTCCGGTCGATCACTGGAACTTCGTCTCATTGTTTCAAGGCGCGCAACTGATCGGCGGGGAAACCCATGCCATCCATTTCTGGAACAAGTTGTGGCAACACAACTTGTTCGACAAGAATGCGCGTTACGATCCCTTGTCGCTCTTCGAACGCCTGAAACGCCACTACCTCAGCGAGTAGCAAGCCATGAAACAGCGCCGGCTCATGAACGAGATCAATGTCGTGCCCTACATCGATGTGATGCTGGTGCTGCTCGTCATTTTCATGGTCACCGCGCCGCTGATCCAGGCCGGCAGCGTCGATCTGCCGAGCGTCGGCAAGGCGGCGCAGCCGCCGGTCGCACCGCTGGAAGTCATCGTCAGGGCAGACGCCTCGCTGGCCTTGCGCGACCGCGCCCTGGGTAGCGCGGAACACGGTGTAACCCGCGCCGAGCTTGCCGCCCGCATCAAGCAGATGCAGACGAAGAACCCGCAACAGGCGGTGCTGATCGCGGGCGACAAAAATGTGAAATATGCAGCCGTGCTGGATGTCATGGATGAACTGCAACGCCAGCAGGTGGCGAAAATCGGCCTTCTGGTGCAGCCGGGCAAATGACGCTCGAACACCCGTTTCTGCGCCCCGACAACACAACGGGAAAATATTTTTCCCTGGTGCTGACGATGATGGTGCATCTGCTGCTGGCGGCCTTCCTGTTCTACGGTGTGCGCTGGCAAACGCAGGCCACCGATGTGGTTGAAGTCGAACTGGTGCGCGCTGCCGTCCCGCCGGCGCCGACTTTTGCGCCAAAGCCGGCGCCCGAACCGGAAACATATCCCGCCCCGCTGCCATCCAGGCCCGACATTGCGCTCAAGGAAACGGCCAAGGAAGAGCCGCGGACGAAACCTGCGACGGACCTCAAGCCACGCACCGACTCTTTTCTTGAACAATTGAAACACGAAGCCGAACGGCTCATGCAGCGCAAGAATACGGATGCGGCGGCGGAAGAGCTGGCGAGGGAAAAATCCGCGCGCGAGGCCGATGCCCGCAACAAGTCCATGGCCGATTATCTGGCGCGCATTCGCGGCAAGATACGCGGCAACATCGTGCTGCCGCCGGAAGTGAAAGGCAATCCGGAGGCCGTGTTCGACGTCACGCAGTTGCCCAGCGGTGAAATCGTCACTGCGCACCTGCGGCGTTCGTCCGGCAACGCCGCGCTGGATGCCGCCATCGAGCGCGCCATTCTCAAGTCCAATCCGTTGCCCAAACCGGAGAAAAACGATCTTTTCTCGCGCTCGCTCGAACTGCGCTTCCGGCCCCTGGATGAGTGACACCGGCCTACAAAGCGCTGCAGGCCGAGGCGTTATAATCCCTGCGATGAGATTCAGATATCTTGCTCTTGCCTGCGCCGCCAGTCTTGCCGTGTATGCGGCGGGGGCCGGCGCGCAACTCACGATTGAAATTACCGGCGCCGGCGCCAACCGCCTGCCGGTGGTCATTGCCGACTTCAGCGGCGAACGCATCGTCGCCCAGGCGCTCACCTCGGTAATACGCGCCGATCTGGACCGCAGCGGCATGTTTCGCCTGGTGGATGGCAGCGGCGTGCTGGCTGAAGACGCCACACCGCCCTTTGCCGACCTGAAACAGCGCGGCGCGGATGCGGTAGCCGGCGGTACGACCTCTGCGTCCGGCGAGGGGCGCTACGAGACGCGCGTGCGTCTCTCTGACGTGCCCAAGCAGAGCATCGCAGGCGCGCAAGCCTACGTGCATACCGGCGCGCAACTGCGCGCCACGGCGCATCGCATCGCCGACTTCATTTACGAAAAGCTCACCGGCGAGCCGGGGGTCTTTTCCACCCGCATCGCCTATGTGGTGAAGAGCACGGGGCGCTATGAACTGCAAATCGCCGATGCCGACGGCGCCAACGCGCAGGCCGCGCTCGCCTCGCGCGAACCGATCATCTCGCCGGTCTGGTCGCCCGATGGCGGCAAGCTGGCTTATGTTTCCTTCGAGGCCAGGAAGCCCGTGGTCTATGTGCATGACCTGGCCAGCGGCCGCCGTCATGTTGCCGCCAATTTCAAGGGCTCGAACTCGGCGCCTGCCTGGTCGCCCGACGGCAAGCGGCTGGCCGTGGTGCTGACCAAGGAAGGCGGCTCGCAGCTCTTTCTGGTGAATGCCGACGGCAGCGGCGTAACGCGCCTGGCGACATCCGCCGGCATCGACACCGAACCGCGTTTCTCGCCGGATGGCCAGTTCATCTACTTCACGTCCGATCGCGGCGGCAGCCCGCAAATCTATCGCATCGCGACAACAGGCGACACGACGGCCGAGCGCATCACCTTTGAAGGCAGCTACAACGTCACGCCGCGCCCTTCGCCGGACGGCAAGAGCATTGCCTACATTGCACGCAGCAATGACCGCTTTCAATTGGCGCTGATGGACCTGGCGACCAAGCAGACACAAATCCTGACCGATTCGGCCAAGGACGAATCACCCAGCTTCGCCCCCAATGGCCGCATGATTCTTTATGCGACCGAAATCGGCGGGCGCGGTGTATTGGCGGCCGTATCCAGCGACGGCCGCGTCAAACAAAAACTCTCCGTGCAGGCCGCCGACGTGCGGGAACCTGCCTGGGGCCCGCTGGTCAGATGAACTCTTGCCACCCATTCTTCGCGAGGACACCATCATGCGCACCGTAAGCCTGCTTTCCGCAATCGCTCTGGCTCTGCTGCTTTCCGCCTGCGGCTCGCAGCCGCCCGCGCCGGAACAAAATCCATCGGGTGTGGAGTCGCGCACACCGGCGGCCGTCGAACCTGCCCCAACGACATCCAAAATCGAAAGTTTCGACCCGATGAGCGTAGCCGCGCTGAAAGACCCGCGCAGCCCGCTTTCCAAACGCAGCATCTATTTCGACTATGACAGTTATGTCGTCAAGGATGACTATCAGGCGCTGCTGGTCGCCCACGGCAAATTTCTCGCCGCCAACCCGGCCATGAAAATGCTGATCCAGGGCAATGCCGACGAACGCGGCAGCCGTGAATACAACCTGGCGCTGGGCCAGAAGCGCGCCGACGCAGTAAAAAAATCCCTCTCGCTGCTCGGCACCCGCGAAGACCAGCTCGAATCCGTCAGCCTGGGTGAGGAAAAACCGGTATGCAGCGAAGCCGCCGAAGAATGCTGGGCAAAAAACCGGCGTGGCGACATGCTCTATTCGGGTGAGTTCTGATGCGGAGCGCCCTGGCGCTGGCGCTGCTCTTCCTGATGCTGCCAGCGCGCGCCGGACTGTTTGACGACGATCAGGCGCGCCAGCGCATCGAGCAGTTGCGTGGCGAGCTTTCCGGCCTGAGCCAGCGCGTGGAGACGATCAGCAGCAACCAGCTCGACTTCGCCAACCAGATCGAGGCCGTCCGCGCCGACATCGCCAAACTGCGCGGCCAGATCGAGGTGGTAGCGCACGAACTGGATGCGGCGCAAAAACGGCAGAAAGATTTTTACGTCGACCTGGATAGCCGCATGCGCAAACTGGAACAACCCGCAACCGAGGCCGGCAGCGCAACGCCCCCGGCTGACCGCGGAGCAGAAACCCGCGACTACGAAGCCGCGCTGAACCTGCTCAAGGCGTCGAAGTTCAAGGAAGCGGGCGCAGGCTTTCTCGCCTTCATCCATGCCTGGCCCGACAGCACGCTGCAAGCTTCCGCCACTTACTGGGGCGCGTACGCCCATGCCCAGGCGAAAGATCATAAACATGGCGCCGAGCTGTTCGGCAAGTTCGCCGCCGCCTGGCCGGACGATGAACGCGCGCCCAACGCGCTGGAAGGCCAGGCGGCCAGCCTGCAAGCAGTGAAGGACAGCAAGGCGGCGCGCACCGTCCTGCAAACGCTGGCGGACAAATATCCTGCCAGCGATGCCGGCAAACGCGCCCGGCTGCGGCTGAAAACGCCGCACGGCGGAGCGGCAGAAAAGGCCAATGCCCGCGACAGCGGCAGTTATGCCGGCGGCAAAAAGAAATAGTGCAGACCATGCCCGTCCTGCCGGCCGCACAAGACGCGCGCGGCGAGAAGTTGCGCGTCACCGAAATCTTTCATTCCATCCAGGGCGAGTCCAGCCGCGTCGGACTGCCGACGGTGTTTGTGCGGCTCACCGGCTGCCCGTTGCGCTGCGTCTGGTGCGACACCGAATATGCCTTTAGCGGCGGCGAACCGCTGAGCATCGCCGCCGTGCTCGCACAGGTGGCAAAGTTCAACTGCGCCACGGTATGCGTCACCGGCGGCGAACCGCTGGCGCAAAAAAACTGTCTGCCGCTGTTGGAGAAGCTTTGCGACGCGGGCTATTCCGTGTCGCTGGAAACCAGCGGCGCCCTGGATATTGGCGGCGTTGATCGGCGCGTCTCGCGCATCATGGACATCAAGGCCCCCGGCTCCGGCGAAGCGGCGAAGAACCGCTGGGAGAATCTTGGCCTGCTCACCGCGCACGATGAACTGAAGCTCGTGCTTGCTTCGCGCGACGATTACGAGTGGGCCGTAGCGGCGTGTCGCCAGCGCCGACTTTTCGAGCGCTGTCCGGTGCTTTTTTCTCCCGTGCAGGGGCAGCTTGATGCGGCGCAGCTCGCACAGTGGGTCATCGACGATCGGCTGCCGGTGCGCTTCCAGCTCCAACTGCACAAAGTGCTGTGGGGCAGCGTGCCGGGCCGCTGATCAGGGCTGCCGGGTTTTTGGCGCGCACGGCTCGGGCAGCGCCAGTTGCCGTGGCACGCGGCGGCGTTGCCAATGCACAGACGCCCAGTTCCACACCTCATCGCGGCTGGCGTGCGCCAATTCGGCGGGTGGCATTTGGCCAAGAAAGGCCAACGCGGCAACCAGCGCCGGCGCCGGCCGCGTGATATCCAGCGGCGCCGCCAGCGTCTGCTTGGCAAGCTTCTCGCCCGCCGCATTCACCGCCACGGGTAAATGCGCGTAGGCCGGCGTCGGCAGCCCGAGGCATTGCTGCAGAAAAATCTGGCGTGGCGTCGAAGCCAGTAAATCGGCGCCGCGCACCACATGCGTAATGCCGGCTGCGGCATCATCGACCACCACGGCCAGCTGGTAGGCGAACAACCCGTCGGCGCGCAATACAATGAAGTCGCCCGATTCCTGGGTCAGCGCGCTTTCGATGCGGCCCTGAATGGCATCGTCGAAGGCCACCTCTGCCGCATCAACCGCCACGCGCCAGCTGCGCGCCGCCTTGCCCGGCGGCAGGCCCGCGCGGCAGGTGCCCGGATACACCGCCGCACCCTCGGCAGCCAACGCCGAATCCGCCAGCTCCCTGCGCGTGCAGGCGCACGGGAAAACGCGGCCGGATGCCGTCAGCCGGTCAAATGCCGCACGATAGGCGCCAACACGCCGGCTCTGCCACACCACCTCACCGTCCCAGGCAAAGCCGAAAGCCTCCAGTGCGCGCAGGATCGCGTCCGCCGCCGCCATCGAGCAGCGCGGCGCGTCGACATCTTCCATGCGCAGGCGCCATTCGCCGCCCTGCGTGCGCGCTTCGAGAAATGAACCAACAGCTGCAACCAGCGAACCGAAATGCAGCGGGCCGGTCGGCGAAGGGGCGAAACGGCCGCGATAATGACCGCGATCAACGGGGACAGGAAAATTCATCCGGGGCAATGGAAAAAAACATCGCGAAACGATAGCATAGGCACCCCTTCAACTCCGGAGTACGCATGGCAACCCTGCAACTTGACGCAGATAGTTTTCAATCAACCATTACCGGCAATGCGACGGTAATCGTCGACTTCTGGGCCCCCTGGTGCGCGCCGTGCCGCGGCTTCGCCCCCACGTTCGAAGCCGCCGCAGAGAAAAATCCGGACATCCTCTTCGCCAAGGTGAACACCGAAGAGCAGCAGGAAATTGCCGCTGCCTTCAACATCCGCTCCATTCCCACGCTGATGATCTTTCGCGATCAGATCGTCATTTATTCAGAAGCCGGCGCACTCCCTCCTGCCGCATTTGACCAGCTCATCGAACAGGCGATGGCGCTGGACATGGATCAGGTGCGCATGGAAATAGCCGGCCAGCAAGCACAGGGCTGAAGCCGCACAAGAGCATTAGCGGAGCATTGGAGCATACGCAGGCAGACCGTCTCCGTTATCGCCTTTCGGGCAGGGCATGCAACAAGCCGGGTTCAAGAGAAGCCAGTTGTCGCCGCGTATGCTCATAACCGATGGCAATGATTTCCTCGGCGCGGCCGAACTCCAGGAAACGGATGTGGCCCAGCGGCGGTTGGATGATCACTTCCGGGCGGTCGATATGCAACCGCGTTTGCGTGATGCGGGTTTCCATGATATTGATCGAGGCCAGCAGCACCTCGAAAATGCTGGGTAGCGGCTCCCCGCGCGCCAACCAGCGCGAGAACTGGGTCCGGACTGGCGCATCGCGGGCCAGCAGTTTTTTCCTGAGGTTCTGCATTGCCTGGGAGTAGCCGTCCACCCAGCGTGAAAACGGGCGCAGACGGCTGTTCGCATTGGTCGCAGCGGGCAAAAGCGGCTTCAGGTTCTTGCCATTGATGATCTGATGGTTAAGGTCGACCGCGATGACGATATCGGCGCCCATGGCGCGGACGGCGCTTGCCGGAACCGGATCGGTCAGTCCGCCGTCGACCAGAATCCGCCCGTCGCGACGCACGGGAGTGAAGATGCCGGGCACCGAGATGCTGGCGCGGACCGCCTCGATGACATCGCCGCTGCGAATGACAACTTCTTCTCCGCTGACCAGATCGGTGGCCACGGCGGCGAAGGGGATAGGCAGAATCTCGATGCCATCAGCATGAATGTGGCTGCGCACGAGTTCGCTTACCTTTGCCCCGTCGAGCAAGCCCGACCTGGGCAGCACGACATCGAAGAAAGAAACTGTCTTTTTCCAGTCGAAGCCGAGAAAAGCGGTTTCCAGTTCGTCGAGTTTTCCGGCAGCATGGACTGCCCCGATCAGCGCTCCCATGCTGGTTCCCGCGATGAAGTCCACCGCGATGCCGGCATCCTGGATGGCGCGGATCACGCCCACATGCGCAAGCCCGCGCGCCGAACCGCTGCCCAGCGCCAGGCCAATCGTGGGGCGGCGCTTTACACTGCTGCTCACCCGGAATCCGTTCTGCCGCTTTTTCTGAACAGGCGGGGACCGCCGACTGCGGCCTCTTTGATGTGCGCCTGCGCCGCTCGTGTCCGGGTCGTTGCTTTCCGCAGTTCTTCCTGCACACCCTCGCGCCTGCCTTGCGCTACGGCTCGCCGTACTTTGCTTTCCAGTACGTCATTGCTCTCGTTTTTTGCCTGCATGATCATGACCATGTTGAAACACTCATTTGGCGGCGAAATGAAACGAATGAATTGCCTTTTCAAACACTCTCCTGCATTCGCAATCGCGCGCGTAGCTCGTCTATTTCCTCCAGCAGTTGCAAGGCCAGCGCGGCGCCCGCGAGATTGACGCCGAGATCGCTTTGCAGGCGCAAAGCCACGCGGGCACGACGCATATGTACGCCGGTAAAGCGCCAGCGCTGCGGCTCCTCGCCGGCCGGGGCGAGCACGCCCTCCTCGACCAGTGCGATGATGCTTTCAGCAGGGGTTGCACAGGCGCGGCAGATGTCGGCCAGCGTCAGCCGGGTTTGTTCCTCAAGAATGACGCCATCGAACAGTGGCAGCATGGTTTCGTCGGTCATGTTCACACTCCCAGTTTCGCACGCGGATTGAAGCCAGTGAACTGCCTGGCCATGCCGCTGTAAAACGCCTTGGCAGCTTCATCATGGGCGGGCGGCAGGGTGATTTGCAGCACAACGTAAAAATCGCCTGCCGTGGCTGTGGATGCGGCGGCCGGAATGCCGCGGCCTTTCAACCGCAGCCTGGCCCCGGCGGCAGAACTCGCCGGTATCTTGAGCTCAACCATGCCGCCGGGGGTGGGCGTGTTGAGCGTGGCGCCGAGCGCGGCCTCCCAGGGGGCAACCGGCAAATCGATGAACACGTCGCGCCGCTCGATGCGGTAGTGCGGATGGGGGCGGAATTCGATTTCCAGATACAGGTCGCCGGCTTTTCCCTGGCCGATCCCCGGCGCGCCCTGCCCGGTCAGGCGAATGTGTTGCCCGGCCCGCACACCGCGCGGGATGGTCACATTCAGTTTCTGTTCACGCACCGCGACATGGCCCTGGGCATCGACTTCCGGCAGGTGCAAGGCGATGGTGCGGGTGGCGCCGCTGTAAGCATCCTCCAGATCGATCAACACCTTGGCGCGACGATCCGCGCCTTGTGCGTGAAACGCGCCTTTACTGCCTGCGCGCCCCGCGCCGTCGGGTCGAAAGCCGCGGCCAAACAGGGATTCGAAAAAGTCGCTGTAATCCGCCGGATCGCCGCCGGTGAAGCCGCCGCCGGAAAACTCGAAACCTTCGTTCCAGTCAGGCGGCGGACGGAAATCCTGCCCGGCTTTCCAGTTCGCTCCGAGCTGATCATAAGCCGCGCGCTTTTCCGGGTCTTTCAGTGCTTCATACGCTTCGCCCACTTCCTTGAAGCGCGCTTCGGCATTGGGCTCCTTGCTGACATCGGGATGATATTTGCGCGCCAATTGACGATAGGCGCGCTTGATCTCATCCTGGGTCGCATCGCGTGCGACGCCCATGATTTTGTAATAGTCCTTGAATTCCATCAAATTCCCCTGTGCAAAAGTGCCGGTCTTTCAGATGGGGGCTGGTTCACAAATCATAAGCCTGTCCCGGAGCCGGTATTTCAATCCGGGTATTTTTCAGCTGCGCGGCGAATTGTTGCATCACCGCTTCCTCGCCGTGCACGAGGAAGGTGCGCGGCGCCCGGCTGTGGCGCTGCCAGGCAAGCAATTCGTCGCGGTCGGCATGGGCCGAGAAACCGTTGATGGTGTAAATGTGGGCGCGCACCGGAATTTCCTCGCCGAACAGGCGCACGGTCTGTGCGCCGTCAATGATGCGCCGCGCCAGCGTGCCCTGCGCCGCAAAGCCGACAAAAATCACGCTGGAATTCTCGCGCCACAGATTGTGCTTGAGGTGATGACGCACGCGCCCGCCGGTGGCCATGCCGGACCCGGCAAGAATAATGGCGCCGCCGGTGATGCGATTGAGCGCCATCGATTCAGCCGTCTCGCGGGTGAAGTGCAGGCCGGGCAGACTGAAGGGATCGCGTCCGGCGGCAAACAGCGTGCGGGTTTCGGTATCAAAACATTCCGGGTGGCGGCGGAAAATTTCGGTGGCCGAGATGGCCATGGGCGAATCGAGAAATACCTGCGTGCTGCGCGGCAGCCGCCCGCTTTCAACCCCCGCGCGCAAATGAAAAAGCACCTCTTGCGTGCGCTCCAGCGCAAAGCTCGGGATGATGACATTGCCGCCGCGCCGGAAACTGTCGTCGATGGCCTGGTAAAGCTCCTCGATCGATGGGCCAAGCGGTTTGTGCAAGCGGTCGCCGTATGTGGTTTCCATCACCACGGCATCGGCGGCGGGCGGCGGGACCGGGTCGCGCAGGAGCGGCCGGCCCGCGTTGCCCAGATCGCCGGAGAAGACGATATTGCAATGTCTGTCTGTGCCCGAATAGTGCAGATGGATGCTGGCCGAACCGAGAATATGGCCGGCATCGAGAAAACTTGCCGCAAGGCTGGGCGCAAGAACCAGCGGTTCGCCGTAGCGCGCCGTACGGCCGAAATATTCCAGGCTGTTGAGCGCATCGAGCTGGGTGTAGAGCGGCTGCGGCATCTCGCTCTTGCCGCGCCGCGCCTCCTTGCGCGCGCGATAAAACGCTTCTTCTTCCTGCAAGTGCGCACAATCCAGCATGACTACGCGCGCCAGTTCGCGGCTTGCCGCCGTGGTGATGATCTCGCCGCGAAAGCCGCGCTTGACCAGGAGCGGAATGCGGCCGCAATGATCGAGGTGGGCGTGGGTGAGCAGCACAAAGTCGATGGCCGCGGCATCGAAGCCGAAGGGCGCGGCATTTTCCTCGTCCAGTTCGCGTCCGCCCTGAAAGAGGCCGCAATCGATCAGGATATGCTTGCCGGCACACTCGACGTGGTGGCAGGAACCGGTCACCCCGCGCGCCGCGCCATGGAAGGAAAGTTTCATCGGTAGCCTTTCGTCATGCGGAGTTCTTCTCCGATGAACAGTGTACGCCCCGATGCCGTTTTCTTACCGGCTCTTGCCGTGATTCACGACGTTTGCCGCCGGCAGCACGATGCCGAGCGGCTAACGCCTGTCAGGATCCTTTACGGGCGTCAATTTCAGCTTTCCTGAGAATTGCTGCTGCAATTCCGCCGATACCCCAGTTATCCGGCTTGCAGTTTGCGATATGCACCCGGATACGGTTTTTTTCGCTTCCCAAATGCTCGGCAATGACCTCCGTCACTGCCGCAATCATCTGATGGTGCTGCTCGGCGGTGCGCCCCTCCATCAAAACCATTTCCACATAAGGCATCTCAACCTGGGCTCTGGGTTTTGATTTCAAGACCTCGCTGGCCGGCTCGCCGCCAATACCCCAAAGATCCGGATCAAGCTCCGTGACCCAGACCTCCAGACGCTCTTTAGGGGCAGACAAGACATCCACCATTGCATTTGAAACATCGCGAATCACTCTTTTTAAAACTTCTTTAGAGTGGCCTTGCAAAACATTGATATGCGCAACCGGCATCTTTATCTCCTAAGGCAATCCGTGACGCCTGCCTGAATCCAGCATTAACGAAGAACCTGCCATCGCGTCCGCCTCCGGTGCCAGCAACAGGCAAATACCCCAGGCAACCTGCTCTGGCGTCGTGAATGCATGGATGGCCGACTCCTGCCTGAACTCGTCCAGCACTTCTTCAATGCCGATACCTCTTTGCTCTGCCCGCGCAGCAGATACGTTACGCAAGCGCTGCGTATCCGCCGGACCAGGCGCCACCAGATGCGAGGTGATTCCACGATCGCCCAAAGCCCAGCTCAGCTGGCGCATCAAGTTCGTTAGCCCGGCATTGGCCACACCGGCTGTCGCAGCATATGCGGTTGGCTCGAAACCATAATGGCCGCCGACTGCAACCAGCCTCGACCCCCTGACCAAATGGCTATCGACTGCCCTGAAGAGGCGCAGCATGCCGCCCGCCTTGATGTTGATTGCCTGCGACAAGGCCAGGGGGCTGGCCTGCAAAACGCCGCCGGCAACCGGCACGCCTGGCGCATGAACAACCATGCGCACCGTCCTGTCGACCATGCTGCTGATTTTTTCTATGGCAGAGTCGTCGCCTATATCCGCTACGCAGTAGCGGATATGCTCAGAGCTCTCGGCCAATGCCCTGAGTTCTTTTTCTGAACGGCCAACAGCCAATAGCTGGAGACCGGCATCAACAAGACGCCGGGCCACAGCGCCGCCCAACCCGCCGGTGGCGCCGACCAGCACGGCTAATTCACGTTTTTTGTCAGTGTTCAACCCCAATCCCTTTCATCTGATTGATTTTTATATATTCAAAGAAAAACGACAAATTCCGGCATATCCGAAATTTAAAAACCCATCTCCATGCGCGGCCGGTCAGAAAAGGTTCTCCCGCGCATTCTACAAAAACACACCTCCGGCAGAAGAAGGTTTTTTGGCCAGGTCGGGGTACGGCCAAAGCCAGTGAAGCATCAACCCTCCCGGGGAGTAACACAGCCATGATCGTGCCGCTCAAGCTCGATTTGCAGGGTGGGATGGGTGATGCCGAATTCATCGTGCAAGGCGCGGGCGGCGCGCTCGAAAAAGGCATCCCCCGGATGCCCCGCCGGCATGACGAGATGGGCGGTAAGCGCAATCTCTGTCGTGCTCATCGCCCAGACATGCAGGTCATGCACTTCGGTCACGCCCGGCTGACGGCGCAACCAGGTGTTGACGGCGGCAAGATCAATGCTTTCCGGCACGCCGTCGAACAACAGGTGCAGCGACTGGCGGAACAGGCCCCAGGTGCCGGCGATGATGACCAGCGCAATGATCATGCTGGCCACCGGATCAAGCCAGGCCCAGCCCTGCCGCAAATACAGCGCGCCCGCCACCACTACGCCGAGCGAGACCAGGGCGTCTGCCGCCATGTGCAAAAACGCCCCGCGAATGTTGATGTCGTGGTCTCGCCCGGCCATGAACAATGCCGCCGTGGCGCCATTGACGACGACGCCGATGCCGGCCACGATGACGATGGTGAGCCCATCGGTGGGTACAGGCGAATGCAGGCGATGCGCCGCTTCCCAGAGCAACGAGCCCATCGCCACCAGCAACAGGATGGCGTTGGCGAATGCGGCGAGAATGGAGGCGCGCTGCCAGCCATAAGTGTGCCGTGCGTCGGGTTGCAGCCGTCCGGCCAGCGCCGCGCCCCAGGCCAGCAGCAAACCGGCCACATCCGAGAGATTGTGTCCGGCGTCCGCCAGCAGCGCCAGCGATTCGGCGCGCCAGCCATAGAAGGCTTCAATGACGACAAAGGCGACATTCAGCCCGATGCCCAGGGTGAAGGCCCGGTCGAACGCCGCCGGGCTGCGGGCATGGGCGCGATGATGGTCGCCGGAGGTGTGCATGGAAGAGATTCAGGCGGTGTGCCGCAGCGCGTGACTATATCGTCAGGGCTGCATCATTTTTCAAGCTCGGCGATCACCGGGGCATGATCGGAAGGACGTTCCAGCTTGCGCGGCGCCTTGTCAATCCGGCAGGCCCGGCAAAGGCCCGCCAGCGCAGGGGCAAGCAGGACATGATCGATGCGCAGGCCGCGATTGAGGCGAAATCCCATCTGGCGGTAATCCCACCAGGAAAAGCTTTTTTCCGGCTGGTCGAAAAGGCGGAAGGCATCCGCCAGGCCCAATCCCAGCAGCTGACGAAACGCCGCGCGCTCCGGTTCGCTGCATAAAATCTGGTCTTTCCATGCCGCCGGATCATGCACGTCGCGATCATCCGGCGCGATGTTGTAGTCGCCCAGCAGCGCCAGTTGCGGATGCTGCGCAATCTCCTCGCGCAGCCAGCCGGTCAACGCCGCGAGCCATTGCAGCTTGTACGCGTATTTTTCCGAGCCGACGGCTTGCCCGTTGGGGATATAGGCGCAGACAATCCGCGTGCCGTCGATGGTCGCCGCAATCACCCGTTTTTGCGTATCGGAAAAATCGGGAATATCGAAATGCACATCGGTCATTTCGCTGCGCGTCAGAATGGCCACGCCGTTGTATGTCTTCTGCCCGTTATGCGCCGCGCGATAACCCGCCGCTTCGATCTCGGCATGGGGAAACGCCTTGTCTTCCATCTTGGTTTCCTGCAGGCACAAGACATCGGGCTGCGTTGCGGCCAGCCAGTCAAGCACATGCGGCAGACGCACCTTGAGCGAGTTCACATTCCAGGTGGCAAGTTTCATGGCGAGTGGTGCCGCTTCGCGGAAGAAGGATTCATGGTTTTCATGGGGTTCCATGCAGAAAATCTGGGACTGCCCATTTTGCCAGTCATCTCATCCGCCGGGCTGGCCGGGCGCATTTAATGCGCGGCAACATCGGCAAGCGCATTGGCAAGACGCACATAATCGGCGACGCCGAGTTCTTCCGCGCGCGCAGTGGGCGCGATGCCAAGCGCAGCAAGATTGGCTTCGCTGATCATGCCGCGCAGGGTATTGCGCAACATCTTGCGTCGTTGAGAGAAAGCCGCTGCGACGACGCGGGCGAACAGCGCTTCATCTTTTGCCGTGTCATTTCCGGTGCCCTGCACCGTATCCTCAGCGCCGACTTTTTGCCTGTCGCGCGGAATCAGCCGCACGATGGCGGAGTCGACCTTGGGCGGAGGGCTAAACGATTCGGGTGGCACGATGAACAGGCATTCCATGTGATAGCGGTATTGCAGCATCACCGACAGGCGGCCAAAGGCGCTGCTGCCGGGCTCGGCCACCATGCGGTCGACCACTTCCTTTTGCAGCATGAAGTGCATGTCATGCACCACCGGCGCGTAGCCGACCAGATGAAACAGCAGCGGACTGGAAATGTTGTACGGCAGGTTGCCGACGATCTTCAGCGGTCCCGCGCCCTGCAACGCGCCAAAATCGAATTCGAGCGCGTCGCCTTCGTGAATGGTGAGGCGCCCGGCAGGCCAGCGCTGGCGCAGCCGCGCAATCAGGTCGCGGTCGATTTCGACGACATGCAGATGGCTTATGCGCGCCAGCAGGGGTTCCGTCAGCGCGCCGAGACCGGGGCCAATTTCAACCACGGTGTCGCCGGCGCGGGGCGCAATGGCGTCGACTATCCGGTGAATGACGCCGGCGGATACAAGGAAGTTCTGGCCGAAACGTTTGCGCGCGACATGGCCTGCGACGTGACCCACGTGGCCTTGGTGCTGCGCCATGTCACGCGCCCCGCCGGGCGATTTCGATGGCGGTTTCCACAGCGGCAAACAGGCTGGCGGGCGAGGCTTCCCCCGTGCCGGCCAGATCAAGCGCCGTGCCGTGATCGACGGACGTGCGGATGATGGGCAGGCCCAGGGTGATATTGACGCCCAGGTCGAAAGCCGCGTGCTTGAGCACGGCCAGGCCCTGATCGTGATACATCGCCAGTTGCGCATCGGATCCGGCCAGCACGTTTTTGGTGAACAACGTGTCGGCCGGCAGCGGGCCGGCGAGATCCATGCCTTGTGCGCGCAGCCTTGCCAGCACCGGCGTGATGATTTCGATTTCCTCCCGCCCCATGTGGCCGCTTTCGCCGGCATGCGGGTTGAGCCCGGCGACCAGGATGCGCGGCTGCGCAATGCCGAATCTGCTGCGCAAACCGGCGTGCAGAACATGCAGGATGGCTTCCAGACCCTCCTGCGTGATGGCCGCAGGCACGTCTTTCAGCGCCAGGTGGGTGGTGGCCAGCGCGACGCGCAAACCGGCGCCGGCCAGCAGCATCACGACGCGCGGCGTGCCGGTATGTTCGGCGAGATATTCGGTGTGCCCGGTAAAAGGAATGCCGGCGTCGTTGATGACGCCCTTGTGCACGGGCGCGGTGACCATGGCGGCAAATTCGCCGGACCGGCAGCCAGCCAGCGCCCTGTCCAGCAGGTGCAGCACATACCGCGCATTGGCTGTATCGGGCTGCCCGGCGATTGAGGGCGCGGCAAGCGGCACATGCAGAACATCGATCGCGCGGATGTCGAGCCCCAGGATGCGGGCGCGGCTCGCCAGCAGGTCGCGGTCGCCCAGCACGACAAGGCGTACCGGCCATGTACGCTCGGCAAGCCGGAGGCAAAGCTCCGGTCCGATACCGGCGGGCTCGCCGGAAGTAACGGCAATGCTAGAGGTCTTCGAGACGGTATTCGACATAGGCGCGGTCGCGCAGTTGCCGGATCCAGTCCTGATATACCTCGTCGGCTTTGCGGTCACGCAACACCTGCCGCGCGATCAGGCGCTGGCGTTCCGGGCTGGCATCGCCCGTGCGCCGCTCCAGAACCTGGATCAGGTGGAAGCCGAAAGGGGATTGCACCGGAACGCTGACCTGGTTGATCTTTAGCGCGTCCATTGCCGTTTCGAATTCGGGTACGGTATCTCCCGGATAGAGCCAGCCAAGATCGCCGCCTTTGGCAGCAGAAAAATCATTGGAATACAGGCGTGCCAGCTCGGCAAAATCGCCGCCGTTATCAAGGCGTTCCTTGAGCGACAATATTTTATGTTCCGCCTCGGCTGCGGAAACGAGCTCATTAACCTTGACCAGAATATGCCGGACATGCGTTTGCTTGACCGCAGCGGTTAATGGATTGGTATCTCTGCTGCGCTTTTCAATCAGTTTGATGATGTGAAAACCGGCCGGGCTGCGCAGAATTTCGCTGATTTCACCGGGTTGCATTTTTTTCACCGCGTCCGCGTAAAGCGCAGGCAGGCGGTCCAGTGGCCGCAAGCCGAGCGCACCGCCGGCCAGTCCATCGGGAGCCTCCGAGTAGCTGGCGGCCACTTTGGCGAAATCTTCGCCCCGGCGAATCTGGTCGAGCGCCGATTGCGCGCGCACGCCGATACGCATCAACTGATCGGGCGAAGGGCTTTCGGGCACGCGCAACACGATGTGCGACACATTGACTTCCGCATTGTCGCTCTTGGCGACGCTATCGGGATTGTTCAGGTAGTTCTCTATCTCGCCATCGGAAATGGAAATGCGGCGATTCACTTCACGATCGCGCAGACGCGACAGGGTGATTTCATCGCGGATTTCCTGGCAAAACTTGGCCCAGTTAATACCGTCTTTTTCGAGCGCGGCACGAAAGGCGGGCAAAGACAATTTATTGCTTTCGGCAATGCGCCGCAGCGAGACATCGAGTTCACCATCCGAAGTGGTGAGTCCCGTCTCTCTGGCATCCTGCAATTGCACGCGATCGATGATCATGCGATCAAGCAGCTGCCGTTCAAGCACATCGGGTGCGGGCAGCGGAATATTCTGTTCGCGCATCTGGCGCTCAAGGGTGGCCATGCGACTGCGCAACTCCTGGGCGGTGATCACTTCATCATTGACGACGGCGACGATGCGATCCACTTCTATCGGACTCACGCGCATGGCTTGCGCGTGAGCCGTCATCTGCGCAAGCGAAAGGGAAATCAGCAGAACAATCAGCAGGGAACGGAGGTTCATATAAAAATCATTGTGTAGTCAGGTTCGGGTCGGCAGGCTGGTTGATGATGCCGTAACCAGGGACAGTGCGTTTGAGCAGTTCCAGCGGATTGGAGCCGAGACGGGCAAAACCGTTCAATTCCAGCTGGAAAAACAGGGACGTATTCACGCGCTGGGTCTGTGTCGCCAGCCGTTGCACGACAACCCGGCCAACCCAGCAGCCACCGTCGTATTCGAGACCGGCGACGGATTCCACCAGGCGCTTCTCCTTGGTCGAATAGTTATAGCGGCCAACGCCATGCCAGCCGTCCCCCAAGGGCCACTGGCCGGAAACATCAATCTGGCCAAGCTGATCGCGCGTGTAGCGGTAGCCCGCATTGAGCAGCTTGCCGATTTCAGGCTGGTAGCGGCCGCTGATGTTCATGCGCTCCATGCGGCTCAGGCGGGTGTTGTACTGGATCCCGGTATCAACATAGGTCTTGGGCAAAATGCGACCGGAAAAGGTGCCGAGCAAATCCGTCTGGCGGTCGCTGCGCAGCGTTTCGCCGGGCAGGCCCACGTGCTGCGTCGTGAAGTAGAGACGCTGGCCGAAGGCGGCGCGCATGATCTCGGCGCCGCTTTGCGAATCGAGCAGACGCGAAGTCAGCATGCCGGTAAGCTGGTTTGCGTCGCCAATGCGGTCGCCGCCGCTGTATCGGTTTTCGGCGAAGATCTGGGCAAAATTGAAGTCGGCCAGCGCACTGTCAAATACCGGGATCTGGCTCTGGTCGCGAATGGGGATATACAGATAATAAAGTCGCGGCTCCAGCGTCTGCGTCAATGCGGTGCCGAACCATTCGCTGGGCCGTTCGAAAGTCACCCCGCTGTCGACACTGAAGATGGGCACGTTACGCGTCGCCTTGTCCGGCACCCCCACGGCCTGATTTTCCAGTTGATAGCGCGTGGAATGCAGGCCGACCTTGGGCGTGATGTAAAACGCCGCCGTTTGCATGGGCAATGAAATTTGCGGATAGAGCGTGAAGCGCCGGCCCTCGGTCAATGTCGGATGGCGAAAGCTCACATTCTCGCCACTGAAGATAAACCCCATGCCCAGCGGCAGGTCGCTGCGGTTTGCGTTTACGGTTACCTGCGGCAGGCGCTTGTAGGGGATGCTGACGGGCGGCAATGCGGGATCCTGCAGCGTTTGGTAGCTTTGCGCCAGCACGCTGGCCGACCACCAGCTTGCACCGTAACTCAGCGTTCCCTGGCGCAACAAATTGGTCTGCGCAATGATGGAAGAGTTGTTCGCCAGGTCACTGAAATAAGTACCATCCGAAGCGCCGTTCAGATCCAGGGAACCGGACACGCCGTAGCCGAAGTTCTGGCTGTGCGTAAACGAGTAGGCGCTGCGGCGCCTGTCTTCAAGGCGGTCATTGGGCAATAACTGGCCTTGGAACGTACCGCTATAGGTAGGCTCCAGATAACGGTACTCGCCGTTCCACAATACCCCGCGCCGGGTGATCAGGCGCGGAGCAATGGTCGCATCCATGTTGGGCGCGATGTTCCAGTAAAACGGCTGGGTGTACTCGGCGCCGCCGCGCGTGGTTGAACCGAGCGTGGGGGTAAGCAATCCGCTTTTACGCTCATTGTTGAGCGAGAAACTCATCCACGGCGAATAGAGTATCGGCATGCCCTTGAAGTACACGGTGGCATTGTTTGCGACGCCGGTTTGATCGGCATAGTCGAGCCGCAGGCTGGAGGTTCGCGCAAACCAGTCAGGCTCGGCACCCGCAGCCGGGGTGCAGGTGCTGTAGGTGGCATCGGTCAGGCGATACTTGCCTTCGCCTTCGAAATCCATGCGCGTGGCGACTCCCTGGCCGGTAGTCAGATTCGCGGCAGCGGGTGCTTCGCCTGCGGCCCAAAGCACAGGCGGCGAACCAGTTTGAGTGCGCCGGATGTGGTATTCGGGTTGTTCGAAGAAGCCTGTGCTCTCTCCCATTTTCATGCGCAATTTGGGCCCGCTGATATGGTCGCCTTCGTTCGTGAGATGGACATTGCCTTCGGCTTCGACTTCGTCCGTTGCCTGCCATTGCGTCAGACGGTCGCTCTTGAGGACAGCGCCGCGACGGCGCAGCTCGACATTGCCTTCGGCAACGACCTGCACATCGCTCTTGCCGGAAATATGGTCAGCGGCGATAAATGTCGGCAGCAATTCGCCGGGCAGGCTGGCATGCGGCAACAGCTTCCCTGCGATCTTCAATTCCGGTGCGGGCAACACGCCGGCAGCGACGTGGGCAGAATAAGTCGGCGGCAACACCGGCTGTTCCGCCACCAGCGGCGGCTCGCGAGACGGCGATGCGGGCTGCGCCTGCGCAGCATCTCCGCCGAGCAGGGCTGGATCGACACGCAGCGGCGGCAGGGAAGCCGTGGTTGTTTGCGCCGCATCCCGGCGCGGCGCGGCGATAACCGAAGACTGACGCACCGGTTTCGGCAGAGGCGTTGCAGCAACTGGCGATACAGGGACGGCATCAGCCGGGGCGACGGGTGCTGCCGTCGTTGTTGCCGCTGGCTCTGCGGATGCCGGCGGCATGGCGACAGCCGCGGCCTGGGGTGCTGCCTGCGCCGGTGGCGCGCCTCCGCCGAGCAGGGCAGGGTCGACACGCAGCGGCGGCAGGGTTGCTGCGTTGACGCAACCGGCACCCAACGCCAGCAAGGCGAACAGGTGGCGTAAATTGAATTGTCCGCGATTGCGAAAAGGCATGCCGTATCTTTATCAGGATGCAACGGCAAAGTAGCGGTGGATAAGCGGCTTTGCCGGCCGATGCTAGAATTTCGAAGTCTAACACTTTGCCCTCGCCGGGCGTGTTCTTATCCGGCTTTTGCGCAAGTTTCCGCGCCGCCTTTACTCCAGCTTTCCTCGTTGCCTATGGAACGTCAGCAGCAGATTGCCGACTGGCTCGCCGCCTACTGGCCGGGCCACCGTTTCACGCTTGCCCCGGCTTCCGCCGATGCCAGCTTTCGCCGCTATTTTCGCGCCACGCTGGACGACGGCCACACGGCGATCGTCATGGATGCGCCGCCGGCGCACGAAGACTGCCGCCCCTGGCTGCATGTCCAGAAACTTTTCAGCGCCGCCGGCGCGCACGTCCCCGAGGTGCTGGCGCAGGATCTGGAACGCGGCTTCCTGCTGCTCTCCGATCTGGGCAGCACCACATATCTTGCGGCGCTCGATGCCGATAATGCGTCGGCGCTGTATCGCGATGCCATTGCCGCGCTGGTAAAAATCCAGCAGGCCAGCCGGCCCGGACTGCTGCCCGACTATGACCGCGCCCTGCTCAAACGCGAACTCGATCTTTTTCCGGAGTGGTATCTCGCACGCCACCACCGGTTGACGTTCACCGAGGCCATGCGCGCAGAACTTGAAACCGTGTTCGCACGCATCCTCGCCGTCAATCTGGCCGAGCCGCGCGTGTTCGTGCATCGCGATTACCACTCGCGCAATCTCATGCGCATTGAACAGTCCGGCGCAGCCAATCCCGGCATCATCGATTTCCAGGACGCGGTGTATGGCCCGATCAGCTATGACATGGTGTCGCTGCTCAAGGATGCCTACATCACGTGGGATGAAGAAATCGCCCTCGACTGGCTGGTCCGCTATTGGGAACAGGCGCGCGGCGCGGGCTTGCCGGTCGCCGCCGATTTCGCCGCATTCCACCGCAATTACGAATGGATGGGACTGCAACGGCATCTCAAGGTGCTGGGCATTTTCGCCCGCCTCCATCACCGCGACGGCAAAGACGGCTACTTGCAAGACCTGCCGGCGGTCGAGTGCCATGTGCGCGTAACCTGCGAGCGTTACGCCGGACTCAAGCCGATCCTCACCCTGCTCGACCGCGCCGCAGGCCGGGCGCAACACGACGGCTACACCTTCTGATGAAAGCCATGATCCTCGCGGCGGGCCGTGGCGAACGCATGCGGCCATTGACCGACATCCGCCCCAAGCCGCTGCTGCCTGCCGGCGGCCAGCCGCTGATCGTCTGGCATCTGCAACGCCTCGCCGCGGCGGGGTTTCGCGAAGTCGTCATCAATCATGCCCATCTCGGCGCGCAGATCGAAGCGGCGTTGCAGCAAGGCGCCGCGTGGGGGCTGACGATCCGCTATTCGCCTGAGCCGCCGGGCGCCCTGGAAACCGCCGGCGGCATTGCCAACGCCTTGCCGCTGTTGGGCGATGCGCCGTTCCTGGTTATCAACGGCGACATCTTCTGCGACTGGGATGTGGCGCGGGCGAAAGATATCCTGGCGCCAAACGATCTGGCGCATCTGGTTCTGGTGGCCAACCCGGCGCACCACCCGCAAGGCGATTTCACGCTGGCCAACGGAAAACTCGGCGCTGGCAACACGGCGGACAAATTGACTTTCGCGGGCATTGGCGTATATCGTCGCGCATTGTTCGCTGCGGTCGCCCGCGGCCAGCCCGCAAAACTCGCCCCGCTGTTGCGCACGGCAATGGCTGCCGATCAGGTTTCCGGCGAACTGCATCGCGGCCGCTGGATCGATGTCGGCACGCCCGCGCGCCTGGCCGAACTTGATGCCCTGCTTGCGGAAAAACCTCGCTCGCTATAATCAGGCCATGGATAACACGCCGTTTCGCCAGCGCCGGCTTTCCCTCATCAATCGCATGCAGCGGGCGGGCGGCGGCGTCGCCGTGATTCCCACGGCAGCCGAGCAGACGCGCAACCGCGATGCCCAGTTCCCCTATCGCGCCGACAGCTACTTTCAATACCTGACCGGCTTCAACGAACCCGGGGCGGCACTGGTCATCGTCGCCGAACCGGACACTGCGGGCGCGGCGGCGCAATGCATCCTGTTCTGCCGCGAAAAAAATCCCGAGCGCGAAATCTGGGACGGGTTTCGCTACGGGCCGGAGGCCGCAAAAGATGTCTTTGCGTTCGACGACGCCCATGCCATTGGCGAATTCGACACCCGGCTGGCCGAACTGCTCGCCGATCAGCCCGCGCTGTGGTTTTCCCTCGGCCATGACGCCGCATGGGACGCACGCATCACCGCCGCGCTGAATGCCGTGCGCGCCCAAACGCGCGCGGGCAAGCGCGCCCCCGCCGTCATGCGCGACGTGCGCGTCGATCTCGACGCCATGCGCCTGATCAAGGACGCCAGCGAACTGGCGCTGATGCGCCGCGCCGCCGCCATTTCCGCCGCCGCCCACCGGCGCGCCATGCGCTTCGTCGCGCCGGGGCGCCACGAGTTTGAAGTGGAAGCCGAACTGCTGCATGAGTTCCGCCGCCAGGGCTGCGAAGCGCCGGCCTATACCTCCATCGTCGCCGGCGGCGCGAATGCCTGCGTGCTGCATTACGTCGGCAACGACCAGCTGCTGCGCGATGGCGACCTGCTGCTTATCGACGCTGCGGGAGAAGTGTCCGGCTATGCTTCCGACATTACGCGCACCTTTCCTGTGAATGGCCGTTTTTCCGCCGCGCAGACCGACATCTATGAGCTCGTACTGGCGGCGCAGCACGCCGCAATTGCCGCCGTGCGCCCGGGCGCCGGCTTTCTCTCCCCGCATGAAGCGGCGATCAGGGTGCTGGCGCAAGGCATGCTCGATCTGCATCTCCTCACCGGCACGCTGGACGAGGCGATTGAAACCGCAAGCTACAAGAAGTTTTTCATGCACCGCACCAGCCACTGGCTGGGCAAGGATGTGCATGACGCCGGCGAATACCGGCAGGGCGAACAGTGGACACCGCTGCAACCGGGCATGGTGCTGACCATCGAACCCGGCTGCTATATCCGCCCCGCGGATGATGTGCCGGAAGCCTTCTGGAACATCGGCGTGCGGATTGAAGACGACGCGGTGGTGACGGCCGACGGCTGCGAAATTATCACCTCGGCGGTGCCGAAAACCATCCGCGAAATCGAAGCATGGATGCGCGACGGCCAGGATGCCCATGCGTCCGATAACCGCTAGCGAAGCCGGCCTGAACAGTCGCCCCCGGGGACGGAGGGCAGGCTCCTCATTTGCCGGCAGCGCCGGCAATAGCCACCGGTCGGTCGCCGTCGTCGGCGGCGGACCTGCAGGCATGGCAATGGCGCTAGCCCTGCATCATCACGGCATCACGCCGGAAATCTTCGAAGCGCGCGAGCGCGCCGCGGCGCTGCGCGACACGCGCGTGCTGGCCCTCGCCGATGGTTCGCGGCAGATTCTCGACTGGCTCGGCGTCTGGCCGCAAAACGCAGCCACGCCGATCAACACCATCCACATTTCGCAGCGCGGCAGTCTTGGGCGCACGGTGCTGCGCGCCGACGAGCTGGATGTCCCGGCGCTGGGCTGGGTGCTGCCCGCCGCCGAGCTCATGGCCGCACTCGACGCCGCCGTGACTGCTGCGGGCATTGCCTATCACGAGCAGCAAAAAGTCATGCGCAGCGGCACCCAGGGCAACGGGAATTTCGCCCTCACCGCCTGGGCCGAGGGCGCGGTGAATACCGACGCGGCGACATCGCGCGATTACGGCCAGCACGCCGTGCTGTGCAATGTACATATCGCGCAGCCGCACGGCAACGTGGCGTGGGAACGCTTCGCCCGCGAGGGGCCGGTGGCGCTGCTGCCATTGGGCAAAGATTATGCAGTGGTACTGACCTGCGCCGCCGCGGATGCGCCGCGCATCGCCACGCTCGACAACGCCGCTTTTCTCGCCCTGCTGCAACAGCGCTTCGGCACGCGCCACCGCTTTACCGCAGCGACCCCGCGCGAAACTTTTCCGCTGGCCTTGCGTTACCGCAACAACCCGGTTGGCGAACGCCAGGTATGGCTTGGCAATGCCGCGCAAACATTGCACCCGGTGGCGGGCCAGGGCTTCAATCTTGCCCTGCGCGACGTGTGGGAACTGGCGCAAACACTGCAGCATGCCGCCGACCCCGGCAGCCCCGGCGTGCTCGCCGCCTATGCGCGCGGACGCCAGCTCGACCGGCGCGGCGCGATCGGCTTTACCAATTTGCTGATCGATGTTTTCGCCGCGCAGTCGCCGCTGATGCACCCTGCGCGCGGCGCGGGTCTGCTGGCGCTGGACTTGCTGCCGCCGCTGAAAAACTTCATGGCGCGGCGCATGATCTTCGGCGCACGCGCCTGGTAAACCGTGAACTGTCATGCTTCAGGCGCTGTTCAATTTTTAATCGCTTTACGTTAGAATTCGCAGCCTTCCACCGACTTTTCCGACGCTATGGACTTTCTCGGCTTTCAGTTGAGCAACAACCTGTTTGTCGCGCCCATGGCCGGGGTTACGGATCGCCCCTTCCGGCAATTGTGCAAACAGCTTGGCGCCGGCTTTGCGGTTTCGGAAATGGTCACCTCAAACTCGCTGCTCTACGGCAGCGCAAAAACGCTGCGCCGCGCCAACCACGCAGGCGAAGTGGATCCGATCTCGGTGCAGATTGCCGGGGCCGATCCGGCGATGATGGCGGAAGCCGCGCAGTACAATGTTGATCACGGCGCGCAGATAGTCGACATCAACATGGGCTGCCCGGCGAAAAAAGTCTGCAATGTCATGGCCGGTTCGGCCCTCATGCAGCATGAAACACTGGTCGCGAAAATTCTCGAAGCCGTGGTTGCCGCCGTGCCGCACACCCCCGTCACCCTCAAGTTCCGCACCGGCTGGAACCGCGAAAACAAAAACGCCCCGGCCATCGCCCGCATCGCTGAGGAATCCGGCATCCGCGCCGTGGCCATTCACGGCCGCACGCGCGCCGACCAATACATGGGCGAGGCCGAATACGACACCATCGCGCTGGTGAAGTCCCGCGTGAAAATTCCGGTCATCGCCAATGGCGACATCACCACGCCGCACAAAGCCAGGTTCGTTCTTGAATATACCGGCGCCGACGGCATCATGATCGGCCGCGCCGCACAGGGCAGGCCCTGGCTCTTCCGCGAGATCGCGCATTACCTGAAAACGGGCGAGACGCTGCCGCCGCCGCGCGTTGCGGAAATCCACCACGTCCTGCGCCGCCACCTGGCCGATCTGTACGGCTTTTACGGCGAAGAAACCGGCGCCAAAATCGCGCGCAAACATATCAGCTGGTATACCAAGGGCATTGCCGGTGCGGCGACTTTCCGCCACGCCATGAACCAGATACAAAATCCTGCCGCGCAGCTGGCCGCGACGGACGAATTCTTTCTCGCCCAGGCCGCCGCCAACGACCGCCTGCACTTCAGCGAGGCGCTGGCCGCATGAGCAGCGAGATCGAAGACTGCGTGCGGCGCAGCCTCAACCGTTATTTCCGCGATCTTGACGGACAAACACCGCACGCGGTCTATGACATGCTGCTCAAATGCGTGGAACGGCCGCTGCTCGAAGTGGTCATGAAACAAGCCGGGGGCAAACAGACCGTTGCCGCCGAAATGCTCGGCATCAGTCGCGGCACGCTGCGCCGCATGCTGCTCGACCACGATCTCCTGTAACACTGCTCCGGGGTTTTAATGAAAGTCACTCAAGCGCTGATCAGCGTTTCCGACAAGCATGGCATCGTCGAGTTTGCCCGCGGCCTGACGCAGCTCGGCGTCACCCTGCTGTCCACCGGCGGCACCGCCAAACTGCTGCGCGACGCCGGTTTGCCTGTCACCGATGTCGCCGACTACACGGGCTTTCCCGAGATGCTCGACGGCCGCGTCAAGACGCTGCACCCCAAGGTGCATGGCGGCATCCTCGGCCGCCGCGACCTGCCCGGACATCTGGCCACCATGGCCGCGCACGGCATCGCGCCCATTGATCTGGTCGTGGTGAATCTGTACCCGTTCCGCGAAACCGTCGCCAGGCCCGGCGTGACGCTGGACGAGGCCATCGAGAATATCGACATCGGCGGCCCGGCGATGGTGCGCGCAGCGGCCAAGAATCACGGCAATGCAGAAGGCGGCGTCGGCATCATCACCGATCCCGCAGACTACGCGCCGGTGCTGGCGGAAATCCAGGCGGCGGGCAATATTTCCTACCCGACGCGCTTCGCCCTGGCGAAAAAGGCCTTCACCCACACCGCCCGCTATGACGCGGCGATTGCCAACTGGCTGACGGCGCTGGATGACAAAAACCAGCCCGGCCTGTTTGCCGGCAGCCTGCAACTCGCCTTCGACAAGGTGGAAACCCTGCGCTATGGCGAAAACCCGCATCAGCAGGCGGCGTTCTACAAAGAGCCGGCAACGGTTGCGGGCAGCATCGCCAGCTATCAGCAGTTGCAGGGCAAGGAACTTTCCTACAACAACATCGCCGATGCCGATGCCGCCTGGGAATGCGTCAAGGCATTCGACGGGCAGACCGCCTGCGTCATCGTCAAGCATGCCAATCCGTGCGGCGTGGCGGTGGGCGGCAGCGCGGCAGAGGCTTACCGCAAGGCCTTCAAGACCGACCCGACGTCGGCTTTCGGCGGCATCATCGCCTGCAACGCAGCCATCGACCAAGCCGCGGCGGAGGCCATCGCCGGCCAGTTTGCCGAAGTCATCATTGCGCCGGAAATCACCGCCGCAGCGCGTGCGGTTTTTGCCGCCAAACAGAACCTGCGCGTGCTGCTTGTTCCGCTCGCTCCAATAGGCAGCACGGCGGCGGCCCTGGATTACAAACGCGTCGGCGGCGGCCTGCTGGTGCAAACGGCCGACGCTGCATGCAGCGCGGCAAGCGATCTCAAGGTCGTCACCCGCCGCATACCCACCGAACACGAAATGCGCGACCTGCTGTTTGCCTGGCGGGTGGCCAAGTACGTGAAATCAAATGCCATCGTGTATTGCAAGGACGGCATGACCATCGGCGTCGGCGCCGGCCAGATGAGCCGCGTCGATTCCGCGCGCATCGCCGCCATCAAGGCCGGCAACAACGGGCTCAGCGTGGCCGGTTCCGTCGCCGCCTCGGACGCCTTCTTCCCCTTCCGCGACGGCCTTGACGTGCTGGCGCAGGCAGGCGCCACCGCCGTGATTCAGCCCGGCGGCTCGGTGCGCGACGCAGAAGTCATCGCGGCGGCGGACGAGCAGGATGTGGCAATGGTATACACCGGCATCCGGCATTTCCGGCACTAAAGATGAAAATTCCAATCCATTGGCTGACAGCCGCAACGATACTGTTCACCGGGATTCCTGCCTCGGCAGAGGATTCGCCGGGCTGGCTGGCGCAGGCAACGAACGGAGTCACCAAGACCTATCGCGAAGGCACACCCGAATACTATTTGCCGGTGCGTACCTGGCATATGCGCTGGGCTTATACGCGGGAAAAAATCAATAGCTTTCAGGAAAACACCCTGGGCTTGGGCTATGGCCGCGGCCGTTTCGACGACAAGGGCAACTGGCACGGCCTCTATGCGATGGGCTTTCAGGACTCCCACTTCAAGCCGGAGTGGCTGGCCGGTTATGGCTGGAAAACTTACTGGCGCCTCAGCGAGGATGTCAGGCTGGGACTCGGCTATACGGCGGGAGTCACGGCCCGCAGCGATCTCGGCCATTACGCGCCGGTGCCGGTCATCCTGCCCCTCGGCTCGCTCGACTACCGCGAAGTTTCGCTGGAAAGCGCCTATGTGCCCGGCGGCAGGGGATTTGGCAACATCCTCTTCTTCTGGCTGAAGTGGCGCCCCGGCCAACATTCCGCCGCGGCGAAAGCGGCCCCATGAAACTTCTCGTCATCGGCTCGGGCGGCCGCGAGCACGCGCTGGCATGGCGTCTGGCGTGTACGCCCGGATTGCAGCAAGTTTATGTCGCTCCCGGCAATGCGGGCACGGCGCGCGAACCCGAGTTGACCAACCTGCCCATAACGGACATTCATACTCTGGCCGCGTTTGCCCAGCGCGAAAAAATCCATGCCACCGTGGTCGGTCCCGAAGCGCCGCTGGCGGCGGGCATTGTGGATGTCTTTCAGGCGCGCGGACTGCGCATTTTCGGGCCGACACAGGCCGCCGCCCAGCTCGAAAGCTCGAAGGATTTTGCCAAGCGCTTCATGACGCGGCATGGCATTCCCACGGCGAAGTTCCAGACCTTTGCCGACACGGCGGCGGCCCATGCCTACATTGAGCAGGAGAGCGCGCCCATTGTCATCAAGGCCGACGGACTCGCCGCGGGCAAGGGCGTCGTCGTCGCGCTGAGCGTCGCCGAGGCGCATGCCGCGGTCGACAGCATGCTGTCCGGCAACAAGCCTGGCGATACCGGTGCGCGCGTGGTGATCGAAGAATTCCTCGACGGCGAAGAAGCCAGCTTCATTGTCATGGCCGACGGCAGGCATGCCCTGGCGCTGGCCACCAGCCAGGACCACAAGCGCCTGCGGGATGGCGACGCCGGCCCCAATACCGGCGGCATGGGCGCTTATTCGCCGGCCCCGGTGGTGACGCCGGAAATTCATGCGCGGGTAATGCGCGAAGTCATTCTGCCGACCATCAACGGCATGGCCGCCGACGGCATTGTCTATACGGGGTTTCTCTATGCCGGCCTGATGATCATGCCCGATGGCAACCTGCGCGTGCTGGAATTCAACTGCCGACTGGGCGACCCGGAAACCCAGCCGATCATGATGCGGTTGAAGGGCGATTTCATCACCCTGATCGATGCCGCAATCGACGGCCGACTCGATCAGGTCGACGCTGAATGGGATCGCCGCGTCGCCCTGGGAGTGGTGATGGCGGCAGCCGATTATCCCGCCACCCCGCGCCAGGGCGACGTGATTCACGGCCTGCCTGAGGCCCGCAAAAACAGCGCAGACAGCCATGTTTTCCATGCCGGCACCACCGAGCGGGATGGCGAAGTGGTGACCGCCGGCGGCCGCGTACTGTGCGTCACCGCGCTGGGCGATAACGTCAGGACGGCGCAAAAGAACGCCTACGCTGCGCTCGCACCGATCCATTTCGACGGCATGCAATACCGCCGCGATATCGGCTTCCGCGCCATCAAGCGATGAAACCGGCGGCATGCATTTTTCCAACGCGTGTTTCCCTGCCGCCGCAAACAACCCGCGCCATCGGCAACGCTCCGCATGAAGTGAAAAAGTCGGCGCTGGCAATACGGCAACCGGCCGACATTGGCAATGACGCTGACTGAAATCGCACGCGCGGCGCAGCTGCTCCGCGCCGGTGAGCTGGTCGCCTTCCCCACTGAAACGGTGTACGGACTGGGCGCCGACGCCCGCAACCCGGCCGCCATCGCCAAAATTTTCGCCGCCAAGGGCCGCCCTGCCGATCATCCGCTGATCGTGCATCTGCCCGATGCGACGCATCTCGAACAATGGGCCACGGACATTTCCGCAGCCGCGCGCACCCTCGCCGCCGCCTGCTGGCCGGGGCCGCTGACCCTGATACTCAGGCGTCATCCGTCCGTACCCGATCTCATCACCGGCGGCCAGGACACGGTAGGCGTGCGCGTGCCCAGCCACCCCCTGGCGCTTGCCTTGCTGCGTGAATTCAACGGCGGCGTCGCCGCGCCTTCCGCCAACCGCTTCGGGCGCATCAGTCCGACCACCGCCGCGCACGTGCGCGAAGAACTGGGCGCCGCCGTCGCCATGGTGCTCGATGGCGGCGCATGCGCGGTAGGCATCGAATCGACCATCATCGACATGACATCGGCAACGCCGCGCATCCTGCGCGCCGGCAATATCACCGCGACCGCGCTCGGCGCAGTGCTCGGCAGACAGGTTTCTTACGGTGCGGACGGCAGCGCGGCCACCGGCCCCACACCGCGCGTCTCCGGCAGCCTGGCCGCGCACTACGCGCCGCGCACCCCCTTGCGTTTGGTGGCCAGCGATCACCTGGCCAACGCAGCCGCCAGCGCACTCGCCGCCGGCCAGCGCATCGCCGTGCTCGCCGCGAAACGCCCCGCGCCCGCGCACGGCCGGCTGACATGGCAAGCGGCCAGCACCGACGCCATGCAGTTTGCGCACGATCTCTACGCCCATCTGCGCACACTCGATGCGCTGAACGCCGACCTTATCCTGGTCGCCGCCCCGCCCGACGGCGAAGCCTGGCGCGCCGTAAGCGATCGCCTGCACCGCGCCGCCGCCGGCTCGGGCGCGGCATAACGGCCGCTGCGCCGCCGTTGCTCCTGTTATAATCCGCGCGATTTTTGCATCCGTCTCTGCCGGGGGTGTAGCTCAGTTGGGAGAGCGCGACGTTCGCAACGTCGAGGCCAGCGGTTCGATCCCGCTCACCTCCACCACTTTTCAAAGGCCAGCCGATACGCTGGCCTTTTTCTTTTCCCGCCATAGCGCCCGCACTGGCATGGCTTTCGGGTTTGGCGCGCAGGATCCCGGTCGTTCCCCCGCTCTCTGCACTCCCCGTTTCTGCAGAAATCCGACGGGGCATATACTGAACCGGATAGTAATGCTTGCAGGAAACGACATGCTGCGAAGACCGATACTCGTCATGCTGCCCATCTTGTTCGGCAATCCCGCTGATGCCGGCGCACAGCCTGCGCAACGCATTGCGGCGGTGGCGCGATGCCTGAACGCTCTCCGCGACCACTATCCCGCGCCGGACTGACCGGGAGCCAGTGAAATGCCGATAGACTCGATGCCCCGGCCCTGGTGGCTTGAGCCGCCGGGAGAGGCGGCTGAGCGTGCGGCCGAGATTGACGGCCTGTCGGGCGCCGAGGCCAGAGTCCGGCTGGCCAGATGCGGCCCCAACCTGTTCCGCGAGCGGCAGGAAAAATCGCTGCTGCTGCAGTACCTCACCCGCTTCAAGAATCCTCTCGTCATCATCCTTCTTGTCGCCAGCGCGGTTTCGGCATTCACCGGGGAGGTCGCCAACTTCCTCATCATCAGCTGCATCGTTCTGCTGAGCGTCACGCTGGACTTTGTCCAGGAATATCGCGCCAACGCGGCGGCGGAAAAATTACGCCAGTCGGTTTCCGTGCGGGCCAACGTGCTGCGCGATGGCAAGCCGCTGGAGGTTGCGGTTACAGAGGTCGTGCCCGGCGACGTTGCGCTGCTTGCGGCCGGCGATCTGATTCCGGCGGATGGAAGCGTGCTTGAAGCGCGCGATTTCTTCGTCAAGCAGGCGCTGCTGACCGGTGAGTCGTACCCGGTGGAAAAGCGGCCAGGCGTGCTGCCGGATACGGCCACCGATTTGCAGGAAGCGACCAACGCGGTATTCATGGGCACCTCGGTCATCAGCGGCAGCGCCCGGATGCTGGTGGTGAAAACGGGCGCGGATACTGCCATCGGCGCAATTGCCGACAGCGTTTCCCGGTCGGCGGAGCCGACTTCTTTCGAAACCGGCACCCGCCGCTTCGGCATGCTGATCATGCGGCTGACCATCCTCATGGTGATGTTCGTGCTGCTCGTGAACACCTTCTTTCACAAGCCCTGGCTGGAATCCTTCCTGTTCGCCGTGGCCCTCGCCGTCGGGCTGACGCCGGAACTGCTGCCCATGGTGGTCTCGGTCACGCTGTCGCGGGGCGCGCTGCGCATGGCGAAGAAGCACATGATCGTCAAGCGGCTGTCCGCCATCCAGGATCTGGGCTCCATGGATATCCTGTGCACCGACAAGACCGGCACCCTGACCGAGGCAAAAATCCGCCTGGAAAGACATGTGGATGCGGAAGGCCGGCCCAGCGAGCGGGTACTCGAGCTGGCCTATTTCAACAGCTTTTTCGAGACCGGCCTGAAAAGCCCCCTCGACGAAGCCATTCTCGGCCATCGGCACATCGGGATCGGCGCCTGGAAAAAGATCGACGAGGTTCCTTTCGACTTCGAGCGTCGTCGCGTCTCCGTGCTGATCGATAACGGCGCGGCGCGCTGGCTGGTGGTGAAAGGCGCGCCGGACGAAATCGTCGGGCTGTGCACGCACTATGAAGCGGATGACGCCAAACTGCAGCGCCCCCTGGACGAGGCGGCGCTGGCAGGGATTCGCGGTCAGCAGCACGCACTGGAAGAAGAGGGTTTCCGGGTGCTGGGCATCGCCTGGCGCCAGGTATCCCTGGACCATCCCCATGCCGTGGTGAGCGACGAGACGGAACTGGTGCTCGCCGGTTTCGCCGCCTTTCTCGACCCGCCGAAGGAAAGCGCCGCGTCCGCGCTTCAAGCGCTCAAAAAAGCCGGCGTTGCGATCAAGATCGTTACGGGCGACAGCGATCTGGTTACCCGGCATGTCTGCGCCCAGTTGAAGATTCCGGTGACGGGGCTCCTGACAGGCAAGGAGATCGCGCAGATGGACGATCACGCCCTGCAGGCCCGGGTCGAAACCGCGAACCTGTTCTGCCGGGTCAATCCGACGGAGAAAGAACGTGTGATCCGGGCGCTCAAGGCCCGCGGCCATGTAGTCGGCTACATGGGGGATGGCATCAATGACGCGCCATCCCTGCATTCGGCGGATGTCGGCCTGTCGGTGGATTCGGCCGTGGATGTCGCCAAGGAAGCGGCCGACATGATTCTCCTGCAACAGGACCTGCATGTGCTGCATGCGGGCGTGCTGGAAGGGCGGCGCACCTTTGGCAACATCATGAAGTACATCATGATGGGCACCAGCTCCAACTTCGGCAACATGTTCAGCATGGCCGGCGCCTCGCTGTTCCTGCCTTTTCTGCCGATGTTGCCAACGCAGATCCTGCTCAACAACATTCTCTACGACATCTCGGAAATTCCCATCCCGCTGGATCAGGTGGACACCAGCGAAACGCGTACCCCGCGGGTGCTGGACATGAATTTCGTGCGCAATTTCATGCTCGTGATCGGGCCGATCAGCTCCCTGTTCGACTTCCTGACCTTCTACGTCATGCTGGTCGTCCTGCAGGCCGGCGAGAAGCTGTTTCAGACCGGCTGGTTCGTTGAATCGCTATGCACCCAGGTGCTGGTGATCTTCATCATCCGTACCCGCGGCAACCCGCTGAAAAGCCGCGCCCATCCCCTGCTGACGGCGGCCTCGCTGGCAGTCGTCGCCATCGCGGTGCTGTTGCCGTTTACGCCGATAGGAAGGTATTTTGGATTTGTGCCGCCGCCCGCCAGGTTTTATTTCATTCTCGGAGCGATGGTGTTCGTCTATCTCTGCGTTGTCGAACTGGCCAAGCAGGGCTTCTACCGATGGTCAACAGCGGGGAAGCGGCCGCGCAGAGTTGCCTCCCGGCCGTAGTTCGACAGCCCCTGCAGGCCGCATCCCGGAAGGCATTGCCTTACGCGTCGGCGGATTTTTCCTGCTGCTGCAAGGCCCACATCTGGGCATACAGGCCGCCCTGTTCCAGCAGGGCGCGATGCGTGCCGCGCTCGACGATGCGGCCGGCATCGAGGACGAGGATTTCGTCGGCGTTCATTACGGTGGATAGACGGTGCGCGATGACCAGCGTGGTGCGGCCGATGGCGGCCAGATCGAGCTCGGCCTGAATGGCTTTTTCCGTTTTCGAATCGAGCGCGGAAGTCGCCTCGTCAAAAATCAGGATGGGCGGATTTTTCAGCAGCGCGCGGGCGATGGCGACGCGCTGCTTTTCGCCGCCGGAGAGCTTGAGGCCGCGTTCGCCGACGCGCGTCGCGTATTTTTCCGGCAGGCGCTCGCTGGCCTCGTCGATGTGCGCGGCGCGCGCGGCGGCGATGACTTCTTCGCGCGGGGCGTCGGGACGGCCGTACTGGATGTTGTAGAAAATCGTGTCGTTGAACAGCACGGTATCCTGCGGCACGATGCCGATGGCGGCGCGCAGCGCGACCTGCTGCAAGGCGCGCAGGTCGTTGCCGTTGATGGCGATGCCGCCGGAATTGACGTCATAAAACCGGAACAGCAATCGCGCCAGCGTGGACTTGCCCGAGCCGCTGTGGCCGACCACGGCCACCGTCTTGCCGGCGCCGACTTTCAGGCTGAGGTCGAAGAGGATTTGCCGCGCCGGGTCGTAGCTGAAATTGACCTGATCGAATTCTATCTCGCAGGGGTCCGTCTTGCCGCCGGCGAACAACGGCCGCGCATCGGGTGCGTCGCGCACCTCGCGCCGGGTGTCGAGCAGGCCGAACATGCGCTCGATGTCGGTGAGCGCCTGGCGAATTTCGCGGTACAGCACGCCCAAATGATTGAGCGGCAGGTAGAGCTGGATGAGGAAGGCATTGACCAGCACGATGTCGCCCATCGTCATGCGCCCCGCTGCGACGCCTGCCGCCGCCAGCCACATCATCAGGCTGACGCCTGCGGCGATGATCAGCGACTGGCCGAGGTTGAGCCAGGACAGCGACACCTGGCTCTTGATTTGCGCCGCTTCCCATTTCTTCAACTGCTCATCGTAGCGCGCGCGTTCCCATGCTTCGTTGTTGAAATACTTGACGGTCTCGTAATTGATCAGGCTGTCGATGGCGCGCACATTGGCGGCCGAGTCCAGCTCATTGACGGTGCGCCGCAGGTGCGTGCGCCAGTTGCTGATGACTATGGTGAAGACGACGTACAGCGTCAGCGTGACCAGCGTGATCAGGGTGAAGCCGATCTCGTAGCGCACGGCGAGGATGCCCAGCACGAGCGATATCTCGACCAGCGTCGGCAGGATGGAATACAGGGTATAGCTGATCAGCGAGCTGATCGAGCGCGTGCCGCGTTCGATGTCGCGCGTGAGGCCCCCGGTTTGCCGTTCCAGGTGAAAGCGCAGGCTCAGGGCGTGCAGATGATCGAATACCTGCACGGCAATGGTGCGCACCGCCTGCTGCGTGACGCGGGCAAAGAGGATTTCGCGCAGCTCGGTAAATAGCGCGGTGGAAAAACGCAATGCGCCATAGGCCGCCAGCAGGCCGACGGGAACCAGCAAAAAAGCCTGTTCGCGGGGCAGGGTGAAGCTGTCGATGATGTCCTTGAACACCAGCGGCACGGCGATGTTGGTGAGTTTCGCGGCGATCAGGCAACCCAACGCAAAAATCACGCGCCCTTTCCACGCCCACAGGTAAGGCAGCAGCGTCTTGATGGTGTGCCAGTCGTGGCGCGTCGTCAGGTCGGGGCCGGGCAGGGCTGCCGCGGCAGATGAAGCGGATGAAGAGCGCATGGGAGTATTCTAGCAGCCGGTATTTATGCGGCTGCCGTGGCGCAGGCGGTTGCGATTACTTGAGGGGAGAATGCAATGCTCTGGTTTCTCATTTTTGCCGGCATAGCGGCTGCGGCGCTCCTGCTGCCCCCTTTGCGCCGCACATTGCTTGTCGGGCCGCTCTTCGGCATTTACAAAAAAATCCTTCCCGCCATGTCGCAAACCGAGCGGGAGGCGCTGGAAGCCGGCACCGTCTGGTGGGAAGGCGAACTGTTTTCGGGCCAGCCGCAGTGGGCAAAACTGCTGGCCTATCCGCCGCCGCAACTGACGCCTGCCGAGCAGTCCTTTCTCGACAACGAATGCGCGGAATTGTGCCGCCTGGCCAATGATTGGGAGGCGACGCAGATTCACCATGACCTTTCGCCCGCCGCCTGGCAGTTCGCCAAGGACAAGGGCTTTCTCGGCATGATCATTCCGCAGGGATATGGCGGGCTTGGGTTCTCGGCCTATGCGCATTCGCAGGTAGTGCAAAAACTTTCCACGCGCTCGTCGGCCGCGGCGGTCTCGGTGATGGTGCCCAACTCGCTGGGCCCGGGCGAGTTGCTGCTGCACTATGGCACCGAGGAACAAAAGAACCATTACCTGCCGCGCCTGGCCAAAGGCCTTGAAATCCCCGCCTTTGCGCTGACCAACCCGCATGCCGGCTCGGACGCCGCCGCGATTCCCGATATCGGCATCGTCTGCCGCGGCGAGTGGCAGGGGCAGCAGGTCGTCGGCATGCGCGTGACGTGGGAGAAGCGCTACATCACGCTGGGGCCGGTGTGCACGCTGCTCGGCCTGGCCTTTCATCTGCACGACCCCGATCGCCTGCTGGGCGAAGTCGAGGACATCGGCATTACCTGCGCGCTGGTGCCCGCCCGCCACCCCGGCGTGCATATCGGCCGCCGCCATTTCCCGCTGAATGCGGTGTTTCAGAACGGGCCGAACCACGGCAAGGAGGTGTTCATGCCGCTGGACTGGATCATCGGCGGGCCGACGATGGCCGGCCAGGGCTGGCGCATGCTGATGGAATGCCTGGCGGCGGGACGCTCCATCTCGCTGCCGTCGTCCAGCACCGGCATGGCCAAGCTCGCCGTGCGCGCCACGGGCGGCTATGCGCGCGTGCGCAGCCAGTTCAAAACCGCCATCGGAAAATTCGAGGGCATCGAAGAGGCGCTGGCGCGCATGGGCGGCAACACCTACCTGATGGACGCGGCGCGGAGGATGACCGCAGGGGCGGTTGATCTGGGCGAAAAGCCCTCGGTGGCGTCGGCCATTGTCAAATATCACGTCACCGAGCGCGCGCGCCAGGTGGTGAATGACGCGATGGACATTCTCGGCGGCAAGGGCATCTGCCTCGGCCCCGGCAACTTCATGGGCCGCGCATACCAGCAGGTGCCCATCGCCATCACCGTCGAAGGCGCAAACATTCTCACGCGCAGCCTGATCATCTTCGGCCAGGGCGCGATACGCTGCCATCCGTATGTATTGGCCGAGATGCAGGCGGCGCAAAATGCGGATGCGCGGGCAGGTTTGCGCGCGTTCGATGCGGCGCTGGCTGGCCACATCGGGTTTGCCGTCGGCAACGCGCTGCGGGCTTTGTGGCTGGGACTCACCGGCTCGCATTTCGCGGGCGTGCCGGAAAACGTGGCGCCGGAGACACGGCGGTACTTCCAGCAGCTCACGCGCTTTTCGGCCGCGTTTGCGTTTCTTTCCGACGTGTCGATGCTGGTGCTGGGCGGCGGCCTGAAGCGCCGCGAGAAACTGTCGGCGCGACTGGGCGACATCCTGTCGCTGATGTACCTCGCCTCGGCCACGCTCAAGCGCTATGCGGACGAAGGCCGCCAGCAGGCCGACGCGCCGCTCATGCACTGGGCAATCTGGGATGCCATGTTCAAGGCGCAGAATGCGTTTGAAGGCGTGCTCGCCAACTTCCCGAACAAGCCGGTGGCATGGCTGCTGGCGCGCATCATTTTCCCGCTCGGCCGCCCGTATGTGGTGCCGGCCGACGCGCTGGGGCATGCCGTGGCGAAGTGCCTGATCGAGCCTTCCGCCACGCGCGACCGCCTGACCGCCGGCATGCATGTGCCGCGCGACGAGAACGATGCCGTCGGCGTCATCGAACTGGCGCTGGAGGCGACGCTGGCCGCAGATGGCGCCGAAGCCAAGCTGCGCGCGGCGGAAAAAACGCAAAAACTCGGCGCTGATAAAACTACCGCGCTACAAGGCGATCGAGCAAGAAACGCTCTCCTCGCCGTAGCGGATGGCGCTACGGCGTTGGGGGAAGCTGAGCGGCTGGTTTACGCGCAACAGGCGGGCATCCTCACCGCTGACGAGGCGGCATTGATCGCCCGCCGCTATGCGCTGCGCGACAAGGTGATTCGCGTCGACGATTTTCCTCCCGACTTTTCGGCGGCAGCGCATAGTTAGAATGTACGATTTTTCGGGAACAGGAAATAGTTGATGAGTACTTCTGCCGCAAAGTTTTGCTGGGACGACCCGTTGCTGCTGGAACAGCAGTTGACCGAGGATGAGCGCCTGCTGCGCGACGCTGCGCGCGACTACTGCCAGGGCCAGCTGGCGCCGCGCATCCAGATGGCTTTCCGCAACGAAACCACCGACCCCGGCATCTTCCGCGAGATGGGCGCGATGGGCCTGCTCGGCGCCACCATCGGCACGGAATATGGCGGCGCGGGATTGAACTATGTCAGCTACGGCCTCGTCGCGCGCGAGGTGGAGCGCATCGATTCCGGCTATCGCTCGATGATGAGCGTGCAATCCTCGCTGGTGATGGTCCCCATCAACGCATTCGGCAGCGCAGAACAGAAACGCAAATACCTGCCCAGTCTGGCGCGCGGCGAATGGATCGGCGACCGCAGCAACGTGCGCCTGATTGGCAGCCCTGGAACGGGAAAAACCCACGTCGCCGTCGCCTTGGGCCTCGCGGCTTGTCGTCAGGGCCGCCGCGTGCGCTTCGTCACGGCCGGCGCTTTGGTGACGC
>CAZQTB010000019.1:14082-40328 GCA_964596295.1 uncultured Rhodocyclaceae bacterium | reverse complement strand
CAGGTCATCCTCGCCGGACGGCGCATCTACGACGGTATGGGCAAGTTCATCGCCGAGAACACCGTCAAGCTGATGGCGCGGCAGGGCAGCGCCATCAAGGGCGCCAAGGTCAATGTGCTCGGCCTCACCTTCAAGGAAAACTGCCCCGACCTGAGAAATTCCAAAGTGCCGGACATCATCGCGGAACTCAAAAGCTACGGCGTCGAAGTCGCGGTGCACGACTCGCTGGCCGACCCCGAGGAGGCGATGCACGAATACGGCCTGAAATTGACCGCCTGGGAAAACTTGCCGGCGGCGGATGCCGTGGTGATTGCCGTGGCCCACGAAACCTACCGCCAGCGCGGCGCCAGCGGCATCGCCGAACGCCTGGGCGCGGCAGGCTGCATCGTCGACGTCAAATCGCTGTTTGCGCGCGGGGCCTTCGGGGCGGCGCCGGTGTGGACACTATGACCCGCATCATTCCCGTCATCCTCTGCGGGGGCAGCGGCACGCGGCTGTGGCCGCTTTCGCGCACGCACTATCCCAAACAATTCCTGCGGCTGGTCGACGACTGCTCCCTGTTGCAAAACACGTTGTCGCGCTTATCCGGACTACCCAACCGAGGAAAAACCATCGCCGTAACCAACGAACAGCACCGTTTTCTGCTGGCGGAACAATTACTGGAAATCGACGAGAAGGCCGACATTCTGCTCGAACCGGTGGCCCGCAATACCGCTCCCGCAGCAGCCGCTGCCGCACATTGGGCAATGAAAAACGGCGGCGGCGTCTTGCTGGTTTTACCCTCCGACCACGTGATTGCCGACATTCCTTCCTTTCATCGGGCGATCGCTGCGGCATTGCCCCATGCCGCCGCCGGGCGCCTGGTCACCTTCGGCATCGCGCCGATGCGGGCCGAAACCGGTTACGGCTACATCCAGCGCGGCGCCGCGCTGCCGGGCGGCTTCACGCTCAAACGCTTCGTGGAAAAACCCGACGCCGCCACAGCCGAGGCCCACCTCGCTTCCGGCGACTACTATTGGAACAGCGGCATGTTCCTGTTCCGTGCCGACACCTACCTGGAATCCCTGCGCCATCTGGCGCCCGCCATCGAGGCCGCGGCGGGCGCCGCCGTGGCAAAGGCCGGAACCGATCTCGACTTCATCCGCCTGGACAAGGAAGCCTTTGCCGCCAGCCCCAATGATTCCATCGACTACGCGGTGATGGAACACAGCCCCGACGGCGTAGTCATCCCCCTGGATGCCGGCTGGAACGACATCGGCGCCTGGGATGCCTTGTTCGAAGCCGGAATCCGGGATGAAAACGGAAACGTATCGCGGGGCGACATCATCGTCAGCGAGTGCCGCGAAAACGTCCTGCTTGCCCAGTCCCGTCTGCTGGCGGCGGTCGGCGTCGATAACCTGGTGATCGTGGAAACCGCGGATGCCGTATTGGTGGTCCCGAAATCCCGCGCCCAGGAGGTCAAGGGAATTGTCGAAAGCCTCAAGGAGAGCGCCCGTCAGGAAGCGGATTTTCACAGCGTGGTGCACCGGCCGTGGGGCAGCTACGAAGGCCTCGCCATGGGCGATCGCTACCAGGTCAAGCGCATCATCGTCAAACCCGGCCGCTCCTTGTCCCTGCAGCTCCATCACCACCGTGCCGAGCACTGGGTCGTGGTGCGCGGAACCGCCAAGGTCACTCGCGGGGACGAGACGATCCTGCTTTCCGAAAACGAATCGACCTACATACCCTTAGGCGTACATCATCGCCTGGAAAATCCCGGCAAGCTGGATATCGAACTCGTGGAGATACAATCCGGCGCCTATCTCGGTGAAGACGACATCGTCCGCTTCGAAGATCACTACGGAAGACACGCATGACCAAGATCGCCCTGATTACTGGTATTACCGGCCAGGATGGCGCCTACCTCGCCGAATTCCTGCTCAAGAAGGGCTACATCGTGCATGGCATCAAGCGCCGCTCTTCCCTCTTCAACACCGACCGCATCGACCACCTCTACCAGGACCCTCACGTCTCGAATCGCAACTTCATCCTGCACTACGGCGACATGACGGATTCCTCCAGCCTGGTGCACATCATCCAGCAAGTGCAGCCGGACGAAATTTACAACCTTGCCGCGCAGTCCCATGTCGCGGTCAGCTTCGAAGAACCTGAATACACCGCCAACTCCGATGCGCTCGGCGTCTTGCGCGTGCTCGAAGCCATCCGCATCCTCGGGCTGGAAAAGAAAACCCGCTTCTACCAGGCGTCCACCTCCGAGCTTTACGGCTTGGTGCAGGAAACCCCGCAGAAGGAAACCACCCCCTTTTATCCCCGCAGCCCCTATGCCGTGGCCAAACTCTACGGCTACTGGATCGTCGTAAACTACCGCGAAGCCTATGGCATATACGCCTGCAACGGCATCTTGTTCAATCACGAATCCCCCGTGCGCGGCGAAACCTTTGTCACGCGCAAGATCACGCGCGCGCTGGCCCGCATCAAGCTCGGCCTGCAGGATTGCCTGTACCTGGGCAACCTCAACGCCAAACGCGACTGGGGCCACGCCAAAGACTACGTTGAGATGCAGTGGCTGATGCTCCAGCAGGACAAACCCGAAGACTTTGTCATCGCTACCGGCGTGCAATACAGCGTGCGCGACTTTGTCAATGCCGCAGCGAAGGAAATCGGCATCGGCATCGCCTGGAAAGGCGAAGGCATCGAGGAAAAAGGTTACGACGCCAGTGGCAAATGCATCGTCGCCGTCGACCCGCGCTACTTCCGTCCCACTGAAGTCGAAACCCTGCTCGGCGACCCGACCAAAGCCAGAGAAAAACTTGGCTGGACGCCGAAGGTCAGTTTCGCCGAACTGGTCAGCGAAATGGTGCGCGAAGACCTCAAGGCCGCCGAGCGGGATGAATTGGTGAAGAAACATGGCTACAACATTATGGATTATCACGAATGACCACATCCAGGTTTGTCGCGCCAGAATTGATAGCCCAACGCGTCCATCGGGTTCGTGGTCACAAAGTGATGCTGAATGACGAATAGATGGCTTTAAGATCACAACTTGTAATCTTAAAGAGACGAGGAGGCCGACGCTACCTTTCAGAAGTTTCGGGGATAACTCGGTAATGGAGATCCAAAGAAATATGCAAATACAGAATGAATTCGATGCAACCGATGATTCAGATGATGACTGGGCTTCAATAACTGATCTGTGGCATTCACTTTGCGAAGGCTGGCGTTGGGTAGTGGGAGGGATGTTTCTTGGTTTGCTGGTGGCCTACCTCGTGCTGCAAGTGACTCCCAAGAAGTGGCAGGCGATAGGGTTGGTGCAAATTGGACAAGTTGGGCAAGTTGGACAAGTTGGTTCGATTCCAATCGAAACGCCTCAGCAAGTGATTGAGCGGATAGAGACCGGCGCCTTTCAGATCGAGGTGGCGCATGCGTTGAAGCATCAGGCCTGGTTGAAAGCGATTACAGCCACTACACGCGGCGGGGAAGCCTTTTTTACGGCAAGGGTGCCGAGAAACTCAACCCACATTGAGATCAAGTCATTTGGGCCGACACCCGAGAGCGCGCGACAAGTTGCCGAGGGCATCGTTTCTGCACTGAGCAAGCGTCATGAAGAACTTATCAAGCCCACCATAGTTCGCTTGCAGTCTGAACTCTCGATAACCCAGGAAAAACTCAAGGCTTTTGAAGAAAGCACCAAGCCGCTCGGCAAAATGCCCTCCTTGGGGTCGGTCACGGACTCTCGGTTCTCTCAGGCTGTGTTGCTGAACTCAATGCGTATAGGGAGAGAAAACGAAGTGTACAGCTTGCGTCAGCAGGAGGTGTCGATTAAGGTCGCCCTCAGCGAACCAACGACACAACCAACACGGGTGGTCGAGGCGATTTACGTGGCGACTGATCCGGTGGGTCCCAAAGCAGGACTTGTTCTGGCCATGGGCATCGCAGGTGGGTTGATACTGGGCGCTGCTGCTTTGTTTATCAGGTTTCGCCTAGATCGAAGCTAATTTGCTTGGGTCACGCAAGGCCGATTTTCGGTTTTTAAAGAGCTTGAATCTTTTATCATGACCAATCTCTTCACCAAGCTGTCTCATCACTCCCAAAAGAAAGAGGACGCGCGTGGTGTCCTGGAGATTCTCTATGAAACCAGCAAGCTTGTTCTAAAGCGGTCTTTCTCCAAAAAGGGAGTATTCCGCGGCATGCATCTGCAACTGCCTCCGCACGAGCAAACAAAGCTCATTCGTATCATTAGTGGGCGAGTCATTGATTTTATAGTCGAGCCCAACAGCAACGAAAATAAAATTTACTGGCAGGAAATCGATGCAGCCAGTGACTGGATAAAAATAGATTCAAAATTTGCACATGGATTTTATGCGCTGGAAGACACAATTTTCGAATATATCTGTGACGGCGCTTATGACGAAGAAGCAGAACAATCCTATTCCATTACAGATTTTCTTGAAAAGACGATGGGAATAAAAGAACTCATTCTTTCCGAAAAAGATGCGCAGGCGCGACCACTGATAGTTGATTCCACAGCCCACGCCGGTTGAAATTCAGCCCAAGTTGAATTAATTGAAAAAAATATCGATTATTACGGCATCATTCCACAGCGCATCCACGATTCTCGATACGCTCAAGTCTGTAAACATGCAGACCTATGAAAATATCGAGCATATTGTCGTGGACGGTGCATCCAAAGATCGCACACTGGAAATCGTGCGATCAGAGGGAAAGCGTATCGCTAACGTTGTATCGGAACGTGACAACGGCATTTATGATGCCTACAACAAAGGTTTGTCGCTGGTCGGCGGCGAGATTATCGGTTTTTTGAACTCTGATGACTTCTATTACTCCAAAACCGTCATAGAAAAAGTCATGGCCGCCTTTGAAGACAGCAGTGTCGACGCCTGTTACGGAGACCTAGTCTACGTCGATCGCAATAATACGGACAAGATCACACGACTCTGGAAGTCCAGACCTTATACAGCCGGTATTTTTAAAAATGCATTTGTCCCCGCACACCCGACCTTGTTCCTGAGAAAATCTGTTTATGAAAAGGCAGGGGGTTTTAACCTGACATATCGCCTGGCGGCTGATTATGAATTCATGTTGAGGATATTCCATCAGTTGAATATCAAATCGGTCTACATTCCAGAGATTTTCGTCAAGATGCGAACTGGCGGTGCAACCGGAGAATCATTCACAAGCATCCGGGAACAGAATAAAGAGATCATGAGTGCGCTCCGCCAGCATGGCATCACATGCTCGAAGATGAATTTCCTTCTCCGCAAGATCAGTGATCGCGTTGCGCAAAGAATCAGGGCTTATTTTATGATTTCCGGCGAATCAAAGAGTGCTCATGATTGAGGGAAAAAGGGTTCTGGCGCTCGTGCCCGCGAGAAGTGGGTCGAAGGGCTTGCCAATGAAGAATGTTCGCTTGTTGCATGGCAAACCTCTTCTGTCATGGCCCATCGATGCAGCGAGACACTCGCGTTACGTTGACCGGGTGGTGGCCTCCACAGACAGCGAAGAATTCGCAAGGCTGGCTGAGACCGCCGGCGCTGAAATACCCTTTCTTCGGCCTGCGGAGTTGTCGACCGATACAGCCCCGAGTATTGCGTTCATTTTTCACGCGCTGGATACCCTTGAGGCTGCTGGAGACAAGTATGACTATCTGATCCTCCTCGAACCCACTTCGCCGTTGACCGAAGCATCGGATATAGATTCTGCACTGGAAACGCTGGTCGCTCGCCGTGTCGACGCCGATGCTATCGTGAGTGTTGCGGAGTTGGTCAGCACGCATCCCGCATTTGCCGTACGCTTGAATGCACTAGGCCTGATGCATCCCTACGCCTCGCAAAGTTTCGGACAATTGCCACGTCGGCAGGATATTGAACCGCTTTACAGTCTTGATGGAAGTCTCTACATCTCGTCTATTGAGGCACTGCGCGCGCAGGGGGGGTTTTGTCATGAGCGAACCATGTCGCATGTCATGCCGCACTACAAGTCTTTTGAAGTGGATGATCTGGTGGACTTCATTTGCATAGAAGCGATTCTCGCGCAGCGGGATTCCATAAAAAACCTGAATCATTGAGAGCGCGATTATGCTTACTTTTTATATGCAGGAGCAGTCATGAAAAGATGCACTAAATGCCTCACCAAGGAAACGGTAGATACCATTACATACGACGAATTTGGCGTGTGCAGCGTCTGCCGCCAGGTAGAGTTCAAAAAAGAGAAAATTGACTGGGAAGATCGAAACCAGCAATTGCAGGCGATTGTTGCCGAGCATCAAGGCAAAGGGTTATACGATTGCATCGTGCCTTACAGCGGAGGGAAAGATAGTGTTTTCCAACTCTGGTACATCGTCAAGGAGTTGAAGCTCAAACCCCTTGTGGTGCGATATAACCACTGGGGATATCGCCCGCTCGTAGCGGAAAACAACACCAGGGTTTTCAAGCAACTTGGCGTGGACGTGGTGGAGTTCACGCCAAATTTTCACGTCGTGCGTGAGTTGATGCTCGAATCGCTGAAGCGTCGTGGGGACTTCTGCTGGCACTGTCATACAGGCATCTATGCAGGAGTCATGCATATGGCGCTGCGCTTCGATACACCTCTGATCTTCTGGGGCGAATCGACTGCCGAATATCACAGCTGGTATACCTTCGAAGAGATGGAGGAGGTCGACGAAAAACGCTTCAACCGTCTGATGAACCAGGGCATGACCGCTGACGACATGTACGAATTCCTGGGGGGACGCGTTGAACGGCGCGACCTGTGGATGTTTGATTACCCGAAACGTAAGGATCTAATCCGTCTTAGGGTTCAATCGATCTGCCTTGGTAACTATATCGAATGGAATACCAAGCGGCAGGTCGACATCATCAAGCGCGAGCTGGGTTGGAAAGGACAAGCGGTCGAGGGCGTGCCGCAGCAATATGACTACGAAAAAATAGAATGCACGTTCCAAGGCATGCGTGACTACGCCAAGTTCGTCAAACGCGGTTACGGACGCGCGAATCACCTGTTGAGCATCGACATTCGCAATAATCAAATAGGCCGCGATGAAGCTCTGGCAATTGAACAGGAATACGACGGCAAACGCCCTGCATCCATCGACTGGTTTCTCGACATCCTGCAAATCAGCGAAAACGAGTTCTACGAGCTCCTTGAAAAGCATCAGGTATTCCCTTGGAAATTTGATCCCTCCAAGGTAGAAACCGGGAACACCGTGCCGGATATGGCGCAGTGGGACAACACCAAGGTCGACAAGCCGCTCGGCCCGCCCAAGGATGAAGAGGGGCGCGTTGAAAAATATATATGATCGCCATCGTCGACTACGGCATGGGCAATGTTCGATCGTTGCAAAATGCATTTGAGTACTTTGGTCACGACGTCGTCATCACCGCAGATCCGGCGGAACTCGACGCCGCCGAACGCATCGTTTTGCCTGGAGTCGGCGCATTTGGTGATGCCATGGCAGCGATCCGGCAACGCGGACTCGAACCCGTACTGACCCACCAGGCCATGGTCATTAGAAAGCCGATGCTGGGCATTTGCCTGGGCATGCAACTCTTTGCCAGGCGAAGCATGGAGCACGGCGACCACCATGGCTTGGGCTGGATCGATGCGGATATCCGGCGGTTGCAAGTCAGCCGCCCGTTAAAGATCCCGCACGTGGGTTGGAACGAGTTGCACTTTCCGGACAACGATTGGCTATTTCACGGCATTCGTTCCGGAGAAGCCAACTTTTATTTCGTCCACAGTTTTCACATGATTTGCCATAATGCCCGCGACTTGCTTGCAACAACAGACTATGGTGGTCTTGTCACTGCGGTTATTCGCGCAGGCAATCTTATTGCGATGCAATTTCATCCGGAAAAAAGTCAGGACAACGGCTTGAAATTGCTCGAAAACTGGGTGAACTGGAAACCCTGATGCTCAAGAAAAGAATTATTCCGAAATTTCTCGTACGCGGCGGCCGTCTTGTCAAAGGGGTGCGTTTTCACGAGAATTTTCGAGAAGCCGGCAATCCGGTTTCCACTGCCAAGGTCTACGACGCTTACGGTGTTGACGAACTGCTTTTTGTAGACATCGATGCAACGCCGCAGGGACGGCCTGCTTCTGGCTCGATTATCGAACGCGTCTCTGAAGAGGTGTTCATGCCTTTCACAGTTGGAGGTGGTCTGCGGCATCTTGACGAAATTGCAGCATTACTTCGAAGCGGTGCCGATAAAGTTTGCATCAATACTGCAGCTGTTGAGAACCCGGCATTCGTGCGCGAAGCGGCTTCACGCTATGGGAATCAATGCATCGTCGTCGGGATTGATTACAAGGTCGTCGCAGATGGGAGCATGCGCGTGTTTTCGCATTGCGGCCAGAACGAATCCGCGCATGATCCTCTTGAATGGGCCTTGCGGATGCAAGATGCCCATGCAGGCGAAATCATGCTCTGCTCAATTGACCGCGATGGAACGATGAGAGGATATGACCTTGATCTAATCGCAAAAGTGTCTGACAGACTGGAGATTCCGATCATTGCATCCAGTGGCGCAGGAACCTTGCAGCATTGTCATGACGCATTGGACGCTGGCGCATCAGCCATTACCATCAGTAGCATGTTCCTTTTTTCAGACCATAGCCCGATCAAGGTCCGCAGTTATCTTGCATCGAACGGAGTCAACGTGCGCGCCCAGAAAGGAAGTCACAGTTGATTGCACGCGTTCACTCAAGCCTTACGCCGGATGGTTTGGCAGCACTTGCCGCCAGCCAGATTAACGCATTGTTCCCGGATGGCCAGCCAGTTGCACCAGCCGACTTGACACAGGCCGTCGCAGGAGCGCTCACGCGACTCGAACATTGTTTTACGCGAGTTCATAACAAGTATTTTTTTGACGGTGCGCAAGCCGTTTTCGATCATCTGCATGGCGACCAGTACGCCATGTGGCTTTACTTCCTTTCCAATGAGCTATCACGGCGCAAAGGCTCAATTCAGACTTGCAAAAAACTCTTCCTCCTTAACAAGGCTCTGCACGGCTGTGATATGTTCTACGAAATTGAGCTGCCTTCGATATTCCTGCTCGTCCATCCATTAGGCACCGTGCTCGGACGCGGCCGGTACGCTGACTACCTGCTGGTTTACCAACGTTGTGGCATTGGCAGCAATCATGATGTTTTCCCCACTTTGGGTGCACATCTCACCTTGCGCCCTGGGAGCTCCGTTCTAGGCGACTCAACAGTCGGTGACAACTGTGCCATTGCCGCAGAGTCGCTGCTGCTCGATCAAAACCTGCCCACCAATCACGTTTATATTGGCAACCCGCGAGATCACATGATTCGCCTCAAACTCGACAAGGAACCTATATGGCGGACTTGACTGGTTCAAATAACGATTTTGAAGCATTGCGGACTCGGCTTCATCGCGCGATTCCTGGCGGAGCGCATACCTACTCGCGGGGTGACGACCAGTTTCCAGCCATCGCGCCGCCTCTGCTTGTCAAGGGTAAAGGCGCCTATGTGTGGGACAGCGCGGATAAACGCTATCTCGATTACGGCATGGCATTACGCGCCGTCACCCTGGGTTATGCCGACCCCAGAGTCAATGCCGCTGCAGCCGCCGAGATGGGAAAAGGAGTCAATCTCACACGCGCAAGCCTTACCGAGTTGCACGCTGCCGAAGCGTTGATCGACCTCATTCCTTCGGTCGACATGGTCAAGTTCGCCAAGAATGGATCGAACGTCACGACCGCGGCATTAAAGATCGCGCGCGCCTACACGGGCCGACGCTATGTATGCGTTCCGCGTCAACAGCCGTTTTTCTCGTTCGATGACTGGTTCATCGGCACCACGCCGCTCAAACGCGGAATTCCCGGTGATCAGACCGCATCGACCCTAGTCTTCGACTATGGCGACATCGCAACGCTGAACGCCTTGTTCGAAGCCTATCCTGGTGAAATCGCAGCCGTCATGCTCGAACCTGCGACAACCATGACCCCCTGCCCGGTAGATTGTCCTGCAGCGACGCAATGGCCCTCCCTCTCCTGCGCGGCCTGCCCGCGCAACAAGGAGAATTTTTTGCAACAAGTGCAGTCTCTCTGCCGCAGCGACGGCGCCTTGTTCATCCTCGATGAAATGATTACCGGATTTCGCTGGCATCTGTCGGGCGCTCAGACCTTCTTCGGCGTTCAACCGGACCTGACAACCTTCGGCAAGGGAATGGCCAATGGCTTCTCGGTCGCTGCAGTGGGCGGACGCCGTGAAGTCATGGAGGTGGGTTCGATTGACCGGGCCGGGATGGAACGTACGTTCCTGCTCTCCACCACCCACGGCGCGGAAATGACAGGATTGGGCGCCTTTCTCGAGACCGTACGCATTTATCGTGACGAAGACGTCATCAGCCACCTCTGGAATTATGGAAAGTCCCTGCGCGACGGGTTTGCCTCTGTTGCGAACCGGCATGGCCTGTCCGCTCTGGTTCATACCGATGGGCCCGCAATTTCGCTCAATTATCTGACGCGTGACCGTGAAGGCAGGGCTTCCCTGCCGCTACGCACATTGCTTGCTCAAGAGTTGCTTAAACGCGGCGTCATGATGCCCTGGATCGCCATCTCCCAGGCGCACGGTCCTACCGAGCTCGCCCAAACGCTGGACGCTCTGGACGGTGCATTGTCTGTTTATTCTCAAGCGCTGGACGGAGGCGTCGAGAACTTCTTGCAGGGCCCCGCCATTCGGCCCGTTTTTCGCACACACAACTGAATCATGGATGCACTCGCCAAATTCCGCATGGATGGAAAGGTTGTTCTGGTCACTGGCGGCGCTGGTATCCTCGGTCGTCATTTCTGCGAAGGACTTGCCCAGGCTGGCGCACAGGTTGCGGTCGTCGATGTTGATGCGCAACTCGCACGGAATGTAGCCGTCGACCTCGGTGATCAGGTCGCAGGCTTTGCATGCGACGTCTCCAGTCCGGAATCGGTCCGCGCCTGTGTCGTGCAAGTCCTTGAACGATTCGGGAGAATCGACGTATTGCATAACAACGCAGCCACAAAAACCAAGGATGCGCGTACATTTTTCGCCTCCTTTGAAGACTATTCGCTGGAAACCTGGCGCGAAGTGATGTCCGTCAATATTGACGGCATGTTTCTCATGGCGCAGGCTGTCGGGCGTCACATGATTGAGCGCGGCGGTGGCGGAGTAATCATTCAGACCGCATCGATTTATGGTCTTGTCGGCCCCGACAACAGAATTTATGAAGGCTCGAATTATCTGGATGGCCCTATCAACACCCCGGCGGTCTATGCCGCCTCGAAAGCGGCTGTGATCGGACTGACACGCTGGCTTGCCACACATTGGGCGCAGGACGGCATTCGAGTCAACTGCCTGGTCCCCGGTGGCGTCTCCAGCGGACAGAACAGCGTCTTCTCCAACCTTTACTCGGCGCGTGTTCCATTGGGCCGCATGGCGGAGGCGGACGAGATGGTTCCTGCTCTCCTGTATCTCTCGTCCGATGCCTCGAGCTATGTAACCGGCCAAGTCCTTACTGTTGATGGCGGCTGGACCAGTTGGTAATTCTCCGTTCGTCGCTCTCGAAACAATAAGTTTCACAAGATCACACTATGAATTTTCACTCTCGCCGGATATGCTGACGGCGCTCATCAAGTTGGCAGATATCGCTGGCAGATCGCTATTTGTACTAATCGTTCTGTACGCATTGCCTACCCGTTCCTCCGGACAGTTCGGACTCATTCTTACGCTGATCGGGCTGTTTGCTTTTCTCAGCGGCTTTGAACGCTATGTAGATCTGCAACGCACTCTAGTCTGCAAAACAGTGGGGGAAGCAGATCAATTGATTTTTTCGATTCTGCGTTTTTTTGGAGTCAATTACTTACTATGGCTCCCAATTCTGGCATTACTCCTCTATGGCTGGGTTGAACTCTCCACGGGAACCATCCTGTTATGTCTACTAATCGCACTTGGTGAACATCTCGCCAACGAGTTTTATCGCATCGCCCTCATCACACACCGACATCGCAGTCTACTGCTTGTGACAATGGTCAAGAATATCGTTCTACTTGCTATCGTTTTTTATGATGCACTCATCAGCCGCAAGCCCTATGATTTAAACCAGCTTCTGACCCTGTGGGCTGTCCTGTCGGTTCTCGGATTGTTGATCAGTGTTGGTGTGTTCATTCGAGCCTCGACATCACTGAGAGAATTGGAACGCAGTGCACACCTTCCAATTTTCGATCAATACCGGCAATCCGCAACACATTTCAAGGTCGGTCTGCTCGCTATTCTAGCCCTTCAAGCGGACCGACTCGTTGCAGGCGGGCTGCTGCCGCTTGAGGATTCCGGAATTTACTTCCGTCACATCTTCCTTGCCTTGTCCGTATACCAAGTATTGGGAGTCATTTCTTTCAATCGTGTCATGTCCGACGTGTATACCAGCCTGCGAAACAATGATGCCCGAACCGCACAGGGATTGATTCAACGCGAGCGACGGCGCTACCTGTCATTGACACTGGTGACGATCGCCCTCCTCTCGATCGCCAAATCACTCCCGATCATCGACCATCCCGCAGTGCAAAGCCTTATCCCGTCCTACCTAGCATTGTTGCTCCTTGCCTATCTCATTCGGGGGATTGCAGATTTTAATACAATGATATTGAATGCACTTTACCTTGAACACGAAGTATTTCGCGCTCATTCGATTACGGTGGGATTGTCACTCGTACTAGCGCTTGCACTGACTGCACAACTGGGATTGATCGGTTTGATGATTACGGTGTCTATCGCATCGATCATTTATTTGGTTCTTACCCAACTGTTTTCATCGCATGCACTCAAACTGATGAAAGACGCAGCATGTCAGATCTAGAGTGTCTACAAGCAAGGGAACTTCGACCAAGTCTATGTCTGCGACAGTGTCTTTGGAGAAAATGATTTCACAAAAAATTAGGGGCGATGTATGAGCATCAGCAACAAACATATATTGATTTTTCCAATTCATCGAACCATCCATTGGTGGCGCTTTCTTGGAAATAATCTTGGCTGCGCCCACAGCACCGTGGTGACCGATCTGCGGGGAGAAGGGGACATCTCCATCGTCGATGATTTCTATAAGGAACTCAGACGGTTCCGGAAGAATCCTGATCTGGCATTTACTTTGCTGACCGAGGCTCAGATTGTCGATGTCATCGCAAGATGTCGGGTATTGCGCTGGATGGATACGGGTCTAGCGCATGCCATGGTCAAGGCAATGTCCTCTGTGCTTGACCAAGTATTGACTCGCCTCAATCCGAACATTGTTCTCAGCCTTCCCATCGATCGCTATCCCACTGACTTGCTGGATCGTCTTGCGCAAGCACGCGGGATTCCGTATGTACAATTAACCGCGAGTGTCCTGCCTGGTATGTCGATGCTACTTCAACGCGGAAAACCATTACTCTCGGACAGAAGTCCTTCTGAGAACCTGATCCAGGAAAAACTTCATGAGTTGATCGCACCATCGTTTGTGCCCAGCTATGTGCCCCGAAAATCTAGCTATACGACCACGATATTTATGCGCACTCTGGCGTACTTTCAAGCAAGGGCCTTGGCCTTCAAGGTGATCTCTTACTTGAAGCGAGATCCCCTGAATCTCCATTATCTCGACGCTCAGTCCAACTTGGGCCATAAGTGTCGGTGGAGAGATATTCGCGTTGTGAATCTCGTCAATCCTGACTGGCAAAAAAGGCTACAGGACTTTCCGCAAGACAAGCGCGTGATGTTTGGCTTGCAACTTTTCCCGGAAGCGTCAATCGATTACTGGATTGATGCCATCGAACTAATCGACCATGAGCGTCTTGTCGTCGAGGCAGCTATTGCGTTCTCAAAAGCGGGCTTTCTGATTCTTGTGAAAGATCACCCTCTCCAATTCGGGTTCAGGCAAACAGATTTTCTTGATCGACTTCTTGAAATTCCAAATGTGGTAATCGTTCCTTATGACGTGCCCGGTCAACAGCTGCTAGAAATGGTCGATATCAGCTTTACCTGTACTGGGACGCTAGGTTTACAAGCAGCCCTTCTGGGAAAAACTTCGGTGGTCACCGACTCTTACTATACGAATGATGACGATTTCGTCGTATTCCGTAGCCGCGAGGAAATCCGAGACTTGCCGCAGCGAGCCATGGCGGATCGGCTGCAAACAGTTGATCTGCCAACCCGACATAAACGTATTGTTCGCCAATTGCTCAAGGGAAGCTTTGATGGCGACCTTTTCTCTTTTAAGAACTTCAATCCCGCCCAGCCCACCCATGCGGCTTCCCAACTGGGACTGGCATTGGGTCAACGACTTAGCGAACTGGAGTACATGATCAGATGAAGCATCTTGAGTATATTGAGTCTCAGCAGTGAACAAAACTAGAAAAACGCTGCTCCATCCGGGGTGGTTCATGGTGGGTTTTTGGGCGCTTCTATACGCCATCTATTTGCTAGCACCAATCAATCAGACGCCTCCCATTAGCGCCGCTGGTACAGCATTTGTCATTTCACATATTCTGGTTTTTTGCGTTGGGACTGTACTCGGTGCCGGTAAACTTGAGGGCGGTTTTCGGGGGAAAGTCCCGGGGCACACCTTCAGTCTGCCAAGTCCTCTCGTCCCCAGGATCATCAATGCTTTTTTGTTGATTGGCATCACAGGCTCCTGCCTGATCATCCTGGACAAGATTCTTACTCTCAATCTGTTTTCCCTTTACGAATCAGCAGCACTTCGCACTGAGCGTGCCCAACAGTTGCTCCACGCAATGCCGCTTTCTAGTACAGCTTTGAGTGGTATCGGTTTTCTTGCTTATCCTGCAGGCTTCGTCGCCATCGTGCTGACTCTAGTTTTATATGAGTCCTTGCCACGCACCACGCACGCTTTATCCGGACTTTATATCGTGGCCATTTTTATCCTCAGCATCGCCACTGGCGGCCGCAGTGCGATTTTTGTAACTATGCTTTTTTTGGGTCTTGCCCTTTATATTCGCAATCGTCGCGGACTAAGCACCATCCCCAAATCACGGCTGATCAAGATCTTGTTTTTACTATTGCTGGCTTGTTTTATCGGTTACTCCACATTAGTCTGGCAGACAAGAGCCGAGCTTTTTGGGCAAAGCGTTGATGAATTTCTGAGGCATGCCGATGAGGACTGGGGCGTGACGCCAACAGAGAGTCTTGAATCACTGGTGCTTGCGCTTGGACAGCCGAACCTGATGCGAAATGTCATAAGCAACATTTTCTACTTCACCCAATCGGTCTCTGTTATCGAAAGAATTCTCGGGATGCCCGAAGTTCCGGTATTACTTGGCGCTTATCACATCGATCTCGTTGCGGCGGCAGTGCGCGCTTTTTCCGATAGCCCTGATTTTCTGGTGCAAGGCTACGCCGCGTTACTAGAAAGTAATGTATATGGCTTTTTTACCAGCGCATGGGGAGCGTTATATATTGATTTCGGATTTTTGGGCAGCTATATGGCAGCCCTCCTTTGGGGCATGTTTGCCGGCTTGGCCCACAGACATGCCAGGAAAACAATTAACCCAGACGGCAACACCCAATATGTATTCTGGATGTACTCCATCTTGATCAGTTTTATTTCTCCCCCGTTCGGATTCTCAAACTCGGCCGTCATATTCTTCTGGTTCCTGTTCTACCGCTTCCTCAGATCATGGAAAGGGAACGCGGGGTTTAGGCCAATACGATATTGAAATTTGTCATGTGCTTATTAAAAGACGACTGGCAGATATCGCCCATGTCACTGGCGCATGCTCAAAAATACGGGTCGGGCGAACGATGGCACGGGTACTGATTACAGGAGCGACTGGCTTTCTGGGAGGTGCCCTGACCCGGCATCTTGCAGCCGAGAATCGACCTTTGCGTGTCGCAGTCCGTCGTCCTCAGATAGTCTGGCCAACTGGGGTAGAGGTTGTTCAGATCCCTGATCTAGAGCCTGAAACGGACTGGCAGAAGGCAGTCGAAGGAATAGAAACGATCGTGCATTGTGCGGCACGCGTTCATGTCATGAAGGAGCATGCGTCCAGCCCCCTGGATGAATTTCGCAGAATCAATGTGCGCGGCACGATCAATCTCGCGCGGCAGGCGGTCACTGCCGGTGTCAGAAGATTTGTCCTGATCAGTTCAATCGGAGTCAACGGTGCCGAAACATTTAGCCGAGCATTTAGCGCTGATGACGCGGCATCGCCCCACTCGCCCTATGCAGTTTCAAAGTGGGAAGTCGAGCAGGAACTGATGAAACTCGCCCGGGAGACCAGCCTCGAAGTAGTCATCATCCGTTCTCCACTGATCTACGGACCGGGAGCACCAGGCAATTTTGCCCAACTGCTGCGTGCAATCAATTTGCATCTCCCCTTACCTTTCGGTCGCCTACAAAATCTGCGCAGCTTTGTGGCGCTGGAAAACGTGGTGGATCTCATCGTCCGATGCATCGATCATCCGAAGGCTGCCAACCATATCTTCCTGGTCAGCGATGGGGAAGATTTATCCACCACCGATTTTATTCGCCGTATCGCCAAAGCCCGGGGAAAGTTCGTCCTGCTCCTTCCAATATCTGAGAAATGGCTGGAGAAACTCGCCGCACTGCTTGGGAAACAACAACAGCTGCGTAAGCTCACCGGCTCTCTTCAAATTGATATTGAGAAAACAGTGACAACGCTCTCCTGGAAACCAGCCATCAGCATCGATGATGCCCTGATCAAGGCAACCCGCAATAACAATGAAAGCCGATATCCCAACGGTACCTGACAGTGCTTCAGTCACGGCATAACAAAACCATGAAACTCACTCTGGAACCCAATGTTTCTGATCTGATGGATGTTCTGCGAGGCGGAAGCGCGCTGATTGTCGCTTTCGTCCATTCTTTCCAGATATTTTGTCTGCCTTACTTTGGCTTATATGGATTCCCACACTTGTTTACCAGCTGGCTGGCGACTTATGCGGTGGTCACCTTCTTTATTGTCAGCGGCTTCATGATTTGTCTCAGCGTCTCGAATCATTCCGATGCACACGGTTTCAAGGCTATGAAGTTTCTCAAGGCCAGATTTTTACGCATCTACCCGCCACTGCTTGCAAGCTTGCTAATCTGCGTGATCATTTTTCTACTGATGAATTACTTTCAGGTGCACGGATCAGAGAGCTTTCGCTTAGGGGGAGAGTTATTTGTTTCGCGGGAAAAAGTACAAATCGAATGGGAAAGATTCATTCCGACACTCTTGCTGATTTACAGCATTGTCCCAAGTTCACCTCCACCGCTCTCGATTAACGGTCCATTGTGGACACTGAGTTATGAATGGTGGTTCTACTTGCTCGCAATGCTGGTCGTGCATGCAGCTGTCAACAAAACAAGCTGGCTCAGAGTCTTGCCTGTCATTTTGCTTCTTGCGCTTTTCTGGCGGTCGCCAGCTGGACTGTTACTCTGGATATTTTTGCTGATCTGGGGCTCGGGTTATTTACTGGCTTATCTCTACAGGAGTGGAAAATTACTGGAACCGCGCTTTGTTTTTATTCTCTTGTCATCCGTGGCTGTCTGCGTTCTCGGCATCATTGCAGTCGGCGGGGGTAAATCCCTCATTTACCTCGCGGAACCCCTACAGCGCTATGGCAATCCTGGCCTCAAAACGATGATGTTCGTCGGGTTCTTGCTGACCATCCTGATTGGATTCATGATCAGAAAGAAAGTACCCATACGATTCCTGTCTAGAACAGCCCGCTACTCGTACACGCTTTATCTGATCCACTTTCCCATTCAACTGCTCGCTTTCGGATTGCTTCATTCATATCTCGTGAACCAGCATTGGGGAATATCATTGGGTACAGGCGTCCTCGTTACCCTGCTGATCGTCGCCATTGCGTCGCAGTTGGCAAAGGTGGTCGAAAACAGGGCATTGATCAATCAGATGCTGCAAAGGCTCAAACGATGAGTGTGTTTATTATTGCTGAGGCAGGGGTCAATCATAATGGCGATGAACACCTTGCTCTTCAGCTCGTAGAGACTGCGAAGCGATGTGGCGCTGACGCAGTCAAGTTTCAGACATTCTCGGCCGACAAGCTAGTCAGACCGGGTACCGAAAAAGCTGAATACCAGAAGCGCGAAACCGGCAATGGCGACCAATACGCCATGCTGAAGGCGCTGGAGATGTCCGAAGCCTTGCATCGGAAGTTGTTCGCCCATTGTGCTGAATTGGGCATCGAGTTCATGTCCACCCCGTTCGATGAAGAGGCGGCCAATTTTCTGATTGCCTTAGACATGCGCAGGATCAAGATCCCATCTGGCGAAATTACCAATGAACCATTTCTTGCGTTTCTGGCAACCAAGAACATACCCCTGATCATGTCCACCGGCATGACAACGCTTGCGGAAATTCAGCGTGCAGTTGAAGTAATCGCCACAGCAAGAGTGCGTGCAGGGCATCTTGCCCCCCTTGCCGACATGCTGACCATCCTGCATTGCACCTCGAACTACCCAGCCCAATGCCATGACGTAAATCTGCGTGCCATGCAGAGCATCGCTGAGCAAACTCGCTTGCCTGTCGGCTACTCGGATCATACCCTCGGTCTGGCCGTTTCGACCGCAGCAGTTGCCTTGGGCGCCGTGATCATCGAAAAGCACTTTACCTTAGACAAAAGCCTCGCGGGACCAGATCACAAGGCTTCCCTGACGCCAGAGAAACTGGGGCAACTGGTGCGTCAAATCCGGGATGTGGAAGACGCTATGGGTTCCCCGATCAAACAGCCCAGTGCCTCAGAACTCCCGATTCGTGCTCTGGTGCGCCGTAGTGTGACGGTGGTGAAGCCAATCCGCGCAGGCGAGCCGATCCAGCAGGATGATGTCGCCTTACTGCGTCCCGGCACTGGAATCGCTCCCGGCGAACTGGCGACCGTGATCGGAAAGGTGGCTGCACGCGACCTCCCGGCAGATACCACTCTTCAATGGTCTGATGTGCGATGAGCCGCAAGATTTGCTACATCACGGGCACGCGGGCCGATTTTGGTCTGATGCAATCGACCTTGCAGGCGATTCACCGATCGGATGATCTCGCGCTGTCCATTATTGTCACTGGCACGCATCTCGCCGAGCACTACGGAAGTACGCTGGATGACATTGTCGCGGCAGGCTTGCCAGTCTCTGCGAAAGTAGCGTTCGATCATGGTCTCCCAACCGGAGCCAGCATGGCGCGCAATATTGGGAAAATGCTTGTCGGATTCGTCGGCGCGCTATCTGACATCAAGCCTGACCTGGTCCTGCTGCTCGGAGACCGAGGCGAAATGCTGGCAGGAGCCTTGGCAGCCATCCACATGAATATCCATGTGGCCCATATCCATGGAGGAGAACGCTCGGGAACGATAGACGAACCGGTTCGCCATGCCATTTCCAAACTGTCACATTTTCATTTCACTGCGACCAACAATGCGCGTGATCGATTGATACGCATGGGAGAACTGGCCGACAATGTGTTTGTGACAGGCGCGCCAGGACTCGATGGACTCGAAACCCTCGCATGCGTTGCACGCAATACCTTGCTGACAGACATGGGACTGGATGTGCAAGCTCCTATTGCATTAATGGTTTACCACCCGGTATTACAGGAAGCCGCTTCAGCCGGGGATAGCATCCACCAAATCCTGGATGTGTTACATGCCCAGAGAGTTCAGGTAGTAGCGCTAAAACCGAACTCCGATGCGGACAGCGATCAGATTCGCAGTGTGCTGGAAGCACGTGCGCACGATCCGGGAATTCGCGTCGTTACTCACTTTCCACGTAAGCGATTCATTTCATGGATGGCCGCCGCTGATCTGATGATCGGCAATTCCAGTGCGGGTATCATCGAGGCGGCCTCGTTCGGTACGCCGGTGGTCAACATCGGCCCACGTCAGAATATGAGAGAACGCAATGCGAATGTGAGCGATACGTCCATGAATATGACAGCCATCGAATCGGCGATCACCCGCGCGCTTGCCCACGGGCCTTATGCACGGCACAACATCTATGGGGATGGGCATGCGTCCCGTCGTATTGTTGAACTATTGAAAAGCGTTTCCTTGGACTCTTCGGTGTTGGCGAAAGCGAATGCATACTGATCTTATTTTTCTTGTAGGCGCAGGCGGGCACGGCAAGGTCGTGCTGGATGCCCTGCTGGAAAGTGGCACTCCCCTGTCCCATATATGCGTCCGTGATGAAGCTCCGCATTTGCAGGACGTGGAATTCATGGGCTGCATGATCAAAACCCCGACGCTGGCCAATGAAATGGCGGGATCGTCCTTTCATCTGGCGATCGGAAAGGCCGAGGCTCGCAGGCGTTTGTTTATTATATTGACGGCTCTTGGCGCCCTGCCCTTGACGGTGACGCATCCATCCGCCTCCGTTTCACGCTACGCAAGCTTGGGCGCGGGTTGTTTTATTGGAGCAAAATCGGTCATCGCTCCGGGAGCAATCCTCGGGAAGAGTGTCATTCTAAATCATGGCGCAATCATGGATCACGATTGCGAAGTGGGTGATTTTTCACACGTCGCGCCGAATGCCACCCTGGGCGGCAGGGTCAGAATCGGGGCGGGCGTCCTCATTGGCGCAGGGGCCAACATACTGCCGGGTATCACGATCGGCGCGGGAGCGGTCGTCGGCGCCGGGGCTGTGGTCACCGCGAATATTGAGGCCGGTGAAACAAGAGTCGGGATTCCGGCCAGAAAAATAATTGGGAGTTAATGTGGTGAATATCCGGAATGTTTCAGTCCATCGCAATGCCAGTTTGCGCGAGGCTTTATCTGCTCTGGACAAGGCCGGTCTAGGTTTATTGCTGCTGGTTGACGAACGCGGTTTGTTCGAACGTACAGTCACCGATGGCGATTTGCGACGTCTTATCCTTGGCGGCGCACAACTGGACGATAAACTTGAATCGCTACTACGAATCCAGTCCGTCGTGATCTCTGAGGGTGCAACCCGACGCGATGCCCTGGATCTGATGAACAGGCATGGCATCAATCATTTACCAGTGATCGATGCCATTGGACAGGCGATCGACATTTTGGATCGCAAAGTGATCGACGAGCAAATTTTGCTTTCCACCCCGCATATCGGAAGTGCTGAAAGAGAGTTCGTCGAAGAAGCCTTCAGGACAAACTGGATCGCACCACTAGGCCCCAATGTGGATGCCTTTGAACGCGAACTGGCAGATCTGGTGGGTATTCGACACGCCGCTGCACTTTCTTCGGGCACGGCTGCGATCCATCTTGCTTTGGTACTGCTGGGTGTCACGCGTGGCGATCGCGTGTTTTGCTCGTCGCTCACCTTCGCGGCCAGCGCCAATCCAATTGTTTATCAGGGCGCTGAACCCGTATTCATCGATTCCGACCGCGAGAGTTGGAATATGTCGCCCCAAGCTCTTGAAAAGGCTTTTTCGACCGCACGCAAAGAAGGCTGGCTGCCCAAGGCAGTTATTGTTGTAGGCTTGTATGGTCAAAGCGCCGATATGGACAGCCTCCTCCCAATCTGCGATCGCTATGGAGTTCCCATCGTGGAGGATGCAGCCGAATCCCTCGGGGCGATCTACAAGGGCAAGGCCAGCGGAACCTTCGGCAAGCTGGGCGTGTTCTCATTCAATGGGAACAAGATCATCACCACCTCCGGTGGTGGAATGCTGGTCTCCGATGATCAGCAACTCATCGAAAAAGCGCGTTTTCTTGCTACCCAGGCGCGCGATCCAGCAGCCCATTACGAGCATACCGAGATTGGCTACAATTATCGAATGAGCAATATTCTCGCCGGTGTCGGCAGGGGACAGCTCAAGGTATTGAACGACCGCGTGGAAGCCCGGCGTGCGGTATTCAAGGCATATCAGGACGCCTTCTCCGATGTCCCGGAAATTGAATGGATGCCCGAGCCTGAATGGAGCTACTCAACCCATTGGTTGACGGCCTGTACGATCAGTCCCAAAGCGGGGATTACCAGCGCCCAGTTGCTAAACCGCCTGGCGGGCGATTTGATCGAAGGACGTCCTCTATGGAAACCCATGCATCTTCAGCCCGTGTTTAAACATTGCCGCTATTTCAGTCATGATGAAGAGTCAGTATCCGAGCGGATATTCAAGCAGGGTCTGTGCCTGCCTTCAGGGTCCAACATGACTGAGCCGCAAGTTGCACGGGTGGTCGCGACAATACGCAAGGCTTTGCGTTGCGCGCCGACAGCGAGAGTACAAGAAAGTCACGCCTGTTAAAAAAATCTGATTGTCCGTTATATGTGAATAATCGTTATCCATAATTTCTTTCACGGAAAGCCAATTTAGAGAAGTTGTCCGACAGAAAATTGCCAGTAGTCTTACCGGGTCTGCGCGCTGTGGCGACGCTGGCCGGAAAATCGGCGCTGGCAACACGGCTAATGGATTCATTGATCATCGACAGCGGCAATATCCGGCGCGCGCTGGGCTGGTTGCCGCCATTCAGCCTGAATCAGGGCTTACAACTGACCATAGTGGCATACTTGAGCCAGCGCACACGTCGATAGTCCGATCGGCTCCCCTGCTGTCGATGGCTGAAAACCCTATCGGCATTCCTGTTATTTCCGTAATTTTACGGATAGAGTGTGTGTAACACTTATGCATGACGAATAAGTGCTATGTTAACGACAACAGTAGATTTATATCGAACGAATCCACCATAAAACGTCGGGAGGCGATCAGAATACGGATAGACAATCGGTGTTGTATCGGTTTCAGTTCGTCAGTCAGGAATCAATACGCATCGCTTGTTTGCGGATAACGATATGGAAGAATACGTCGTCATTTGTCTGAATGAGTTGCGCCTTGCATTGCGCCTGGCTGTCGTTGAGCGCGTGATTCGCGCCGTTTATGTAAGCCCCCTGCCGGATGCGCCGGAGATTGTGTTCGGCGTGATCAATGTCCAGGGCCAGGTTATTCCGGTTGTCAATATACGCAAGCGGCTTCGGCTCGAGGATCGGCAGATGGCCCTGACCGACCGGCTCGTCATTGCACACACGGCCCAAAGACCGGTGGCGCTCGTGGCCGATGCGGTCAGCGGGGTACTCGGGTATTCCGGGCCGGATATTATCGATGCTGACGATATTCTCCCCGGTCTGAAGTATGTGGATGGCGTGGCGAAACTCGAAGACGGCCTGATCCTCATCCACGATCTGGGCCGGTTTCTGTCGCTGGATGAAGCGTCCGCGCTCGAACGTGCCATGATGCCGGCCGGAGGCCGGTAAAATGAACAAGGCATTTTCAGATCAACTCAGCATGTCCCTGAGCGATCTGCTTTCTGCGCAGACCGGTTTGCATTTTCCCCAGGAACGCTGGCGCGATCTGGAGCGCGGCATCGCCGCCGCCGCGCCTGCCTTCGGCATGCCGGATGCGGAATCGTGCGCACACCTGCTCCTGTCTGCGCCATTGACGCACCATCAGATCGATGTGCTTGCCAGCCACCTGACCGTGGGCGAGACGTATTTTTTCCGTGAGAAAATGAGCTTTGAGGCGCTCGAGCAGCACATTCTCCCGGAACTGATCCGCGCGCGTGCGCACGCCGGGCGACGCCTGCGCATCTGGAGCGCCGGCTGCTGCACGGGCGAGGAGCCCTACTCGGTCGCCATGCTCCTCGACCGGCTGATTCCGGATCAGAAGGACTGGAACATTACTCTCCTGGCCACCGACATCAATCCGGCATTCCTGCGCAAGGCGGCCGAGGGCGTATATGGCGAATGGTCGTTCCGCAGTGCACCGGACTGGCTTCAGGCGCGGTACTTCAGGCGGAGAAAAGACAAGCGTTTCGAATTATTGCCGCATATCCGCAAACGGGTGACTTTTGCCTGCCTCAATTTCGCCGAGGATGTTTATCCTTCGCTCATGACCAATACCAATGCGATGGATGTGATCCTCTGTCGCAATGTGCTGATGTATTTCAGCCCGGCATGGGTGAAGAAGGTTGCGCAGAACTTCCACCGGTCACTCGTTAATGGCGGGTGGCTTGTCGTCAGTCCGACGGAAACCTCGAACAGCCTGTTTCCACAGTTCAAGGCCACTACTTTTCCCGGGGTGGTTCTCTACCGCAAGACCAAGGGCGCGGAATCACCGGCAGGCGCCGCCGGATATTCCATCTCGCCATTTGATCCGTTGCCCGATACTTTGCGCATGCCCGAAGCAGTAACGGGCGTGTCGGCTCAGTCCGTGGCGGCAGAGCCGCCGGCTGCAATCCATCCATCGCACCAGGAGGAGCGGGATGCCCTCTGCCGCACTGCCCATTCCTGTGCCGATCAGGGCAAGCTCGCCGAGGCAACAGCGTGGTGCGAGAAAGCCATCGCTGCCGACAAGCTTGATCCAACAACTCATTATCTCCTTGCCACCATTCTGCAGGAGCAGGGAGAAAATGGCCGTGCGGTGCAGGCGCTGCTGCACGCGCTTTATCTCGCTCCGGATTTCGTGCTGGCGCACTTTGCCCTGGGCAACCTGCGTTTGTCACAGGGGCGGCATCGCGAGGCGCGGCGGCATTTCAACAATGCGCAGGCGCTGCTGCATACGCACACGCAGGACGAGATACTGCCGGAATCGGAGGGTTTGACCGCCGGCCGGCTCGGCGAGATCATTGCGTCCGCGCAGTTGAGTTTGCCGCATCTGACAGTCGCGAGCGGCTGAAGGAAGAATCTGCATGGACGCCGATGACCCAAAGCCGCGCAAGCCGACAACCATCGACTGGGATAAGGTCAAGCAGCGTCTGGAGGCCGCGCGCGTCGCCGTTGAGCGCGTCTGGGCGCCTGCCGCGGAAGAGACGCAACGCATCCTGAAGGCACGGGCGCAGGCGCTCGCCCGGGAGCCCGTGCCGGCGGGGGCCGTCGATGAGCGCATCGAGGTGGTGGAATTCCTCCTGGCTCACGAACGCTATGCGATAGAGTCGTCGTACGTCCGCGAGGTCTTCCTGACGGAAAACCTGACGCCGTTGCCGTGCACGCCGGATTTTGTGCTCGGCATCGTCAACCTGCGCGGGGAGATCCTCTCGGTCATCGACATCAGGAAATTCTTCGACCTGCCGGAGAATGGGTTGACCGATCTTGACAAGATCATCGTGCTGCAATCCGGCAACATGCTGTTCGGCATCCTGGCGGATGCGGTTACCGGTGTTCGCCGCATTCCGGTAACCGGCATCCAGCCGTCCCTGCCCACGCTCACGGGCGTCCGTCAGGAATATCTGAAAGGCGTGACCCTCGAGCGTACCGTGATTCTCGATGGGGGCAAACTCCTGGCGGCTGAGCGCATCGTCGTGCAAGAGCAGGTGCCCGGATAGGGAGCGCCCGCATCCGACCACGCGACCGGCAAGCGCACGCACACAAGGAGGACTAGACATGAAATGGTTCCTTGATCTTACGACACGCGGCAAGCTTTTCGTCGGCTTCGGGCTGATGATTGTCTTTCTGGCAGCGGTGATCCAGACCGCATACGTGAGCATTACCTACATCCAGGAGTCCCAGAAAGACCTTTTTGAGAAGAAGTTCGCCAACGCGGTGGATTTCATGGCGCTTCGCGCCGAGCAAAATGGGGAGCGGGCCGCTCTGCTGCACATGATGACGACGACGCAGCAGGCCGGCCGGGACGCTTGGCATCAAGACGTCAAAGAGCGCGTAACGGGGGTGACCACAATCCTGCAACGACTGCGGGAGCGTAATCGAAACGACGCCAGGGTGTCCCGCAAGCTCGATGAGATCGAAACGATCCGCAGCGCGTTCGCGCGGACCAGAGACAACCAGACCATCCCGTTGATCTACGCAGGTAAAACAGAACAGGCCAGAGCCACGATTCTCAGTATCCAGCAAGAGCGCTACCGCAAGATGCGCGCGATTGACGAAGCGTTGGGCAACGAAGCAGTGGAGCAGGCGCGCGCCACCGTAGCGGAATCCGGACAGAGTGCGCAACGGGCGGTGCAGACCTTCGTCATTGTCGGCGCCACGGCGATCCTGCTGGGGTTCGCGATGGCGCTGTTTCTCAACCGGATCATTGCTGTGCCGCTCAGGACGATCTCCGGTATCGCCGGGCGAGTGGCTGCGGGCGACCTTACCGTCAATGCCCCGCCGGACCACCGCGCCGATGAGGTGGGCGATCTTGCGCGCGCGTTCCGCGCGATGGTCGAAAACCTGCGGCGGACAACGCGCGAAATCAACGAAGGTGTCAGCGTACTTGCCTCCTCCTCCGGCGAGATTCTTGCCACCACGACGCAGGTGGCCTCGGGCGCGGCGG
>CAZQTB010000019.1:0-13982 GCA_964596295.1 uncultured Rhodocyclaceae bacterium | reverse complement strand
CGGCACCAAACAGGCCGAAGTCGCCGCACAGCAGCTTCACGAACTCGGGCAGCGGCTGAAGCAGCTTGCGGCGCAATACACGGTGTGACGGCAGGCCACCCTACCAAATTTCTGAAGGAGATCAAGCCATGACCATTGGTAAAAAAATTATCGGCGGCTATGCCATTGTGCTGGCACTGCTGGCGATCGTGACGTTTGTCGCTTTTCATTCGCTCGCCAGGATTCAGGCGACCTACGACAGTTTCATCGAGGTTGACGAACGGCTGGTCGAGAGCGCCGGCAGGCTGCGCTTCGAGCTGAATGATCAGGTCGCCAACTACCGGGGCATTCTTCTCTATGCCGACCTCCAGAAGAGCCATGAGGAAGAATTGCAGGCGAACCGGCACCGGTTCAGCGAGATCGTCGGCACAATGCGCCAGCTTGTCCGTAGCGCCGAAGGACGCGACATGCTGAACGAGATCGCTGCCTTGCAGGCGAAGAACGAGCAGGCCCAGGATCGGGTTATTGTGCTGGCGCTGCAAGGAAAGCGGGCGGAGGCGCTGGCGCTGGGAATCAAGGAAGTGCGTCCGCTCAATGCCACGCTGATCGAGAAGGCAGGGCTCTTCCGTGACCGGGAAATGAAGCTGATGGAGGAAGGACGCACCGATCTGGCGGCGACGGTCAATTTTCTGACTCTGATGATGGCGGGCGCTTCGCTGCTCGCCCTTATCGCCGGCTTGACCATCGGCTCCTTTCTCAGCCGCTCCATCACCCGGCAACTCCGGGAAAGCATCGCCCAGTTGTCTTCCTCCTCCGGCGAGATTCTTGCCACCACGACGCAGGTGGCCTCGGGCGCGGCGGAGACGGCAGCGGCGGTGAGCGAGACCACGGTCACGGTGGAAGAGGTCAAGCAGACCGCGCAGATGGCGAGCCAGAAAGCAAAGTATGTTTCCGACAGCGCGCAGAAAGCCTCGAATGTCTCCCAGGCCGGCCGCAAGTCGGTCACGGACGCCATTCAAGGGATGCACCATATCCAGGAACAGATGGAATCCATTGCCGAGAGCATCGTGCGGCTGGCGGAACAGAGCCAGGCGATTGGCGAGATCATCGCCACGGTCAATGACCTTGCCGAGCAGTCGAATGTGCTGGCGGTGAATGCGGCCATCGAAGCGGCCAAGGCCGGGGAACAGGGCAAGGGTTTCGCGGTGGTGGCGCAGGAGGTGAAGAGTCTCGCCGATCAATCCAAGCAGGCGACTACGCAAGTGCGCGCGATTCTCGGCGACATCCAGAAGGCCACCAGCGCGGCGGTGCTGGCTACCGAGCAGGGCAGCAAGGCGGTGGAAGCCGGCGTCAAGCAGACCGGCGAGACGGGCGAATCCATCCGGCTGCTGGCCGAAAGCATCAGTGACGCGGCGCAGGCCGCCACCCAGATCGCGGCTTCGAGCCAGCAGCAGATGGCGGGCATGGACCAGGTGGCGCTGGCCATGGACAACATCAAGCAGGCCAGCGTGCAGAACGTCGCCGGCACCAAACAGGCCGAAGTCGCCGCACAGCAGCTTCACGAACTCGGGCAGCGGTTGGGTTCCCTGATCGGGAGCCGGGCCGCCTGATCCAAAGAGCGGAACAAGAGCATGGCCCATGACGCCTTCCTGACAAAGCTCCTCGCGACCTTCCGGGTCGAGGCGGACGAACACCTCAGGGCGCTGTCCGCAGGCCTCCTGGCGCTTGAGAAAGCACCGGTGGGCGGGGGGCGGACGGGCATCATCGAGAAAATCTTTCGCGAGACGCACAGCCTGAAGGGCGCGGCCCGGGCCGTGAATCTCACGGAAATCGAGTCGGTATGCCAGGCACTGGAGAGCGTATTTGCCGCGCTGAAAACCAAGGCTGTCGCGGCGTCGCCAGCGCTCTTCGATTTACTGCAGCAATCGGTAGATATTCTCAGCGCGCTCCTTGCTCCGGATGCGTCGATAAAGCCGGCAGCCGCGCCGCTGATACGCCGGCTCGACGATGCGCTGAAGGGGCCGGCGCCCACGCGCGAGGAAGCGTCCCCGGCAATTCCACGACAGGTGGGGGCTGGGCTGCTTTCCGGCCCCGCATCGCCTGCAGATGCCGACTCGCGGACTGCGCCCGCGGTCCCCGGCCTTCTGTCCGAGACAGTCAGGATATCCATGGCGAAGCTTGACGCGGTGATGCGGCAGACTGAGGAATTGCTTGCGCCGCGCCTGGCGACAGACCAGCGCGCCAGGGAAGTGCGCGAGACGAGCGGAATGCTCGCGGACTGGAAAAAACAATGGGCCGGCATCCGGCCAACCCTGCGGGTGATGGAACGCTCGGCGGCACGTAGCGGCAAGAGAAGCGGGGTCGTCAAAGAACAGCAGAAATTTGCGCGGTTGTTCGAATACCTGGATGCGGAAAGCCTTTTCATGAAAACGCTCGAGACCCGGCTGGCCCGGCTGGGAAAGTCCGCCGAGCACGATCATCGCGCACTGGCCGGAATCGTGGACGGTCTTTTGCACGATGTGAAGGATATGCACCTGTTGCCGTTTTCCTCGCTGCTCGAAGTCTTTCCGCGATTCGTGCGCGGACTCGCACGCGATCAGGGCAAGCTCGTGGAGTTGACGATCCATGGCGGCGAACTCGAGATCGACCGGCGCATTCTTGAAGAGATGAAGGATGCGTTGATTCACATGATCCGCAACTGCATTGATCATGGCATTGAAGCCCCGGCAGTGCGTAAGCGAAAACAAAAACCTCCGCATGGCACCATCACACTCGCAATTTCGCAAAAAGACAGCGGCAAAGCCGAGGTGCTTGTTGCCGATGACGGCACGGGCATTGACGCCGGGCAGGTAAAGGCGGCGGCCCGCAAACTCGGTCTGGTCTCTGCCGAAGAGGCGGCACGGCTGGGCGAGCACGAAGCGTTGATGCTCGCCTTCCAGTCCGGTATTTCTACCAGCCCGATCATCACCGACATTTCGGGGCGGGGGCTGGGGCTCGCCATTGTGCGCGAAAAGGTCGAGCGGCTGGGCGGTACCGTTGAGATCGAGTCGCACCCGGATGCCGGCACGACGTTCCGGATTGCCCTGCCGCTGACGCTGGCCAATTTTCGGGGTGTCCTCGTTGGCGCCGGCGGGCAGTTTTTCATTATCCCCGCAGCCAGTGTCGGGCGCGCGGCGCGCCTGGCGGACATGGACATCCGGACGGTGGAAAACCGGGAAACGATTTCCCTCGACGAAAAAGCAATCTCTCTGGTGCGGCTTGGCGACATGCTGGGACTGCCGTCGAAAACCGCGGCGGGAAAATCCGCAGGCGAGATGGCCATCGCGCTCGATTTGGGATCCACGCGCATCGCATTTCAGGTGGACGAGATTCTCGGGGAACAGGAGGTACTGGTAAAACCTCTGGGCCCGCAGCTCGCGCGCGTGCGCAATATCGCCGGCGCGAGCGTGCTGGGGACGGGCCAGGTGGTGCCTGTGCTGAACGTGTCCGATCTGATGAAATCCGCCGTAAGGTTTGCGTCAGCGCCGCGCGCGGCAGGCATGCCCGTGCAGTCCTCGGAAGCAGGAACACAGTCCATCCTGGTGGTGGAGGATTCGATTACCTCGCGTGCGCTGCTCAAGAATATCCTGGAGTCGGCGGGTTACGCTGTCGCTACCGCCGTGGACGGGGTTGACGCCTACACCGCGCTCAAGACTGCGGCGTTCGATCTGGTTGTCTCCGACGTGGAGATGCCGCGCATGGACGGGTTCGAGCTTACGGCGAAGGTGCGTTCAGACAAGCAGCTTGCGGAGCTGCCGGTTGTGCTGGTGACGGCGCTGGAGTCGCACGAGTATCGCGAGCGCGGAATCGACGTCGGCGCCAATGCCTATATCGTGAAAAGCAGCTTCGACCAGAGCAATTTGCTGGGGGTCATCCGTCGCCTGATCGGAACGATGCCATGAGGCCATCCCCATGATCAATGTCCTGATCGTTGAAGATTCGCCGGTGGTGCGTGAATTCCTCATTCACATTCTCAGCGCGGATGCCGGCATCCGGATAGCCGGCACGGCGCAAGACGGCGAGGAAGCCCTCGACGCCGTGCGCCGCCACCGACCCGATGTGATCACGATGGATATGCATATGCCGAAACTGAACGGACTGGAGGCTACGCGCCGGATCATGGAAACGCAGCCGACGCCCATCATTGTCGTCAGCGGCAGCGAGGATTCCCGCGAGGTGGTGACGACATTCGATGCGATGGAGGCAGGCGCGCTGGCCGTGCTGCGCCGACCGACGGGCATCGGCCATCCGGACCACGAGGCCACGGCCCGCGAACTGGTGCAGACGGTGAAATTGATGTCGGAAGTGAAGGTGGTGCGACGCTGGCCGAAAACGCGGCGTACGGGGCCGGCCCCGCGGCCGGTGGAGATGGGGCTTGCGCAAGAACCGGCAAAGGTGCGGATCGTCGCCATCGGCGCCTCGACCGGCGGACCGCCGGTGCTGCACACCATCTTCGCGGGACTACCAAAGGATTTTCCGGTGCCGCTGCTGGTCGTGCAGCACATGGCGCCCGGCTTTACGCAGGGATTCGTCGAGTGGCTGGCGCAGTCGTCCGGCCGGCCTGTCCATGTCGCCAGGCATGGCGAGTCCGTGCTGCCCGGCCACGTCTACATCGCTCCCGATGAGTGCCAGATGAAGGTGGCGCACGGAGGAAAGATTGCCCTGACCCAGGATGAACCCGAAAATGGGCTGCGTCCCTCCGTTTCTTATTTGTTTCGCTCGGTCGCCGAGGTCTATGGTTGCGACGCCGTGGCCGGCCTGCTCACCGGCATGGGACGCGACGGCGCCGAGGAGCTGCGGCTGTTGAAAGAAAAGGGTGCAGTCACCTTCGTCCAGGACAAGGGCAGTTCCGTGGTTCATGGCATGCCGGGCGAGGCCATCAGGCTCGATGCGGCGATGCTGGTGTTGCCGCCGGAGAAAATCGCCGCAGTGCTGACGAACCTGGTGAATCACCAAAGCAAAAAAGGAGCGTAACCATGAAATCCAAAAAAAAGAACAGGAACAACAGCATCGAAATCCTCATCGCCGAGGACAGTCCGACCCAGGCGGAAAAGTTGCAGCACCTGCTCGAGGAACACGGTTACGCGGTCACCACTGCGCCCGATGGCAAGCAGGCTCTGATGTCGGCCCGGCGGCACAAGCCGACACTGGTTATCAGCGACATCGTGATGCCCGAGATGAACGGCTATGAACTGTGCAAGGCGATCAAGTCCGATGAGACGTTGAGGGAAATTCCGGTCATCCTGGTGACTACCCTGTCCGACGTCATGGACATCATGAAGGGGCTGGAGTGCGGCGCCGACAACTTCATCCGCAAGCCGTATGAGGAGAAATACCTGCTCGCCCGCGTCGATTATCTGCTTATGAATCAGGAAATGCGCAAGAGCCAGAAGATGCAGATGGGGATGGAAATCCATCTCGGCGGACAAAGACATTTCATCACCGCCGAACGGCAGCAGATCGTGGACCTGCTGATCTCGGTCTATGAAGAGGCAGTGCATATCAGCGAGGAGCTCAAGTTGCGGCAGCGCGAACTGGCCGACTCGAACCGTTCCCTGACCGGCCTCTACCACATCGCGGAAGGACTGAACCGCGCGGTCAGCGAACGCGAGGTGTGCGAGAAGGCGCTCGAACATGCGCTGGAGCTGTCAGGGGTGCAGGCAGGGTGGATTTCCCTGAAGGAAGGCGAGTCCGGCTTCCGGCTTGCCGCTGCACTCAACCTGCCGCCGGCATTGCTGACGGCAGGTGCGATGGATGGCTTGTGCGAATGCCGGCGCCGCTTTCTCGCAGGGGAGCTGGATCACGTTACCAACATTCTGGAATGCGAGCGGCTGCAATCTGCCGTGGGCGATACAAATGGCTTGCGCTACCACGCCAGCGTGCCGTTGTGGATCGGCGATCGCATGTTGGGGATTCTGAATATGGTGGGCGCGAATCAGGGCCTGTTCAAGGACGAAGAGCTGGAAATGCTTTACGGCGTCGGGCACCAGATCGGTATCGCGCTGGAGCGCGCCCGGCTGCACGAGGGCCTGGAACAACTGGTGGAGGAGCGTACCGCTGCGCTCACTGCAGAGATTGTCGAGCGCAAGCGTGCGGAACAGGCGGTGCAGCAAAGCGAAGTGAAATTCAGGGCGCTGTTCGAGAACGCGAACGACGCCATCTTCCTCATGATGGAAGGCGCCATGGTTGACTGCAATCTGAAAACGGAACAGATGTTTCGATGCCGGCGCGAAGAGATTCTGAGCTTGAAACCACATGAGTTCTCACCGTCGCTTCAGCCGGATGGACGCGATTCACAGGAGAAAGCATTCGAGAAGATCGTCACAGCTTTGTCCGGCGTACCGCAAGTCTTCGAATGGCAGCACAAGACGTTCGATGGAATACTCTTTGATACCGAGGTAAGCCTCAATCGCATTGAGGTCGACGGCAAGAGAATGCTGCAGGCCATCGTTCGGGACATTACCGTACGCAAGGTGCAGGAGGCCAGGATCGCGCGCCTCAACCGGATTTACGCCGTACTCAGCGGCATCAATACCACCATCGTGCGCGTGCACGATCGGCAGCAGCTCTTCGAAGAGGCATGCCGCATCGTGGTAGAGCACGGCAAGTTCGTATTCGCCTGGATTGGCACGCTTGATACGAGCACGCAACAGGTCACGCCGGTCGCCAGAGCAGGCCATGATGACGGATACCTGGATCAGATCAATTTGACCGCCGTTGCAGATGCTCCCGGAAACTGCCGCCTGACCGCAGAGGCGATAACCCAGATGAAACCGGTGATCTGCAACGACATCGCCGCAGACAGTCGCATCAGGAATTTGTGCGACGAAGCGTTGAAGCGCGGCTATCGCTCCCTGGTGGTGTTTCCGCTCATCGTGGAAAGTCAGCCGGTCGGCGTGTTCGTGCTTTATGCGCCGGAAACTGGCGTTTTTGACGATGAGGAGATGCGGTTGCTGATCGAGATGGCCGGCGATATTTCATTTGCCCTGGATCATCTCGAAAAAGAGCAACGCCTCAACTATCTCGCTTACTTCGATGCCGTTACCGGCCTGTCGAACCGCGCGCTGTTTCTGGACCGGGTGCATCAGCGAATCAGGGCCGCGCGCGGCGAGAAAAAGGCGTTTTCCGTGATCATGCTCGACCTCGAGCGGTTCAGCAGCATCAATGAAACTTTCAGCCGGCAGGCTGGGGACGACATGCTGCGTCAGCTTGCGGGGCGATTAAAAGAGATGCTCGATGAAACGTATATTCTGGCCCGGTTTTCGGCCGACAATTTCAGCATCGCCACCCGGAACGACAATGAAGGCCCGGATATCGCCCATGTTCTGGAGAATATTTTGTCCGGGATCCAGCATCAGCCGTTCCTGATCGACGGGCATGAGTTGCGTGCTGCGGCCAGAGCCGGGATATCGTCTTATCCCGCCGACGGCGAGGATATCGAGACCCTGTTGCGCAATGCCGAGGCCGCGCTGAGAAAGGCCAAGCTTTCCGGCGACAAGTACCTGTTCTACGCCCCTGAGTTCAATGCACGCGTCGCCGAGAAGCTGTCGCTCGAAAACAAGTTGCGCCGGGCTCTGGAGCAGGAGCAGCTGGTGCTTCACTACCAGCCCAAGGTCGATCTCAAGAGCGGGCAGATTTGCGGGCTTGAAGCGCTGCTGCGCTGGGACGATCCCGAGACCGGCCTGGTGCCGCCGATGGAATTCATTCCCCTGCTTGAAGAAACCGGGATGATTCTGGAGGCGGGCCGCTGGGCGCTGGTGAAGGCGGCGTCGGATTCCCGCGCATGGCAGGCAAAGGGCCTGCGCTCCCCCCGGATTGCCGTCAATGTTTCGCCGATTCAGCTGCGGCAGAAAGATTTCGTCGGCACGGTAGCGAACGCCATAAGCGGCGCCGAGAATGCGGCGGTCGAACTGGAGCTGGAGATTACCGAAAGCCTGATCATGCAGGACATAGAGGCCAATATCCAGAAGCTCAAGATCATTCAGAAGATGGGCATCGAGGTTGCGATTGACGATTTCGGCACAGGCTACTCCTCGCTCAGCTACATCGCCAAGCTGCCTGTCAACGTCCTGAAGATCGACCGGGCATTCATCGTGAACATGACCACCAATTCCGACGACCTGAGCATCGTCTCCGCCATCATTTCCCTGGCCCATTCCCTGAATCTGCGGGTAGTCGCGGAGGGTGTCGAAACCGAAGAGCAGGCAAATCTTCTGCGCTTGCTCAAATGCAACGAGATCCAAGGGTTCCTGTTCAGCCTGGGTGTTCCGGCAGAGCAGATCGAAACACTTCTGCGCGAGAAAAAGTCGCTGCTGGCCTGAACGGGCCGTGCGAACCGTCCGCGGAGCGGAGCCGCTTGGACAGCGGCGGGATTTCGGTGAACCACCCAGCGCGAACAAGCAAAAAAAAGCCCGACTGGAAACAGTCGGACTTGAATACTGGTGGCCAGGGACAGGATCGAACTGTCGGCATACGGCTTTTCAGCTCTAGAAAGAGTATTTATATCAATGCATTGGCTCGCCCTCACTCGCCAACGTCTGTGGAATAATTTCACACCTGTCAGTGTCTTCTTCCGGCCAATTTCCGATATTCATGGTTATGATTCAATATAGATAATGGTCGCATGTTATTTTGAATCCAGTTTCGCGGGAGTACCGTGTTAAAACAGACCCTCTATGAGTTTCTCGGTATTCCTGCAAATGCTAATGGCGACCTCATTCGCCACTCGTGCGCGTTGCATCGATTGGTTATTGACAGCAATCTGTTAGGGATATTGATGTGCCTCGGCTTCCTCAGCGGGTGTGCAAGTGTTACTGGCAGCAAAATGCAGCCACTTTCGGTAGAAACGCGATATCGAGGGCAGCAGGTTGAAGGAGCGCAATGCGATATGACCAATGACAAAGGCAGTTGGTCTGTCACAACACCCGGAACTGTAATCGTCCGAAAAAGTTACGAGAATCTTTCCGTTACCTGCCAAAAGAACGGTTTTAAACCAGGTTTGGAAACTTTCGAATCCAGAGCCAATAATGGTGCATGGGGGAATGTTCTTGCAGGCGGCCTAATTGGCTATGCGGTCGATTCTTCCAGTGGAGCTGGATTTGAATACCTTCCCAATATTGTTTTAGAGTTGGGAGAAAAACTTTCCCTCCCAGTAGTTGCGCCTATTGCCCAAACAGATTGGGTTACCACTAGTAATGGCAAACCGCGTCTTGGCATAACAGTTGAAAATATCAGTGCTTCAACTGCTACTGCTTTGGGTTGCGGCGATGATCCCGGAGTACTTGTTGTCAGTGTAGAACCTAACAGCCCTGCTCAGAAGGCTGGTGTAAAGAATGGGGATGTACTACTCACAATTAATGGTGGGAAAATCCTTTCTGTTGACTCTCTAACTTCAATTAACTGGGAGAAAAGCCACACAATAAAACTCCAAGTTATCTCTGATAAAAAGCGCACAATTGTTGATATCAACATGAAATTGGCTACTAAAGGGGGAATTTAAATGCAAAAGCTATTCGTTGCAGTTCTCGCAACATTAATTTTGAGTGCTTGCACAACTACAGGAAGCTACAACGCTGGATACTTGAATAAACAAGTTTCCTCGGCTACATATGAAGGCAAGGCCTTTATTCTGACCGACACAAGTGACGATCAGTACGTGTTTTCCGGCCATCCAACTAGTTTCAGTGGGGGGGGAACTACCTTAAATCTGCCTCTAGGCCAGATTACGAGAGAGTTGTCAGTGACAGCTTTCGCGGCAACCTTTACTGGCGGTATCGAGAAGGGGAATACCCTACCGCAGCCCGGACTGTATTCCGTAATTGTCAAACCGAAGATTCATGATTTTACGTATGAGTACAATCAGGCAAAAAATCTTGGGTTTGCGGTTACTCCTACCGTAACTTTAAGCCTCGATGTAGCGGTCGTTGATCCCGGAGGAAACCAAACTTGGCAAAAGTCATACGCGTCCGGAGTTGTCGAAGGCCCATCGTATATGGTCTCTACTACTCCCGGCGAAGAAATTTCAAAAACCGCCCACAATGCTATCTATAAGATGTTATCAACGGCAGCAGCAGATATCGCTGATTACCTCAAGCAAAGTATTAAGTCGGCTTCATTTTAAAGACGCCAAGTCAAAAACCATCGTTTGGCGTTTCTTAATTGAACTATCCAATACGCAATATGCTGAGCGTCCGCTATTGGGAAATCTCTATACCCGCCTAGGGTCGAAATTGATCAACGGCAACAACACACTTTAGCTATTGGTGGCCAGGGACAGAATCGAACTGTCGACACACGGATTTTCAGTCCGTTGCTCTACCGACTGAGCTACCTGGCCAATGAGGTTGCGTATTATAGGGTCTCACTACTGCGGCGTCAAAAATAACGAACTGTTGTGCTTCGTTCCATGGGGGAATCATGAGTAAAGACACGGCTGAGCGGATTCGGGCCAACCCGAAATTCCGCCGTCTGGTACGCACCCGCAACATCTACGCGATTGTCATGACGTTGCTGGTCGTGGTGGTTTATTTCGGCTACATCCTGCTGGTTGCATTCGACAAGGAATTTCTGGCGCAGAAACTCGGCGCGGGGCTTGTCACCTCCATTGGCATACCGCTAGGACTTGGCGTAATCCTGTTTACCATCGCCATCACGGTACTCTATGTGCATCTCGCCAACACGCGATTTGACGCTCTTTCGGCAGAACTTCTGCGGGAGGCGGACGAGTGAACAAGCGATTCATTGTGAGCCTGATGACCTTGCTGGCCGCGGGCGGCGCACTTGCGGCGGGGGCTGATCTAGGCCATGCGCAAAAGCAGGCAACCAACTGGACGGCGATTGCCATGTTCGTCGGCTTCGTTGCCGTTACGCTGTGGATTACCAAATGGGCAGCGGAAAAAACCCGCACGGCGGCTGATTTTTATACCGCCGGCGGCGGTATCACGGGCTTTCAGAACGGGCTTGCCATCGCCGGGGATTACATGTCGGCGGCATCTTTCCTGGGCATTTCCGGGCTGGTCTTCGCGAGCGGTTTCGATGGGCTGATTTTTTCTATCGGTTGGCTGGTGGGTTGGCCGGTGATTACCTTTCTGATGGCGGAACGCCTGCGCAACCTGGGCAGGTTTACTTTTGCCGATGTCGCGGGCTACCGCTTTTCGCAGACGTCGATCCGCATCTTTGCTGCCTGTGGCTCGCTGGTCGTGGTGCTGTTCTACATGATTGCGCAGATGGTGGGCGCAGGCCAGTTGATCAAGCTGCTGTTTGGCCTTGACTACATCGTCGCGGTGGCTGCGGTCGGCGGCCTGATGATGTCTTACGTGCTGTTCGGCGGCATGACGGCAACGACCTGGGTGCAGATCATCAAGGCAGTGCTGTTGTTGGTAGGCGCTTCTTTCATGGCTTTTGCAGTGTTGCTCCAGTTCAGTTTCAGCCCTGAGGCGCTGTTTGCCAAAGCGGTCGAAGTACATGCCAAGAAAGATGCCATCATGGCGCCGGGCGGACTGATTAAAGACCCCATTTCTGCAGTGTCGGTAGGGTTGGCGCTGATGTTCGGCACAGCCGGCTTGCCGCATATCCTGATGCGGTTCTTTACCGTGCCGTCAGCGAAAGAAGCGCGCAAGTCCGTGGCCTGGGCGACCACCTGGATCGGTTATTTTTACATCCTTACTTTCATCATCGGCTTTGGCGCCATTGTGTTGTTGACGCAAAACCCGGCGGCCTATTTTGTCGATGGCGATATCGCCAAGGGTTTGCAGGGCGGCGGCAACATGGCGGCCGTGCATTTGGCCAACGCCGTTGGCGGCAATGTTTTCCTTGGCTTCATCTCTGCCGTCGCGTTTGCCACGATTCTGGCGGTGGTGTCTGGGCTGACGCTCTCGGGCGCTTCGGCGGTAGCGCATGACCTGTACGCCACAGTCGTTAAAAAAGGCAAGGCGGACAGCTGGGCCGAATTGCGCGTCTCCAAGATCACCACGGTTTGCCTCGGCGTCATTGCGGTATTGCTGGGTATCGCCTTCGAGAAACAGAATGTGGCTTTTATGGTGATGCTGGCGTTTGCCGTGGCCTGCTCGGCCAACTTTCCGGTGCTGTTCATGTCCGTGCTGTGGAAGAACTGCACCACGCGCGGCGCAGTGGCAGGCGGCTTTGTCGGCCTGGTGCTTTCCGTTGCCTTGACGGTGCTGTCGCCCGCCGTGTGGGAAACCGTGATGGGCAATCCGAAAAGCTCGGCCTGGTTCCCTTATTCTTCGCCGGCGATTTTTTCCATGACTGCGGCATTTGTCATCATCTGGCTGGTTTCAATCACTGACAGGAGCAGCCAGGCGCAAAGGGAACGCGCGCTGTTCGCCGCGCAGCAGATTCGTGCTGAAACGGGATTGGGCGCAATCACCACATCGGCTCACTGAAAGAGAATGGACACCAGCGGGTTATTGCACGGGCGGGAAAAGTCGGCGCTGGCAAGACGGCAATACGCGCCGGGCGTTTTGCATGCCATGATGCAGGCATAAAAAAGCCGGCCCTTGCGGGCCGGCTCAATGCGGGGTATTCCCCTCTCCTCCTCCAGTATTACCCGGCCGGTTTTGCACTTCTTGCGGTCGGATTTCAACTGCATGCCGAATCCACTTTATAGCCGGTCGTTTTCAATGCCGTGTTGCGGAGTCTGAAACTGAAAAAGCAAAACTGCAGCCGACGCAAAAAATTGTAAAAATTGGTAACGGCCGCGCAGGTGAGGCGCGAATACTACCCGATTTTTCCTGAAAACAAAAAACCCGGCACAAGGCCGGGTTTTTCATGCAACGTGAGGTGCCGGGTGAAACCAGAATTCCACCCGGCGGCCGGACAGGCTATTACATATCCATGCCCATGCCGCCCATGCCACCCATGCCGCCCATGCCACCACCCATACCGCCACCCATGCCGCCGGCTGGCTTGTCTTCAACCAGTTCGGCCACCATGCAGTCGGTGGTCAGCATCAGGCCGGCAATAGACGCGGCATTTTGCAGCGCGGTGCGGGTGACCTTGGTCGGATCCAGCACGCCCATCTTGACCATGTCGCCGTACTCACCGCTGGCGGCGTTGTAGCCGAAGTTGCCCTTGCCTTCGAGCACTTTGTTGATGACCACGGAAGGCTCGTCACCGGCGTTGGCCGCAATTTCGCGTAGCGGCTGTTCGACGGCGCGCAACACGATCTTGATGCCGGCGTCTTGCTCATGGTTGTCGCCCTTGATGGAGACCGCCGCGCGGGCGCGCAGCAGCGCCACGCCGCCGCCGGCAACAATGCCTTCTTCAACCGCCGCGCGGGTGGCGTGCAGGGCGTCTTCGACGCGGGCCTTCTTTTCCTTCATTTCGACTTCGGTGGCGGCACCGACCTTGATCAGCGCCACGCCGCCGGCCAGCTTGGCGACGCGCTCCTGCAGCTTTTCGCGGTCGTAATCGCTGCTGGCTTCTTCGATCTGGGCGCGAATCTGGGTAACGCGACCCTTGATTGCATCTTCCTTGCCGGCGCCATCGATCAGAGTGGTGTTTTCCTTGCCTGCTTCAATGCGCTTGGCCTGGCCAAGTTCAGCCAGGGTGGCTTTTTCCAGCGTCAGGCCGACTTCTTCGGCGATCACCGTGCCGCCGGTCAGGATGGCGATGTCTTCCAGCATGGCCTTGCGGCGGTCGCCGAAGCCCGGAGCCTTGACGGCAACGGTCTTGAGGATGCCGCGGATGTTGTTCACCACCAGGGTGGCCAGCGCTTCGCCATCGACATCTTCGGCGATGATCAGCAGCGGACGGCCGGCCTTGGCGACTTGTTCGAGCAGCGGCAGCAGGTCGCGGATGTTGGAGATTTTCTTGTCGTGCAGCAGAACAAAAGGATTGTCCAGAATCGCGATCTGCTTGTCGGGGTTGTTGATGAAGTAGGGCGACAGGTAGCCGCGGTCGAACTGCATGCCTTCGACGATCTCCAACTCGTTTTGCAGTGTGCG
>CAZQTB010000018.1:0-45403 GCA_964596295.1 uncultured Rhodocyclaceae bacterium | reverse complement strand
GCACGATCTGGGCGAGGACGGTTGCCGAGCCGACCTTCTCGGCGCGCATGATCAGGCTGCCATTGGCGTTGATCGTTGCCCCGATCAGCTTGTCGCCAGGCTGCTTGGAGACGGGAATCGATTCGCCGGTGAGCATGGATTCATCTACCGCGCTTTGTCCTTCCTCGACCACGCCATCCACCGGCACCTTCTCGCCGGGCCGCACCCGCAGCCGGTCGCCGATATGCACATGGGTCAGCGGGATGTCTTCTTCGCCGCCATCGGCACCATTGGCATTAATTCGCCGCGCGGTCTTGGGCGCCAGGCCGAGCAAGGACTTGATCGCCGCCGAGGTCTGCGAGCGCGCCCGCAGTTCGAAGATTTGCCCAAGCAGGGTCAGGGACACAATGACCGCCGCCGCCTCGAAATACACGCTGACGCGGCCATGGGCAACGAAGGACGCGGGAAACACGTGCGGCATGACGGTGGCCGCCACGCTGTAAAAATAGGCGGCAGCGATGCCCGAACCGATCAGCGTCCACATGTTCGGATTGCGCGTTATCACCGACTGGATGCCGCGCACGAAAAACGGCCAGCCTGCCCAGAGGACGACGGGCGACGACAGGATCAGCTCGGCCCAGTTCTGGTTTTGCGGCGCCACCAACTCCAGACGGTGACCGGCCATGGCGAGTATCGTCACGACCGCCGTCAACGGCAACGTCCACCAGAAGCGGTGGCGGAAGTCGGTCAGTTCCGGATTTTCCTCGTCATCCAGCGCAGGCAGCATGGGCTCCAGCGCCATGCCGCATTTGGGGCAGGCGCCCGGCGCCGGCTGGCGGATCTCCGGGTGCATGGGGCAGGTGTAGATGGTTCCTTCGGCGGCCGGCGCAGGCTCCGCCGCCGGCTGCGGCGAGGGTTGCAAATAACGCTGCGGCTCCAGATCGAACCTGGTTTTGCATGTGGTGCTGCAAAAAAGATAGCGGCTGCCCCGATAATCGGAAGCGGCATCCGCGTCCGGCGATACGCTCATGCCGCACACCGGGTCCCTGTTTTCCTCAATGATGGCTGGATGGCCTGCATGGCTCATGATGATTTTCCTTGGTCGGATGCGATGTTGCAGCGGGAAACAAAGGCCGGGATGCCGGGCAAATGAGCATGTCGTGGAACCATCGCCAAGGCCAACCCGCAAAGCATTGTAAAATCATTTCTTTTGTACCGCTCCGGAATGCCCTCATGAACCAGAAACCCACGTTCCAGGAAATCATCCTGCGCTTGCAGGGCTACTGGAACCAGCAGGGTTGCGTGTTGCTCCAGCCCTATGACATTGAAGTCGGCGCGGGCACTTTTCACACCGCCACGTTCCTGCGTTCGCTCGGCCCCGAGCCCTGGCGCGCCGCCTATGTGCAGCCTTCGCGCCGGCCCAAGGATGGCCGCTATGGCGAAAACCCCAACCGGCTGCAGCATTACTACCAGTATCAGGTGGTGCTCAAGCCCAGCCCGCCGGATATTCAGGAGCTTTACCTCGACAGCTTGCGGCATCTGGGCATCGACACGGCGGAGCATGACATCCGCTTCGTCGAGGACGATTGGGAATCGCCGACGCTGGGCGCCTGGGGCCTCGGCTGGGAAGTCTGGCTCGACGGCATGGAGGTCACGCAGTTCACCTATTTCCAGGAAGTCGGCTCGCTGGCTTGCCGCCCGGTGCTGGGCGAAATCACTTACGGCATCGAGCGCCTGGCGATGTATCTGCAGGGCGTGGAAAACATCTATGACCTGGTCTGGGCGCCCGGCGTGACATACGGCGACGTGTATCACCAGAACGAAGTCGAGCAGTCGACCTACAACTTCGAACATTCGGATGTCGATTGGCTGTTCGCCCAGTTCGGCAAATTCGAGTCGGAGGCCAAGCGCCTGATCGGCCTCGATCTGTCCCTGCCCGGATTTGAAATGGTCATGAAAGCCTCGCACACGTTCAATCTGCTCGACGCGCGCGGCGCGATTTCCGTCACCGAACGCGCCGCCTACATCGGCCGCGTGCGCGTGCTGGCGCGCGAAGTGGCGCAGGCCTATTACGATTCCCGCGAGCGGCTCGGCTTCCCGATGCTGAAGGCCGACGCGTCATGAAAGCTGCGCTTCTCATCGAACTGCTGACCGAAGAGTTGCCGCCGAAATCACTGGCGAAGCTGGGACTGGCCTTTCGCGAACAGATGCAAAAGACGCTGGCGGAAGCGGGTTACATCGAACCGGAAAACGCGGGTCGCTGGTTCGCCACGCCGCGCCGCCTGGCATTGCAATTCGACGACTGCCTGGAGAACCAGCCCGATCGCGTGATCGAGAAAAAAGGCCCCGCGGTGGCTGCAGGAGTCGGCGCTGACGGCACGCCGACCAAGGCGCTGGAAGGCTTCATGCGCAGCGCCGGCGTCACGTTTTCGCAGCTTGAAAAAACCGGCGACGGCAAGGCCGAATACTTCACTGTCCGCATCGACAAAGCCGGCGAGCGCATCGACCGGCATCTGCCCGGCATGGTCGATGCCGCGCTGAAAAAACTGCCGGTGGCCAAGCTGATGCGCTGGGGCGCGAGCGAAGTGCAATTCGTGCGCCCGGTGCATGGCCTGATAATGATGCACGGCGGCCGCACGATCAAGGGCGAAGTGCTGGGCCTCGCGAGCGACAACATCACGTACGGCCACCGCTTCCTGAGCTCCGGCGAAGTCGTCATTCACCGCGCCGAGGACTACGAGGCCACGCTCGAAAATGCGGGCCATGTCGTCCCCGCCTTCGACAAGCGCCGCGCCATGATCCGTGCCCAACTCGATGCTGCCGCCGGTTTGAATCCGTTTCTGGACAGCCGCACCTGGCTGTTCGACGAAGCGCTGCTCGATGAAGTGACTGCCCTGGTCGAATACCCGGCCGTATACGAAGCGGGCTTCGAAGCCGAATTCCTTGCCGTGCCGCAGGAATGCCTGATCCTGACCATGCAGGCAAACCAGAAATACTTTCCGCTGATGGATGGCGCGGGCGCAAGCGGCATGGGCGCCAGGCTGACCAATCGCTTTCTTATCGTCAGCAACATGCAGGTAGCCGACCCGGCGCATATCATCGCCGGCAATGCCCGCGTGGTACGCCCGCGGCTGGCCGATGCCAAGTTCTTTTTTGAAACCGACAAGAAAACGCCGCTTTCAGCCCGCATCGGCAAGCTTGCCAGCGTCGTCTATCACAACAAGCTGGGCACGCAGGGCGAGCGCGTCGACCGGCTGGTGAAACTTGCCGCCGTCATCGCGCGACGGCTCGGCGCCGACATTGCCCAGGCCGAGCGTGCCGCGCTGCTGTCCAAGGCCGATCTGGTCACCGGCATGGTCGGCGAATTCCCTGAACTGCAAGGCATCATGGGCCGTTATTACGCGCTCGCCGACGGCGAAACGCCGGCCGTCGCCGACGCCATCGAGGCCCATTACCGGCCGCGCTTCAATGGCGATGCCCTGCCGCAAGGGCTTGTCGCCTGCACCGTGGCGCTGGCCGACAAGCTGGACACCCTCATCGGCTTCTTCGGCATCGGCCAGGTTCCCACCGGCGACAAGGACCCGTTCGGCCTGCGCCGCGCCGCACTCGGTGTTTTACGTATCCTGATGGAAACGCCGCTGCCGCTTTCGCTTGCCGATCTCATCGACGATGCCGCCGCCGGCTTTCCGCCATCGTTGCTCACCGGCGAGTGGCGTATCGCCAGCACCGACTTTTTCCGCGAACGGCTGCGCCACCTGCTGCGCGATGCGGGCCACGAGGCCAGCGCGGTGGATGCCGTGCTGGCGCAAAGCCCCGCGCGCATCGACGAAGTGCCGCTGCGCCTGGCTGCCGTCAAAGCCTTCGCGCTGCTGCCCGAAGCCGCAGCGCTGGCCGCCGCCAACAAGCGCATCGTGAATATCCTGAAAAAATCCGACCCCAGGGAATGCAAAGCCGCGGAGCACGCCGGCGGCATGGTCAACCCGGCGCTCTTCCGCGAAGATGCCGAAAAAGCGCTGTTTGCCGAGGTCGAGCGGCTCACTCCCGCCATCGAGGCGCAGCTTGCCCGAAGCGACTATACCGCCGCCCTGAAAACCCTGGCCGGGCTGCGCCATGCGGTCGACGCCTTCTTCGAAGGCGTCATGGTCAACGCCGAAGACGCCGCCATCCGCGCCAACCGCCTGGCGTTCCTGGCCCGTCTCGCCGGATTGATGAACCGCGTCGCGGATATTTCGCGGTTGCCGGGTTGAACACTGTTGCCGCACAAACCCGAACATTGACCCTGAAAGAACCTGTGGCCTGGATCATCTCCAAATACCTCATCACTGCTGCAATTGTCGTGCTGGTGTCAGAACTGGCCAAGCGCAGCGACAAGCTCGGTGCCTTTGTCGCCGCGCTTCCGCTGGTCACGATTCTGGCGCTCATCTGGCTGCACATCGAAAACCAGGCTCCGTCGAAGGTGGCAAACCACGCCTGGTTTACGTTCTGGTACGTGGTTCCCACGCTGCCCATGTTCCTTGCATTTCCGATGCTGCTGCCGCGCCTTGGGTTCTGGCCGACACTGCTGGTCAGCCTCGTCATTACGGTCGTTTGCTTCGGTCTGTTCGCTCTCGCCGTTCGCCGTTTTGGCATCGAACTGCTCTAGCCTGCGCGAACTCCGGCAGACAGTCTCGCCCGGATTTTGGACGAGGCTGGGAAGCCTGTTGAATAGCCGGGGACAGATCGCCGTTTTCCAATTCTTTCGAACGCAGCATGAAGCGTAAGCTCATACCACAATGAAGCTCATCATTCTCGACCGTGACGGCGTAATCAATTACGATTCCGCGCAGTTCATCAAATCGCCTGAGGAATGGAAACCCATTCCAGGCAGCCTTGCCGCCATTGCGCACCTCAATCAGGCGGGTTATCGCGTGGTGGTGGCAACCAATCAATCCGGCATCGGGCGCGGGCTGTTCGAGATGGATACGCTCAATGCCATTCACGACAAAATGTTCAAGGCGCTGGCGCAGGCCGGCGGACACATCGACGCGATGTTTTTCTGTCCGCACACCAATGCCGACAACTGCGCCTGCCGCAAGCCGAAGCCGGGCATGCTGCAAGAGATTGCCGCGCGCTTCAATGCCGACCTGACTGGCGTGCCCGCGGTAGGCGATGCGCTGCGCGACCTGCAGGCAGCGGTGGAAGTCGGCGCGCAGCCGGTACTGGTGCTGACCGGCAAGGGCAAAAAAACCGCTGGCGATCCCGGCGTGCCGCCGGGCACTCTCATCTTTCCCGATCTCGCGGCGGCCGTCGCCGATATCCTTGCCTGAAGCGCCAGCCGGCCTCATGCTCTCGTTCATCCGTTCCCTGCTGTTCCTGCTCATCCTGCTGGTCGTCACGCCGCCGTTCACGCTGTTCTTCATCCTCGTCAGCCTGCCGCTGCCGCTGCGCCGGCGCCATCGCCTGGCGATGCCCTGGGTGCGTTTTGCGATCTGGCTGGTGAAGCATGTGCTGGGCATTCCCTACCGCCTCATCGGCGCGGAAAATATTCCGCCGCGACCCGCCGTGGTGTTCGCCAAGCATCAGTCGGCCTGGGAAACGCTGATCCTGCAGGAAGTCTTCAAGGATGCGGTATTCGTCTGGAAAAAGGAAATCCGCCGCCTGCCCTTTTTCGGCTGGGCGCTGGCCATGACGCCGATGATCGAAATTGACCGCAGCGCCGGCAAGGAGGCCTTGAAGCACCTCATCGACCAGGGCCGCGACCGGCTTGACAACGGCTACACCGTCATCATATTTCCCGAAGGCACGCGCGCGCTGCCGGGACACAAGAACCGCTACAAGGGCGGCGGCGCTTTTCTCGCCACGGCCACCGGCGCGCCGGTGGTGCCGGTAGCGCTCAACTCGGGCGAATTCTGGGGCCGCAACGCGCTGTTCAAGAAGAGCGGCACGGCAACGGTCAGCATCGGCCCGGCCATCGACCCTACAGGCCTCAGCGCATCCGAAATCCTGGTCCGCGCCGAAACCTGGATCGAAACCGAGATGCGTAACATCAGCCCGCATCTCTACCATGACAAGCATGAGGCCACACCGCAAACCGCAACTTGATTTGCAGCTTGATGCCGCAACTCCGGATGCCGCGTCGCGCTGGCATGAAGGTGCGTCGATTGCCTGGCTTGGCGGCGCTCTGCGCCTGCTGCTGAGCAGCGTACATGCGGAAACCGTGAGGGAAGGCGATGCACTGCATCTGCCGCTGCCGCCGCAGGCCACGCCGCGCCAGATCCAGGATCGCGCCGAGGCCTGGCTGCGCGCGGAAGCGGTGCGCCGCCTGACCCGGCTGGTCAATGAAAAGTCGGCGCTGGCCAGACGGCGCGCGCCGCGCCTGACGCTGTCGTTCGCCGCGCGCGGCAACTGGGTCGAAACGCCGGATGCCGCTATCCTGCGCTGCCACTGGCGACTGATCGAACAGCCCGCCGCCGTCATTGATGCCGCCATCAGCCGTGCGCTGACGACTTTGCCGCGCGATGCATCCGGCAGCAATTTGTTTGTCATACCGCATAGCTGATACCCGACAATGTTTTTCGAACAGCTCAAGCTTTTTCGCCTGCCCGAGCCCGATCCATTGCCCAAAACGCGGCAATTGCTGATCGCCGGACGCATTGTTGATTACCGCCTCAAAACCGGCGCACGGCAACTCGGCATGACCATCGACGAGCGCGGCCTGCGCCTGGCCGCGCCGGTCCGCATGCCGCTGGCCGACATCGAAGCATTCGTTACCGGCCACGGCGCATGGGTGTTGCAAAAACTCGACGAACTCGCCCGCATCGTCCGGCCACGCCATCTCCGTCTTGTGGACGGCGCACGGCTGCCGTTGCTCGGCAATGAAATCGAAGTCCGCGTGCTGCCCGGCGCCAACCACGTCCGCTGGGTGGCGCAAACGCTGGTGCTGGAAGCCCGCCACGACGCCGATCTCAGCCGGCTTGTCATGCGTGCCCTGAAGGTGCGCGCCCTGGCGCACTTTGGCGAACGGCTGACGCATTACGCCGCGCAACTCAACCTGGCCCCGCCCCCGCTCGGCCTCTCGGCCGCCCGCACGCGCTGGGGCAGTTGCAGCCGCGACAACGGCATCCGCATCAATTGGCGGCTCATCCACCTGCCGCCGCACCTCGGCGATTACGTCGTCGCGCACGAAGTGGCCCACTTGCTGGAAATGAATCACAGCACCCGTTTCTGGCGCATCGTCGGCGGCCTCTACCCGGAATGGAAAACCGCGCGCAGCGAGCTGAAAACACGCGCCACATCGATACCCATCCTGTGAAAGGAAGACCATGAGAATTTTGCATACCATGCTGCGCGTTGGCGATCTTGATCGCTCATTGCATTTTTACACCGGGATCCTGGGCATGCGTCTGCTGCGCCGCACCGACTATCCGGCCGGAAAATTCACCCTCGCCTTCGTCGGCTTTGCAGACGAAAAAGACGGCGCAGTCATCGAGTTGACGCACAACTGGGGCGTCGATCGCTACGAACCTGGCACCGGCTACGGCCACATCGCCATTCAAGTGCCCGATGCCTACGCCGCCTGCGAGGCCATTCGCCAGCGCGGCGGCAACATTACCCGCGACGCCGGGCCAATGCAAGGCGGCAGTACCGTCATCGCTTTCGTCGACGACCCCGACGGCTACAGGATCGAGCTCATCGAAAAGAAGGGCTGACGGCTATTCGCCGCTTGCAAAGGCATTACGGCAAACGCCGATACCAGTCGGCGATCGCCGCGCCAATCTCGTGCGGATGGTCTTCCTGCACATAATGCAGACCTTCGCCAAGGTCGATAGTCTCCAGCGCAGGGAAATGTTGCTGACACCAGGCGACCTCCTGGGGACGGATTAGCACGCCAGGCCGCGCATGCAGCAACAGCTTGGGATGCGCGGCAGTGCATAGCCATGCGTTATATTTTTCGATCATCCACGTCACGTCGGCGGGCTCGCCTGCAAATGAAAGGTCCCTGGGAAACTGCGCGATCGGGCGCCTGGATTCGACGGTGGGAAACGGCGCGCGGTAGTGATCCATTTCCGCAGCGCTGAGTTTTCTCAGGATCGTGCCCGGGAGCACGCCCTCGATAAACTGGTTTTGCTCGGCAATCATGCGCCAGCCAACTTCAGGGGTGCGAAACCCGCGAAAAGTCTCTGCAATCGCTGGCGGAAACATTTCGATAGCCGGCATCGGGGCGATCATTGCCTCCATGAATGCAATCGCCTTGACGCGTTCCGGAAACCGCCGGGCGTAATGAAATCCCAGCGCCGAGCCCCAGTCGTGGATCACCAGAGTGAATTTCTTGAGTCCCAGTGCGTCGAAAAACTCGTCCAGATAACGCACATGGTCAAACACCCGGTATTCGAGCGCCGGCTTGTCGGATTTGCCGAAACCGATCAAGTCCGGGGCGATGCAGCGCGCGTGCGGCTCGAGGTGGGGAATGATGTTCCGCCACAGGTAGGACGAGGTCGGATTGCCATGCAGGAAGACTATCGGATCGCCGCGGCCGGCATCGACGTAATGCATGCGGGAGCCGAAGACCTCGAGGTAATTCGGTGAAAACGGAAAATCTGCCGCAATCGGCGCTGTCTGCTGGGCCATGCCGGATATCGCTTTCTTCGGGTCGGGATGCGGCCGATTGTTTCACCAATCGCGCGGCATTGCAACGAGAGACTGGCGCTCCATCGGGCCTGATTACCGGCTGCCAGCCCCCACCCATTTCTGCACTACCAGGCTGCCGACCATGTCGCCTTCGACATTGACAGTAGTGCGGAAGGTATCCAGCAGGCGGTCGATCGGCAACAGTATCGCAATGGCTTCGGCCGGCAGTCCGACGGATTGCAGCACCAACACCATGGTCACCATGCCGGCGGAGGGAATGCCCGGCGCACCGATGGCGGCGATCATGGCGGTGAAAAAGATGATGAGTTGTTGTGAGAGGCTGAGATCGATGCCGACCAGGTTGGCTATGAACAACGCTGCCACCGCCTCGTAGAGCGCCGTGCCGTCCATATTCACGGTGGCGCCGAGCGGCACGACAAAACCGGCGATATCGGGTTTGACATGCAGGCGCTGCTCCACGCAGCGCAAGGTGATCGGCAATGTGGCGGAACTGGAGCTGGTGGCGAAGGCGGTCAGCAGCGCTTCGCGTGCGCCGCGCCAGAAACGCAGCGGCGTCATGCCGGTAACGAGATACAGGATGAGCGGCAGAAGCACGACGCCGTGCAGCAGAAGGGTGCCGATCACCACGGCGATGAATTTGGCCAGCATGCCCAGCATGGCGGCATCCTGAGTCGCCGTCAGCTTGGCCAGCAAAGCCATGACGCCAAGAGGCGCCAGGCGCATGACCCAGCCAACGAGCATCAGCATGATGTCGAGAATTTCCTGCAACACGGCATGGGTCTGCTGAAAACGCTCGCCGCCCTTGACCAGCGCGATGCCCAGCACCAAGGCGAAGATCACGACTGCCAGCACCTCGCCCTGCGCCATGGCGGCGACCGGGTTCATGAACAGGGCATGCAGAAACCGGGTGATGAATTCGCCCGCCGAACCCGCCCTGATTTGCGTTCCCTCCAGCGCATGCTGAAACATCTCCAGGTGCAATCCTTCGCCGGGGCGGAACACGTTGGTGGCGGTCATGCCGACCACAATCGCCAGCGCCATTGAAAAAGCGAAGAAGCCCAGTGTGCGGGTCCACACCCGATGCATTTGCCGGTGTTGGCGCAGGTTGGCGACGCCGACTGCAATCGAGGTGAATACCAGGGGAATCACGATCATCTTGAGCAGATCGACAAACAACGTACCGATGAGCCCGGCAATATAAACGCCGCTTTGCGTAATACCCGATTCCTTGCCCAGCGCAGCGAATTGCAAGCCCAGCGCAATGCCGGCGATAGCGCCGATGAGAATCAAGCTGTTGAGTGATGGCCGTTTCATGCGCCCTCCTGTGGTGATGTCATGGTGACGGCATCCGATTCAGCATGACTGCATAGGCCCGTTTGGCATCCGGGGCGAGTTGTTTGATCCGGTATTCCGCCTGTGCGGCCGACGACCGGTCAGGATGCGCAACGCTTGCCAGCACTCGCAGCGGCGGATGGGCGCGCGTGTAGCGTGCGCCCCTGCCCTCGCAATGCGCTGTGAAGCGCGCCTGCACGTCGAGAGCGATGCCGGTGTAAATGCTGCCATCGGTGCATTCAATGAGATAAACAAACCAGTCGCGGCGGGCCTGCATGGCGCACTAGGTCAGCAATGGATGCATCCAGACGAACAGCGCCTGCCCCTGCGCTTCCGCCAGCCGCGCAAGATCGGCGAGATCCAGCACCATGGCCTGCACCTCTTCGCCTGGCCACCCTTCCATTTCAAACTCTTCCGTGGCGGCAAGCTCTTCCGCAACCTGGTCCAGCGCGTCTTCTTCCAGCGTGGCCAGCTTTTCCGTGACCTCGTCCGCCAGGCGCAGCACCACGGCGCCTTCGCTGCTGACATACACCGGCTCATAGCAGCCGGCGGCCAGATCGAATCCGTCGCCGGTCAGCAGGCTGTGCAGCATGACAATCTTGGCCGTATCGATGCCGCGTCGCTCAATGCCGCTCCATTCCTCTATCGGCCGCAGCGATTCGCCAACGGCGACGATTTCGTCTTCTTCGGCGGCGACGATGTGGGTGAGTATATTCATTGCATGGTCCCCTGGTTCAAGATGAAGGGCATTGGATGGTCACGGGCTGCCGCTCATATTTTTTCTTCCAGCTGTTCCCAGCGCGTCATTGCCGCCTTGATCGTCGCATCAAGTTCAGCGAGCCGAGTATGGGTTTTCCGCTGCTCCGCTGCCGCGCGCTGATAAAAACCGGGGTCAGCCAGTTGCGTGTGCAGCAGGATCTGTTCGGCTTCAAGCGCCGCCAGGCGCTCGAACAACTGCTCAAGCTCCCGCCGCTCCTTGAAACCGGATTTTTTGCGGGCGGCAGATGTTGCCGTCGCCGTATTGCCAGTACCGTCCCGCGGAATATCGCTGCGCACAACTTTTTGCGGCGCCTGTACCGCGACAGGCGATGGCCGCTGCCGCAACCAGTCGCTATAGCCGCCGACGTATTCTTTCCACGCCCCATTGCCTTCGCTGGCGATGGTTTGCGTTACGACGTTATCGAGAAAGGCGCGGTCGTGGCTGACCAGAAAAACGGTTCCTGCGTAGTCCTGCAGCAGCGCTTCGAGCAGTTCCAGCGTTTCAATGTCGAGATCGTTGGTCGGCTCGTCCAGCACCAGCACATTGGCTGGCCGCGTAAACAGCCGTGCCAGCAGCAGGCGGTTGCGCTCGCCGCCGGAAAGCGATTTAACCGGCGAACGCGCCCGCGCCGGCGCAAACAGGAAATCTTCCAGATAGCCGATGACGTGCTTTTTCATGCCGCCGATCTCGACATAGTCGGAACCCGGGCTGATGACGTCAACCAGCGCCGCTTCCGGGTCCAGTTGGGTGCGAAACTGGTCGAAATAGGCGGCTTCGACGCGGCTGCCGATGCGTACCTTGCCCGCATCCGGCGTGAGCTCGCCAAGCAGCAGGCGCAGCAGCGTGGTTTTACCGCAGCCATTCGGGCCGATCAGGCCAACCTTGTCGCCGCGCTGGATGCGACAGGAGAAATCATTCACCGCGATGCGCTCGCCAAAACGTTTGGAAACCCCGTCAAGCTCGGCCACCAGCTTGCCGGATTCATCGCCGCGCACGAGCCGGAAATCAACCTTACCCTGCTGTTCGCGGCGCGCGGCGCGTTCGCCGCGCAACTGCTCCAGCCGCTTGATGCGTCCGACGCTGCGCGTGCGGCGCGCTTCAACGCCTTTGCGTATCCACACCTCTTCTTGCGCCAGCAGCTTGTCAGCCCGCGCATTGGCCAGCGATTCTTCGTGCAGCAGCATTTCCTTGCGCTGCTGGTACGCGGCAAAACTGCCGGGGAAACTCACCAGATGGCCGCGATCAAGCTCGACGATGCGCGTGGCGACGCTGTCGAGAAAAGCGCGGTCGTGGGTGACGAACATCACGGCGCCCGGATAATTCTTGAGCAACTCTTCCAGCCATACAATGCCATCCACATCGAGATGGTTGGTCGGTTCATCCAGCAGCAGAAGTTCCGGTTCGGCTACCAGCGCGCGCGCCAGGGCCACGCGCTTTTTGCCGCCGCCGGAAAGCGCCGCGACGCGCGACTCGCCGTCCAGCCCGAGGCGCGAAACGGCCTGCTCAACGCGCGAGCTGAGGCGCCAGCCGTCGGCCGCCTCCAGCGCAGTCTGCAAGCGCTGCATGCGATCCATTGCCGCCTTGCTTTGCACTGCCTTCGGGTCGTCGCCATCGCCGAGTTTATGAGCGATTGCATAATATTCGGCAAGCATCTGCGCCACGTCACCCAGGCCGGAGGCAACGGCTTCAAACACGCTGGCCTCGGCGGCAAATTCGGGCTCCTGGGCCACATAGGCAATGCGTAAAGACGGCTGCCGCCAGAGCTGGCCGTCATCGAGCGCGCCGAAATCGGCCAGCGTCTTGAGCAGGCTGGATTTACCGCTGCCGTTGCGGCCGATCAGACCGACCCGTTCGCCTGCATCAATCTGCAGGGCGGCGTGATCCAGCAGGGCAACATGGCCATACGCAAGGCAGGCGCGATCAAGGGTGAGCAGGGGCACAGGGAGCGGATTAACGACGGCTGAAAGGTGCGGAATTATAGGCGAGCGGTTAGAATTCGCGGCGCATGCCCTCGTAGCTCAGTGGATAGAGCGACCGCCTCCTAAGCGGTAGGTCAGCAGTTCGATTCTGCTCGAGGGCACCAGGGCCTGGTGTTATTTACTTGATGCGGGTAAGCGCCGGGCGGCCCGCAGGCGCCGGGTGCTCGGGCGCTGGAGAAGTCGGTCTTGGCGAAACGGCGGGATCGCTGCCCTTCCCGGCTTCGGTTTCAGGCGCGTCCGCTGTGGCCAGCGGCACAGACGGCTTCGCCACACTTTTGCCAGAAGGTGTTGCCGTATCGGTCACTTCAAAGGCCATGCCTTCGCTGCTCTCGCGCGCATAGATCGCCGCCACGCGCGCCACCGGAACGGCTACCGGAAAAACCCGGCCGGCGAAGCGCCCCTGGAAGGTAATCTCTTCGTTGCCGAGATGCAGGTGGTTGGTTGCCTCCAGCCCGATGTTGAGCACGATTTCGCCATTCTTGATGAACTCGTGCGGCACACGCGTCGCGGCATCAACGGACACCGAAAGATAGGGCGTCAAGCCCTGGTCAACGCACCATTCGTGAAGGGCGCGAATCAGGTAGGGCTTGGTTGATTGCATGAATCAGCGCGCTGCCAGGAATATGCCGCCAGCAAGCCATTAACGGCGCATGGCTTTTTCGGTGGGCGTCAGCGCGTCGATGAATCCTTGCCGCGAGAAAATCCGCTCGGCATATTTCATCAAGGCCGATGCGGTTTTCGGCAGCTCGATGCCATAGTAGTCAAGGCGCCACAGCAAGGGCGCAAGGGCCACATCGAGCATGGAAAACTCGTCGGCCATCAGGTATTTTTGCTTATTGAACATGCCCGAGAGGTCAGTCAGCCTGTCGCGGATATGCAGCCGCGACTTGTCGGCGGTCTTCAGGTTCTTTTCCAGCACATTGATGTGGCTGAACAGCTCCTGCTCCATCGTAAACAGCAATTGGCGCGCCTTGGCCCGCGTTTGCGGATCCGGCGGCATCAGTTGCGGATGCGGAAACCGCTCATCAATGTATTCGTTGATGATGTTCGACTCGTACAGCACCAGGTCGCGATCAACCAGCACCGGAACGTGATTGTACGGATTGATGATGGCCATTTCTTCAGGCTTGTTGAGAAGATCGACATCAATGACCTGGAAGTCCATCTGCTTTTCGTACAAGACGATGCGGCAACGGTGGCTGAACGGGCAGGTAGTGCCTGAATACAGATTCATCATGGCGCTGGTACCCCAGGAATAGTCAGCATCACGCACCACTTTGCGCACAGGCGGTGTGCTCATTTCTCGATGTCCCATAGTTGCCATCACCTATAAAGAAGTTAATGAACGTCTTTCCAGTATTCGCGTTTAAGCGCATACGACAAGACGAGTAAAACACCCAGGAAAACCAGGACGATCCAGCCAAGGCCCTTGCGGGTCGCGGCCACCGGTTCGCCCATGTACTGTAAAAAGCCGACCAGATCGGCAACCATGTCGTCATATTCCGCGGCTTTCAGCTTGCCTGGCCTGGCAAGCGACAGCTTGTGGTCGTCGTCCATGACTTGCTCACCCTGCAATTCCCACAGCACATGCGGCATGCCGACATTCTCGAAGACGAGATTGTTCCATCCCGTGGGCCGCTTGTCGTCGCGATAGAAGGTGCGCAGATAGGTGTAAAGCCAGTCAGCGCCGGAGCCAAATTCGGAAGCGCGGGCGCGGGCAATCACCGTAAGATCCGGCGGGGCGATGCCAAACCACTCCCTGGCTTCCGTGCGCCGCATGGCAACGTTCATCGGCTCGCCCACCTTGTCGGCAGTGAAGAGCAGGTTATCCTTGATCTGCTGGTCGGTGAGGCCGATGTCCTTCAGCCGGTTGTACCGCATGTACGAAGCCGAGTGGCAGTTCAGGCAGTAATTGACAAACGTCCTGGCCCCGTTTTGCAGCGCCGCCTTGTTACCCGAGCGGTCAGGCGCACGATCAAGATGCAGTTCGGCTCCGCTTGCAAAAGCCAGCAACGGAGCGAGCAGAATTGAAAGCAGCAGTTTCTTCATTTTTTGGATCCGTGTCTGGATGAGGTAACCCTGTCCGGTTCCGGTTTGCATTTGTCGATGCTGCTATACACCGGCATGAGCAGGAAAAAGGCGAAATAAATGACCGAACATATCTGCGAGACCAGGGTACGGTACGGTGTCGGCGGTAATACCCCCAGATAACCCAGGATGAAGAAGCAAATCACGAAAGCCGCAAGGAAGCTTTTGTAGATCGGGCCGCGATAGCGAATCGACTTGACCGGGCTGCGATCCAGCCAGGGCAGCAAGGCAAAGATCGTCGCCGACGCCCCCATGGCCACCACGCCCCAAAACTTGGCGTCAATGCCAAACAGCGGATAGGTGACAGCGCGCAGAATCGAATAAAAGGGCGTGAAATACCATACCGGCGCAATGTGCTGCGGCGTTTGCAACGGATTGGCCGGGAAGAAGTTGTTGTACTCGAGGAAATAGCCGCCCACCTCGGGGGTAAAGAACACGATGATCGTGAACACCATCAGGAAAACGACCACGCCGACGATGTCTTTCACCGTGTAATACGGATGAAAGGGGATGCCATCAAGCGGGATACCCTTGGCGTCCTTGTGTTTCTTGATTTCAATGCCATCGGGATTGTTGGAGCCGACCTCATGCAGCGCAAGGATGTGCGCCGCAACCAGGCCCAGCAAGACCAGCGGCACGGCAATCACGTGAAAGGCAAAGAAACGGTTGAGCGTCGCATCGCCCACCACATAATCGCCGCGGATCCACAGCGAAAGGTCCGGCCCGACAAACGGGATCGCCGAGAACAGATTGACGATCACCTGCGCACCCCAGTAGGACATCTGGCCCCAAGGCAGCAGATAGCCAAAGAAGGCCTCGGCCATCAGGCAAAGGAAAATCAGCATGCCGAAAATCCAGATCAGCTCGCGCGGCTTGCGATATGAACCGTACAGCATGCCGCGGAACATATGCATATACACCACGATGAAAAAGGCGGAAGCGCCCGTCGAGTGCATGTAACGAATCAGCCAGCCCCACGGCACATCGCGCATGATGTACTCGACGCTGGCAAACGCCACAGGAACACCCGCGGCATTGAGCGACGCGTCCGGCTTGAAGTGCATGACCAGAAAAATTCCGGTCACAATCTGGATCACCAGCACCAGCAGCGCCAGCGAACCGAAAAAATACCAGAAGTTGAAGTTTTTCGGCGCGTAATACTCGGAAAGGTGCGCCTTCCAGTTGGCAGTCAGCGGGAAACGCTCATCAACCCAGCCAAGCAGGTCTTTGAGTTTGGCATTCACGACGCTCATGCGCTGCCCCCTTGCTTGTCTTCGCCGATGACGATGCGCGCATCGCCAAGGTACATGTGCGGCGGCACTTCAAGGTTATCGGGAGCGGGTTTGCTCTTATAGACGCGGCCGGCCATATCGAACGTGGAGCCGTGGCACGGGCAAACAAAGCCGCCGGCCCAGTCGGCATCGACGCCCGACTCTGCGCCGGTCTTGAATTTTTCGGACGGCGAGCAGCCCAGATGGGTGCAAATGCCCACCGCAACCAGGATCTCCGGCTTGATTGAGCGCGTCTCGTTCCTGCAATAGTCGGGTTGCATGTTCTTGGCCGATTTGGGGTCGCTCACTTTTGCGTCCGTTGCCTGCAGCGACGCGAGCTGCTCTTTGGTGCGGTTGATGATCCATACCGGCTTGCCGCGCCACTCGACCGTCATCATCTGGCCGGGCGCCAGCTTGCTGATATCCACCTCGACCGGCGCTCCGGCTGATTTGGCGCGTTCGGAAGGCAACATGCTGGCTACAAACGGCACGGCGGCGGCCACGCCGCCCAGACCGCCTATCGTCGCAGTGGCCACCAACAGGCGCCGCCGGCTGCAATCGACTTTTTCGTCACTGCTCATGTAATTATCCCCAAATGGGGCCGCATATTGCCCCAAAGTCGAATATTGTAACGAATCTCCGCCGGGGATTAAAGCCCGATAGGCTTGGGCTGCAGGTTTCGCATGATTAAGTTGCAACGAATCAATCAGATAATGCCATCAGTTCGTAAACGAACCTGCTCCTCCGGCGAATAACCGAGACGGCTTAATACCGCCTCGGTATGCTCCCCCAGCGCAGGTCCAAGCCAGCGCGTTGCGCCTGGCGTGACAGATAGTTTGGGCACGATGCCGGGAATAAGAAAGTTTTTGCCGTCAGGCAACTGCGCTTGCTCAAACATCTGCCGGGCGAGAAATTGCGCGTCTCCGCGCATGTCCGCCACCGAGTAAATGCGGCTGGCCGGCACTTCCGCCACTGCCGTGAGGCGCAGCACCGTCTCCGCATCGCGGGCGCCGACCCATGCATCGATCACTCCGTAGATTTCCTTCGCCCGCGCATCGCGCCCGGCATTGGCGGCAAGCTGCGGATCGTCAGCCAGGTCCGGGCGGCCTATCGCCTGCATCAGGCGCTTGAAAATCGCATCGCTGTTGGCGCCGATGATGAGGTGCTTGCCGTCTTGCGTCGTATGCGTGCCTGACGGGGTAATGCCCGGCATGACATTGCCGGTGCGTTCGCGGATGAAGCCGAAGACATCGAATTCGGGCAGCAGGCTTTCCATCATGGCGAACACCGCTTCGTAGAGCGCGACATCGACCACCTGCCCCGCGCCGCCATTGACTTCACGGTGCCGCAGGGCCATCAAGGCGCCCAGCGCGCCCCACAGCGCGGCGATGGAATCGCCCAGCGATACGCCGCTCTTTACCGGCGGCCGGTCGGCGTAGCCGGTGACGTAGCGCAATCCGCCCATGGATTCGCCGATCGCGCCAAACCCCGGCTGGCTGGCCATCGGCCCGGTCTGGCCGAAACCTGAAAGGCGCACCATGACCAGGCCGGGGTTGATGGTCGAGAGCACATCCCAACCCAGGCCCAGCTTTTCCAGCACGCCGGGACGAAAATTTTCAACCACGATGTCGGCTTCGCGCACCAGCTTTTTGATAATCGCGATGCCATCGGGATGTTTGAGATTCACCGTTACCGACTGTTTATTGCGCGCCTGCACGAACCACCATAATGAGGTGTCGCCGTAGAGCTTGCGCCATTTGCGCAAAGGGTCGCCTGTGCCCGGGGCTTCGATCTTGACCACCTCGGCGCCGAATTCGGCGAGGATGCGCGAGCAGAACGGCCCGGCAATCAAGGTGCCGAGTTCGAGAACCTTGACCCCGGCCAGCGGCGTTGCGGCTGCAGTCACTCGAAATTCCGGCGTTCGCGCAACGCCTGGGCTACGGTGGCGGCATCGGAAAATTCCAGCTCGCCGCCGACGGGCAGGCCGCGCGCAATACGGCTTACCTTGATCCCGCGGGCATGCAGCAATTCGGAAAGATAATGCGCCGTGGCTTCGCCCTCATTGGTGAAATTGGTGGCGAGAATCACTTCCCTGACGATGCCATCAGCCGCCCGCGCAATCAAGCGGTCAAAAGCCAGCTCTTTCGGGCCGATGCCGTCCAGCGGCGACAACCGCCCCATGAGCACATAGTACAGGCCGCTGTAGGCGTGCGTCTGCTCCATGCTGTTGAGGTCAATCGGCATTTCGACAATGCACAATTGCGCCGGGTCGCGCCGCGCCGACAGGCAGCGTTCGCAGACTTCCGTTTCGGTGAAGTTGTTGCAACGGACGCAATGCTGCAAGTGCAGCAGCGCAGAATCCAGCGCACGGGCGAGCCGGTCGGCGCCGCGCCGGTTGCGCTGCAGCAGGTGATAGGCCATGCGCTGCGCCGCTTTGGGGCCGACGCCGGGCAGGCTGCGCAATGCCTCGATCAATTCATCGAGGCTGGCATTTGGCGGCATGGGACGCGATCAAAACGGCAGTTTGAAACCCGGCGGCAACTGCATGCCGGCGGTGAAGCCGCCCATTTTTTCCGCCGCCGTTGATTCAGCGCGGCGATTCGCATCGTTCAGCGCGGCGGCGATGAGATCTTCCAGCATCTCTTTGTCATCCATTACCGCAGGATCAATGACGACGCGTCTGACGTCATGCTTGCAGGTCATCACCACTTTCACCGCGCCTGCGCCCGACTGGCCTTCCACTTCGAGCAGCGCCAGCTCTTCCTGCGCCTTGGCCATGCTGGCCTGCATCTGCTGCGCCTGCTTCATCAATCCGGCTATGCCGCCTTTCATCATGCTCACTGCTCCTTAAACGGGTTTGATGGTTGATTCGTCAATGCTGGCATCGAACAGGTCGACCACTTCGCGCACGAAAGGATCCTGCTCAATTGCTGCAATGGCACGCTCCTGCCGCTCGCGCTGCGCCGTGCGGTTGCGTTCAGCCGGGGTGACGCTGGCCGGTTCCGCAACATCGATTTCCAGGCGCAGCGAACGGCCGTAATGGGTTTGCAGCTCGGACTGCAGCTTGTCCTGCTGCGCCTTGCCCAGCAGATGTTTATGCACGGGCGAAAGGCGCAAACGGATTGCGGTATCGGTGAGTTGGGATAACTCGCAATGCTGCGCCAGTTGCCTGGCCATGCCGCTCAGCGGCAGCTTGGCCACCTGCGCATGCCAGTCGTCACCGTTCACTGCAGCGGACGGCTGCGAAAAAGTCGGCGCTGATTTGAATCCGTTTGTGGACGACACGGCAACGGCAGCAGGTTGGGTGGGCTGGGCGGACGGGGTTGGCCGCGTTACGCGTGCCGGAGCTGTTGCAGGCGCCGCGTGATTTGCGGGCAGCGCGTTCCGCTCGGGCCGGAATGCATGCAGCCGCAGCAGGGTCATGACAAAACCGGAATACTCGTCCGGCGCCAGCGCAAGTTCGTCACGGCCATGAATGGCAATCTGGTAGGCCAGTTGCAGGAATTCGGCATCCAGCGCCTGTGCATACACGGCAAGACGGCTGCGCTCCATTTCATCCACCAGTGCCTCGGGCGCAAACTGCGCCAGCGCGATGCGATGAAACAGCGTCGCCAGTTCCTGCAAACCGCCATCAAAGGAGAGGCTGCTCGCATCCATCTGTTTTGCCACGTCAAGCATGGCATGCACGTCGTGCGCCACCAGGCTGTCCAGCAGGGCGAACAAATGTTCATCGCCGACCGTGCCCAGCATGGCGCGCACGCTCTCCTCCGCCACCGTACCGGCGCCGTGGGCAATCGCCTGATCAAGCAGCGACAGCGCGTCGCGCATGCTGCCCGCCGCACCCTTGGCCAGGTGACGCAGCGCCGACGGTTCGCAAGGGATGCCCTCGGCGGCCAATACCTGCGCCAGATGATCCACAATCGCCGCCTGCGGCATCTGCTTCAGGTTGAATTGCAGGCAGCGCGAAAGCACCGTCACCGGAATCTTTTGCGGATCGGTTGTCGCCAGGATGAATTTGACGTGCTCCGGCGGCTCCTCCAGCGTTTTCAGCATTGCATTGAACGCATGGCCGGATAGCTGGTGCACTTCGTCAATGACATAAACCTTGTAGCGGCCCCGCGTTGGCGCGTAAGTTGCGCGATCCAGCAGTTGCGTCATGTCATCCACGCCGCGATTCGAAGCTGCATCAAGCTCGATGTAATCAACAAAACGGCCGCTGTCGATTTCAGTGCATGAAGAACACACGCCGCAGGGCGTCGGCGTGACACCCGTCTCGCAATTGAGCGCTTTGGCCATGATGCGCGCCAGCGTGGTCTTGCCCACCCCGCGCGTGCCGGTGAACAGATAGGCATGATGCAGGCGATTCTGTTCCAGCGCATGGGTCAGCGCGCGCACCACATGTTCCTGTCCCACCAGGGTGGCAAAGGATTTTGGACGCCACTTGCGGGCAAGCACCTGATAACTCATGAACTGATTTTACCAAGCCAGGAACGAAGAAACTGCAACCGGCTGCCGGAACTGCCATGAAAACTGCGGGGAAGAATCCATTGCGCAATGCACAAGAAATAAGGGCGGCGAGCCTGATCCCCGGCACTTGCAGAAAACGGCTGTGGCTGCTTCCTTCCGGACCTGACCAGATTCACCACTCCACAATGCGGGGAGACCCGCCGCGGCGTAAATTCTAGCAGCTTCTCCTGCTCCCGCCATCTCGCCAGCGCTGACTTTTTCACGCCATTGCGTTTATCGACGCCAAATTCCCATCGCTTGAAAATAGTGCTATCGCTTGTGGCAATGTCGGTGACAACATCGAAAATGGCGCCACAGAAAACAATCACCCCACACGTGGTGATGGATTGGATGCGGAATATCCCGAAAGCCTGCATAATGTGAGATTGGCGACCGGGATCGGCACTGTGACTTTTCCACCGATGCTTGCGTTTTATCTCCGCGATGCGGCGCCAGGTCAGGTTGTCAAAAAAATTACCAGGCGCGCGCTCAACCAGTTCGGTATTGGAATACTCAGCTTCAAGCGCTGACAAGGGAGGTTACGGCAAGCCGAAAGCGGCGGGAGTAAGCTCAGAGCATCCAACAAGCTCACTATCAGGTTTTTTTCAGGAGAAAATTTATGCAATTCGGATTCAAAATTTCGCGCGTTTTTGCCTCTGCTCTCGCGCTCTCTGCGCTTTTTGGCGCGACTTCCGCCACCGCGGGCGGCGGTTATTTTTCCCTGGGCTACGGCCCGATTGCGCGACAAACTGCCGGTGCTGTGACCGCCGTTGCTGAGGATGCGTTTGCCGGTTCCTCCAACCCCGCCAAACTCACTGCAGTAGGCGACCGTTTTGATGCCGGCGCTGAATTATTCAATCCATACCGCAAAGTCGAACGCACCGGCTCCGGCACGCCCTTCGATTTTTCATCGAAAAGCAAGAATTCAGTATTCCTCATTCCTGAATTTGCCTATGCCCGTCGCATGAATGATCAGCTTTCGCTTGGAATCACCGTATATGCCAACGGTGGACTCAACAGCGAATACAACGACTCGACGGGCGTTCCAGGCACCAACGCCAACCCTGCCGCATGCGGCGCAACGCCAGGTAATTTTTTCCTCGGCTGTCACGAAGCCGGCTTCGATCTCGCGCAACTGATCGTCGCCCCGACGGCGGCCTGGAAGTTCGCGCCAGGCCACAGCATCGGCATTGCGCCGCTACTCACCATGCAGCGGTTTCGGGCTTTTGGCCTGCAGGCTTTTGCGCCAACGTCACTTTACCCGGACAATGTCACCAACCGTGGCTATGACTACGCTTTTGGCGGCGGCGTGCGTATTGGCTGGTATGGTGAAATCAATCCCTGGCTAAATTTGGGTGCGGCATACTCAACAAAGATTTACATGCAGGACTTTGATAAATACAAGGGCCTGTTTGCCGAAGGCAGTTTCGACATTCCAGCGAATTACAGCGTTGGCGTTGCGGTCAAGCCGCACACTGGCTGGCTTGTCGCCTTCGACGTACAACGGATCAATTTCAGCGATGTCAAAGCCCTCGGCAACAGCCTGCTGAATACGCTCGTGAATCCGGTGGCCAATCCTCTGGGCAGCGCTTCAGGCAGCGGCTTCGGCTGGCGGCGCAACCAGACCAATTACAAACTGGGCCTCGCCTATGCGGCGACCCCCAAACTAACCTTGCGGGGAGGTTTTGCCTACGGCCGGCGCCCCAACGACAACGACATCAATGCGATAAGCTTCAGCCTATTGACACCAAACCCCCTGTATCAGGCCAGTCTCGGCTTCAGCTGGAAAACTGAACAAGGCGACGAGTTTCATATGGCGTTTGCACGATTTATCAATGGCACTTATAGTGGGCCTTCGGCACTGTTTCCCGGTGCCACGGAATCGGTTAAACCGCATGTAAACGCGCTGAGCGCTGCCTGGAGCTGGCGTTTGTGAGCAGACTGATAATCAGCATTCCGTCGACGTTCATGCTTGCTATCGGATTCTTTCGAAGAAGAAGGCGATAGAATAAAATCTCAATCAGTACCTGCTGCGCCAATGTGCGGAGCGTCCATTTTTGAAACCGTAGTTCCAACCACGTCAAACAAGAGAGGAAAAACCATGAAACTGTATTACGCTCCAGGTGCCTGTTCATTGGCACCGCACATTGTGCTTGAAGAAGGCGGCTTTACTTATGAAACGGAAAAAGTTGACCTGCATGGCAGCAAGAAGACGGAGTCCGGCAAGGATTTCAACCAGATCAATCCGAAAGGCTATGTTCCGGCGCTGGTGCTTGACGATGGCCAGTTGCTGACTGAAGGTCCGGCGATCAACCAGTACCTCGCCGATCGCGTGCCGGAGAAAAAACTGGCGCCGCCAAGCGGTACCATGGAGCGTCACCGCCTGCAGGAATGGCTGACCTTCCTGGGCACCGAGTTGCATAAAAGCTTCTCTCCGCTTTTCAACCCTGCTGCTTCAGAAGACTGGAAGAATGCCGCCCGCGCAATGCTTGACCGCCGCCTGGAGTATGTCGCCCAGTATCTGGGAGGCAAAAAATACCTGGTCGGCAACGATTTCACGGTCGCGGATGCCTACCTTTTCACCATTCTCGGCTGGGGCCAGTACGTCAACCTTGATATCGGCAAGTGGCCTGTGCTCAAGGAATACCATGGTCGTATCTTCCAGCGCCCTGCGGTTCAAGCGGTGCTCAGAGCCGAGGGCCTGATTCCCGCTTGAGACACAACTCGGGGCCCCGCTTTAGGCTACCGATAAACTGGCAGCGCAGGGGGATTTCATCTTCCTGCGCTCCCAAAGGAGAGAAATAATGAGCGAGAAAAAAACATCCGTCCGTATAACCCGTGAAGTTGCAGCGCCTGCTGCCACGGTGTGGAATACCGTGCGCGATTTCGCCGGCATTACGCGCTTCTTGCCGATGTTCGAACGTGTCGGCAATGCCGATAACACCATCGGCTCGATCCGCGCCCTGAAGCAGGGCGATGCGATTTTCCGCGAGCGCCTCGAGGCACTTGACGATAATGCACGCATCCAGCGCTACACGATAGTCGAAGCGCCTGTACCATTCAAGGACTATGTTGGCGAGCTTGCGGTGCGCGACCTCGGCGATAATCGTTGCACAGTCAGCTGGTCATCGACTTTTGTCGTCGTCGGCGCGCCGGAGGCTGAGGTTGTCGGCATGATTGAAGGGCTCTACAACACCGGCATCGATCATCTGGTGAAACTGCACACCTGATCGTCCGGCTGCAGGCATGCTGCAGCCTGCCTGCTATTTTTACAGTCCATGTATGAGACCAGAGTTCAACTCGCAATGAAGCATGCGATTGACTGTTTGCGCACGGCGGCGGGAATTCCTCGCCGGGCGGCGGCATTCGCAAACGGGATACCGGCGCTAAACCGGGCATTCTGGTCCCGATAGAAAAATTCTTGTCGTAAAAGAAAGTTTTAAAAAAAGGGGTTGAAGATGGCGCAACAGGAAGCAACGACCACACGCCCGATGACGGGCGCAGAATATCTCGAGAGCCTGCGCGACGGACGCGAAGTCTATATTTTTGGCGAGCGCGTCAAGGATGTCACGGTACACCCGGCGTTTCGTAACTCGGCGCGAATGACCGCACGGCTTTATGACGCAATGTATGATGCGGCGAAGAAGGATGTGCTGACTGTACCAACCGACACCGGTAATGGCGGCTTTACCCAGCCTTTCTTCAGGGCACCACGCAACGTCGACGATCTCGTCCGTTCGCGCGATGCCATTGCCGAATGGCAGCGCATCGGCTACGGCTGGCAGGGCCGCACACCCGACTACAAGGCGAGTTTCATTGCCGCGATGGGGGCAATACCCGAGTTCTTCGGCGAATACGAAGGCAACGCCCGGAATTGGTACAAGAAAACCCAGGAAAGCCTGCTCTACTGGAACCATGCCATCGTCAACCCGCCGATTGACCGCAACAAGGGCTCTTCGGAAATCGAGGATATCTGCGTGCATGTCGAGCGCGAAACCGATGCGGGCATCATCGTCTCTGGCGCCAAAGTCGTTGCCACCAATTCGGCGCTGACACACCAGAACTTCGTCGGCCTTTACGGCGTGCCGATCAAAGACCCAAGATTTGCCGTGATCTTCACCTTGCCGATGAATTCCCCGGGTCTCAAGATCATCTGCCGCACCTCTTACGAGTATGCCGCCGGCGTCATGGGTTCGCCGTTCGACTACCCGCTATCCAGCCGCATGGACGAAAACGACTCCGTGCTGGTACTCGACAAGGTGCTGGTGCCGTGGGAAAACGTCTTCGCCTACCGCGACATCGATGTGGTGAACAAGTTTATTTTTGGCTCGGGCTTCATGCATCGCGCCCTGTTTCACGGGTGCACGCGACTGGCTGTGAAGCTCGACTTCATCACCGGTTTGTTCATGAAAGCCGTGGAAACGACCGGCGTCGGCGATTTCCGCGGTGTGCAGGGGCGAATCGGCGAAGTACTCGCCTGGCGTAACTTGTTCTGGAGCCTCACCGATGCGATGGCCCGCAACCCGGTTCCCTGGGGCAAGGATACGCTGCAGGTCAACCCCGATGCTGCGAGCGCCTATCGTGTCTTTGCGCCAATGGCCTATCCGATGATCAAGGACTTGATCGAGAAAGACCTCGGTGCGGCGCTTGTCTATCTACCTTCGCATGCTGCAGACTTCATGAACCCTGAACTGCGCCCCTACCTCGATCGCTTTGTGCGCGGTTCAAACGGTATCAGCGCAAAAGACCGAGTGAAGATCCTGAAGCTGCTCTGGGATGCAATCGGCACCGAGTTTGGCGGCCGGCATGAACTCTATGAACGGAACTACGCGGGCAACCACGAAGACAATCGTCTTCAGCTTCTCGGCGTTTCTACGGCTAGCGGTCAAGCTGCCGGTCTCAAGGCTTTCGCCGACAAGTGCCTGGATGAATACGATCTCGACGGATGGAAGGCGCCCGATCTGATCAATCCGACCGACATCAGCCTGTTCGGGAAAAAATCCGGCTAGTGCATTGACCCGCCGCGAACAAAACTGGGCCAAGAACGCGCCTGAGCCCTTCAATAAAAGTCGGTCCCGGCGAGACGGCGATTCTGCGAAGGGCGTACGTCGCATAAACAATGCATCGGCACATTTCGTCTGCAGGCGTCCGATCTTCGCCCCGGCGGAGAAACGCCAGCAACGTGCCAAAAGCCCTACATCCTGCGCCGAAACAGCGCGTCCAATCCCAGTTTTTTTGCCCGATAAGCCACACGTGTGCGTGTAAGGCCCAACTCTCTGGCCGCAGCCGAGAGGTTGCCCCGATGCTTCTCTATCGCGCGTTGCAGCGATGTAGCCAGAATCGTATCGAGAGAAACTAAATTGGTTGTTTCGTGGAAAACATTCGCAGAAGCGCTGGCCGGAGAGACAGGGATTTGTATGCGCGGCCTCTCCGGCTGGAATTCTGACACCCCGTTCACGGAGACATGCCGGGACAACCCAACCCGCGCTGCGACCGCCGGAGGGAGATGTCCAATATCCATCGAGCCCCCTTCGGACGAGAGGATAATCGCGCGTTCGACAACATTTTCGATCTCACGCACATTACCCGGCCAATCATAAGAGAGCAGGGCTTCCAGTGCCCGCTCGGTAAAACCGGTGCGATGGCGGTTGTGAATGTCGCAGTAACGGCGCAAGAAATAATCCGCCAGGATGGGAATATCTTCCCGTCGTTCCCGCAAGGGGGGGATTGATATCGGGAAGACGTTGAGCCGGAACAGCAGATCCTGGCGGAAGCTGCCTTTGGCAACTGCTGTCTCAAGGTCAATGTTGGTTGCCGCAATGATGCGGACATCAAGATGGCGTGATTTCGTGCTGCCCACCCGTTCGGCTTCACCTTCCTGCAGCACCCGCAGGAGCTTGCCTTGCGCCGCAAGACTCAGACAACCGATCTCATCGAGAAACAAGGAACCACCGTCGGCCAGTTCGAAGCGACCCGGCCGAGAAGCGGTAGCTCCGGTAAACGCGCCCTTCTCCACGCCGAACAAATCGGTCTCAATCAGTTGCTCAGGTATCGCGGCGCAATTTACAGCAACGAACGGCTTCTCGGATCGCGGACTAACCGCGTGCAGTGTCTGCGCAAAGATCTCCTTCCCCACCCCGGTTTCCCCCAACAGCAAGACCGGGGCATTGGTATCGGCGACGCGATCGATCATATGACAGACGCTATTGAATGATGCCGATACGCCGATCAGCTTGCGCCCCTTGTAGCGCGACTTGTGTGATTTTTCCGCCGCAGGCGCATGCTCGGAAACGCCTTCGGATGCTCCCCTTTCCGATCCAAGACTGATTATTTTCCGGTTGGCAAAGGGTTGGGCGTCGAAGAAGCGCAGATCTTCCTGCACATCATTCCATTCATCGACGGGCTTGCCGATGATACGGCAAGCTTCATAACCCATGGCCCTGCATTCGACCTCTCTATAGACCACGCGGCGCCCAAAAAACGCGCTGCTGTAGCCGGAAGCATAGCCAATCTGCATCCAGCAAACCGGGTCTGCAGCGATCCCATAATCTGTCATGTGCGCCTCATCTTCGATCGAGTCCCACCAAAGACACTCTACATAGAAATGGCCACGGGCGACGTCGACATCGATGATCACTGGCTCTACCCGCACGACACCTTCCAGCGCATGAAGCTGAGGGCCAATCGAAAATGCATCGTAAACACTGCTTTCTTTACGCACGGTATTTACCAACTCTGCGTCCCGACTTCCAGCCAGATAGCCCATGCGTGTTAGTAACCCGCGCGCCTGATCAATCCCCAGACTCTCGATTAGCTCACGCCGCAATGCGCCGAAAGCCGACAAATGCAGCATGAACATGCGCTTTCCGTCCAGCCAGATATGACCTGACTCGGGGGCAAGATGTAATCGTGAAACAAGATCGTCAAACCCCGGCAACCGGACATTCTTGGCGTTTTCGGCAGATTTTTGATGAGAAGTATGCTTCATAGGAATTTGACCAAATTGATTTGTGAATATTTTGTATTAATGTTTAATAAAACACAACCAATCGTTAGCAAAAAAATATTGCGATGCATCATTAAATGTAAGTATGGTCAATAATACAAATGATGAAAGAGTTGTGCGACGCACAACATGCAACGTGGCATGTATTCTGCTTTAAAGTATGCATAACATAAGTAACAAAGGGGGGAGCATGGCGACATCGGAAGGTGTTGATCTCACCAGGAAGTATGTGCGCATCATTGAGCGACGCGCAGATGGCTTCATTGAGTTCCAGTTCTCGATTGGATATACCGAATACTACGTCGAGTTGATTCTGAGTCCGGAAGATTTTGAGCTTTTTTGCAAAGAAAATCAGGTCGAATTCTTGCCGGAAGGCGAACAGGGAAAATCGAGCGTCCTTGAGTGGACCTTGCGCGATGTCGCCAAAGGTCGCCTGCCACGGGATATATTTGAACAGTAATCAACAGTTTGACGAATGAGTAAAAGGAGAATTTGATGTCCGTAGAAATCAAGGCAGTCGAAATCAAGCCGCTACGCAATACCTTTACACATGTGGCCGACCTCATCGGCGGCGACAAACCCGCTTCCCGATATCAGGAGGCGACGCTGGGAGTGCAGGCCCAAACCAATATGCATTACCGCCCAACGTGGGAGCCCGAGTTTGAGTTATTCGATCCCCGGCGCAGCGCGATCCAAATGCATGAGTGGTATGACTTGCGTGACCAACGCCAACTCTACTATGCCTCCTGGACGATGCAACGTGCCAAAGAGCAGGAAACGCAGGAAGCCAATTTTGACTTTGTCGAATCGCGGTGCCTGCACCTGAGCTTGCCTGACGATGTGAAAAAGCTTGCGCTGGATATCTTGTTGCCCTTGCGCCATGTGGCATGGGGTGCCAACATGAACAACAACGAGTTCTGTTCACGGGCCTTTTCCGAAGTGCTTATTGCCCCGGCCATCATGCATGCAATGGATAACCTGGGAATTGCGCAATACCTGACCCGGCTGGGCCTGGTGCTGGATGAGCCCGAAGTGCTCGACGTTGCCAAGACGCAATGGATGACGAACGCGGCATGGCAACCGATGCGCCGCATGGTGGAAGATTCATTCGTTTTGCGCGACTTCATGGAGATTTTCGTGATGCAAAACTTCGTGTTCGACGGGCTGCTCTATCCGCTTGTCTATGATCGCTTTGTTGATGACACACTGACTTCCCGAGGTGGCAGCGCCGTCGCCATGCTGACGGCCTTCATGCCGATGTGGTTCGGTCAAAGCTGCAAATGGGTTGATGGCGTGCTCAAAGCGGCCGTGGCTGAGTCCGAACAAAACAAGGCGCTTGTCAGCAAGTGGACAAAATCTTGGCGTGAGCAGACTGTTGCAGCGCTGACGCCGATCGCAGCGATGGCATTTCGCGATAACAAGGAAACCATGCTGAACGAAGTGGTTGAGGAATTCAATGCGCGCGCCCGCAAGCTGGGTATCGCCGCTTAAGCGGGGGAAATGCCATGTCAAAAGTATTTATTATCGTACAGGCCAATGAAGAAGCTCGGTCTATCGTTGAGGCTCTCGTGCAGGACAATCCCCATGCTGTGGTTCAGGAATCGCCTGCCATGGTGCGTATCGAGGCCGAAGGCAAGCTGACGCTAAACCGTGCCACGGTGGAAACACTGACGAATCAGCCTTTTGATATTCAGCAATTGCATGTGAATCTGATTTCGATTAGTGGCCATATCGATGAAGATGATGACTATTTAACTGTTGAATGGGCAAACTAATTCAGGAGAAGCGCTATGGACATGAAAGTGACCAAGAAAAAACTGGGTATCAAGGAACGCTACGCGCATATGACCCGCGGGCTGGGTTGGGAGCCTACGTATCAACCAGCCGATGCTGTTTTTCCCTATGACAAATATGAAGGTATCAAGATTCACGACTGGGACAAGTGGGTTGACCCATTTCGCTTGACGATGGATGCCTACTGGAAATACCAGGGGGAAAAGGACCGCAAGCTGTATGCGGTGATCGAGGCCTTTGCGCAGAATAATGGTCACCTGAATATCACCGATGCCCGTTACCTCAGCGCCATCAAGCTATTCTGGCAGGGAGTGAGTCCCCTTGAAAATTATGTAGTTCAGGGTTTCGCACGCGCCGGGCGGCATTTCCGTGGCGAGGCTTCTCGCGTAGCTTGTCAGATGCAAGCCGTCGATGAATTGCGTCACTATCAAACCCAGGCACATTCCATTTCAAACTACAACAAGTTCTATAACGGGTTCCACAGCCAAAGACATATGTGGGATCGCGTCTGGTATCTGTCAGTACCGAAATCGTTTGGCGAAGACTCCCTGACCGCGGGTCCATTCGAGTTCCTGATCGCGATCAGTTTCTCTTTTGAATATGTGCTGACCAACCTGCTGTTCGTTCCCTTCATGTCAGGCGCTGCCTATAACGGCGACATGAGCACGGTAACATTTGGTTTCTCGGCCCAGTCCGATGAGTCGCGTCATATGACGCTTGGAATCGAAGCAATCAAATTTCTGCTGGAGCAGGACCCTGCCAATGTGCCAATCGTGCAGCGCTGGGTGGATAAGTGGTTCTGGCGCGGCGCCCGGTTGCTTTCGCTGGTGGGCATGATGATGGATTACATGCTGCCCAAACGCGTGATGAGCTGGAAGGAGGCGTGGGAAATTTATGCCGAAGAAAACGGCGGTGCCTTGTTCCGCGATCTCGCCCGGTATGGAATCCGTCCCCCCAAAGGCTGGGCCGATGCATGCGAATCGAAAGAGCACATTTCTCATCAAGTGTGGTTATTGTTCTATGAGTACGGTGGTGCCGCAGCTTTCCATACGTGGTCGCCGACCAATGATGAACTCGATTGGTTATCGGCGAAATATCCCAACACCTTCGATAAATATTACCGTCCGCGCATCGAGTTTTTACGGGACAAACATGCACGCGGGGAACGCGTCTACCAGACAACGCTGCCGACACTTTGCACGACGTGTCAGATTCCATTAGCTTTCACCGAGCCGGGTGATCCGACCAAGATTTCCCATCGCGAGACATTGTATAAGGATGAAAAATACGTCTTCTGTTCTGGTCACTGTCAGGAAATCTTCGAACATGAACCCGAAAAATTCGTACAGAGCTGGTTGCCGGTGAATCAGATTTATCAGGGTAACTGCTTTAACCCCGGAGTTGACCCGACTGCCCCGGGTTTTGATCCGCTCAAGGCCGTACTGGAATACTTTCACTACAACCTGGGCCGGGATAACGGAGAGTTTGAAGGCTCTGAAGACCAGCGTAATTTTGCTGCATGGCGTGGTCAGGCTTCGAAAAACTGAAAATTATTGTTAAGTCATGAGCAACTGCGAAGTACAGTTGCCCAATATGAAACTGGAGGTTAAACATGTCTGTAATTGCATTGGGGGCATATGAATTTACCCCTCGAGACCAGGTGAAAAATTTTCACGGGAATATTCTGATCAATTTTTGTTGGGATCGGCATGTGCTTATCACCGCCCCGTTTGCGGTTGCATTGCCTCCCGCGATGACGCTTCGCGAAGCTGTCACAACCAGAGTCGCGCCCTCCCTCGCTTTCCATCCGGATGCGGTAAAAATCGACTGGAACGCAGTGCAATGGGAAAAAGATCACAAATCATGGAAGCCTGACCTGGACAAATCGCTGGCTGAAAATAACGTCGGACACAAGGATTACATCGTGTTCATTACGCCAGGGCTTAATGGATTGAATGGCGCCGGATTGTAAAAGAGACTGACTGATTGCTTAATAAATGGCTCACGAACTGACTATTGAACCACTGGGCGCCACGCTCGAAGTCGAAGATGGGCAAACCATCCTTGATGCCGCCTTGCGCGCGGGTATTCACCTCCCTAATGCCTGCGGGCATGGCCTATGCGCCACCTGCAAGGTGCAGATACTGGATGGCGAGGTCGACGACCATGGCCAGGCTTCGCCCTTTGCGTTGATGGATTTTGAGCGCGAAGAAGGGATGACATTAGCGTGTTGCGCGACCCTGAACAGCGATGTCACCATCGAAGCTGAAATCGAGGAAGATGCTGATGCCGAACAGATTCCCGTTCGCGACTTCCCGGGCACTGTCAGCCGGATGGTTGATCTGACGCCGACAATCAAGGGCGTTTTTATCGCGCTGGATGAAGCAATTCACTTCCAGGCCGGGCAATACATCCAGTTTGTTATTCCCGGTAAAAAAATTGAGCGTGCTTTTTCGCTCGCCAATCCTCTTTCGACCGGGCGGGAAGTGGAGCTTAACGTTCGTATTGTGGCAGGCGGTGAAGGTACGGCCTTCATCCACCAAAGCCTAAAAGAAGGTGATCGCGTCACCATCAAGGGGCCCTATGGTCGCTTTTTCGTGCGCACGTCAGCCCGCAAGCCGCTCATTTTTATGGCCGGCGGTTCAGGACTATCGAGCCCGCGATCGATGATCCTTGATCTGCTGGAGCATGGATGGGATCTTCCGATCACCCTGGTCTATGGCCAGCGCACCAGGGCTGAGTTGTACTATCACGATGAATTCGATGCGCTAGCAAAAAAATACTCTAATTTCCGTTATGTTCCGGCGTTGTCTGATGAACCGGCCGAGTCCGATTGGACGGGGTTCCGGGGATTTGTTCATGAAGCTGCGACGGTGGCCTATCCTGACGGCTTTGCGGGCAATCAGGCGTACTTGTGCGGGCCACCAGTCATGATCGATGCCTGTGTCACAGCCCTGATGCAGGGCCGATTGTTCGAGGACGATATTTATTTCGAAAAATTCATATCGGCTGCCGATGCGCAGCAGGTGCGCTCACCGTTGTTCAAAAAGATATAACGAAAGGCCGTAATCTTTTCCCGAAGCCGATGTCTACAGTATCGGCAATTCATCTAAAGGAGATCGCAAATGGCAACGCTTGGAAGACTCGACTGGTATGACATTGCACGCACCACAAACTGGACACCCAAATACGTTCGGGAAGATGAACTTTTCCCGCCCGAAATGTCGGGCAGCATGGGGCTTCCCCTGCCGGCATGGGAGGCTTACGATGAACCTTACAAACAGACGTATCCCGAGTATGTGAAAATTCAGCGGGAGAAAGACGCAGGAGCCTACTCGGTCAAAGCGGCGCTGGAGCGCAGCAAGATGTTCGAGAACGCCGATCCGGGCTGGCTCAGTGTTACAAAAGCCCATTACGGCGCGCTTGCCCGGGCCGAGTATTCCTCGTCCACCGCCGAGTCCCGCATGGCCCGTTTCGGCAAGGCGCCCGGCATGCGCAACATGGCGACGCTGGGGATGATGGACGAGATCCGGCATGGCCAGATTCAGCTGTATTTCCCGCATGAGCATTGCGCAAAGGACCGCCAGTTCGACTGGGCGCATAAAGCCTACGACACCAATGAATGGGCCATCCTTGCGTCGCGCCACATGTTCGATGACATGATGACCACGCGGGGCGCTGTTGGCGTTGCGCTCATGCTCACCTTTGCCTTCGAGACCGGTTTCACCAACATGCAGTTCCTTGGCCTGGCGGCCGATGCGGCAGAAGCCGGCGACTGGACCTTCTCGAACCTGATCTCGAGCGTGCAGACCGACGAATCGCGCCATGCCCAGATCGGTGGCCCCCTGGTTTCCATTCTGATAGAGAATGGGAAAAAGGCGGAAGCGCAAAAAATAGTCGACATCGGCATCTGGCGCGCCTGGAAACTGTTCTCGGTGCTGACCGGGCCGATGATGGACTACTACACCCCGCTTGAGCACCGCAAGCAGTCGTTCAAGGAATTCATGCAGGAGTGGATCGTCGCCCAGTTCGAACGCTCGCTCCTTGATCTGGGACTGGAAAGGCCCTGGTTCTGGGATCAGTTCATAGCAGAACTGGATTACCAGCATCACGGCATGCACCTGGGCACATGGTACTGGCGGCCCACCGTCTGGTGGAACCCCGCTGCCGGCGTATCTCCCGAAGAACGCGCATGGCTCGAAGAGAAATACCCTGGCTGGAACGCAACCTGGGGCACCAACTGGGATGTCATTACCGACAACCTGCTCGTAGGCAAGCGTGAACTTACCTATCCGGAAACCCTCCCGCTGGTATGCAACATGTGCCAGCTGCCGATCAATGCAACACCGGGCCCGGAATGGAAGGTGCGTGATTTCCCGCTTGAGTACAAAAATCGGGTGTATCACTTCTGTTCGGAAGGCTGCAAATGGTGCTTCGAGCAAGAGCCGGAGCGCTACGAGGGGCATTTGTCGCTGATCGACCGCTTCCTGGCAGGGATGGTCCAGCCGATGAATCTTGCAGGCGGACTGCAATACATGGGACTCGCACCGGGAGAAATCGGCGACGATGCCCATAACTATGCATGGGTGGAGAAAGTTCGCGCCGCCCGTCAAAAGGCGGCAGCTTGAAACCTGCTTTCGTGTAGTCCGGCACAGGCCTGGATTGTTTCCAGCCACCTGCGCCGGACGAAACCAAAGTTTTCTAAAAGATATGAGAAATGGTATTGTTTCCTTTAACGTCCAACTTTCAGGGGGATTTTGTTCTGCAACTCCTGCCGGTGGATACCGAAAACACCATGGATGAAGTTGCCGCTCGGCCGCGCAACAAATGCATTTGCCGCTGTTCAAGAAGGTACGATAAAAAGTTGTAGCCGTTTCCGGAGCCGGTGTCCATAGCATCGGCAACACATCTATAGGAGGTCACAAATGGCAACGCTTGGAAAACTCGACTGGTATAACGTTGCACGCACCACAAACTGGACGCCAAAATATGTTCCGGAAGATGAATTGTTCCCACCCGAAATGTCGGGCAGCATGGGAATCCCCCTGCCGGCGTGGGAGGTTTACGATGAGCCTTACAAACAGACATATCCCGAGTATGTGAAAATTCAGCGGGAGAAGGACGCAGGAGCCTACTCGGTCAAAGCGGCGCTGGAGCGCAGCAAGATGTTCGAGAACGCCGATCCGGGCTGGCTCAGTGTTACAAAAGCCCATTACGGCGCGCTTGCCCGGGCCGAGTATTCCTCGTCCACCGCCGAGTCCCGCATGGCCCGTTTCGGCAAGGCGCCCGGCATGCGCAACATGGCGACGCTGGGGATGATGGACGAGATCCGGCATGGCCAGATTCAGCTGTATTTCCCGCATGAGCATTGCGCAAAGGACCGCCAGTTCGACTGGGCGCATAAAGCCTACGACACCAATGAATGGGCCATCCTTGCGTCGCGCCACATGTTCGATGACATGATGACCACGCGGGGCGCTGTTGGCGTTGCGCTCATGCTCACCTTTGCCTTCGAGACCGGTTTCACCAACATGCAGTTCCTTGGCCTGGCGGCCGATGCGGCAGAAGCCGGCGACTGGACCTTCTCGAACCTGATCTCGAGCGTGCAGACCGACGAATCGCGCCATGCCCAGATCGGTGGCCCCCTGGTTTCCATTCTGATAGAGAATGGGAAAAAGGCGGAAGCGCAAAAAATAGTCGACATCGGCATCTGGCGCGCCTGGAAACTGTTCTCGGTGCTGACCGGGCCGATGATGGACTACTACACCCCGCTTGAGCACCGCAAGCAGTCGTTCAAGGAATTCATGCAGGAGTGGATCGTCGCCCAGTTCGAACGCTCGCTCCTTGATCTGGGACTGGAAAGGCCCTGGTTCTGGGATCAGTTCATAGCAGAACTGGATTACCAGCATCACGGCATGCACCTGGGCACATGGTACTGGCGGCCCACCGTCTGGTGGAACCCCGCTGCCGGCGTATCTCCCGAAGAACGCGCATGGCTCGAAGAGAAATACCCTGGCTGGAACGCAACCTGGGGCACCAACTGGGATGTCATTACCGACAACCTGCTCGTAGGCAAGCGTGAACTTACCTATCCGGAAACCCTCCCGCTGGTATGCAACATGTGCCAGCTGCCGATCAATGCAACACCGGGCCCGGAATGGAAGGTGCGTGATTTCCCGCTTGAGTACAAAAATCGGGTGTATCACTTCTGTTCGGAAGGCTGCAAATGGTGCTTCGAGCAAGAGCCGGAGCGCTACGAGGGGCATTTGTCGCTGATCGACCGCTTCCTGGCAGGGATGGTCCAGCCGATGAATCTTGCAGGCGGACTGCAATACATGGGACTCGCACCGGGAGAAATCGGCGACGATGCCCATAACTATGCATGGGTGGAGAAAGTTCGCGCCGCCCGTCAAAAGGCGGCAGCTTGAAACCTGCTTTCGTGTAGTCCGGCACAGGCCTGGATTGTTTCCAGCCACCTGCGCCGGACGAAACCAAAGTTTTCTAAAAGATATGAGAAATGGTATTGTTTCCTTTAACGTCCAACTTTCAGGGGGATTTTGTTCTGCAACTCCTGCCGGTGGATACCGAAAACACCATGGATGAAGTTGCCGCTGCGGCCGCGCACCATTCAGTAGGTCGTCGCGTAGCAGCCCGTCCTGGTCACATTATGCGCGTACGCCGCCAAGGCTCTAATGACCTGCTGCCGCGAACCCTCAAAGTGAGTGAATCCGGACTTAAGCCAATGGAATGCATCGAGGTGGTCTGGGAATAACACACCCGTTTGGTCATAACCGGATTAACGAGGGAACGAGATGGCGTTTGAGAAAGTCTGCAAGCTGGATGACCTTTGGGAAGGCGAAATGGAATCTTTTCAGGTCAATGGTCAAGAAGTATTGCTGGTCAGCCTGGATGGTGGAACCATTCGCGCTTACCAGGGAGTTTGCCCGCATCAGGATATTTTACTGGTGGAAGGTCAATTCGACGGCAAAACGCTGATTTGCCGAGCGCACCAATGGGTGTTCGATGCCCAAACAGGCGCAGGGATCAACCCGGATGACTGTCGTTTGGCGGAATACCCGGTGAAGATCGAAGATGAGGATGTGCTTGTCAACACCGAAGGGATAACGCCGCTGTTTGCGCATATATAACACTTCACCCGTGCCCGTCCGGAAATTTAACGAGTTATCCCCTATAAAAAAGAAAGGAAGAGATGATGAGCAGTATTTCAGAAGCCCACCTGAATAACAATGTTGGCCCCGTGATGCGCCAGGGCGAGCTTGCCCAGGCTGTCATCGAAGCTGCGGAGATTGACAATCCCGACAAGGTAATCACCGTGGAAGACAAAGTTGCCTACATACGCATCCAGACCACCGATGAGATGCTTATCAAACGGCAAACCATCGAAGAAATGCTTGGCCGGCCATTCAGCATGAGCGAAATTGAAATTGATCTCTCGTCTTTTGCCGGGCGTATCGATACGCAAGTTGAATATATTCGTTTTTACCATGCCAAGCACCTGTAGTCCGAATAACCAAGGAGTTCGAACATGAGCGAAACAGAAGTATTAAAGCCGTTAAAAACATGGAGCCACCTGGCCAAGCGGCGGCGCAAACCGAGCGAATACGAGATCGTTTCGGTCAATATTCTCTACAACACGCGGGACCCGAACGCGCCCTACGATCTCGACCCGAACCTGCCGATGAACCGCTGGTACAAACGGTACCGTAACGCCAGTCCGCTGCAGCATGATGACTGGAACGCATTCCGCGACCCGGATGAGTTGGTCTACCGCACCTACAACATGCTGCAGGACGGCCAGGAAACCTATGTTTTCGGACTGTTCAACCAGTTCAATGAGCGTGAGCATGACAAGGCATTGGAGCCCCAATGGGCGGGAACGCTGGCCCGGCTCTATACCCCGGCACGATATCTCTTCCACAGCCTGCAAATGGCCTCGGCGTACATTCAGCAGATGTCGCCTGCCAGTACCATCACCAATTGCGCTGCGTTTCAGACCGCCGACTCGCTACGCTGGCTTAGCCACGCCGCTTATCGCACCAAGGAGCTTTCGCTCACGTTCGCAGACAAGGGCTTTGGCACGGATGAGCGCACGTATTGGGAGACCGATCCCGCATGGCAGGGCTTTCGCGAGTTGATGGAAAAAGTGTTGACGGCCTGGGATTGGGGCGAGGCATTCGTGGCCCTTAATCTGGTGGCCAAGCCTGCTGTGGAAGAAGCGATGCTGCGCAAGCTGGGCGAAGTCGCGCGCCACAACGGCGATACCCTGTTGGGCATGTTGACGGACAACCAGCTTCTGGATGCGGCGCGTCACCGCCGCTGGGCTTCCGCACTTGTCAAGATGGCGCTCGAAAAGCCGGGTAACGCTGACGTCATCAAGCAGTGGATCGCGAAGTGGGAGCCGCTGGCAGACAAGGCTATCGACGCTTTTTGTGCCGCCATGCCTGAAGTGCCGGGTGCCGCTGGCGATGTCAAGAGCGCCACACGCGATTTCCGGCGTTCGTTGTCGCTTTGACGGATAGGCCACTCGCTTCTCCCCTCCATAAAGAGGGACAGAAGCGAGTGATTGCGTTGATGCAATAGCGCATTGTTTCCCCTCGCAGGGTGAAAGCATCCATTCCCGGCATCAGAATATAAGACAGAGGAGATAGCACGATGAAAGCAGCAGTCTATTTTGGCCCGCAGGACATTCGTTGCACGAACATACCTGATGCGGCAATTCATGCCGGCCATGAAATGCTGGTCAAGGTGACGGCAACATCCATCTGCGGCTCCGATTTGCACCTCTATCGCGGCGCGCTCGATCCAATCATGGAAAAAGGCAAATCGCAAACGGGCCACGAATTGGTGGGCGAAGTGCTTGAGGTTGGCAAGGCAGTCGGCCGCTTCAAAAAGGGCGACCGCATCAGCATGGCGTATTCAGTCTCCTGCGGCGACTGCTACATGTGCAAGGTCGGGCAGACAGCTCATTGCGAAACGACGCAAAAAGCCGTGTATGGCTTTGGCGTGCCGTTTGGCAGCATGAATGGCACCCATGCCGAAACGCTCGTTCTTCCATATGCCGACAGCCACGCAATGAAGGTGCCTGACGCGATCCCCGATTCCGCTGCGCTCACGCTTTCCTGCAACCTGCCCACCGCCGTCATCGCCAACCGGCTTGCCAACATCCAAGCAGGAGAGAGCGTGGCAGTCGTCGGATGCGGACCAACCGGCTTGATGGCGCTGGACATTGCGTTACACCGCGGCCCGGGTCGTGCGGTCGCTATCGACACTCTGCCGCAACGGCTTTCGGTCGCTGCGCAGAAGGGCGCACTCCCGATCAATGCGACCGAAGAGGGCTGGAAGGAAAAGGCCCTGCAGGTCACTGGCGGACGTGGTTTCGACAAGGTCATCGAAATGGTCGGCTATCCCGAAACACTGCAGATGAGCCTTGATCTGGTTCGCCCGGGCGGGACCGTCGCCGCGCTCGGCGTGTTCTGCGACAACACCTTCAATCTCAACTTGCTCGATGTTTTCTTGCGCAACATCACGTTGCACATGAATGGTTTCGCCAACGCTCAGCCCTATATGTGGGAAGCATTGCGCATGATGGAGCGCGGCGTTGTCAAACCTGAGGAGTACTTCTCGCATACCTTTGCCCTGACCGACGTGGATAAGGCTTTCGCCATCTTCTATCACAAGACTGACGGGGCGATGAAAATGCTGATCAAGCCGTGACTTGCTATCGCCCCGCCGCTACTCGCGCGGCGGGGCGGCTTGTCCAGCTATCTCTGAATACTCGTTGCTCCAGTGCTTCACAGGCACTCAGGATGCATCATCATGAACATTTCCTCAACCCCAGGACAAAACACCATGCCAAATTCCATCGAGCAACGTAACATCGATATCGTTCACAATTTTTGTGCCGACTGGAGCAAGCTGTCCAACGATGCGCTGCTGCCATATTTCGCCGAGGATGCCGTCTATCACAACATGCCCTGGGCGCCGCTCAAGGGACGTAAGGCCATTGGCGACTTCCTCGCGCCGTATTGGCCGATGCTTGATAGTCTCGCTTTCGAAATGTTGCATGTCGCGGCAAATGGCAACATCGTTTTTACGGAACGCGCCGACCATTTCCGTTTCAAAAATGGCAGCAAGCTCGACCTTCCGGTAAGCGGGGTGTTCGATCTCAACGCTCAGGGGAAAATCACCCAGTGGCGCGAATACTGGGATCTTGCCACCTGGGCCAAACAAGGCGGCCCGGCAGGCTGACCATAGCAAGCAGAACAGGGCCAAGGAGCCGGACGATCAGCGTCATTCACAAAAGTCGGCTCCGGTGGCACGGCGATTTTCGGGATGGGCAAGCCCATCCGCTGAAGCTTATTTTTTCTGCACAGCCACCGGCTTTGCGGCAAGCACGAAGTTAACCTGAACCTCGTCAGCGACAGTATTCGGGTCGCCCCATACGCCTTCGCCAATGCCAAATTCCAGCCGCTTGAGAATGAAGCTGCCCTCAAAGATGCCAAGCCCGGCATCCTGGCGAAAAGCAACCAGCGTAACCATCTCGCGCGTGACATTCTTGACGCTCAATGCGCCATGCACCTCGAAACGGCCATTGCCCAAGATCTTCACTCTGCGCATCTCAAACCGGGCGACAGGAAAATTGCGCACGAAAAACCAGTCCTTGCCGGCCACCTCGTCATTCGCTTCGCTTGATCCGGCATCAATACTGGCCAGTTCCACTTCAATGCGTGCCCGTGCTACTTCAGGCCGCGTCGGATCAAAGTTCAGTTGCCCTGTAAACCGGCGGAACCATCCCTCGACAGGCACCCCCATCTGCTTTGATACGAAACGGATGCTGCTGCGCTCCGGCACCAGCGGCCCGTAACTGGCAGCCAATGCCAGGGCGCTGAATAACGTGACGCAAACAAACAGCGACAAACGAGCAATCATGATTTTCTCCTGAATGTCGACTTTACGCAGCCTAGTGAAAAATGGCGTCGATCAAGGCCGGCTTCTTGCTGTGCCGTAAAACTTGCAGCTTGATTGTACCGCCATAAATTCGGCCATGATCCTAGCAGAGTATGGCGAACGGGGCTCACGATTGAAGTTGCCGGGTGATGGAGCAATAGTTACGATTTAATTATGCGCCAGAAAAAAAGGGGTTCAGCCTTTCGACTGAAACCCTTGATATTACTGGTCGGGGCGGCGGGATTCGAACTCGCGACCCCTTGCACCCCATGCAAGTGCGCTACCAGGCTGCGCCACGCCCCGACAAGTGCGAAGTATAGCAAAAGAATGTTCTATCCACGTTCGCCTGCGCGCAGAAAATCGATTATTGCCGTGATTTCGCCATGCAGCGATGCCGCTTTTTCAGTTGGCTTGCTGCTCCCCTGTCCGTTCTGCTTTGGGTCAGCGCGATCTTCGAGCCGGTGGCGTGCACCGTTGATGGTAAATCCATCCTGATACAGCAGTTCACGAATGCGCCGTGCAAGCAGAACTTCGTGATGCTGGTAATAGCGTCGGTTGCCGCGCCGCTTTACCGGGCGCAGCTGCGTAAATTCTTGTTCCCAGTAACGCAGCACATGAGGTTTGACGCCGCACAGTTCACTGACTTCGCCGATGGTGAAGTAGCGCTTGGCAGGAATCGGTGGCAGCTCCGCCCGGCTATTGCTGGGTATTGCCACGCTGGAATCCCTCAACGGCCATCTTGAGTTTCTGGCTGGCATGAAAGGTCACTACGCGGCGCGCCGTAATGGGTATTTCCTCGCCGGTCTTGGGGTTGCGCCCCGGGCGTTGCGGCTTGTCGCGCAGCTGAAAGTTGCAGAAGCCCGAAAGCTTGACGTCGTCGCCACGTTCGAGCGCGCCTTTCACTTCGTCGAAGAAAGCTTCAACCATGTCTTTCGCTTCGCGCTTGTTCAGGCCCACCTTTTCGAAAAGGAGGTCAGCGAGTTCTGCCTTGGTCAATGTCATACGGGCTCCAATAACCGGTTTTTAACGAAGACTTGCATCGAAGTCGCGTTGTGCCGCTGCCAATAATCCGGCGAGCACCGCCTCAATCTCCGCGTCCTCGAGAGTTCGTTGAGTATCTTGCATAACTATGTGAAAAGCAAGACTCTTTTGTGTCTCGCCCAAGCCTTGCCCCTGATATACATCGAACAACGTTATGTCGCGCACCAGGGGCGGAGCTGCGGCACAAAGCGCCGCCTGTAACGGACCCGCCGCCTGGGTTTGGGACACGACAAGCGCGATATCACGAACGACGGCAGGAAAACGGGAAACCTCGATGTACTCGATAGCAGGGGTTTCCAGCAATGCCGCCAGTTCAAGCTCAAACACCACGGGCGCACTGCCCAGCTCGTATTTCTGTACCCAGCGGGGATGCAGCTCGCCCAGCACACCAACAAGCTTGCCGTCCAGATGCACATTGGCGCTACGTCCGGGGTGCAGTGCGGGATGGTCGGTTTTTTCAAATGTCGGATGGCGCGGAGAAAACAGCGCCTCGACGTCCGCTTTCACGTCATGGAAATCCGCGCGGCGCGTTGGTACGCCCCACTGCTCGGGCGCGGCAAAACCTGCCGCCAAGCCGGCAAGGCGCAGCGGCTGATCAAAGCCAGGCACCGGAGAAGCCTGTTCATTTTTGCGGAAGCAGCGGCCAAGCTCGAAAATGCGCACCCGTTCGATCTGCCGCTTGCGGTTGGTTACCAGCGTGCCGACCAGCCCGCCAACAAGCGATGAGCGCATCACGCCCATCTGGCTGGCGATGGGATTGGCTAACGCGATGGGCCGGGCATTCGCGGCAAAGTCGGCTTCCCACGCGGCATCGACAAAGCTGTAGGTGACAATTTCGTGGTAACCGCGCTCAGCCACCAGATGGCGCAATTGCATGGGGCTGCGGCTGAACTCGGGGACAGGCATCATGGCGGCTCGCGCCACGGGCGGGAGCGCAGGAATATTGTCGTAGCCATGCACGCGGGCTATTTCTTCGATCAAGTCCTCTTCGATTTCAATATCAAAACGGAAGGATGGCGGCGTGACCAGCAGGTCTTCGCCCTGCGGCTCCACGCCAAGGCCGAGACCGGCAAGCAAACCGGCAATGCGCCCGGCAGCGAGTTCAATGCCCAGAATCCTGGCGGCTCGCGCCGGACGCAGGCATACCGGCTTGCGCGTTGGCAAATGTCCGGCGGAGACGGCTTCAACGATAGCGCCGGGCTTGCCGCCGCAACAGGCGGCAATTAACTGCGTGGCCCGCTCAAGCGCCTGGCGCGGCAGATCGAAATCAACGCCGCGTTCGTAACGATGCGAGGCATCCGACGCAAAACCCAGGGCGCGGGCCTGGCCGGCGATGGCGGCAGGAGTGAAAAAGGCGCTTTCCAGAAAAATGTCCGTAGTGCCGCTGGTCACGCCGGAATGCTCGCCGCCCATCACACCGGCCAACGCCAGGGCCTGCGCATCGTCGGCAATCAAGGCGGTTTGCGGTGCGGGCTCAATCTGCTGGCCGTTGAGCAGCAACAAGCTTTCCTGCGGCTGCGGATAGCGCACATGAATCGCGCCAGAGAGCTTGGCGTCATCAAAAGCATGCAACGGCTGGCCGAGTTCAAGCATGACGTAATTGGTAATATCCACCACGGCTGAAATCGAGCGCACGCCGCTGCGTTCGATGCGTCGCTTGATCCATTCGGGTGTGGCGGCCTGCGCATTCACGCCACGCACACTGCGGCCGCAGTAGCGCGGGCAGGCTGCGGGCGCATCGAGCACGACCGCACGCTGCTCGTGATGCGCGACGGCAACGGGCGTGACTTCAGGCCGAACAAGCGGCGCACCTGATAATGCCGACACTTCGCGCGCAATGCCAAGCAGTGAAAGGCAATCCGCACGATTGGGCGTGAGCTTGAGGGTGATCAGATGATCGTCCAGATCAAGGCAGGCGCGGATATCGGCGCCAACGGCTGCATCCGCGGGCAGCACCAGCAGGCCGCCGTGATCTTCGGCAATGCCGAGTTCGCGCGCCGAACAGAGCATGCCAAAGCTTTCGCTGCCGCGCACCCTGGCCCGTTTAATTTCGATGCCCGGCAAGCGGGCGCCGACCAGGGCGCAGGGAACTTTCAGCCCAGCCGCCACATTAGGGGCGCCGCAGACAATTTGCAACAGCCCGCCCTGCCCCGCATCGACCGAACAAAGTTTGAGCTTGTCCGCGTCCGGATGCTTGTCGACGGTCAGCACCTGGGCGACGACGACGCCGGAAAAATCCGGCGCCACAGGCTGCACCTCCTCGACTTCAAGCCCCGCCATGGTAAGCAGATGGCACAGCGCCTCGGTATTCAGCGGGGGGTTGCACAGGCTGCGCAGCCAGGATTCGGAGAATTGCATGATCGGGTGATTGGCTGGTCGCGTTTAGTTGAATTGCGCGAGAAAACGCAAATCGCCTTCGAAAAACAGGCGCAGGTCGGGAATCGAATAGCGCAGCATGGTCAGCCGGTCCGGCCCCATGCCAAAAGCGAAGCCCGTATACTTTTCCGGATCGAAGCCGCCAAAACGCAGCACATTGGGATGCACCATGCCGCAACCGGCGATCTCCAGCCAGCGGCCTTGCAGCGGGCCGTTCATGAAAGCCACGTCAATTTCGGCTGACGGCTCGGTGAATGGAAAGAAGGATGGGCGGAAGCGCACCTTGAGGTCGTCAGACTCAAAAAATCTGCGCAGGAAATCGGCTACCACGCCTTTGAGATCGGCAAAGCTGACGTTGTCGCCGACCCAGAGGCCTTCGACCTGGTGAAACATCGGCGAATGCGTGGCATCGGAATCGACGCGATAGACGCGGCCGGGGCAGATCACGCGCAGTTCGGGCAGGGTTGCGAGATGTTTGTAGCGCTCCACATGGACCAGCATGGTGCGGATCTGCACCGGGCTGGTATGCGTGCGCAGCAGCACGTCATCCAGCACCTCGCCATCATCGTCTTGCAGATAAAACGTATCGTGCATGGACCGCGCGGGATGGTTTTCCGGCGTGTTGAGTGCGGTGAAATTGTGCCAGTCGGTTTCGATTTCCGGGCCATCGGCCACGGCGAAGCCAATCGAGCGGAACAGCTGCTCGATACGCTCAAGGCTTTTTGTCACCGGGTGCAGGCTGCCGCGCGGCAGGCCGCGTCCCGGCAGGGTGATGTCGAGCGCTTCCGCCGCCAGTTGCGCCTCAAGCCGGGCGTTTTTCAACGCTTCGCGCCGTGTTGCCAGCGCCGACTCTATGCGTTCCTTTGCCACGTTGATCGCCGCGCCCGCGCTCTTGCGTTCATCCGGCGGCAACTTGCCCAGCCCCTTGAGCAGAACGGTCAGCGAACCCTCCTTGCCAAGATATCGCGCCTTGGCGTCTTCCAGCCTGGCAGGCTCGGCGGCCAGCGCAAAGTCGGCAATGGCCGAGGCGACGAGTTGATCCAGATTATCCATCACGCATCAAAATGAAAGCGGCAAGGAAACAAAGTTTCAGTGGAAGCTAACGCCGGGTTCGAGGTCAAGCGCAGCGGTCGTAATTAAAAAAGGAGGCCCCCAACAGCCCTGGGCCCCCTTCTCCAAGTCCTACGATGTTCAAGCCGAAAGCCTGGCCCGGGCCTGATGCGCCAGAGCGGCAAACGCCGGCTTGTCGAATACCGCCAGATCGGCAAGCATCTTGCGATCCACTTCGATGGAGGCTTTTTTCAGCCCATTCATCAGCGTGCTGTACTTCATGCCCAATTCACGCGCCCCGGCGTTGATACGGGCAATCCACAGCACACGGAACTGGCGTTTGCGCTGCCGGCGGTCGCGATAGGCATATTGGCCGGCCTTCATCACCGCTTCTTTGGCGATGCGATAAACCTTGCTGCGCCGGCCGCGGTAGCCCTTGGCCTGATCGAGAACCTTCTTGTGGCGCGCGCGCGCCGTTACACCGCGTTTTACTCTTGGCATGTCATATTCTCCTTAAGCGTTCGGCAGCATCGCACGAACGGATTTGACATCGGAGGCATGGACCGTGAGCATGCCGCGCAACTGGCGTTTGGTCTTGGTGGTTTTCTTGGTGAGGATGTGGCGC